>NZ_JBBMFQ010000001.1:0-793727 GCF_040095935.1 Ruminococcoides intestinale | reverse complement strand
GGAATTATCCTTTTAATCCTGCTTATAGTAATTGTAAGCAATGTCAAGGTAGTACCGCAGGCACACGCATATGTAATCGAAAGACTCGGAACATATCATGTAACTTGGTCAACTGGTTTGCATGTAAAAATTCCGTTTATCGACAAAATCTCAAAGAAAGTTTCACTAAAAGAGCAGGTAATCGACTTCCCTCCACAGCATGGAGTGAATAAAACGATACCTTCTTCTAAATCTTAAAAAGCAAGAGTATATCGAGAAATTGAGAATAATCAATAACAGTTACTTATTTAATATTTTTAACATCTGAGCCATTGGGCTCTTTTTTTATGCCTAAAATTCTTGTAAACTCATTTTTCGTGTTACAAGAATGGGTGACAAAAACGGTGGACTTAGCAAGCTTCATGCTCAACCAAGCTCCTTAATATCTCCGACCTTCAGATCAGCTATATCACGAATGTCGGCGCAGGACAGGGGATTCTCAAGGTCGGCAGTTCTCTTGTGCCGTTTGTTGACAAGTTCCCCGCAATACCGAGCTTTACAAGCCGATGACGACTAAGTTTGGAGAGGAATAAAATGCAAAAATTGCGGTGTTCGTGTCGCATTGTGAGAGGTTGACGAAAATAATCATGTTGATTAGTGCGAAAAATACAGGAAATTTCATTGATTTTTACACGAATATCTGCTATACTATGGTCAGTACCTTTAAGGAGGACTGCTTATGTATAGAAAGATTATGGGCTTCTTGGAAGCGTGGAAAGAAAGCGAACACCGCAAGCCCCTTATTTTACAGGGCGCAAGACAGGTCGGAAAGACCTATTCCATTCTGGAGTTTGGGCGTACTCACTATGAAAATGTGGCTTACTTCAACTTTGAAACCAATCCAAAGCTGAATGAAACCTTCGAGGAAAACATCAGCCCCGATTATCTCATACCTATTTTATCTCATATCGCAGGTCAGACCATCGTAACGGAAAAAACTCTGATAGTCTTTGATGAGGTGCAGCTCTGCGAAAGGGCGTTGACTTCGCTCAAATATTTTTGCGAGAACGCTCCGGATTATCACATCATCGTCGCAGGCAGCTTGCTCGGTGTTGCGGTCAACAGAGCAAAATTCTCTTTTCCCGTAGGAAAGGTCGATATGAAAACGCTTTATCCTATGGATATGGAGGAATTTATGTTGGCTCTCGGTGAGGACGATTTGGTAGAACAGATTAAAAAGTGCTTCCAAACCGATACGCCCCTGCCGTCTGCCTTACACGATGCCGCAATGCAGCTTTATCGTCAGTATCTTGTGGTCGGCGGTATGCCGGAGTGCGTGATGCAGTTTGCCGAAACAAAGGACTATATCCTTGTCCGCCATACGCAGGACACGATACTTGCAAGCTATCTCAATGATATGAGCAAGTATAACAACTTGAATGAAATCAAGAAAACCAGACTTGCCTACGATAACATTACCGTTCAGCTCTCAAAGAAGAATACCCGTTTCCAATATAAGCTGATTAAGAAAGGCGGACGGGCTTCCGAATTTGAAAATGCGATTGAATGGCTCTGCCTGTCCGGTATCGTGTCACAGGTCTATAAGGTCGAGCAAATTAAAAAGCCGCTTGAAAACTACCGTGATATTGATGCGTTCAAGATTTATGTGTCCGACTTAGGATTGCTTTGTGCCAAGAAAGATTTAGCCGCCAATGATATTCTCTATATGGTAGAGGAAATTAACGATTTCAAGGGCGGTATGGCGGAAAACTATGTCAATGTGCAGCTTACCATTAACGGCTACCACACCTATTATTGGGAGTCCGAGCGTGGAGCTGAAATTGATTTTATCATTCAGCGTGACGGTCAGCTTATTCCTATTGAGGTCAAGTCCGCCGACAACACCAGAGCAAAGAGCTTGAAGGTCTATATGGACATCTACAAGCCCGCTTATGCTATCAAGCTTTCTGCCAAAAACTTCGGCTTTGAGGATAACAAAAAAATCGTCCCTCTCTATGCCGCATTTTGTATCTGAAAACAATATTGCAACAGTAACGCTCACGGAAAATGTGGGCGTTATTTTTTGCCCCTAAAACAGAATAAGAAAGGATAACGCTATGAAGAAATATACGAAAATCATCTGTATGGTTGTCGCCGTGTGCCTGTTAGGTGCGGCGGCTTTTTGTGGCTTCCGTATTTACAGCCACTATCCACACGAAAGCGAGGAAAAGAAGTTTTTGAGAAAATTGTGAGGTTGTAGAGCAGGCACAGACAGGCGAAAGTGAAATGATCAATGTTCTGCTCAGCCTGGAGTGAATAAAATGCTACATTTTTTTAATCTCAAAAGCAAGGAATTTTCAGAAAAATGAGGATAATCAATAACAATAGCAAATCTAATATTTTTAACATTCGAGCCATAGGGTTCTTTTTTATGCCTAAAATTCCTGTGAACATAATTTTAACAGTTTAATGTATTATAAGTATTGTGCATAATATTATTATCAAAGAAAGGCAGTAATGCTTTATGAACGATCTATCTATAAAGCAATTTTTGAACTAATGGAATACAAAAAAAGAAAGTGAAAGAATTGATGTATATAGGTATGTCAAGTTTACATCGCAAAATGATGATTTCTCATATAGTAATTTTTCAGATACTTACTTAAATAGATTTAATTGGACAGATAGGTTAAAGAAAGCAAATATATTGCCGGTTCTTAATACTAACAAGTTTGTTTCGATTAAAAGCAAAAACTGTATAATTGTGCCTGAAGTCATATCTTATATTTATAAAAATACAGATATTAAAAATAGCTCTACCGCAGTAGTTATCGATACTTATAAGAAAACACAATATATTCCGTTGCTTAAAGCTATTGGATGCCGTATAAGTAACATTCTAGAAAATTTATCTTGTATTAAAAAGGCTTCTGAAGAACTTATTAATGATGAAAAAGTCAGAAAAGTATTATATTCATATTTGAATCTTCTTTCTACTCAGCAAGAAATTAAAAGTAATGGACTTTATGATATGGTAAAGCAATTACCGATTTTTCCAATTCGTACTTCAAGTGGAGTAAGGTATGAATTCTACAGCAACAACATATATACTCATGATACTAAAATTTCTGATAAGAATTTCAAGATTCTTGAAACAAAGATTTTAGATTATAAAAGTGCACAGGATATTGTCGGACCAAACTATAGGATTAATGAACTTATACAAGAAGTCTACGATAGTATATATCAGAAGAATTTAATAGCATATATTGAATCGAATAGAACTGATGAAGAAATAGCTATCTATGTTCTTAATGAGTATAAGAATAATTCTGAAAACTTTAATAAATGTCATAATACTCTAAAAGGAATGATATCAGAAATTCCAATGAAATTTGTTAACGGAAATTATCATAAAGGAAACAAATTCGTCAATAATAAGAAATTGATTCTTTCTGGTGAAACTATAAAGAACTTGGTGGTTTCTGATGATTTTGTGAATCTTGCAAAATATTTAGGCTGTTCTGATATTTTGGATATTCACTATGATGATATTGATTTTCAACTAAAATCCATTTCAGATACTGATATTGAAGACTTCCAGAATGAGTTTACTTACGGTATGGAAATTCTTGAAGGGCTAATTCGTAATGAAATTATTACGGATAAGCAAATAGAGAAATTCCATTTACAATATTTTTTCAGTAAGACGGATTATAATTATTCTTATGAAGAATTCCAGGTAAGAAAGTTGTTAATTTAGTAAAACTTAGAAAACATATACAAAATAAATTCAAAAACAATCCTAATCCTTATATTGAAAACAACCGAATAGTGTATGAACCTAAATTTCCTGTCAATAAAGATTTCTATACAACAACTATGTATAGAAGCGAAGAAAATGAACGGAATTGTTTTTGCCAAATGTGTCAGGAAATTGTTCCAAAGATTTATATTGAGAAAAACAATGTTCAAAAAAATCCTAAATACGGCTGGGAACAGATGTATTTAAGTCTATGCTTAAAATGTAGTAAAGATTTTATATTGTTAAGGAACATTGATTCTGTATGGAATGACTTTATAGCAAGAATTCTTACACAAAATGTAGAAAATGTAGAAATTCCTATTGGAGACAAAAGAATAACCTTTACAGCAACTCATCTAGCTGAAATTCAAACAACTCTTCAATTGGGAGAGGAATGGAAATGACAGTGTTTTGACGGTTCAACATTTCTCAATAAGTTTTCCGGAATATGACTATTGGTGCTTGAAACATACACTTTAAACAACGGCGAAAAAATGTTTGTAATGTATATATAGTGTTAAAAAGCCCAGAAAGACTTCAAATGTATTACCTAAAAATCTGTAAACAAATGTGCTAATCCGATATTCAAAAATAATTGTAAGTTCCGTTACACATGACTTGGTGAACAGGCTGTTGTTATGGTAAGAAAATAACAAGAACCTTCTCTGATGAATTTATCATTAGGGAAGGTCCTTTCTTTTATTTGTTAGTATATTGCATAAACTATTGTTGGACATTAAAAAGGCGAAAAATGCCTTGCCTTGAAAAAACTAAAATAAATCGCTGTGTTCCGGCTTTTTGGAGTGCAAAATAAGTTTTTTATCACTAATGCTGTTCAGCTATCATTTCAACGACACCGTTAAGTAATTGAATATTGTATCCACGCTTAATTGCCAGCTTAACATCTCTGTTGAATTTTGCGACGATACAATTCTTAATTTACTCATTGGTAATATCCTCTAAAAGCTCGCTAAATGAAGCATAGGTTTTATTGCTTGGATTCTTTTTCAGTTCTTCAACCTCTTTTATTGCAGAAATTGTATCTGCATTTGGAGTTTCATAGTTAATGACATTTAACATATAACGGTTAAGGTTGTCTTTTACATTTTCGCCGTTTTTTACAACAATGCTTTTATAAGCGTTGTAAATATCACGGTCAACGGTAAATGAACAAGTAATCTTATTGGTACTCATAATCTTATCACCTTCCAAAAAAATATTACTAAGTCAAGAACCAACATCATTTAGTAATATTAGTATATATCTAAGCGTAAATTTGTCAACCCGCAATACAAAAATTTGTAAGAAGGACATCAGATTAGTTGTGATGTATTTTTGAAATTGTCGGATCAAGGGCAATGATAATTGTAAGTGAATAATACAGAGTTTTGATAAGTAGGGAGAATCTTTAGTTGTATTTTCTTGTTGGTGTATTTACGGTATTGCTTACTACATTCTAAAACATTGCAAAATTCGATAAATAGTGATATAATATCACTCATAATTATGTATTATCGGAAGTTTGAAGGTTTTGTCATGAGAATTTGTTACGATAAACTGTTCCATATGATGATTGACCGAAGACGGACAACATCGCAGTTAATGAAAATGTGTGGATTCAGTGCAAATATCATCGTAAGACTGAAAAGAATTGGATATATATCAATGGAAAGCTACGCGGAAAATTGGACTGTATCGCGGATGGCATACTTACCTTAAAATACGATGAAAGCTGAGGAGGAGTAAAACATGAAATCAAATTTTGACTTTTTAAGCAAGGATTTTCCTGTGTTAGCGAATTTTGGAAAGCTGGCTGAACAATACTGTTACTCTGATGCTAATTCATGTCTGATTAAGTTGGGAATGATAGGTGAGACCATTGTCAATTTGATGTTTACTTATGATGGTATTGCTCTGCCTTATGAAAATACTGCCATTACCCGTATTAATACTCTTATGCGAGAAGGACTGCTTCCCCGTGACCTTTGTGACATTCTTCATGCTATAAGAAAAGCTCGTAATAAAGCTACTCATGAAAATTATGGTTCTGTTGATGAAGGAAAGACTCTTTTGCAAATGACATACAGTCTTTGTGAATGGTTCATGCAGACATACGGCGATTGGAATTATAAAAATCAACAATTTGTTACACCTGTTGAACCTTCAACAACAGATTATATTAAAGTTGATAAGGAAAATGAAAAGAAAATTGAGGACAATCTGACAAAAAAAGCAGAAAAAGCGGCTGCATCTGCACCTAAGATTTCTCAAGAAGAACGTAAGAAACAATCTGCGGTTGCTGCCGGAAATCGTCAGAAGTCTGAAGCGGAAACTCGCTATCTTATTGACGAGCAACTCCGTAAAGTCGGTTGGGAAGCTGATACAGAACAGCTTAGATATTCTAAAGGAACAAGACCTGAAAAGGGTCGAAATATGGCAATTGCAGAATGGCCTACCGATTCTCAGGTTGGTAATAAAGGTTATGCTGATTATGCATTGTTTGTTGAAACAAAGTTGGTTGCCATAATTGAAGCGAAAGCAATCCATAAGGATATTCCTTCGGTTATTGATTATCAGTGTAAAGAATATCCTCAAAATATTCGTGAGGTGGACAGTCAGTATCAGATTGGCACTTGGGGCAAATATAGGGTTCCGTTTACTTTTGCTACGAACGGCAGACCATATTTGGAACAGTATAAGACGAAATCAGGTATTTGGTTCTTAGATTTACGTAATTCTTGTAATTTGCCAAGAGCATTACGTGGATGGATGAGCCCTGATGGAATCAAAGCACTTTTGGTACAGGATACAGAAAGTAAGAATCAAAATCTAAAACAGATGCCGTTTGACTTTTTGACAGATAAAGAAGGTTTGAATTTAAGACCTTACCAGCTCAATGCTATTAAGGTAGCAGAAAACGCTGTTGTTGACGGTAAACAAAGTGTTTTGCTTGCTATGGCAACAGGAACAGGCAAGACGAGAACTGTACTTGGAATGATATATCGTTTTTTAAAAACAGAACGATTTCGCAGAATTCTGTTTCTTGTCGATAGAACATCACTCGGCGAACAGGCTCAGGATGTCTTTGAAGAAGTTAAGCTTGAAAATCTTATGACTCTTGATGAGATTTATAATATTAAAGGTCTTGAAGATAAGGAAATTGATAAAGAAACTCGTATTCATGTTGCAACTGTTCAAAGTATGATAAAGCGGATTCTGTACAATACAGAAGATACAAAGCCGGCTGTTTCTGATTATGACCTGATTATAGTAGATGAAGCACATCGTGGTTATATCCTTGATAAAGAGATTGGCGAGGATGAGGTGCTTTATCGTGACCAGACAGATTATCAGAGTAAATACTGTTATGTTATTGAATATTTTGATGCTGTAAAGATTGCACTTACCGCAACTCCGGCGTTACAGACTACCAAGATTTTTGGAGAACCAATATTTAAGTATACATATCGTGAAGCTGTTATCGAAGGTTATCTTGTAGATCATGATGCACCTCACGAATTGAAAACAAAACTCAGCACTGAAGGAATACACTATAAATCCGGCGATACGGTAACTATCTATGATCCAGTAACAGGAGAGGTTACTAACAGTGAACTTATGGATGATGAGTTGGATTTTGATATTGAATCTTTTAATAGAAAAGTGATTACAGAACCTTTTAACAGAACAGTACTTGAAGAAATCGCACATGATATTGACCCTGAATCTCCTGAAGAACAGGGAAAAACGCTTATCTATGCCGTAAACGACCAGCATGCTGATATGATTGTATCTATCCTTAAAGAAATCTATTCCGAGACAGGTGTAGATAATGATGCAATCATGAAAATCACAGGAAGTGTTGGTGGCGGAAATAAGAAAAAGGTTCAGGAGGCTATTAAGCGTTTTAAGAATGAACGCTATCCAAGCATAGCTGTTACTGTTGATTTGCTTACAACAGGAATAGATGTGCCTGAAATCACTACATTGGTATTTATGCGTCGAGTGAAGTCTCGTATTCTTTTTGAGCAGATGCTCGGTCGTGCAACAAGACTTTGCCCTGATATACATAAGACACACTTTGAAATCTATGACCCTGTTGGTGTCTATGATTCCCTTGAACCGGTTAATACCATGAAGTCAGTTGTAACTAACCCAAACACTACATTTACGCAGCTTATCGAAGGATTAGAGGTTCTTGATAACGGGGGAAAGGTTAAAAATCAAATCAACCAGATTATTGCCAAGCTACAGCGTAAAAAGAGAAAAATGAGTAGTGAGACGGTAACTCATTTTATTGATATGTCTGGTGGTATGGATCCTACTCAGTTCATAGAAAAACTGGAAAATGAGCCTAACGATGTGGCAAAGGATAGAATTCTCGCAAACAAGGAACTTTTCAGATTGCTTGATGAAAAGAAAGGTCATAGCGGTGGATCTATTGTAATCTCCGATAAGGAAGATGAGTTGATTAGTCATACCCGTGGTTATGGCAACGGCGAAAAACCTGAAGATTATCTTGATGCATTCTCGGCATATGTTAATACTAATATGAATGAAATTGCGGCTTTAAATATTGTTTGCACAAGATCTAAAGACCTCACTCGTGAAGACCTGAAATCTCTGCGATTAATATTGGACAGGGAGGGATTTACACAACAGCAGCTTAATACTGCTATTTCTCAGATGACTAACGAGGAGATTGCGGCAGACATTATCAGTTTAATTCGCCGCTATGCTATTGGCTCAGTACTTATCAGTCATGAAGCACGAATTCGTAAGGCAGTTGAAAAGCTTGTAAAGGCTCATAGATTCTCGAAACAGGAAATGAACTGGATTAAGCGAATGGAAACCTATCTAATGAATGAATCTGTTTTGAATGTCAAAATCTTTGATGAAGATGTTCGATTTAAAGAACAAGGCGGCTTCAAAAAAATTGACAGAGTATTCCAAAATCAGCTTGAGAGCATTGTTTTGGAATTAAATACATATCTCTATGATGACGGAGGAAAAACTGCATGAATACACAGGAAATCGTATCTAAACTCTGGAAGCTCTGCAATGTGCTGAGAGACGACGGTATCACTTATCACGAGTATGTTACAGAGCTTACATATATTTTGTTTTTAAAAATGGCAAAAGAAACCAACGCAGAGGGTAGATTTGCCGAAGGTGTTACTATTGAACAAGGGGATAACCTTACACCTGAAGAAGAAACGCAGAACAGCGAAAAGAAAATAGTTCAGGCATATAGCTGGGATAATTTAGTCAGTAAGTCAGGCTTAGAGCTTCATAACTATTACAAAACTATACTTCGCTTGTTTGGAACTTACTGTACCGGTCGTGTGCGTGAAATTTATCAGGGTGCGGCTACTAAAATTGATGAACCGAAGAACCTTGAAAAGATTATCAATACTATAGATGGTCTGGATTGGTTTTCTGCCCGTGAAGAGGGATTGGGCAATCTATACGAGGGACTTTTGGAGAAGAATGCTAACGAAAAGAAGTCGGGAGCCGGTCAGTATTTCACTCCTCGTGTACTGATTGATGTTATGACATATCTTATGAAGCCGCAGCCGGGTGAGCGTTGTAACGACCCTGCTTGCGGTACTTTTGGATTTATGATTTCTGCGAGCCAATATGTCAGAGATAACACAGATGATTTCTTCTCACTTGATGCTGATATGGCAAAATTTGAGAAAGAAGAAGCGTTTACCGGTTGCGAGCTTGTACATGATACGCACCGCCTGGCTTTGATGAATGCTATGCTTCACGATATTGACGGTCAGATTATTTTGGGTGATACTCTCTCAAATGTCGGAAAATCAATGAAAGGATATAACCTAATTTTAACGAATCCTCCATTTGGAACAAAGAAAAGCGGAGAGCGTGCAACACGCGATGATTTCACATTCCCGACAAGCAACAAACAGCTTAACTTTCTTCAACACATCTATCGTAGCTTAAAAACTGACGGTAAATCCCGTGCGGCAGTTATTTTGCCTGATAATGTTCTTTTTGCTGATGGCGATGGAGAGCGTATCCGTAAGGACTTGATGGACAAGTGCAATCTCCATACGATTCTTCGTTTGCCTACGGGTATTTTCTATGCACAGGGTGTAAAGACTAATGTTTTATTTTTCACAAGAGGTAAGATCGATAAGAATAATACAAAAGAAGTTTGGATTTATGATTTGCGTTCCGATATGCCTTCTTTCGGTAAGACAAATCCGCTTAAGAGAGAACATTTTGATGAGTTTATCGAATGCTATGCCGATGGAGATTTAAGCAAGCGTAAGGAAACATACAGTGAAGAAAACCCTAACGGCAGATGGCGTAAATTTACTATTGATGAGATTATGGCTCGTGATAAGACAAGCCTTGATATTACATGGATGAAGAGTAATGACAGCACAGATGACCGCACCCTTGCGGAACTGCTTCAGGAAATTAAAGAGAAGTCATCAAATATCGCAAATGCTGTTGCTGAACTGGAAAAAATAATAGGCGAGGTGGACGAGTGATGGATACCAAAGCATTAAGACAAAAAATCTTGGATTTGGCTATCCGCGGTAAACTTGTGCCTCAAGACCCAAATGACGAACCTGCTTCTGCTTTGTTAGAACGTATCCGTGCCGAAAAACAGCAAATGGTTAAGGACGGAAAGCTAAAGCCTAAGGATATAAAAAACGATACAGTGATCTTTAAAGCTGATGATAATTTGCATTATGAGAAGTTTCAGGATGGAACTGTAAAATGTATTGAGGATGAGATTCCTTTTGAGCTACCTGAGGGGTGGGAATGGGCAAGGTTGAAGGATTTATTGAATGTATGTTCAAGTAAACGAGTTCTTCAATCCGATTGGAAAAATGAGGGAATTCCATTTTATAGAGCACGAGAAATTGTAAAACTATCTGAGAATGATTTTATTGATAATGAACTATTTATTTCAGAAGAACATTATCTTGAATTGAAGAAAAATTATGGTGTACCTCAATCGGGTGATCTGATGGTTTCTAGTGTAGGTACAATAGGAAAAGTCTATATCGTAAAGCCCGAAGACCTATTTTACTATAAGGATGCAAGTGTACTTTGTTTTGAAAACAAAAACAAACTACTTGTTTCTCAATTCGCTAAAATCTTATTGGAGTCAAGCTTTGTTCAATCACAAATGAGAGATAACTCTAAAGGTACAACGGTTGACACAATTACAATTTCTGCAGCAACGAATTATTTATGCATTGTTCCACCAAAGAATGAACAATTACGTATAGTTGATGCAGCGCAACGAGCGCTTGTAAAAGTAATTCAGATTCAATCTAATAAAGATGTCTTACAAGCAACTATTACAAATGCTAAATCAAAAATTCTTGATCTTGCTATTCGTGGTAAACTTGTACCGCAAGACCCGAATGATGAGCCGGCTTCCGTTCTTCTTGAACGCATACGAGCCGAAAAAGAAGGACTGATTAAGCAAGGTAAAATTAAGCGTGATAAGAAGGACTCTGTTATCTTCAAAGGTGATGATAACTCTTATTATCTGAGGACTGGAAAACTTGAAGAATCTTTTGATGCTTGGCAATTTGATAATCTCCCTGAAACATGGGAAATATGTCGCCTTGGTGAAGTATGTAATTATGGTGACTGCATAAATGTTGATACTGCTGATATAGCAGATGATGCTTGGATTCTTGACCTTGATGATATAGAAAAAGATACAGGTAGAATTTTCAAGAAAATTAAAAAATTTCAAAGGAATTCCATCAGTACAAAACATCAATTTCATTCTGGGCAAGTATTATATAGTAAGCTGCGTCCCTATCTGAATAAAGTTGTTTTATCAGATGACGATGGATACTGTACATCTGAAATTCTCCCGTTAGAATTTGCAAATTGTATAATTCCTGAGTACGCACGTTATTATATCATGTCAAAAACATTTCTTGCATATGCTGACCGTTGTTCATATGGTGTAAAAATGCCACGATTAGGAACGGCAGATGGTAAAAAAGCAATTTTTCCGTTGCCTCCATTAGCGGAGCAAGAAAGAATAGTTAAGCGAATCACTAACGTATATAAACAACTTGATTTAATTTCAAATGCATTACTTTAGCAAACAGCCGCCATCAAATTGGAGGCGGCTATCTTTTTACCAAGTAACAATTTTATCTACAAGAGCCTGTTGTTCGCTTGCAGTACGACGAAGATAAATACGAGTTGTTTCAATACTTTCGTGTCCCATAAGGTCGGCAAGTAGTGCAATATCATTGTGTTTTTCAAGAAAGTTCTTTGCATATCTGTGGCGGAATGAATGAGGATAAACCACCTTTTTATCAAGACCGTATTTATCTGCATAATTTTTAAGCTGTTGTGAAATACCACGGGTAGTAATTCTGTCGCCGTAACGATTTAGAAACAGATAGCCAGAAGAACGGTTTGTTTTCTCCAGCCATTCAAGAGTTTCTTTCCTTAATTTTTTTGGTATGTAAAGTCGTCGTAATTTTCCACCTTTCGTGTACAAATCAAAATAGCCGATTTCGATATGTTCAATTTTGATTTGTATCAATTCACTTACTCTTGCTCCGGTAGCAGCCAAATACCAAACAACAAAATACCATTCCATATTGCCATCTTTTTTTAGTTGCTTTTTCAAAAAATTATAATCTGCATTACTGATAACATTTTCCAAAAAGTTTTTTTGCTGTACCTTTACAGCCTTTAATGCTATTTTTTCTTTTCCTAAATATTCAAGATATTTGTTTATTGCTTGTATGCGTAAGTTTACAGTCTTGGGCTTGAAGAATTCCATTAAGTAGCCTTTATAAGTGAGTAAATTTTCTTTATTTACTGTATCGTAATGCTCAGTAAAATAATTCACTGTCCACAGATACGATGTAATTGTATTTTCGGACAGATTTTCCTTTCTCAAATATTCTTCAAATGTTTGTTTTGTCTTCATAAAAAGACACCTCCGTTATATTATTTTTGCGAGAATATCGCTCTAATATTATATCGAAGATGTATACACTTCTCTTATTATGAGAAGATTGGTGAAGAGGTATTCTGTATTGACGAAGAAATACCATATAATATTCCTGATACTTGGACTTGGATGCGATTAGAAAACTGCTGTGTTAAAGAAATTCGCCGTGGAAAATCTCCAAAATATACAGAAAATAGTAATGTGCTTGTATTTGCTCAAAAATGTAACACAAAGCACAACAGCATTGATGTAAGCTTAGCACAGTATCTTGACGAAACTGCATTGAAACGTTACCCAGATGATGAATACATGCAAGATGGTGATACGGTAATCAATTCTACCGGAACCGGCACTCTTGGTCGAGTGGGGATTTATAGGAATACTGACAATACTAAAGGTCTTTCAATTGTTCCTGATTCTCATGTTACGGTAATTCGTAGTTTTAGTTGCATTAACTCACATTACCTATATGCGTTTATGAAAGCCCATCAAAGCGTACTTGAAAAGAAGGGTGAAGGTTCAACAAACCAAAAGGAATTGAAGCCGCTTACGTTGAAGGAAATGCTCATTGCAATTCCTCCTTTATCTGAACAGAAACGCATTGATAAATCTATAAATATTGCATTAAGCCACTTTGCTGTAATCGAAGAGAGTCTCAATTAAGACGCTTTCTCGATATGCTTTATTGCTGAAAAAGTTACTTTGAGCTTGTCGCAAATTTTTTCTTGCTCTTTGGTTGGTGGAATAGGTATAACCAAATTAAGAATATCTTCACGAGATATTCCAGGAATAAGTCCTTTGGCGGCTTGTTTGATTTTCGTCATTGAATATTCAATACATAATGCAAGAAAATCAACATTGAGGCTGTAATTATTGCGAATAGCCATAATTTGTCGTGCAATGTGAGCTTTCCCAAAGTTATTATATGCGATTTCCCCGATAGTTCCTTTGCAAGTCAGAAGCAAGTCTCCCTTTTGAGTAATAACTTGCGGTACAGGAGTCCAACGAACTAAGCTGACATGACCATTTTTGAAATTACTTGCACCCGTGATATATGGAATCCCGTCATTTTTATCGTTATAATCTGATGGTGACAAATCTCGTCCAGATATGAGCTCCCATGCAGTCTTTAGACGAATAAAAGCCCAACCTTCCGGCAATTTAAACGAAATTTCTTCATCAATGCAATTTAATTTATTGCCAACCTTCTCATAATAAGAGTTATCATCACCTTTGAAGATAACAGAGTCCTTCTTATCACGCTTAATTTTACCTTGCTTAATCAGTTCTTCTTTTTCGGCTCGTATGCGTTCAAGAGGAACGGAAGCCGGCTCATCATTCGGGTCTTGCGGTAGAAGTTTACCTCTGATTGCAAGGTCGAGAATTTTAGACTTTGTAGTCTGTATAAGTTCTGATAAACTCTCTTGCTCAGAAGTAATGGTATCCACAATTTTTAAAAGCTTATCAGCAACAGGAACAATTCTGTTCTGTTCAGCTTGAGAAGGCAATGGAATAAACAGTTCTCTCAATGCAGTTCCGTTACAGTTTGGCTGTCCAACTCCTACTGCCTTATCAGTAACTTGCTCCCAATAGCAATAACTATTAAAAAAATGATAAATATAATTTGCTGAAATACCATTGATAAGCCTAATTCTAATGAGATACGATGCGTATACAGAAGCATATGGCAAATCAGTAATTAAAAAGGATTTACCCACAGTAGCTCCTGTACGAGCAAATACAATATCATCTTTATGGAGCAAATATTTTTCTGGTTCATCAGTACTTGTAAATGGGACAGTATCCCAATTCACACAACCATTCTGAATGTCTGTGATTCTTAACAATCGATAATCGCCAGTTGACTCAGCGGAATTACTTAAACCATACTGAATAACATCAGTAATACATCCTAATCTTGTCCATTCCCAGCCTTCTGGCAGTTCAAACGGTATTTCATCTTCGATACATTTTACCGTGCCATCGGAGAATTTCTCATAATGCAAATTATGACTTAGAAAATTATGCGGAATTAAATCCTTTTTTCTCATCCGATATATTACATTTCCGTTTCAATCAACCATGCTTAAATCAAATAAAATCACCCAAATTTACGTCAAAATGCAACAGTTAGGATGACCATATTTGAGAGCGAATGTGTCAGCTGAAAGTGGATTAGGATTAACGGACACGCGGAATAACAGTAAAAAATTATTGAAAATTAGCCAAATGAATTTATCTAACAGAAAATGCATAAAATAGTTTGACTATATATAATATTGTGTTAAAATTATGCGAAAAGGAGGGTGACAGTTCTATGGAGCAATATATGCCGATAGTGTGGATAGGCTTTGCAATATTTATGTTGCTTTGCGAAGGCTTTACAACACAGCTTGTATCAATATGGTTCGTTCTCGGCTCGGTTTGTGCCGCAATAACCACTATATTCACAAGCGACATAACAATCCAGTCAGCAGTGTTCCTTGTTGTGTCACTTGTTTCGATGATTGTGACACTACCGCTTGTAAAACGCTTTAAAAGGCGTAACAAAACAACGGGAACAAACGCAGACTGTCACATCGGTCAAGTCGGTTTTATGCTCACAGATTTATTAGAAAATTTATAATAATCAATAACAATTACTTATTTAATATTTTTAACCTCTGAGCCATTGGGCTCTTTTTTTATGCTTAAAATTAGGCGGCAGGGTAGTTGCAACAGGTAATATATACAAATATCGGAGGTCGGTGTTGGTGAAACTTACAAAAATAAAATAACTCATAAAAATATATTTACAACTTTGCTCGATGTGATATATAATAACAATAGCATACAAAATGTAGGAAGATAGCAGTTAAAAACAGTGAACAATTACCAAATAATTTATAAATGAAAGGAGGATAGTTTAAGGCACAAAAAGCAACCACAGGAAAATTTTTCATTAAATTTATTAACAAAATCAAAAAGCAGGAGGTTAGAGTATGAATGGAAAAATAAAGAAAATGTTATCGGCAGTTTCAATATCATTGTGTGCAACGGTTGGGTTATCGTTGCCTGTTGATGTTGTAGCGGCGACACTGCCAAAGGCGGAAACTCAATATTCGTCATTCGACAATGTTGTCGGAGAAAATCCCGAAGAGAGCAAAATTGTCAAAGAACTAACAGGCGAAAGAACGGAAAATTCAAAAGAATTTTTGCTTGAAGACGGAACAAAGATGATTGCTCAGTACAACGAACCTGTCCACTACAAAGACAGCAAGGGTAAGTGGGTTGAGTATAACAACACTTTATCTGAGGATAAGACTGCATCTCCGGACGAAGCGGGCGATTCTTCATATACAAACAAAAGCAGTGATATTTCGGTCAATCTTTCAAATAAAGCAAAGTCAAAAAATATGATTTCGCTGCAATCAAACGAATATAAAATCAGCTGGGGTTATGACAATGCAGGCAAGAGCAAAGCTGATGTAAAGAAAAATAACGAAAAAACAAGCGGTAATGATAAATTTACTACGCTTAAAAATATAACAACAGAAACTTTGTATAAGGGTGTTTTCAACGATGTTGACTTGCAGTATTTTGTCACTACAACAGGCATTAAAGAAAATATAATTTTAGAGAGTTCAAAGGCTCAGAATGAATTTACATTGAATTACAAAATTCCGAACCTTACCGCAAAGCAAAAAGATGATAAAACAATCACACTTTCAAATAAGGACGGAAAAGAAATATACACAATCTCAGCACCTTATATGTATGATGCAAACGGCAGTTCAAGCACACAGATGAAAATTGAGATTGTAAAGCAAAAAGGCTCAAATCTTCAGGTTAAGCTGACCGCCGACTATGCTTTCATTCATACAATCGGCAGAGCATTCCCTGTTACGATTGATCCTGAGATTACAACTACTCTCAAAAGTGAGCTTACATTTTATGAGAATGCTAACGGCTCAGTAAATAGTTACGGACCGTACTATACATCTAAAAATTCATATGCTATTTGTACTGTAAATAGTCTTCCGAAACTTGAAAACGGAGAAGAAGTTATAAGTGCCAAATATAGTTTTGAAACAGAAAACGGCAGTAATTTGTTTGCTGATGAGGGCGAAAACCCTATCATTGTGAATGCTCATAAGCTTACATCTGCTTCAAATGGGAATGTAAAATACGATTCAAAAGTGCTTGATTATGATTCTCTTACATATGAAGATAATCGGTATTTGACATTTGACCTTACAAGCACCTTCAAAGGCTGGTATAGCGATACCAATACCAAAGGTTTTGTCATGGAGGCTCTTGATACAGTCGGTTCAAAAAAAGTCGTATTTAAGTCTTATACAAAAACATCTACAACACCTGCCTTAATGCTCATCTATAAAGATTTTACAGGCATGGAGAGCAATCTCTCATACCACACAATCAATGTCGGCACTAACGCACAGGCGGCTGTATCGGATTACCTCGGCAACCTTGTAATAAACCAAACTTTGTATGAGGGAACAGGCTCAAGAATGCCGTTGAGCATTGCTGCAACATACAACAGCATTAACAAAGACACAGCCTTTGAAAATGCTCAAGTAAGCGGTTACGGCTGGCAGTTCTCATTTAATCAGTATGTAAGAGAAGTGACTGACAAAAACCTTACCAAAGCAGGCTACAACTATATCTATACCGATGCTGACGGTACAGACCATTACCTTAAACTTGCAGAGGGTGAAACCGCAAAATGGGAAGATGAAGACGGCTTAGGCATTACGCTTACCAAAGACGAAAATAACATCTTCATTGATAACGGTTCAACAACACAAACTTACGATTCAACCGCAAACGGCGGTAAACTTCTCTCTGAAAAAGACAAACACAAGAATACTATTACATATACCTATACCGACGGTGACTTAACCAAAATCACGGACGGTTCGGGCAGAGAAGTTCAGTTAAAATACAAGAGCAGTACCGACGGCAAAAAGGTTGTATCAAGAATTACAAAGCCCGACGGCACAAAAATTGATATTGGTTATTCAACGGGCAGAGATAAGGTTTCGTCAATTTCATTCAATGACGGTCACACTTCACGATTTGAATATGACGATAATTATAACCTGATTTCAATTTCGGGTGTGTCCGACAGCTATATGAAATCCCTGCCGACATATAAGTTCACTTACACAAACGGCAAAGTAACAAACATCACCGAATACGGTACTGACGGAACAGAGGGAAATCACCTTAACATAAGCTACAATGCCGACAATACAACCGTGTTTACGGATAAGCAGGGACACAGCGAAACCCATATTTTCGATAACAGCGGTTCAACCGTTTCTGTCCTCAATTCAAACGGTTATGCAACTTCGTCTGAAAACACAGGACTTGTAATTAACAACAGTGCAAACGCATACACTAAAAATTACATTACAGAGTCCTCACAGCAGACAGAAGTAGGTGGCGGTAAGTATTACTTTGTATCAAACGGTGCAAAGGGTAGTACAACAAGCACAGGCGGTAAGGTAACGGTTGACAGTTCTGCCGCAACAGAAGAGGACGGTTATTATCAGTATCTCGGAACAACTTCACTCAAGGTTGAAAATCCGACAAGTGAGAATAACTCCGCATTCTTTACAGGCTTTGCTCATCAGTTCAAAGAAACAACTTTCAACGGCAAAGATGTAACTTTCTCCGCATATGTAAAGACAAAGAATGTAAAGCAAATTTATAGTGGCGGTTCAGTCGGAGCAATCCTCAAAGTTAAGTGCCTTGATTCATCAGGCAAGACTGTAAAAGAAATCAACAGTATCGGACTTACAGGCACACTTGATTGGCAGAGAATAAGCGTAACAGCAAATGTGCCGAGCACAACAGCGTCAATCCGTGTGTATGGCTTGATTAGATACGCATCGGGTACAGCGTGGTTTGACTGCATCCAGTTTGAAGAGGGTAATTGTGCCAACAACTTCAACGCTCTTCAAAACAGCGATTTCAGCTCGAATAACAACTGGCTCACAGAAGAAAACAAGAGCATTTCAGCTAACAACGGAACTGTAACAATAGGCGGTACAGCAGGTGCGGTTGATGATTCCAACACAGAATCGGCAACAGAAGAAACTACCACAGAAAGCAACACCGAACCATCTACCTACACCAAAACAGTTACGGAAACTGCTCCAATGGATAGCATTACTTCATATGACGATTACGGCAACGCAATCAAGTCTGAACAGGGATTTGTAGTCAGAGAAGTAAAGAAGACTTACGAAGTTGAATCTTCCGATACTTCAACCGATGAGGACGGCGATGATACAGATGACAGCACATCATCAAGTCCATCACTCGGCAACAAATATATCTATCAGAATGTAAAAGTAGGCAGAGCGGGAGTATCATTTAAAATCAACGGTACTGCAAAGGCTGATTCTGTTCCGCTTTCAAACGAAAACAGAACTTTCGGCATTGCACTCAATATTTACTACAAAAACAACAGCACTCCTGAAATGCACTATCAGGAATTTAATGTCAATACTTCCAAAAATCAGCAGGTAAGTTTGTCAATAAGTCCCGAAAATAGTGACGAAACCATAGATTATGTTGCATTTGCATTTGTATATGGTTATAATGAAAATGAAATGACAGTTACCAACGCTGAACTGAATATTTTAGCAACGGGGTATGTGACTAAACAATCAGAAGATTCAAAAGATGATTCTTCGGTCAGTGCAGGTAACGATTCAGATGATACAGAGGTTGACAATTATGTTGATTATGAAGTATTGTCCGAATCTGTTGACAAAACAAAACCGTTTATGCAGACTGGTTCTGAATATGACAGCACAGGCAATTATGTAACTTCCGAAACAAATGAGCAGGGAAGTACGACAAAGTATGCTTATGATGTCAACGGCAATGTAACTTCGGTTACTGACGCTGATGAAAATGTGACAAGCTACGCATATGATTCATCAGGCAACCTTACATCTGTTAAAAGCGGTGATTCTGAAAACTCATATACATACAGCGGTTTAGGCTCTGTATCAAAAATCACACACAATGGTTTTAACTACTCCTTTAACTACGATGTTTTCTACAATCTTGTGTCAACTAAAATCGGCAATGTAACTGTTGCAAGTCATACATATGACAGTAACGGTAATCTTACAAAGACTGCTTATGCAAACGGTGATTATCTTGAATATGCTTACGATAACTATGGCAATATTTCGGTAATCACAGGTGAAACAGGTAAAATTGCCGAGATGATTTACAACAAGCAAGGTCTTGTTACAAAAGCAGTTGATCATTCAAGCGGCGAAACCTCATATTACTATTATACATTTGACGGTTCACTTGAAAGCGAATATCGTACATCATCAGACGGCAGTCTTACTCATTATATTGTTACCGATTCAAACGGCAATACAGTTGAAAAAACATCTGTAAACGGTCAGACAAAGACTATTACAACAGGCTCAGACGATGACGGAAAGTCATTTGTAAGCAATGACGGTGTAACTAACGAAACATCAACAGATGATTTCGGCAGAGTGTCAACTGTAACAACAAAACAGAATAAGAGTGATACCGTATTTACAAAGCAGTATTCTTATTATCACGGTAGTGAAAGCAATTCTACTACCAATATGGTTGGCGGTATTAGTTATAAGTTGAGTTCTGATAGGGTTCTGGATTACAGCTATAATTACAACGATACAGGTAATGTAGAGAATGTGTATGAAAACGGCAAAAAGGTAGCCGTATATACATACGATGAACTAAATCAGCTTGTATGGTATGCAGATACTCGAACAGGTCGCTATATCAGAATAGTTTATGATAACTACGGTAACATTCAAAAAATGGAATCGTATTCACTCGGAACTAACTGGGCACCTGTAAAATTACTTGAAACAAGAACTTATTCGTATGGTGACACTAACTGGAAAGATAAACTCACCGAGTTTGACGGCGACAGTATTACATATGATAAAAACGGCAATCCATTGACATACCGTGATGATATGACTTTTGAGTGGGAGAACGGAAGAATTCTCAAGGATATAACCACTTACGATAAAGCCATTCAGATGAGTTATGACTCAAACGGTATGAGAACGCAGAAGTCTGTTGACGGAGTGAAAACTAACTATTACTATGACAGCAGTAATAATCTTTTTGCACTCACTCAGGGCAACGATACGCTGTTCTTCTACTACGATAATTCGGGCGAAGTAATGTCTGTTTCCTGCAACGGAACAATGTATTACTACATCAAAGACCTGCAGGGCGATATTACCGAAATTGTTGATAAGGACGGCAAAGCAGTTGCAGAGTATGCCTATGATGCGTGGGGCAATATGCTCACCGAAAACAACGGCACACTGACAGTCGGCAAGCTGACCCCGTTCCGTTATCGCAGTTATGTTTACGACGAAGAAACAGGCTTGTACTATCTCCAGTCCCGCTACTACGATCCATTTACAGGCAGATTTTTAAATGCTGATGTTTATGCTGATACCGAATCAGGAACTACGCTGAGTACTAATATGTTTGCTTATTGTGAGAATAATTGTATAAATAAATCTGATGTATCAGGTACAGTTTCAACTAAATTATCTATAAAAGCAATAACATATGCACAAAAATATTATGCCAAACCAAATCCACAGTACTATTATTATAGAAATGGTGATTGTGCAAATTTTGTATCCCAGTGCTTGTATGCTGGTAAATTTTCTCCGATGAGAGGTGATTGGTATAGCTATAGAAGTAAATCAACCAATTGGAATGGTCGTTATACATATTCAGTTTCAGAAACTTGGAGAATATCAAAAAAGTTAAGGTTCTGGCTTGTTAATAAGATGCATTTGACACAACATTTATATACAAGTTGGAAGTCTATGAAAAAAGACATTAAATCTATAAAAATTGGTGCAGTAGCATTTATGAGTACTGATTATAATGGGGAACTAACCCATACTGTATTGGTTGGAAAAATTACCAAAAACAATATCTATTATTATGCACATACAAATAGTAGAAATGCTTTGGATAAAGAGAGTGGTTTTGCTGAGTATTTTAATAATAAGAAAAAAGGTGGAATTGCAATGATTGCTGTCTTCTTTTTACATGTTTGAGAGGAATAGATTATTATGAAAAAAATAATGATTGTATTTTCTACCGCAGTTTTATTATTTAATTTTATTTCATATTTATTAGAGATATACTGTCTTACTAATAATGACTCTTTTATATTTAATTCTTTGTTACAATCTAATGATATAAATACAAGATTGCTTTTAATAAATATAGCTATGATGATATTTATTATAGTGTGCCTTGTTAGATGTAGAAAACGATATAATATATGGATTCCTATATCAATTATTATAGTATCAGCGAATAATATAATTATGTGTGGGGAAATTCATATATTAAATTACTTTTTCGAAATTGGTGATTTATATATTTCTCCGCAGAAAGTTGTATTTTTTATTTGTTCATGTTGTTTTTTTATATTTGCAATAGTTATGTTATTGTTCTCGCTCATTAGGACTATTAAGCATAAATCCTAGTGAAGTCTAGTTATTTGCAATTAATTGTTATGAGATTGTCTAAGTTGGTATGATGACTTAACGATTTAATAATATAAATTGATATTCTAAGCATAGAACTTTACATATTCGACAATTCACTTGAAAGTGAATACCGCACATAATCAAATAGCAGTCTTACTCATCATACTATTACTAATAAATGAAAATTTACAAGTAGGGGGTAAATTTGAATATGAAAAAACTTTTTTGTACTGTAATATCGACATTTGTATTAATTGCGTTTGCGGTTGTTTTATCAGGTTGTTCAGGAAATACAAATAAAAATAATTCTAATGAACAGCCTAAAACATCCGTTACAGAGAAAGTTTCAGATAATGATGACGCCAACCGAGTGCTGTCTGATGACATTCAGGATTATACGGTAGTAACAGATAAAAACACTCCACTTAAAGTTAATGAATTGTCAAGCAAAGATTATAGTGACCTTTTAGACCATATAAAAAGTTACGGTTCTTTGAGCAGTGATGTGTTTAAAATCTCTTATCTAAAACCTTGGTGTTCATCAATTGAGTTTAGGCAGTTTAATGTGGATAGTTCTGATAGCGAAGAAACTGAGCCGTATTATTATTGCATTTTTTCTGATGCCGATAACGGTGATGTTGCATATCTTATCTTTGGTGAGATAGCAACAGGTGAATCGGATAAAATTTATTCCTGTGCAAGTTATGTTACTGCAAATAAAAATGAAGTTTCGGAATATCCCGATAGTTCATTTGATTGGTACTCATACATATGTGATTCTGATTTGTCATCATAAAAGATTATAGTTTATTAGTTTTGCAAGGAGGCTCTTCTGAGTCTCCTTGTCCTAAGATTTATTCTTCAACCAGAGAAAACTCATATTATCACATATTTAATACCGATTATGATTATGCAGACGGTAGGGCTGAAAATTCAACAACTAATCTTATCAGCAATTTCAACCAGTCATATGGCGGTGACAGCGTTTTATCCTACGATTATTCTTATGATAGCAACGGCAATATTACCGAGATTAGACAGAACGGCGAACTCGAACTCATAAATAAATATTCTTATGACACCTCATATGGTAATTTTTTATTGCCATATGAGGTCACTTTATTGTACTTTTTGCATTTTGCCGATTAGGCAAATGAATTTATCTAACAAAGAATGCATAAAATAGTTTGACTAATATATAATATTGTGTTAAAATTATGCGAAAAGGGGTGACAGCCCTATGGAACAGTATATGCCGATAGTGTGGATAGGCTTTGCGATATTTATGTTGCTTTGCGAAGGCTTTACAACGCAGCTTGTGTCAATATGGTTCGTTCTCGGTTCGGTTTGTGCCGCAATAACAACTATATTCACAAGTGATATCACAATCCAGTCGGCGGTGTTCCTTGTCGTGTCACTAGTTTCGCTGATTGTGACACGACCGCTTGTAAAACGCTTTAAAAGGCGTAACAAAACAACGGGAACAAACGCAGACCGCCACATCGGTCAAGTCGGGTTTATGCTCACAGATTTAACCGATATTGACAAAACAGCACAGGCAAAGGTCGGTGCGGAAACATGGACTGTAAAGTCTGACAAAGCACCGCTTTTAAAAGGAACAAAAGTTAAGGTTCTTGCAATAGAGGGCGTAAAGCTCATAGTAGAACCCGTAACAGAATGAGAGGTAAATAATGTTAGGACTTATTATTTTAGGAATTATCCTTTTAATCCTGCTTATAGTAATTGTAAGCAATGTCAAGGTAGTACCGCAGGCACACGCATATGTAATTGAAAGACTCGGAACATATCATGTAACATGGTCAACAGGCTTGCATGTAAAAATTCCGTTCATCGACAAAATTTCAAAGAAAGTTTCACTAAAAGAGCAAGTGATCGACTTCCCTCCACAACCCGTGATCACAAGAGATAACGTTACGATGCAGATTGACACGGTTGTGTATTTTGAAATTACCGATCCAAAGCTTTATACTTACGGTGTAGAAAGACCGCTCAGCGCTATTGAAAATCTTACTGCAACAACATTGCGTAATATCATCGGTGATCTTGAGCTTGATAACACACTCACATCCCGTGATACAATCAACGGTAAAATCAGAGTGATTCTTGACGAGGCAACCGACGCATGGGGCATTAAGGTAATCCGTGTCGAGCTTAAAAACATTCTTCCGCCCCGTGAAATTCAGGATGCGATGGAAAAGCAGATGAAGGCAGAGCGTGAGCGCCGTGCAAGAATTCTTGATGCGGAGGGTGAAAAACGTAGTCAGATTCTCGTTGCAGAGGGTATGAAGGAATCTGCAATTCTTAAAGCCGACGCTGTTAAGGAGCAGAAAATCCGTGAGGCACAGGGTGAAGCTGAGGCTATTCTCACAGTTCAGAAAGCTAATGCCGACGCACTTAAAATGCTCAATGAGGCTTCTCCTACCGATAGAATTATTCAGCTTAAATCACTTGAGGCATTCGGTAAAGCCGCTGACGGCAAGGCTACAAAGATTATCATTCCGTCAGATATTCAGGGACTTGCGGGTAATGTTACTGCAATTAAAGAACTCTGGAAAGATGATGCGCCAAAGGCATAAAGAATGTGAAATTTACGGCAATTTTTCGGGCACAGAATTCTGTGTCCGATTTGTTGCATAAAATTGTGGGGGATAGGAAATGCAATTTTTACTCGACCTGTTGTGGTACTTCGTAATTTTCTCGTTTTTTGGCTGGGTGGCGAGCAGTTTCCGTTCGCTTCTTCTTGAGAAAAAATTTAGTAACAACGGTTTTCTGACATCACCGTTTTGCCCTATGTACGGATTTTCGGCTGTTATTTGTTATACGGCACTAAAACCGTTTGAAAACAGCAAGCTGATTTTATTCATCGGTTCAACTCTGATATTATCTGCACTTATGGTTGTGGTTGGTGTGCTTGTAGAAAAAACTCTCAAATTCAAGCCATGGGATTTTTCTTCGTCGAAATTCAGCATAGGCAATTATATAACTTTTCCTTATGCACTTTTCCTCGGATTGCTCGGTATGCTGCTTGTCGGATTGATAATTCCGGTGCTTCGCACAGCCGTTGAAGCAATTCCTTTCTGGGTAAGTCTTATTCTTGTTCTTTGCTTCTGCGGAATTATTGTAATTGATTACGTTTTTTCAATGATAACAACAATCCGTCTGCTCAGAAGAATTGCAAAGCTTAAAAATTCTTCTGAGCTTATGGATAAAGGTGCAACAGAGGTTGAAATTCAGGAACTTGAAGAAAACTATAACCGACTTTTTACAGAAAATATTTTAAGAAAAAGACTTGCACACGCTTATCCCGATCTCACTCATATGGCTTATGTAAAGCAAATTAATGCTAAAATTGAGGAGATTAAGCAGGATAATATGAAAGAATATACACAAACCTTTGAAAGCAAAGAGGACAAGCCGTTTGCTTACGGATTCTGTTTTACAAAGCTTTTTTATCTGTTTGTGATCGGTTCTTTCATCGGCACGATTCTTGAAACAATATGGGCATTCTGCGTTGACGGACATTTTGAAATGCGTGTCGGCATGGTTTACGGTCCGTTTATTCCTGTTTACGGCGGCGGTGCGTGTTTTCTGACAGCCGCTTTGTATAAGCTTTACAAGCTTAATGATACGCTTGTTTTTGTGATAAGTGCTTTTGTCGGAGCAGGTTTTGAGTATTTCTGTTCGTGGTTGCAGGAGCAGATGTTCGGCACGGTTTCATGGGACTACAGTGACACTCCGTTTAACCTTGACGGCAGAACTAATCTTATGTATGCCCTTATCTGGGGATTCCTCGGTCTTGTCTGGGTGCGTTATCTGTATCCGTGGACAGCAAAGCTTATTGAAAAAATCCCTAAAAGAGCAGGTGCAATTATTACAACATTTCTGATTGTATTCATGGCATTCAACGGCTTTATGTCCGTAACAGCTACGGCAAGATGGACTCAGAGAACAGAGGGAGTACCTGCGTCAAACAGCTTTGAAGAATATCTCGATGAAAAATTCGATAATGAAAAGATGGAATTTCTTTTTCCGGGTATGAAAAAGGCTGCAGAGGCGGGAGTTACAAACGAGGGCATAATTTCCAACGAAAGACCGTATCTTGATGCTACAGATCCCGATAACGGCATGAAAATCGAACAGGGAAAAGATGTTTCCGAGATTAATTAATATCATGAAGTGGCTATGCTTTGCACAGTCACTTTTTGCTTTTTGGCGGTATTTTAAAAATAATTTCGCCTGACTATTGAATTTTAACCGATTTTTTTATATAATTAATTAGTAATGCTTTATTTATGTCGATTCAAAGCATAAATTGGCATATTTGTCCTGACTTTGTCTGCCCACGGCACGGTTTTTGCGGCAATTTATCAAGTGGGCGGAAAGGCTATGAGTAATTATGAAGAAGGTTGCAATTATTATGGGCTCCGACAGTGATTTTCCCGTAGTATCAAAGGCTGTCAGTAAACTCAAAGAATTTGGCGTAGAGTATGAGGTTCATGTAATGAGTGCACACCGTACTCCCGATGCGGCAATTAAGTTTTCGGCAGAGGCTAAAAAGAACGGTTTTGGCGTAATCATTGCCGCAGCAGGTATGGCGGCACATCTCGCAGGTGTTCTTGCGGCAAAAACAACCCTTCCTGTGATAGGAATTCCATGTAAGTCGGCTCAGCTTGACGGTATGGATGCTCTTCTCGCAACGGTTATGATGCCTACAGGAATTCCGGTTGCAACAGTAGCAGTTGACGGTGCGGCTAACGCTGCAATTCTTGCCGTTGAAATGCTCGCACTTTCCGACGATTCTCTTGCAGAGAAGCTTGAAAATATGAAAGCTGATATGGAAAAAGGCGTTGCCGAAAAAGACAAGGCAATGCAGGCTAAGGTGGCAGAGCTTTGATTAAGAACTATGTAGATATTGACACAAAACTTGACAAAGTAAATGACGAGTGCGGTGTGTTCGGTATTTACCGTAATGATGACGATATAGATGTTGTTGCCGCCGCAAATGACGCACTCTACAGCCTTCAGCACAGGGGACAGCAGAGCGCAGGTATCACCGTGAATAAAGACGGTGAATTTACAACTGTCAAGGAACTCGGCATGGTGTCCGAGATTTTTACACCCAAAGCACTTGAAAAACTTCCAAACGGTAAGATTGCAGTCGGTCATGTCCGTTATACTTCATCGGAATCACTCGACCGTGCATCTAACCAGCCGCTTGTTATGCGATATATTCAGGGTTCAATCGGTATTGCAAGCAACGGCTCAATTACAAACTTCAATGAAATAAGACAGGAGCTTGAAACAGGCGGTGCTGTTTTTCAGTCCAATTCTAATGCTGAAATTATGGCTTATGTTATTGCAACCGAAAGATGTGTAACAGACACGCTTGAAGATGCTGTTCTTTCTTCAATGAGAAAGCTCAAGGGCGCTTACTCAACTGTAATTTGCGCACCGAGCCGTCTTATCGGCTTTCGTGATATGCACGGATTTCGTCCGCTCTGTATCGGCAAACTCAAAAACAGCTGGATTTTCACTTCCGAAAGCTGTGTTATCGACAGCCTCGGCGGTGAATTTGTCCGTGATGTTGAGCCGGGTGAAATGGTAGTAGTTGACGAAGAAGGCTTTCACAGCTACAAATTAAAGCTTTTGCCCGATAAAACATCATTCTGCCTTTTTGAATATGTATATATCGCAAGACCGGACAGCGTAATCAACGGTGTCTGCGTACATAATGCAAGATTCAGAGCCGGTGAACTTCTTTATGACGAGTTCCCGATTGAGGCAGATATGGTTTGCGGTGTTCCCGATTCGGGACTTATTGCCGCACAGGGTTACGCAAAGGCTTCGGGTATCCCGTTCAGCACAGGTTTTGTCAAAAACAAATATATCGGCAGAACAGTAGGCTCGGGTAAAGATAAAAAGAAAAGACTTCTCAGAACAAGACTTACTGCTTTGAAGGCTAATGTTAAAGGCAAGAGAGTTGTTATTATTGATGACTCAATCGTCAGAGGCGAAACATCAAAGCATATTGTTCGTCTTATGCGTGAGGCAGGAGCTGCCGAGGTGCATATGCTCATCAGCTCACCTCCGTTTATATGTCCGTGCTACTTCGGTGTGGACATTCACGATAAAGAAAGTCTTATTGCAAACAAGTTGACAACAAGTGAAATCTGTGAATATATCGGTGCAGATTCACTTGGTTATCTCAGTATAAACAGTCTCAGAAAAATTGCTGAGGGTGCAAATATAGAATTCTGTGACGGTTGTTTCACGGGCAGCTATGACGCTGAAATTCCGAGAACAATCTTTGTAGATAAATACGCTAAAAAAATTAACAGAAAGTGACGGAGTGATTACAATGAACAACAGCTTTTCCGAAAGCTACAAAGCGGCAGGTGTTGATGTAACAGCAGGCTATAAGTCTGTAGAGCTTATGAAAAAGCATGTGGCACGCACAAAAATTGACGGTGTTATTTCAGGCATCGGCGGTTTCGGCGGACTTTTTGCCCCTGATTTCAAAGATATGGAAGAGCCTGTACTTGTCAGCGGTACTGACGGTGTAGGTACAAAAATCAAGCTTGCTTTTCTTCTTGACAAGCATGACACAATCGGTATTGACGCAGTTGCAATGTGCGTAAACGATGTAATTTGCTGTGGAGCAAAACCTCTTTTCTTCCTCGATTATATCGCAATCGGCAAGAACTATCCCGAAAAGGTAGCTGAAATTGTATCAGGCATTGCAGAAGGCTGTGTTCAGTCCGGCTGTGCTCTTATCGGCGGTGAAACTGCAGAGCATCCGGGCCTTATGCCTGTTGATGAATATGATGTTGCAGGTTTCAGCGTTGGTATTGCAGACAAGCCAAAGATGATTGACGGTTCAAAGCTTTGCGAGGGTGATGTACTTTTAGGACTCCGTTCTTCGGGTGTTCACTCAAACGGTTTTTCGCTTGTCAGAAAAATCTTTGATATCAACGAGGAAACAATCAATGCCGAGTATCCTGAGCTTGACAAAACTCTCGGTGAAACATTGCTCACTCCAACAAAAATTTATGTAAAACCTCTTCTCGCTCTTATGGAAAAGGTTGATGTAAAGGCTGTATCACACATCACGGGCGGCGGTTTCTATGAAAACATTCCCCGTATGCTTACAGATGGTCTTTCTGCCAAAATCAAAAAGGACAATATTCCTGTTCTTCCTATTTTCAAGCTTATGCAGAGAGTAGGTAATATTCCAGAGCACGATATGTTCAACACATTCAATATGGGTGTAGGTATGATAATCGCCGTTGCCAAGGAAGAGGCAGACAAGGCTCTTGAAGTTCTTGCGGCTAACGGTGAAGACGCTGTTGTACTCGGTGAAGTAATCAGCGGTAATGACGGAGTAGTGTTTGAATAATGAAAAATATTGCAGTTCTTGTGTCGGGCGGCGGCACAAATCTTCAGGCACTTATTGACGCTCAGAACAGGGGAGAGATTAAAAACGGAAAAATCTCTCTTGTTGTGTCCTCAAATCCAAACGCTTATGCACTTGAAAGAGCAAAAAACAATTCGATTGCAACTGAGGTTATCAGAAGAAAAGACTACGCCGAATTTGATGAGTATGATTCTGCTGTAACCGAGCTTTTGAAATCCCATGATGTTGACCTTGTTGTTCTTGCAGGATTTATGACAATTCTCGGAAAGCAGTTTATTTCTGCTTTTGAAAACAGAATAATCAATATCCATCCGTCGCTTATTCCGTCGTTCTGCGGCGAGGGCTATTACGGACTCAGAGTTCATGAGGAGGCTCTTAACAGAGGCGTCAAGGTAACGGGTGCTACCGCACATTTTGTAAACGAAGTGTGCGACGGCGGTCCCATTATCATTCAGAAAGCCGTTGAAATTCAGAACGGCGACACACCCGAAATTCTTCAGAAAAGAGTTATGGAACAGGCTGAATGGAAGATTCTTCCAAGGGCGGTTTCGCTTTTCTGCGAAGATAAAATTATAGTAAAAGACAATAAAACCGAAATTCTTGACTAACGGAGGAAAAATATGAAACCTGTATCACTTTACAATGACATTGCTTCAACTTCATATCCGGGCAGAGGCATTGTAATCGGCAAAAGTGCAGACGGCTCAAAGGCTGTTATTGCATACTTCATTATGGGCAGAAGCGAAAACAGCAGAAACAGAGTGTTTGCAGAAACCGAGGACGGCATCAAAACTCAGGCTTTTGATCCGTCAAAGCTTGTTGATCCGTCACTTATCATCTATTCTCCCGTAAGAGTTCTCGGCAACAAAACCATCGTTACTAACGGTGACCAGACAGATACTGTTTATGACCTTATGAATGAAGGTCAGACATTTGAACAGTCACTCACAACAAGAGAATTTGAGCCTGACGGTCCTAACTACACTCCACGAATTTCAGGTATCGTTGAGTGTGAAAACGGCAAGATGAACTATGCAATGTCAATTCTCAAAAGTGCAGACGGCAATCCCGATTGTTGCGAAAGATACACATTTACATATGACAAGCCGATAAACGGTCTTGGCAGATTCATTCACACATATATGAGTGACGGCAATCCGCTTCCGAGCTTTGAGGGTGAACCTACACTCGTAGAAATCGGTAACGATGATATTGACACATTTGCCGAGAAAATCTGGAATTCTCTCAATGAGGATAACAAGGTTTCACTTTTTGTACGCTATATTGACATTGCTTCAAATAAGGCAGAGTCAAGAATTATCAATAAAAACAAGTAATTTATTTTTCGGAAAGGATGAATCCAATGAACGAACTTGCTTTAAAATACGGCTGTAACCCGAATCAGAAGCCTTCGAGAATTTTCATGCAGGACGGCAAAGATCTTCCTGTTGAGGTTCTCAACGGCAAACCCGGTTATATCAACTTTCTTGATGCATTTAACTCATGGCAGCTCGTAAAGGAACTCAAAGCGGCAACAGGTCTTCCTGCGGCTGCATCATTCAAGCATGTAAGTCCTGCCGGTGCGGCAGTTGCAACAGAGCTTTCTGACACACTCAAGAAAATCTACTTTGTAGATGACCTTGAACTTTCTCCGATTGCAAGCGCATATGCAATGGCAAGAGGTGCAGACAGAATGTCGTCATACGGTGACTGGGTGGCTCTTTCCGATACTTGCGATATTCAGACTGCAATCCTCCTCAAGAGAGAGGTTTCTGACGGTATTATTGCTCCTGACTATACTCCTGAGGCTCTTGAAGTCCTCAAGTCAAAAAAGAAAGGCAACTATAATGTCGTAAAAATCGACCCGAACTATGTTCCTGCTCCTATTGAGCATAAGGATGTTTTCGGCATTACATTTGAACAGGGCAGAAATGAACTCAAAATTGACGAAGAAATGCTCCTTCAGAACATTGTAACAGATAATAAGAATTTTACAGAGGAAGCTAAGCGTGACCTTCTTGTTGCTCTTATTACTCTTAAATATACTCAGTCTAATTCTGTTTGCTACGCAAAGGGCGGTCAGGCAATCGGTGTTGGCGCAGGTCAGCAGTCAAGAATTCACTGCACAAGACTTGCTGGCAATAAGGCTGATATCTGGTATCTCAGACAGCATCCGAAGGTTATGAACCTCCCGTTTGTTGACAACATCCGCCGTCCCGACAGAGATAACACTATTGATGTTTACATCTCTGATGATTATGAGGATGTGCTTGCTGACGGTATATGGCAGCAGTTTTTTAAAACTAAGCCCGAACCTCTTACAAAGGAAGAGAAAAAGGCTTGGCTTGCAACATTTGACGGTGTTTCACTCGGTTCTGACGCATTCTTCCCATTCGGTGACAACATTGAAAGAGCAAAGCGTTCAGGTGTTAAATTTGTTGCACAGCCCGGCGGTTCAATTCGTGATGATAATGTTATTGAAACCTGCAATAAGTACAATATGACAATGTCATTTACGGGTATTCGTCTTTTCCATCACTGATAGAGGTGCAGTTATGAAAATTTTAATGATTGGTTCGGGCGGCAGAGAGCACGCTTTAATTAAAAAGCTTCTTGAAAGTCCTAAATGCACAAAGCTTTATTGCGCTCCCGGCAACGGCGGTATTTCAAGAGATGCCGAGCTTGTTAATATCGGAGTTATGGATAAAGAAAATATGGTTAAGTTTGCAAAGGACAATGCAATTGACCTCGTTTTTGTAGCTCCTGATGATCCGCTTGCTGACGGTATGGTTGACGCTATGCAGGCGGCTGGAATCAGAGCATTCGGCCCTAATGCAAATGCCGCTATTATTGAGGCGTCAAAGGTTTTCTCAAAAAATCTCATGAAGAAATACGGCATACCTACTGCAAAGTATGAAGTATTCAATGACGCTCAGAAAGCAATTGACTATATAAAAAACGAAAATACCGCTCCCGTTGTTGTAAAAGCTGACGGTCTTGCACTCGGCAAGGGCGTAATTATTGCTCAATCTGTTGATGAGGCAATTGAAGCAGTCAAAGAAATTATGGAGGACAAGAAGTTTGGCGACTCAGGTAACAATATCGTTATAGAAGAGTTTCTTACAGGTCCCGAGGTTTCTGTTCTTGCATTTACAGATAGTAAGTGCGTAAAACCTATGGTCAGCTCAAAAGACCACAAGCGTGCTTTTGATAATGACGAAGGTCTTAACACAGGCGGTATGGGCACAATCAGCCCGAACCCGTATTATACAGATGAGATTGCCAAGGAATGTATGGATACAATCTTTATCCCTACAATTGAGGCGATGAATAAAGAGGGTAGACCTTTTAAGGGTTGTCTGTACTTTGGACTTATGATTACACCGAACGGTCCAAAGGTTATTGAATACAATGCCCGTTTCGGCGATCCTGAGGCTCAGGTTGTTCTTCCAAGACTTAAAACTGACCTTGTAGATATCTGTGAGGCTGTTATTGACGAAAAGCTTTCCGACCTTGACATTGAATGGGACAACGGTGCTGCGGCTTGTGTTGTTATGGCAAGCGGCGGATATCCTGTTTCATACAAAAAGGGTATAGAGATGTTCGGTCTTAATGATAACGGCGGTGTCGATGGCGCAATCGTTTATCATGCCGGCACTAAGTACGAAAACGGAAAGTTCTATACAAACGGCGGTCGAGTTCTCGGTGTTACTGCAACAGCGGATACACTTGATGAGGCACTTGAAAAGGCATATGCAGCAGTAGAAAAAATTTCCTTTGAAGGCGCTCATTACAGACACGATATCGGCAAAACTAAATAATATATTAAGAGCCACTCATTACGAGCGGCTCTTTTTTCAGCCTGCATTTTTAATCTGCAGTCTTAATTTGTCAGAAATCATGGCAATAAATTCGCTGTTTGTGGGCTTACCTCTGTCGTTGTGAATTGTATATCCGAAATATGAGTTCAGAACATCAATGTCACCTCGATCCCATGCAACCTCAATTGCGTGTCTTATAGCTCTTTCAACCCGTGAAGAGGTTGTTTCGTACTTTTTGGCAACCGACGGATAGAGCTGTTTTGTCACGGCATTGATAATTTCAGGATGCTCAACAGACATAATGATTGAATCACGCAGATAGTGATAGCCTTTGATGTGAGCCGGAACTCCTATTTCATGGAGAATATCGGTCACTTTCATTTCAATTCCGAAAGCGTCGATAACTCTGCCTCTGCCAAAATTGTTTTTCTTGCTCAAATCCGATAAATCGCTGATAATAGTGCTTAATTCGGAAATGTTATACGGCTTCAACACAAAATACGATGCGCCAGAATTCATAATTTCACGCTCCAGAACAGGACTGTGAAAAGAGGAATATACCATAAAAACAGGCACTTTCGTGCTTTCTCGTGTAATGCTTCTCATAACACCGATTGCGTCAAGCCTTGTCATAAAAGAATCCATCAGTACAACATCAGGGCTTTCTCTTTTAATTTTATCGCACAATTCTTCTCCGTCTTTTGCGCAGAAAATCACGGAAATATTCTTACCCTGTAAGATATTAAGATTTTCCTGCGTAAATTCGGAAGCGTCATCGGTTACGATTAGTTTTATTTTGTTGTTCATTGTGATTTCCCCCAGTAATTTTTGTTGTACTAATATTACCACAAAATGGTAAAGATGGCAATACCTTCCATAAAACTTTTTTAAAAAATTGAGAAAAAAGTTTTATATTTTGCGTTAGTAAATCAAAAATGAACAAACCATCATATATTTAGTGTTGATTATTGTAGCGATTTGCCATATATTGTGCAAATACACCGTAACCCTCTTTTGGATTATTCAGAAAAACATGGGTAACAGCGCCAATAATTTTGCCGTTTTGAACTATCGGACTGCCGCTCATACCCTGTACAATACCGCCGCAATTTTCGAGCAATCTGCTGTCGGTTATTTTTATGACAAAATTTTCATTTGATGTCATATCACGGTTGCATATTCTTTTGATTTCAATATCATATTCCTGCGGCGTATCTCCGACAGGCGTTGTTACCATAACAGCCTTTCCTGTTTTTACCTCATCGTTATTTGCAATCAGATATTTCTTGTTTCTTTTATAATTTCCATTCGTTAAATCTCCGAAAATTCCTAAAGGGGAGTTTACGCTCAAATTACCAAACTTTACATCGGTAAAATATCCGCAGAAACTGCCGGCTTTACCGCAGACGCTTTTTTCAATGCCGCTGATTTCAGCCCGAACCGCTTCTCCCGATTTTAACGGTAACAAAGCAGCCGTGTCACAGTCGCATATTCCATGACCGAGTGCGGCAAAATAATTATTGCTGTCATCATAATAGGTCATAGTTCCGATGCCTGCACAGCTGTCACGAACCCACGCACCGAGGAGATATACTCCCACGGTATTTTTAATCGGCAAAACGGTTTTATTTTCGGTTTTGCCGTTTCTGTCAATTTCAACAGTAATTTCATTGCCGTTTGATTTTTCAATTTCAGACTTTAATTCTTCATTTGTGCTGATCTTTGTATTATTTACTTTCTTTATAATATCGTTTACTTTAAGTCCGCCGTCTTTTGCGGGGCAAACATATTTTTCACCGTCGTAGTAGCTTTCAAGCTTGATTATCATTGCTCCGTTAGCATAAAATTTAACTCCGAAAGCCTCACCGCCAATGTAAACCTCATTTTTATCATCAGCGGCATAAGGCGAAAAAGTCGAAACAGTAAATAATAATGTGAAAATCAGGGCAACTGATATAATTTCTTTAAATTTTCGCAAAAAATTCACCTTCTTTCCGTTGCCTTTATTATGATTTGCATTTATAATATAAATTAGTGCGTTGATGAAAATATTAAAAATGTTACTGGCAGAGGATTTTCCGAAAAGGCGATAAACAGCCGTGCATTGTAAATTATTTTCTGAAATTATATCATTTTCTTATTATGAGGTATATATGGAAAACATAAATTCTAACCTTGTCGGTCTTACCGATTCCGAAGTTCAAAAGCGTATAGATGAGGGAAAGGTAAATATTTCAACTAATATTAAAACTAAATCAATCAAAAGAATATTTTGTGATAACATTTTTACGCTTTTCAATCTTATAAATGTAATTTTGCTTGCGGCACTGATTTTTGTGGGTTCACACAAGAATATGCTTTTTATCGGTGTTGTTATCGCAAATATAATTATAGGTATAGTTCAGGAAATTCGTTCCAAAATAAGCGTTGACAAGCTGACTATTTTGTCTGAGAAAAAAATCAATGTTCTCAGAAACGGTAAAATTGCAGAAATAAGTAAAGATGAGATTGTTCTTGATGATATTCTTGTGCTTTCAAGAGGAAGCCAGATTCCTGCCGACTGCATTGTATGCGACGGCAACTGCAGAGTCAACGAAAGTTTGCTTACAGGCGAATCAAATCTCATTGAAAAAAATGTCGGAGATGAACTGCTCTCGGGCAGTTTTATTGCGGCAGGAAAATGCTATGCTCAGGCTGTAAAGGTCGGAGCCGATTGCTATGCCGCTAAGATAAATAACGAAGCCAAATATATTAAAAAAGTAAATTCTCAGATTATGGAGTCATTCAATTTCATTATCAAAATCTGTACATTTGTACTTTTCCCGATTGGCATTGCATTTTTCATTCGACAATTCACCCTGCCCGATGCAACATTGCAGTCTGCTGTAATCAGCACTGTTGCGTCGCTTGTCGGTATGATTCCAAAGGGAATGATTCTTCTTACAAGTTCTGTTCTTGCAGTATCAATTATCAGGCTTTCATCTAAAAAGGTTCTTGTACAAGAAATGTATTGCATTGAAACACTTGCAAGAGTCGATGTGCTTTGTCTTGATAAAACGGGAACGCTTACAACAGACGAAATGACGGTAACAGGTGTTATTCCGTTTGGGGCTGATGAAAATAAAATCAAGAAAGCACTTTCTTCAATTGTAAAAGCGTCCGATGAACTGAATGCAACTTTGTATGCACTGCGTGACTATTCGGATTCCGTTTCACCGTATGAGTGCAGTAAATTCTGCGATTTTTCGTCTGAAACAAAATGGTCGGGCGGTACATTTGAAAACGGCAAGACCTACATAGTCGGTGCGACTGAATGTATTTTAAAAAGCAGAGAAAAGTATTCCGAGGTGTATTCTGAGATTGAAAAGATAAATCAAACCGTCAGAATCCTTGTTCTTGCTGAAAGCGATAGTGAACCGGACAAAGACTCATTGCCTGATGATTTAAAACCGCTTGCACTCATTCTTATCAAGGATAAACTTCGTGATAATGTAAATGAAACGGTAAAATATTTTAAGGAACAAGGGGTCACCTTAAAGGTAATTTCAGGCGACAGCGTTAAAACTGTTAAAAATATTGCAATTGATACAGGAATTGAGGGTGCAGAAAATGCAATCGATATGTCAACCGTAACAACAGATGAAGAGCTTGAAGATGCGGCAGAGCGTTGTAATGTGTTTGGCAGAGTAACTCCGGCTCAAAAGAAAAAGCTTGTGGTTGCCCTTAAAAAGCACGGACATTCGGTTGCTATGACAGGTGACGGAGTAAATGATGTTCTCGCACTCAAAGAGGCGGATTGCTCCGTAGCTATGGCGTCAGGCAGTGATGCCGCACGAAATGTGTCACAGCTTGTACTTGTTAATAATGACTTTGGCGCAATGCCGAGCGTTGTGGCAGAGGGCAGACGAACAATCAATAACCTTGAACGAAGCTCTGCACTCTATCTTGTTAAGACGATTTATTCGGTTATACTCTCAATTTTCTTCATATTCTTCCGCACAGGATATCCCTTTGAACCGATACAGCTTACGCTTGTCGGTGCATTAACGGTTGGATTGCCTTCATTGGTTCTCGCACTTCAACCGAATAAAGATATAGTAAAAGGTAATTTCACCGTAAATATAATAGCAAGATCACTCCCAACAGCTTTTTGTATTTCGGCAGATACAATATTACTCGCAATTTTAAAGTATATGACAGATATGCCACAGGCACAGTTTTCAACTCTCTGCGTATATCTTACTGCATTTTCATGTATGCTGCTTGTAATCAGATTATCAATCCCGTTCAATCCGCTCATAGCCGTTATGGTCATCGGATGTTCCGCAGGAATAATAATCGGTTCAATCTTCTTCGGCGGATTGTTCTCACTTGCACCGCTTACATTTGAAAACATCATATTGCTTGTAATCTTTGCTGTAGGCACATTTGTTGTATTTAATGTACTCTACAATGTAGCACAGCACTATATAGAAAAATTCAAAAAGGAAAGTCATCTTAAACTGACTGCAAAAAGAAATGCAAATAAACAAAAACGCTGAAAAATTAATCAGACAACTGAATAATCAAGGTTATGAGGCTTTTATAGTAGGCGGTTGTGTTCGTGATTATCTTCTAGGATTGACTCCGCATGATACAGATATTTGTACAAACGCTTTGCCCGAGCAGACAAAAAAATGCTTTGAGGCTTATCATACTTTTGATACAGGTATCAAACACGGCACAATTTCCGTTGTATGCGGCGGTGAAGTCTATGAAATCACAACCTACCGTATTGACGGTGATTATTCCGATAACCGTCATCCGGACAGCGTAAGCTTTACACGAAACATAAATGAAGATTTGCAACGCCGTGACTTTACGGTAAATGCAATGGCATATAACGCTGAATACGGTCTTGTCGATCCATACGGCGGTAAAAATGATCTTAAAGATAAAATTATCCGTTGTGTCGGAAATCCCGATACACGCTTTAACGAGGATGCTCTGCGAATCTTGCGGGCATTACGCTTTGCCTCTGTTTACGGATTTTCAATTGAAGAGAACACATCAAAGTCTATATTTAAAAATGCAGACTTGCTAAAAAACATTGCAACAGAGCGTGTGACTTCGGAATTTTTAAAGCTCATCTGCGGTAAGGATGCCGTAAAAATTCTTGACGCTTACCGAGAAACGATTGCTGTTATTATCCCTGAAATTACCGTTATGTTCAATTTCAATCAGAACAACATTCATCATTCGTATGATTTATGGCAACATACCCTGACTGCACTCGGTACAATTGAGCCGAATCCCATACTTCGTATGACAATGCTTCTGCATGGCATCGGCAAGCCTTCTGTTAAAACCACCGACAACAGCGGTCAATCGCATTTTCAGGGACATCAGCTTGAAAGTAAAAAAATTGCAGACAGAATTCTGCACAGACTAAGATTACCGTCTGATTTTATTAACAAAACTCTTCTGCTTATTGAATATCATGATGTCCGTTTTAACGGCAGTAAAAAGCTTATGAAAAAGGTTATGAATGTACTCGGTACAGACCTTACAAAGCAGTTGTTAGAGGTCGAATATGCCGATATATCTGCCCAGTCTGAATATCAGCGAGAAGAAAAGCTCGGATATCTTAAAACGGCTAAAATACATCTTAATGAAATAATCAAAGATAACGAATGTTTTAAGATGAGTCAGCTTGATATCAACGGTAAAGATGTTTTAAACCTTGGCGTAAAAGAGGGAAGAGATGTCGGAAATATTCTCGATTATCTTCTAATGCTTGTAGTAGATGCAAATGTCCCAAACAAAAAATCAATACTCATATCAAAAGCCAAAGAATATATTTACGGTAATCAAATAAATAAGTAATTAAAAAAGAGGATTTCAGCGAAAACTGAAATCCTCTGATTTTTGTTTAAAATTAAAGAACCTTTGATAAAAATTCCTTTAAACGGTCGTCCTGCGGATTATTGAAGAACTCCTGCGGATTGTTCTTTTCTTTGATAACACCGTCGTCAATAAAAACAACATCGGTTGCAACTTCCTTTGCAAAGCCGATTTCGTGAGTAACAACAACCATTGTCATACCTGCCTTGGCAAGCTCTTTCATAACATCAAGAACTTCGCCGACCATTTCGGGGTCAAGTGCAGATGTCGGCTCGTCAAAAAGGAGAACATCGGGATTCATCGCAAGTGCTCTTACAATTGCAATACGCTGTTTCTGACCGCCTGAAAGCTGATTTGGATATGCGTTTGCCTTTTCGGCAAGTCCTACACGCTCCAAAAGATCCATAGCGTCTTTTTTAGCCTCATCTTTGCTCTTGCCAAGAAGCTTGACAGGAGCCATTGTAAGGTTGTCAATAACAGTCTTGTGGGGGAAAAGGTTAAACTGCTGGAACACCATTCCCATTTTTTGACGGTGAACATTTATATTAACCTTTGGATCCGTAATATCGGTACCCTCAAAGAAAATGTGACCGCCTGTCGGTTCTTCAAGTCTGTTAAGGCAACGGAGAAAAGTTGACTTACCCGAGCCTGAAGGACCGAGAACAACAACTACATCGCCTTTAAAAATGTCAATATCAATACCTTTAAGAACCTGAATATCCTTACCAAATGATTTTTCAAGTCCTCTTACGGAGATTAATGCGTTATCTTTCACTCTTTTTCAATCTCCTTTCAAATCTTCTGAGGATGTACGAAAGCACAAGTACAATTACAAGGTAAATCAATGCAACCGTAATAAGCGGGAAGAATGCCTCGTAAGTTCTTGAACGAATCATATTACCAATATATGTGATATCTGCAAGTGCAACATAACCTGCAACCGAAGTTTCTTTGAGAAGTGTAATAATTTCATTGCCGAGTGCAGGAAGAACATTTTTAATTGCCTGCGGAAGAACGACCATTGTCATTGTCTGTCTGTTGTTAAAACCGAGTGAACGGCTTGCCTCAGTCTGACCGATGTCAACAGCCATAATGCCCGAACGAACAATTTCTGCAACATAAGCGGCAGAGTTCATGCCAAATGCAATGATTGCGGCAAAGATACCGTTTCTTACAGATGCAAGAATAATGTAATACATAATCATCAACTGAACTACAACAGGTGTGCCTCTGATAACAGTAATGTAGATGTTGCAAATCACATTAAAGAATTTCAGAACACAATCACCGAAGCTCCTGCATTTTCTCTTGTCAAGCTGAATATCGTGAGTAGCTCTTACAAGAGCAATGACAAAACCGATAATAACACCGATAATACCTGCAAACAATGTGATTTCAAGGGTTACAAGCAAACCGCTTAAAAGCTGCTGCCATCTGTTATCTGTGATGAATGTGTTTTTAAAGCTTTCACCGAGATTGCCGAACAAACTGCCTGATGCACTGTCGTTTACGATAATAACCTGAGTTGTGTTTGCATATGAAGTTGAAAAGTCGATATTTTTTCTTCTTTCCGGTGTGTCGGTCATACCCGCCATACCGAAATCGTCTTTGCCGGTCTGAACAGCAGTGATAACAGAATCAAATTCCATATCATCAATAACAAGTTTTTTACCAAGCTTGTCACAGATTGCTGTAGCCATCATCGGATCAAGACCGACAATTTTACCGCCTTCAACATATTCATACGGTGGAAAAGCAGCGTTCGTAGCCATATGAAGTTCACCGTCATACTTGATATCCTTAGGTGATTCATAGGGTACGGTATCGGTATTACCCTCTATGTAATAGCTTTTGATTTTGTCCAGAACGCCCTCGTCTTTAAGCTCTGCAAGAGCTTTGTCGATTTTTTCGGTGAGTTCATGATTTTCCTTTGAAATGCAGATTGCATACTGCTCTTCCGCAAAAGGTTCATCAAGAATTTTTAGTCCTGCATTTGCTTTTACAAATTCCTTTGCCGGTTCACTGTCAATTACAACACAGTCGATTTTATTCTGTGTAAGAGCTACGATAGCGTCGGCACCCTTGCTGTAACGCATAACCTTGGTGCCGTCAGCCTCATAGTCAGATACAAAAGTATCGCCGGTTGTACCTGTCTGAACACCTACGGACGCTCCTTTGATATCATCGGCAGTCTTAATTTCCTTAACCGATGAATCACCGCATCCGGTGAACAGAAAAACAGTGGAGAACAGCATTGAAATCAGTACCAATAAAGTAACTGTCTTTTTCATTGTTTTCCTCTTTTTCTTTCTCTTAAAATATTTATTTGCAAATCTTTATCAGATTCTTGCAACGCCTGTCTCAACAGCGGCATTCTTAACAGCCTCAGCAACAGTTTTACCGATTCTCTTGTCAAATGCCTCGGGAAGAATATAATCTGCATTAAGTTCTTCGTCGCTCACGAGTGAAGCAATTGCAAAAGATGCGGCAACTTTCATTTCTTCGTTAATATCGCTTGCACGGCAGTCGAGAGCACCTCTGAAAATACCCGGAAAAGCGAGTACATTATTAATCTGGTTAGGAAAGTCACTTCTGCCTGTACCTACAACAGCCGCACCTGCCTTTTTAGCAATGTCAGGCATAATCTCGGGAGTCGGATTAGCCATAGCAAAAAGGATAGGATCCTTAGCCATTGACTTAACCATTTCTTCGCTTACGCAACCTGCGGCAGAAATTCCGAGGAATACATCAGCACCCTTCATTGCATCTGCAAGCGAACCTTCAAGGTGAGAAAGGTTAGTAATTTCAGCCATTTCCTGTTTAACAGCGTTAAGTCTCGGATCACCCTTGCAGATAATACCCTTACTGTCGCAAAGCGTAATGTCCTTTACACCCATATTAAGAAGGTGCTTTGCAATTGCAATACCTGCCGCACCTGCACCGTTCATAACAACCTTGATTTCGTCAAGCTTCTTGTGAACAAGCTTGAGTGAGTTGATAAGACCTGCGGCAACAATAACGGCAGTACCGTGCTGGTCATCGTGGAAAATCGGAATATCGCACTTCTCTTTGAGTTTCTTTTCAATTTCAAAGCATCTCGGAGCGGCAATATCCTCAAGATTGATTCCGCCGAATGAACCGCTGATAAGGTAAATTGCGTTTACAATTTCGTCAACATCCTTACTTCTTACGCAAATAGGAAATGCGTCAACATCGCCGAATTCCTTAAAAAGCGCACATTTGCCCTCCATAACAGGCATACCTGCCTCAGGACCTATGTCACCAAGACCGAGAACAGCTGTACCGTCGGTTACAACGGCAACAAGGTTGTTTCTTCTTGTGAGTTCAAAAGACTTGTCATAGTCCTTCTGAATTTCAAGACACGGTTCTGCAACACCCGGAGTATAGGCAAGAGAGAGGTCTTCAGCCGAGTTAATCGGAACTCTTGAAACAACTTCAATCTTACCGTTCCACTCATAGTGTTTTTTGAGTGATTCTTTTCTGATATCCATATCGGTAACTCCTTATAATTAATTCCCTTTCATTATACCCCTAAAAAGCCGTTATATCAAGTAAAAATCACAAAATTCATTTGACTTTTGTACAAAAAAGGTATAAAATAAATGTGCGAGTGTGTTGAACAGCTGCGAGCAGCTGCCGAAAGGTACTGTGCGAGGAAAGTCCGGGCTTCACAGAGCAATAATAACGGCTAACGGCCGCCGGAGGCGACTCCAGGGATAGTGCAACAGAAAATTACCGCCATTATATGGTAAGGATGGAAAGGTGAGGTAAGAGCTCACCGGAGGGCAGGAGACTGCTCTGCCGTGTAAACCCTATTTGAAGCAACACCGTGGTAGGACATTATACGCTTGCTCGGCGTGTCCTTAGGAGGTGGCATCGAGCAGATTCGGTAACGGTCTGCCAAGATAGATGGCTGTTCACGACAAAACCCGGCTTACAGACACAGTCGCATATTAAGGCACCTTTTATGGGTGCTTTAATATTATTGTCGAATTTTAGCAATTTGTACAAATATTATGCACATTTGCAATTAATTTAAAAATGCATTGCATTTATGCTGCTATTTATTGTACTTTGCTTTATGCTGAAATCTATTGAAATTGATTTAATTTGATTAGTTTCAGCTGACTGATTCGACACATAGTAGAGTTTTGAAATTAATTTGAAAGGTGTGTAAAAATTTGAAAACAAAATCAAAAATACTCAGCGCAATATTGAGCGTGAGCATCCTGTCGGCAAGCCTATCTGCCTTTGTATCCGGTTCACTCGGTGTTCAGGCGGCAGAAAGCTCGCCAACCGTATCGGCTAATAAGTACAAACTCAAAGATAATATTCAGGACGGTGTAATTTTACATTGTTTTGACTGGACTTATAACGATATTAAGGCTGAATTGCCTAAAATTGCAAAAGCCGGATTTACAAGTATACAGACTTCTCCGGCACAGCCAAACGGAACAGGTACTTGGTATTGGTTATATCAGCCAATTTCATTCAGTATCGGAACAAATGGTGTCGGCACAAAGGCTGAACTTCAGTCGCTTTGTGATGAGGCAGAAAAGTACGGGATTAAGATTATTGTCGATGTTGTCGCTAACCATTTGAGAGGCGATCACAACAACATAGACAACGATTTAAAGCCATCCGAGTATTGGCATACCTTCGGCGGAGGTATTGACTGGAAAAACCGTTGGCAGGTAACACACGGCTCGATTGGTATGCCGGACATTGCAACCGAAAATCCATATGTTCAGCAAAAAGTCTGCAACTATGTTCAGGAACTCAAGTCGGTAGGTGTTGACGGACTTCGTTGGGACGCTGCAAAACACATTGGCGTTCCGAGTGAGGGCGACGATTTCTGGAAATCGGTAACACAGTACGGCCTTTATAACTACGGCGAAATTCTCGGTGGTCCCGATGACCGTTCGACAGGCAATGAAGACATTATGAAAGAGTATACCGATTATATTTCTGTCACAGACAGTAACTACGGTAAAGAACTCCGTGATTCGTTTAATTCGGGCAAAGCTCCTACTTCAAGCGGAAACTGGAGTGAAAAAGGCATTTCAAACGATAAGCTTCTTTATTGGGGTGAAAGCCATGATACATGGTCAAACAACAAAGACTGGGGCTTTTCAAATGAAATGAGTCAGAATGTTATTGACCGTGCATATGCGGTTGCGGCAAGCCGTAATAAAGTTACTGCTCTTTATTTTTCCCGTCCTTCTTCAACTAACAAAGAAAGTATCAAAATGGGAGAAAAAGGCTCAACTCATTTCACCAGCAGTGAGGTTGCCCAAATTAATAAGTTCCATAATGCAATGGACGGCAAAGCCGATTACTACACCGTGTCAGACGGTTGTTCTGTAATTACCCGTAAAGACGGCGGTGCTGTTATCGTAAAAGGCAGCGGAAGCGGCGAGGTATCGGTAGAAAACGGCGGCGGTTACGCAAAACCCGGTACATATACGGACGCTGTTTCAGGCAATACATTTACAATTACATCAAGCACCATTTCAGGTACAATAGGTTCATCAGGTATAGCAGTAGTCTATGATGCCGAACCCGAAGGACCTTCAGCGTCAGTAAATCCTGGTTCAACAAACTACAATACAGATGAGCTCACACTTACGCTCAATTGCAAGAATGCAAAAAATGCTCAGTATTCAATTGATGACGGTGCATTTGTAAACTACACAAACGGTCAGCAAATTACAATCGGTACAAACCTTGCTTACGATACTGTAACCACAGTAACAGTAAAAGCAAGCGACGGCAAGACAACATCCGATCCGGAAACATATACATACACAAAGGTAGACCCGAATGCCGTAAAGGTTGTTGCTTATGATAACTCATCAACCAAGTGGTCTAAGGTCAATGCATATTTCTGGAGTGATGATAATAAAGAAATGACATCGTGGCCGGGCAAGAAAATGACCGACAAGGGTAATAATATTTTTGATATTGAAGTGCCTGACGGTGCAAAATATGTAATCTTCAACAACGGTGACAGTCAGACAGATGACCTCAGGATTGCAGACGGTAATAAAATTTACAGCAACGGTTCTTGGCAGAACTATTCGACTGTAAAACCCACTCAGCCGACAACAGCTCCTTCCACGACAGTCCGTCCTACTACAATCGCAACTCAGTCTACCACATCACAGCCTACCACAACTCAGCCTGCTACAACACAGCCGTCTACAACTCAGCCGGTAACAGAGCCTTCAAACAGAATTCTTATCGGTGATGTTGATTTAAACGGAACAATTACAGTCTGTGATTCAACAGAGGTTCAAAGATACATTGCTTGCATATCGACTTTAAGCGATGAGGCTCTCATTGCGGCTGATGTAAACAAGGATTCTGTTATTTCTGTAAAAGACGCAACTATGATTCAGGCTTATATCGTTAAGCTTATTGTTGAAGACTCATACTGCGGTACTTACACAGAAAATGTTGCACCCACCCAGCCTACAACAAATGTCACAGAGCCAACAACCGAACCGACTTCAATTCAGACGAAGAATTATGTTTATTTCAATAATACGGAAAACTGGTCAACAGTAAATGTCTATGCATGGAGTTCAACAGATTCGACTTATATGAGCTGGCCCGGCAAGGCTATGGAAAGTATAGGTAATAACACCTACAGATTTGAACTTCCGAATGGTGCAGAATATGCTATATTCAATAACGGTTCAGCACAGACAGGTGACTTAAAAATCCCCGATGTAAATATGATTTACTCAAACGGACAGTGGAGTAAATACTCCAAGTAAAATTTAACAAGTTTATCTAAGAGCCGCCCCGCACAATCAAGCGCATTTTGCTGTTTTGATTTTTACTGTCGGGGCGGTACTGTTATTTGTTTAAATCACAATACAAAATAAACCGCCTCTAAACAATGATATGCCCCCTAAAAGTCAGTTTTTTGCTCTGACCTTTAGGGGGCGTTTCACAATCCGATTGATTTCGGAGGTTTATTTATCCGATTTTTCTATAATTTTTTCGGCACATTTAATGCCGTCAACTGCGGCGGAGATAATTCCGCCTGCATAACCTGCACCTTCACCGCACGGATACAGTCCTTCAATAAGTACACTTTCGAGTGTATCTGTTTTTCTCATTATTCTGACGGGAGAAGAGCTTCTGCTCTCAACGCCGGTCAAAACAGCGTCACCGTCATCAAATCCGTGTAACATTCTGCCCATTTTCACAATGCCCTGAGCCATTGAAGTGCTGACATATTCAGGCAAAATCTCGTTCAGATTTGAAAACTCATAATTCGGACCGATACTCGGCTTTACATCACCAAGGTGAGTTGATTTTCTGTTATTAAGAAAATCGTCAACTCTTTGTATGGGTGCATTATAATTTTCACCGCCGGCAACGAATGCTTTTGATTCAAGCTTTCTCTGCAAATACATTCCGGCAAGCGGATGGTCGGATTCATAATCATCCGGGTTTATTCCTACAAGCAACGCTGAATTTGAATTATCGGCATCTCGAGCAAATTCACTCATACCGTTGGTGCAAAGTCTGTTTTCTTCGCTTGATGCATTGACGACCTTGCCACCGGGACACATACAAAATGTATACACACCCCGTCCGTTATCAAGGTGCGTACTTAGCTTATAATTTGCCGAGCCGAGTTTTTTATTGCCCGCAAACCTGCCGTATTGTGCCTTGTCAACTTTTTCACGAAGATGTTCGATTCTTGCTCCTACCGAGAAAGGCTTTGCCTCAATCGGCAACTTTAAATCATAAAGCATCTCAAAAGTATCCCTTGCACTGTGACCGATTGCAAGAATAACATTGTCTGTTTCTATAATTTCATCGCCGTTAGCCGTTTCAACGGTTATAGATTTTAGCTTGTTATCACTAAAAGCCATTGAAACAAGCTTCGTTTCAAACATAACCATTCCGCCGAGTTCAATAATCTCGTTGCGGATATTTTTTATTGTTCCTTTTAGCATATCCGTTCCGATATGCGGCTTTGCGTTATAGAGAATTTCATCAGGTGCGCCGTGGCTTACAAATTCTTCAAGCACCTTGCGTTGTCTTATATCTTTTGTACCTGAATTCAGTTTGCCGTCAGAAAATGTTCCCGCACCGCCTTCACCAAACTGAACATTTGAAGTTATGTCAAGCTTACCGCTTGTCCAGAACCTGTTCACATCGGCAGTTCGCCTGTCAACGTCACGACCTCTTTCAATAAGAATTGGCTTTGCACCGCTTCTTGCCAGAATAAGTGCCGCAAACAATCCAGCCGGACCTGCTCCGACAACAATGGGGGAGGGTGCATTGCCAAATTTCATTTGATTATATTCATACTTTCTCGCAATTTGAGCGTTACCGCACTTTTTGCATACCTTTTCCTCGTTGATATTAAGTTCAGCGTCAACGGTTGTAAGAAAGTAGATATTATCCTTTTTTCTTGCGTCAACCGATCTGCGAAAAATCTTACAGCTTTTTATGGATTTTTCTTCAATCCTCAGCTGTTGGGCAACTGCCTTGCGAACCGATTTATCATCGTAGTCAAGGCTTAAATGTATATTGTTCACTCTGATCATAAATTTTCTCCTGCAATAATTCCTCCGGCAAATGCAAAATGAAGATTAAATCCTCCGCATTCACCGCAAAGGTCAATTGCCTCACCACATATAAAAAGATTTTTCACAATTTTACTCATCATAGTGTTTTCGTCAATCTCTTTGCCTAAAACACCGCCCAAAGCACATTGTGCGTGTGAGAAATCCTCTTTTCCGCTTACTGTAAATGACATCGATTTTATTGTTTTGCAAATTCCCGATACTTCGTCTTTTGAAAGCTTGGAACAAATCTTTGACAAATCAACTCGGCTGATTTTCAGAATTGCCTGTCCGATTCTCTTCTGAAAAATTCCTGTCAAAAGCTGTTCACACGGCAAATCAGAAAACAATGATATATGTTGTTTGATTATTTTAATCAGCTCATTTTCCGAATAATCGGGCAATAAATCAAGCACTATTTTGTCGTTCGGTTTAGCAAATAATGAAAGATTGAATACGCAAATTCCCGACAACGAATTCTCGGTAAATTGAATTTCGCCTGTTTCTTCCTTGATTAATCGACCGTGTTCACCGTATAACTGTGCCTTGCCCGTAACTCTCAGACCTTTTAATATTTTCAGAACATTGCTTTTAACCTTAACAGGGCATAAAGCAGGGGAGAACGAAACAACCTTATGACCGAAATTTTTAAGATAATCAATTGCACTTGCATTTCCGCCAAGCTTAGGTGCGGCTTTTGAACCGTTTGCAATCACAAGCTTGTTACATATGAAATCGTACTTTTTTTCGCTGTCATCAGACGAAATTTTAAAACCGTTTGAAACTTTTTTTATAGAATTGACATTCTGTTTTGTGAAAACATCTATTCCGAGTGTTTCAACCTGTAAGCGCAGAACATCCAGAACAGATGCGGCGTGTTTGCTTATCGGGTAATATCTGCCCTCGTTATCGTAAAAACTTAAAAGACCGAAGTTTTTAAAAATATTCGCCATCTCATCACCGCTGAATCTTTCAAAAATTTTTTTACTCTGCTTTTTGAAAGAACCGACATATTTATCGGGAGATATACAGTGATTTGTCAGATTACATCTGCCGTTGCCTGTTGACATCAGCTTTTTGCCTAATCTGTCATTTTTTTCTATTATTGCAATTTTCTTTGAACGGTCATGTTTCCTTGCTGTGATTGCACACATAAGTCCCGATGCACCGCCGCCGATTATAATTGCATCATATATATTTTTCTTTTCCATTTTATAAATTCACCAAAAAATAAGGGCAGCGATGTGCTGCCCAAAATTATTTACGGAGCAAAAATAAAGTTGATTCCGTTTGCAACAAGTACCGAACCGATACCCATTATAATACCTGCGATAACAACACCGCACATAACGGCTATAACGCTTTTCTTAAATCCGAGGTCAAGAATACTTGCCGCAAGTGTTCCTGTCCATGCGCCTGTGCCGGGAAGAGGAATGCCTACGAAAAGCATAAGTGCAATAAACATTCCGTTGCCTGCTTTTGCCTCAAGTTTTCTGCCGCCTTTTTCGCCTTTTTCAAGACAGAAAGAAAAGAATCTGCCGATAAACTTCTTGTCAGAACCCCAAACAAGAACCTTTCTTGCAAAGAGGTAGATAATTGGAACCGGGAGCATATTGCCTAAAATGCAGATTACATATGTCCAAAAAAGATTTAAGTCATTTGCAACCGCAACAGGCACAGCACCTCTGATTTCTACTATCGGAACCATTGAAATAAAAAATACTATTAAATACCACATATTTGCTCCTTAGAAATTATATTTTGCCAATACCTGATAAGTATAACAGATTTAAAAGTTTTTTTCAATATTTGAGCAAGATAAAATCTTCCATAATAAAGCCTTAAAATTTGATTTATTTATACATTATGATAAATAATTATTCAAAAGTTGACATTGACTGAATAATCTGTAAAATATATTGTGGAGTGATTTAATGAAAACGAATTCCTGTTCAATGCGATTCAGAATAATTATGTTTGTTTTGACCGCGTCAGTGATTGCATTTGCGTTTATTCATTCTTCAATGCCGTTAGTTGAGTCGGCACAAGAGAGTGAAAGCGTCCTTGATTTTGTCACAGTAATTTTAAAATTATTCGGAATTGAGCCGAATCTTTCGGACCACATAATCAGAAAGCTTGCTCATTTTACGGAATATACCGTTCTGGGAGCATTGCTCTGTTCATGTGCCTATTCATTTGACAGAATCAAGCCGATAAAATTTGTACCCTACATCGTTTCAATCGGACTGTTTACCTGTTTTGTTGATGAAACAATCCAACTTGGGGTTGAGGGAAGATCGGGACAGGTGAGCGATATGTGGATTGACTTTTTCGGTGTGTTGCTCGGTACGGCTGTAATGCTTGTTGCATTTTGGATTTACAGGAAGATACGAAAGATCAACTAACTATATGTATGCGAATAAGAAGGGAATCAGTATGGAAAATATGGAAAATTCAGTAAAGCCCCATGAAAATAAAATGGGAACTATGCCGATGACAAGGCTCATTCTGACAATGAGTCTGCCTGCAATTTTTTCAATGACAATTCAGGCAATGTATAATGTTGTTGACAGTATTTTTATCGGCAACTATGACGCAGACGGACTGACCGCAACTTCGCTTGCGTATCCTCTGCAAATGCTTTTGATTGCGTTTGCAGTCGGTACGGCAGTCGGTGTAAACTCGTTTGTTTCAAGAAAATTAGGTGAGAAAAATTTTGTTCAGGCAAACGACGGAGCAACGCACGGTCTTGTAACCTGTATTTTTAATTATGTAATATTTTTATTGCTCGGACTTTTTGCGGTTCGCCCGTTTATGGCAATGTACACGCAGAATGAGGCTATTCTCAATTACGGAATCCAGTATCTGACGGTTGTACTTTGCTTCTCGTTCTTTTCAATTGTACAGATTATGGTTGAAAAAACACTTCAGGCAACAGGCAATATGATATTCCCGATGTTATCCCAGCTTTTCGGTGCAATTGTAAATATTATTTTTGACCCGCTCCTGATTTTCGGTATAGGAATTTTCCCTGAAATGGGCGTTCTCGGTGCGGCAATTGCTACTGTATTCGGTCAATTCTGCGGTATGGTTTTCTGCCTTTGCATTCTTTTCTTCAAGAATAACGAAGTTAAAGTTTCGTTCAAACATTTCAAATTGAATGGTTCCACATTGAAATCTATCTATGTTGTAGGCTTTCCGTCTGTAATTATGCAGTCAATAGGTTCCGTTATGATTATCGGACTCAATGCAATTCTTGCTGTTTCGGAGGCTGCCGTTACTGTTCTCGGTATCTATTATAAATTACAGAGCTTTGTATTCATGCCTTGTTTCGGACTCAATCAGGGCGTAATGCCGATTATCGGTTATAACTACGGTGCAAGAAAGAAAAAGAGAATGTATTCCGCTTTAAAGCGCGGCATCATCATTGGCGTAATTATTATGGCGGTCGGCACAATTCTTATGTGGACAATCCCCGAACAGCTTATTGCTATGTTTGGCGGCACACAGGATATTATGGATATCGGTGTCCCTGCATTCAGAATCATCAGCCTTTGCTTTATTCCTGCTGCTGCCGGCATTATCTTTACAACACTTTTTCAGGCAGTCGGAAAGGGATTGCGCAGTCTTATTATGTCATTCTGCCGTCAGCTTGTACTCATTCTCCCGATTGCGTGGGTGCTTTCTATGGTGTTTGATTATACAGCCGTATGGTATGCTTTCCCGATTGCGGAATTTTTCTCGTTAATGCTTGCAATTGCATTTTTTGTCAACCTTACAAAAGGCGATTTCAAAAGCCTTGACCAAAAGATTGAATGACGCAGTTAAATTTGTTCACCTCATTGCATATATTGCATTGAGGTGATTTTTTTGACAGAAAATAATGATAACAGAAATACCATTACATATGACGATGACTGGAAATCTGTTTCATATTCGGAATATCCGAAGGTATCGGAGGAGCTTAATTCAGATGAGGAGGATGTGAACTCTTTATCGGCTGAAAATAGTGATGAAAAGAAAAATTCTCCGAAACAGCTTGTGATAACGATTCAGCTTGTGTGTTGTATTCTTATAGCTCTTGCGGCTTTTTTGCTTAATTTATTCGGCGGTGAGGTCTATGCCGCAACACGGGAATGGTACTATTCAAACCTTGAAAAATCCGTTGTTTTTGATACGGGCGATAATAAAATAGATTTATCAAACCTGTTTACTGCAACAAGCGATGAAGTTTCGTCTGCTGAACATTGATTTTACGGTTTCGTATTCACTCGTTTGTCTTGGAGCAATATGTGTGATACTGAATATATTTTTAGGATTTCTATGTTGCGTTATGGCTGTGATTATTCATGAATGTGGTCATCTTTTTGCAATGCTCATTTGCAAATCTCCGCCTGATAAAATCAAAATTTCGCTGTTTGAAATCAAGATTACCAACTCTTCAAGACAGTTAAACACAACCCGTCAGAACATTTTTATAATTTTTTTCGGACCTTTAGTCAATTTCATTTGTTTTATTCTGTTTTATCTGTTATACTTATGTAATAGTGAATTTTTATTGCCGATTGCCATGGCGAACCTTTGCACGGGACTTTTTAATATGCTGCCGGTTATGTCGCTTGACGGCGGACAGCTTATGTATGTTATTCTGTGCAGAAAATTCTCGGAAAAATCAGCCGAAAGAATCATAAATATAACTGCTGTTATAATTCTTTTTCCGCTGACGGTACTCGGCTTTATGGTTTTGCTAAATTCAAAATATAATTTTTCGCTGTTGTTTGTGTGTGCGTATCTCATTGCGTCACTTTTATGTAAAAACAACAGGTACTACTGACGGAGGATTTCTATGGTCAGCAAAGAAGTTGAAAAATTACTTCTGAAAGTTCAAAAGCCGGGAAGATATGTCGGCGGTGAGCTCAACGAAGTAATCAAGGATAAAAAGAAAGTAGATTGCAGATTTGCCTTCTGCTTTCCCGATACCTATGAAGTAGGTATGTCACATCTCGGAATGAAAATTCTTTACAGTCTTATGAACGCTGTGCCGTACATTTGGTGCGAAAGAGTTTTTGCCCCATGGGTTGATATGGAAGAAGAGATGATAAAACACAATATTCCGCTTTATGCGCTTGAAAGCGGAGATCCCGTGTCCGATTTTGACTTTATCGGTTTCACTCTCCAGTATGAACTCAGCTTTACAAATATGCTCAATATGCTCAGGCTTTCGGGTGTGCCGATTAAAAGCTGTGACAGAAAAGAACTTAAAAACATAGTAGTTGCAGGCGGACCGTGTGCCTGCAACCCCGAGCCGATTGCAGACTTTGTCGATATTTTCTTTATCGGTGAGGGTGAAGAGGTTGACCTTGAGGTTATTGAGCTTTTCAGGAAGTGCAGAGCCGAGGGTAAATCAAAACAGGAGTTTCTTGAACTCTCATCTAAAATTGAGGGTGTATATGTTCCTGCACTTTATGATGTAACATATAACGAGGATGGCACAATCAAGTCATTCACTCCAAAAGGAGATGCTCCCGCTAAAATCCACAAGCGTATTATGCTTGATATGGACAAGTCGTTCTATCCTGATAATTTTGTAGTTCCGCTCGTTGAGATAGTTCATGACAGAGCGGTTCAGGAAATTTTCCGTGGCTGTATAAGAGGCTGTCGTTTCTGTCAGGCGGGCATGATTTACCGTCCCGTCCGTGAAAAATCTCCCGAAACTATAAATAAACAATGCAGAGCATTATGTGATAACACGGGTTACGATGAAGTTTCGTTATCTTCACTCAGTTCAAGTGACTACAGTCAGATTGTACCGTTGCTTGACAAGCTAAATGAGTGGAGCAAAGACGAAAAAGTCAGCATTTCACTTCCCTCACTGCGTGTTGACGGCTTTACAGATGACATTATGAATAAGATTAAAACCGTACGCAAGAGCGGACTTACCTTTGCTCCGGAGGCAGGCAGTCAGCGTATGCGTGATGTTATCAATAAAAATGTTCGTGAAGATGAACTTTTGCAGACTTGCACAACTGCTTTTGCAGGCGGCTGGACTACGGTAAAACTCTATTTTATGATTGGTCTGCCTACCGAAACAATGGATGATGTAGCCGCAATTGCCGGCCTTGGTCAGTCTGTAGTTGATGCATATTACAAATGTCCCGAAAAGCCAAAGGGCAAGTCGGTGCGTGTAACCGTGTCTGCATCCTCTTTTGTACCAAAACCGTTCACACCGTTTCAATGGGAACCGCAGGATACAATCCCTGTTCTTCATGAAAAGCAACAGCACATCAAGGACAGTATTACAACAAGAAAAATTCAGTTTAACTATCACGATGCCGATACAAGCTACCTTGAGGCAGTATTTGCAAGGGGTGACAGAAAACTTTGTAAGGTTATGGAGCTTGCATGTGAAAGAGGCTTTCATTTTGACGGTTGGAATGATTGTTTCAGCCTTGAAAAGTGGCTTGAACTCTTTGATGAATGCGGTGTTGATCCGTCATTTTATGCAAACAGACACAGAAGTTTTGATGAAATTCTTCCGTGGGATCATATTGACTACGGTGTAACTAAGGATTTCCTTATCAGAGAATGTAAAAAAGCGTACGCAGATACAACAACACCGCATTGCAGACTGAAATGCAACAACTGCGGTGCGGCTAAATACGGAAAGGGTGTGTGTTTTGAAAAGCGTAAGAATATGGTTTAAAAAAGATTTTGAATGTCGCTATATTTCGCACCTTGATCTCAATCGATGTATGCTCCGTGCATTGCACAAGAGCAAAATCCCTATCTGGCATACAGAAGGATTTAACCCGCATCCGTTTGCAACATTTCCGTTGCCGCTTTCGCTTGGTTTCCGAGGTGTAAACGAATGTATGGATGTCAAGCTTGAGGATGAAAGCTTTCCGTTTGAAGAAATCATCTCAAGGCTTAACGGTTGTCTGCCCAGAGGACTTCGTGTGTTTGATGTAACGGAACCCGTTATGAAAGCCGGAAAGATTGCCTTTGCATCGTTTACAATCAAGATTTCCTGTGACGGTGAAAACTCCCGTACAGTATGCGAGCAACTCAATGAACTGCTGACAAGCGAAAGTATTGAAGTTGAAAAGAAATCTAAAAAAGGCATAAAAACCGTTGACATAAAACAGGGTATAAAGAGCTTTGAAGTAACCGAGAAGTTCGACTTTGCAGAACTTGATGTTGTTTTGTCGGCAGGCAGCTCCGATAATGTGAATCCGAATCTGCTTATATCGGCTTTTGAAAACCGTTTTTTGGTTTCCTGTGATATCGACATCACAAGAAATGACCTCTATAACGCAGATATGGAATTGTTTAGATAGGTGAATATATGTTTGAATTTACAATACGAGAAAATGATTTTTTAAACGGATTTTTGGATTTATTGAGTGACTATGTAAATAAGTCGTATAAATTTACCATGTCGTATCTAACGAGTCCTCTTTTGTCAGATGTGCGTGAAAGCGAAAGACTTGTTTTGCTTGTAGTCAACAAGTCTGTTTTTCAAAATATGTACAGCTTCATCAAGCTGAATGACAGCAATATGCAGTTTGCATCATTTTCCTGTCTTGAAACAGCCGTGAACTCAATGCGACTTTACAATGTCCTTGCTACAAATCCGGATTATATGCACGAATATATTACCGGCGGAAACTTTTCGCTTGAAGTATGTGAAAATGAAATTTCAGAAAAACAAAAAGAATACAATAAAGGTGAAGAGGAGTTCTCGCTCCGTGAATTTGCAACCGGACTTGGCAAATTCAATTCTTTTGAATTGAAAAATGCAGCTGTTGCGTCACAGCTTGTTGACGGCAATATCTTTCTCGGACTTTCCTGCGGCAATGAACTCGGAGAGGATTTGCAGGATGAAGTCAGAAAGAGTATGATTGGTGCATACCTTTCACTTTCAAAGCACAATAAACTGTTTTTTAACGGCGGTATAGATGATACTCTTGAAGAGCTTGAGGACAAGCTCTATGCAAAGTTTCTTGAATATATCAAAAAGTTCTCATAATCTTTTTAAACTTTCACATTACTTTACACAAGCGTTCAATTTTCTGTCACATAAGACAGTTATTATATGCTTGTAAGTTAAAGATAAACAAAAAACACTTTAACTTCACATAGATAATGCTTACAAGAACTTTTCATAGATTTCCTCTCTAATATGTCGAAAGACACAAAGGTCGGCTTTTCTGCCGACCTTTTTAATTTATCAGGTGTTTTATTATGAATTACTACTCCCTTAATAAGTATCTCAAAAATACATTCGGTGAAAAGGTGTACAAAATTTCGCTGAACGGTAATATGACCTGTCCGAATCGTGACGGAACCCTCGGAACAAGGGGTTGTATTTTTTGCAGCAGGGGAGGCTCCGGAGAATTTGCCTCCGATGCACTTCTTCCTGTTCACGGACAAATCGATCAGGCTAAACTGCGAATAAAAAAGAAATCCGACTGTAAAAAGTTTATTGCATACTTTCAGCCGTTCACAAATACCTATGCGCCTGTTGAATATCTTGAAAAAATATTTACAGATGCAATTTCAGAACCCGACATTGTTGCCCTTTCAATTGCAACCCGTCCCGATTGCCTGGGAAATAATGTGTTAGGTCTTCTTGAAAAACTGAACAAGATAAAACCTGTCTGGGTAGAACTCGGATTGCAGACCATTCATGAAAAATCGGCAGATTATATAAGAAGAATGTATCCGCTCTCCGTTTATGACTCAGCTACAGAAAATCTTCATAAAATCGGAATCAATGTAATTACACACATTATTTTGGGACTTCCGAACGAATCTAAAGAAATGATGCTTGAATCTGTAAAATATGCAGGCAGTAAAACCGATGGAATCAAACTGCAATTGTTGCATGTTTTAAAAAACACAGACTTGTGTGATGACTATCAAAGTGGAAAATTTGATGTGCTTTCAATGGAAGATTATACTGATATTCTTTGCGATTGCGTTGAAGTGTTGCCTGAAAATGTTGTAATTCACCGTTTAACAGGTGACGGGGATAAAAAACTGCTCGTTGCACCCATGTGGAGTGCCGACAAAAAGCGTGTTTTAAACTCAATCAACCGTGAATTTGCAAAGCGTAATATCACGCAGGGAAGAAAGGCAAAGTAAAAGACTTCCGAATCAATCATCGGAAGTCTTGTTTTCAAGAGTATTGTCGTTGTGATTTTTCTCTTTTTCAGCTTTCTTCTGAGCTGATTTTTTACCGATTGCATATGCAACAGCTAATATAGCTAAGCATCCCGCAGTTATGCCCATGCCGGCAAGGAAAAATTTTATTTGCTTATCTTTAATGGGATTGTAATCAATATATTCGTCATTTGAGGCATTAACAGTTGTAGGCTCGGTCGGGTGTTTACTTTTACCGCCCTTTCCTGTAGCTTGCGTGCTGTTTTTATTGCTTGACGAGGAACTTCCGCCGCTAACCGTTCCCGATGCATTTTTATATATTCTGATACACGATGCAGTGCAACTTCCAACATCCATAAAGTTCACATCGGAATCAACACATTGATTCACCGTGTAGTCAATATACGCAGTACCTTCTTTTATTGTTTTGAAATCAAGCGTTAAGACATCACTTCCGCCCGAAATATTTTGTCCTTCAGAATTAAGAAAAACAACTTTAACCTTGCCGCTTTTCTTGTTGACCTGAATTTTTGAGCCGTTATTCACTGCTTTAACCTTTCTGAATTCGATATAATCGGGGTCATATGTAAATTCAAATGTTGCGGCAGAAAGTCGATTGGCGGAATTTGCGGAAAGTGCAACACTGAACAGTCTGTTTGGCTTCATATCTGCATTCTGCATTTCAAAACTTACGCTTGCGGTTGCAAATGCACTTGTTAAAGATATTTGCAATAAAGCTACCAAAATTAAAATAATAGAAAATAGTTTTTTCATAGTTCGCCACATAAAATTAAAATATTTCAAAATCTCACTTGATTTTTCTGATTTCATTTGATATAATAAACAGGTCGTTTGGAGAGATGTCCGAGCTGGCCGAAGGAGCATGATTGGAAATCATGTATACGGTGAACACCGTATCAGGGGTTCGAATCCCCTTCTCTCCGCCACAAACGCTGAACTTTATTTTAGGTTCAGCGTTATTTTTTTGACCTGTTTTTCTTAATAAAAGGTGTTGTTTTTCATATATATAATTGTATCGTATGGCAAGATTTGTTGTCAACGGATTTACAGTGAAGAGTTAGCACATACAGTGCATTTACGGTCATTTTTAATAATTTTTTAGCATTTCATATGACATAACCATTCAGCTTTCGGTTATTTATTCAAAAAACTGCCACTAAACCTTTACAAACCCTACAAGATATTGTATTATATTAGTAATTATAAATTACCATGGGGTGTTATGTATGAAACCGAAATATAAAAGAGTATTATTAAAACTTTCAGGCGAATCACTTGCAGGCGAAATGAAACACGGAATTGATTTTGAAACTGTTCTCAAAATCTGCAAGCCTATTAAAGAATGTGTTGACGCAGGCGTAGAAGTCGGCATCGTAGTAGGCGGCGGCAACTTCTGGCGTGGCAGAAGCTCAGGTGAAATGGACAGAACAAGAGCCGACCATATGGGTATGCTTGCAACAACAATCAATGCACTCGGTGTTTGTGATGCACTCGAACAGCTTGGAGTTAATGTTCGTGTTCAGACAGCTATCGCTATGCATCAGATTGCAGAGCCGTACATCAGAAATAAAGCAGTTCTTCACCTTCAGAAGGGCAGAGTAGTAGTATTCGGTTGCGGAACAGGCAACCCGTTCTTCAGCACAGACACAGCAGCGGCTCTTCGTGCGGCAGAAATTGAGGCTGATATCGTAATGAAGGCTACTATGGTTGACGGTGTATATGACAGCGATCCCAAGAAAAACCCGAATGCAAAGAAATACGATACAATTTCTTTCCATGATGTTCTCAACAAGGATCTCGCTGTTATGGACAGCACAGCGGCATCGCTTTGCAAGGACAACAATCTTCCGATTCTTGTATTCAGTATTGAAGATCCCGAAAATATCTACAAAGCTGTATGCGGTGAAAACATCGGTACAATCGTAACAGCCAACAATTAATTTGAATTTTTTACTGACTTTTTAACAATAATTATTACACAGGAGGCATAAATATGCAGACACAGTTAAAAAAAGCCGGCGAAAGTATGGACAGACGACTTGAGCATATGCGCACGGAATTTTCAGAAATCAGAGCAGGCAGAGCAAATCCCGCAGTTCTTGATAAGGTAAAGGTTGACTATTACGGCGCACCCACACCCGTAAACCAGCTTGCCGCAGTATCTGTTACAGAGGCAAGAACTCTTACCATTCAGCCATGGGATGCGTCTGTATTAAGACAGATTGAAAAGGCTATCCAGACTTCCGATATCGGCATCAACCCACAGAATGACGGTAAGATTATTCGTCTTATTTTCCCGCCTCTCACAGAGGACAGAAGAAAAGAAATCGTAAAAGATGTTCAGAAGATTGCTGAGGAAACAAAGATTCAGATTCGTAATGTCCGCCGTGAACTTATCGACAAGCTTAAAGCTATGAAGAAGGACGGCGAGCTTACAGAGGACGATCTCAAGCAGGGAGAAAAGAAAGCTCAGGATCTTACAGATAAGTATGTCAAAGAAGTTGAGAGCGTTTCTGCAGTTAAGCAGAAAGAAATTTTGGAGATGTAATATGGCTTTTTTCTCAAAGAAAAAAGATGAGCAGATTGAGGTTACAGACCTCAATCTGCCTTCACATATCGGAATTATTATGGACGGCAACGGCCGTTGGGCAAAGAAAAGAGGACTTCCGAGAAAAGCTGGTCACCGTCAGGGTGCTAAAACTTTCAGAACAATAACAAGATACTGTTCCGATATCGGAATAAAGTACCTTACCGTATATGCTTTTTCAACCGAAAACTGGAAAAGACCGCAGGAGGAAGTTGACGCGCTTATGTCGCTCTTTAAATCATATCTTAATGAAGCACTTGAAGATTTTAAGGATGACAGTATTGTGGTAAAATTCATCGGTGACAAGTCGGGTTTTAATGACGAGCTTCGTGAGCTTATGATTGAAAACGAGGAGAGTTCAAAAGACCGTGACGGTATGGTTCTCAATATAGCTATGAATTACGGCAGTCGTGACGAAATTGTCAGAGCCGTCAGAAACATTTCCGAAGATGTCAGAAACGGAAAAATTTCTTCCGATGACATAACAGAAAATCTTTTTTCAAATTATCTTTATACCGCAGGTCAGCCCGATCCCGACCTTATTATCAGGCCGAGCGGTGAATATAGAATTTCAAATTTCCTTTTGTGGCAGTCAGCCTACACGGAATTTGTTATAATGAACAAGCTTTGGCCTGATTTTCAGAAATCGGACCTTGACGAAGCGTTAAAAATATACTCCTCCAGAAACAGAAGATACGGTGGAGTCTGATGAGAGTTGATATAAAATGAAATCCCTCAAGCCACGGCTGCTGACAGCCGTAATAGGAATACCAATACTGCTGATCGTTCTGTTTGTTTCGGAACTTTGGCACCCATTTGTAGGCATAGTCATAGGAGTATTATCGGCATTTATGACAGGTGAGTACCTTCATGCAAGAAAGATGCTTTATAAATTTCACCTTTCAATACCTTGTATGCTGTTTACTTTTCTGCTTTCGGTTTTAGTTACGACAAAGTATCTGTATGTTTTGATTTTTGCTTTTATACTGACAGTCTTTGCCGTAATGATTTTTAAACACGAAAAGACAAACTATGCCGATGTTGCATATTCAGTGTTCGGAACTTTTTTAATTTCTTTTGGAATGAGTGCCGTACCGATTGCCTGTGCATCATCTGTATCAATTACTTTCTGCTATATATGTATTTTCGCATTACCGTGGATGGCAGACGCAGGCGGCTTTTTTATCGGAGCATCGTTCGGCAAGCACAAACTTTGCCCGAAAATCAGCCCTAAGAAGACTGTTGAGGGCGCAATCGGCGGAATACTTTTCTGCGACCTCACAGCAGTAATTATAGGCCTTATATTTCATTTTTGTGTTATGCCTGATGCTAACATTAATTTCTGGGCATTGATTCTTCTCGGTGTAATTGACGCTCCTGTTTCAATTCTCGGTGATTTAAGCTTTTCACTTATCAAAAGAAATTACGGAATCAAGGACTACGGTTCAATTTTTCCCGGTCACGGCGGAATGCTTGACAGGTTTGACAGCATAATATTTACTGCCCCTGTTCTTGTGGCAATCAATCAATTCATACCTTTCATAACAGTGGGGTAAACTAAAATGGTAAATTCACTTTCAATTCTCGGATCAACGGGTTCAATCGGAACTCAGACGCTTGATGTTGCAGATAAACTTAATTTAAAAGTTTCCGCACTCACGGCGTCAACAAATATAAAGCTGCTTGAAGAACAGGTAAGAAAATACAAACCTGAACTTGCAGTAGTTTTTAACGAAGAAAAAGCCAAAGAATTCAAAGATAATATAAAAGATACAAACACCCGTGTTTTAAGCGGTATGGACGGACTTATTGAGGCGGCAACGCTTGAGAATGCCGACCTTGTTGTAAATTCGGTTGTCGGAATGGTCGGCTTAAAGCCTACACTTGCAGCGGCAAACGCTAAAAAAGATATTGCTTTTGCAAACAAGGAAACGCTTGTAACAGGCGGTAAGCTTGTATGTGATGCGGTAAAGAAGAACGGTGTAAAGCTTCTTCCCGTTGACAGTGAACATTCCGCTATTTTCCAATGCCTGCAGGGAATGCCAGAAAAGAAAATGCTTAAAAAGCTCATTCTTACAGCATCCGGCGGCCCGTTCTTTGGCAAAACAGTCGAAGACTTAAAAAATGTAACAGTTAATGAGGCTCTCAATCATCCAAATTGGAGTATGGGTGCAAAAATAACCATCGACTCTGCTACAATGATGAACAAAGGTCTTGAAATCATTGAGGCGAGATGGCTTTTTGATGTTCAGCCCGAAAACATTGATGTTGTTGTTCATCGTGAAAGTATCATACATTCTCTCATAGAATATGTAGATAATTCCGTAATTGCACAGCTCGGACTTCCCGATATGAGGATTCCGATACAGTACGCAATTACATACCCGGAAAGATATGAGTCACCTGTCGGCGAATTAAGTCTTGCTCAAATCGGCAAAATGACTTTCTTTGAACCTGATTATGATACTTTCAAATGTCTGAGAGCCTGTAAAAAAGCTCTTTCACTCGGAGGCGTTGCAACAGCGATTGCCAACGGTGCTAATGAGGAGGCTAACCGTCTTTTCAGAGAAGGTAAAGTCACTTTTCTTGAAATCGGTGACCTTGTTATGGGTGCAATTGATAACATAGACAATTTTGAGCCTTTATGCGTTGATGATGTGTTAAAGGCAGACAAACTTGCAAGAGAGTATGTACTCTCTAAGCTATAATTTGCGGTAATATTTTCCACTGCTGTCTTTGCGACGGCAATGAATATTTTGGAGTTGATTTATTTTAATGCAAATTTTAACAGTTGCGGCTCTTATAGTGATAGGAATATTACTTTTTGAGCTTATAATTTTTTCTCACGAATTCGGCCATTTTATTACCGCAAAGCTTTCGGGTGTAAAGGTAAATGAATTTGCGCTCGGAATGGGACCGAAAATAATCAGTTTTGTTAAAGGCGAAACAAGGTACTCGCTTCGTCTTTTTCCTATAGGCGGTTATTGTGCCATGGAAGGAGAGGATGAAGACAGTGAAGAAAAAGGTGCTTTTAATAACGCAAAAGTTTGGAAGAGAATGATTATCATAATCGCAGGTGCGGTTATGAATATTCTTCTCGGCTTTATTATGATGTTTGCCTTTACCGTTCAGGCTGACAGCTACAGTTCAACTACAATATCTCAGTTTCAACCCAATGCATTTACTGCAAACACAGGTTTACAAACAGGGGATAAAATTGTTGAAGTGAACGGTTATTCGATTTGGAATTCACGAGATTTGCAGTTTGCAATCTCAACTCTTCCATATGAAACAGTAGAAGGCAATACACTTGAGGTATACAAAGAAAGAGCAACATCTGCCGCTTGCGGTGTATATAATAAGTATGCAAAAGACGAGTCTCTTTCAAAGGATGAACTTCAAAAATACTACAATGCTCTTTCTGAGGGTTGTTCAAAAATAAATAAGGCTGCAAGCAAAGACGAGGCTAAAGAACTTCTTGACGAAACTTGCAAGTCAATTTATGCACTTGACAAATCATATGATATGTCAAAGTATAAAACACCCGAAATAGACACAACTACATCAAGACCGAGATTTATGGGTGATGTAAAAGTTGTTCGTGACGGCAAAGAAATAACACTTGAAAATGTACAGTTTTTCACCTATTACGCTGATGAAGATGCCGAAAAGGAAAACAAACCTACTGTTGCGTTTGACTTTGCAGTTGAACCGATAGAGAAAAATGTCGGTACTGTTCTTGGTGAAACATTCACACAGACCTGTTCAATGGCAAAAACCGTGTGGACATCTCTGGTGTGGCTTGTTCAGGGCAGATTTACATTCAACGATATGTCAGGTCCTGTTGGTATTGCTACAGCTGTCACTCAGGTTGCATCAATGGGACTTCAAACAGGCTTCGGAGATGCAGTCAATAACATTCTTTTCGTAATGATTCTCATTACGGTAAACCTCGGAATTGTAAATATGCTGCCGTTCCCAGCGCTTGACGGCGGAAGATTCTTATTTTTGCTGATTGAATGGATATTCAAAAAGCCGATTCCGAGAAAGGCAGAACAGATTGTGAATACAGTCGGTCTTGTTCTGTTGCTTGCATTTATGCTTATTATTTCGGTGAAAGATGTGTTCCAGCTTGTAACGGGAACATTCCCCGGAATGTAGACAAACGGAGGAAATTTTATGGGAAGTAAAATTCAGGTAACTGCCGGCAATGTAAAAATTGGCGGCGGTGCTAAAGTAAGCGTTCAGTCAATGCTCAACATTCCCTCAACCGATATTGAGGGTTCTGTAAGACAGGCAAAAGAGCTTGAAGAGGGCGGTTGCGAAATTATTCGTGCAGCTATTCCTAATAAAGATGCAGTAAAGCTTATTCCTGCCCTCAAAGAGGCTGTAAGCGTCCCGATTGTAGCCGATATCCATTTTGACTATAAGCTTGCGCTTGAGGCATGTGCGGCAGGCATCGACAAAATCCGCATTAATCCGGGTAACATCGGATCAGATGATAGGGTAAAGGCTGTGGCAGACGCTTGCAGACAGCGTGGCATTCCGATTAGAATCGGTGTTAATTCAGGCTCGCTTGAAAAGGAAATCCTTGCGAAATACGGTCATCCCACGCCCGAGGCTCTCTGCGACAGTGCCTTGTATCATGCTTCACTTCTTGAAAAATTTGATTTCAACGATATTGTTCTTTCAATGAAAAGTTCAACTGTTTCCACAATGATTAAAGCCTATGAGCTTGCCGCAGAAAGGTGTGACTATCCGCTTCACCTCGGTGTTACAGAGGCAGGAACAGAAAGAATGGGTATTATCAAATCTTCTGCCGGAATCGGTGCATTGCTCCTCCATGGTATCGGTGATACAATCAGAGTTTCTCTCACAGCCGATCCTGTAAAGGAAGTTTATGCCGCTCACGATATTCTCAAGGCTCTTGACATTGAGAAAGACGGAGTTCAATTTGTTTCATGTCCGACTTGCGGAAGAACAAGAATTGACCTTGTTAAGATTGCAAACGAGGTTGAAGATAAGCTCAGAAACTGCAAAAAGAATATCAAAGTAGCGGTAATGGGTTGCGTTGTAAACGGTCCGGGAGAAGCAAGAGAAGCTGATATCGGCATCGCAGGCGGTGACGGTTGCGGTCTTGTATTCAAAAAAGGCGAAATTCTTCGCAAAGTTCCGGAAGATAAACTCGTTGACGCACTTTTGGAAGAAGTAGAAAAATTATAACTCTATCAGCAGTCAAAATACATTTGCTGTAATATGACAGAAGGACATATATGAAAACATTAGGAGAAGTCTTTGACTCCCAATTCGACATTAAACTGTCGCAACAGATTTCACAGGGAGAACTGACACAACTTAATATTAACAAACAAGCCCGTTTGATTACTTTAGCAGTAAAATTCAACGGGCTCGTTGAGCGTAATACGCTTTTTGACACGGAAAAGCTGATTACCAAGACACTTGCGTATCATACTGTAATAAAACCGCATTTTCCGACAGAGTTGTTTTCTGCTGATTATTTTCCTCAGCTATACGCAGCCGTAAGGCGAGATATTCCGAGTATTAACGGAACTCTCAACAATGCTGAGGTTAGGTTTGAAAACAATACGCTTACGATAAATCTTCTTAACGGCGGAAAAACTCTCCTTGACAGTAAAGGCTTTGACAAAGCACTTATAAAACTCGTTTCGGAAGAATTCAATCTTTACATTTCCGTTAATTATACCGGAACCTTTGAGGTTGAAGAAAACAGCGAAGAATACAAAGCCGCTATTCAGGACGCTCAGGAGAAAATCAACCGAGAAAATCTTCAGAAAGCCGCTGAATTCTATCAGGAAGAGGTTGAAACAGCAGAAAAGAGAGAAGAAAAACACGCTGAAAACACTACTGTGGAAATTGAAGTTCGAGAGGGCAAGTTTGCAACACCGCAGATTATTCAGTCCTCAATCCGTCCGTTATACGGTCGTTCAATCAGGGGAAAAATGATTCCCATTTCTTCAATCTCAGGTGATTCGGGAAGAATTGTGGTATGGGGCGATGTGTTTGATATTGAAAAGAAAGTCACTAAAAGCGGTGACAAAAATATTTTCACTATAGACATAACCGATTATACGGGCTCAACAACAGCCAAAGTATTCAATTCAATCAAGGAATCAGCCGTAATTGATAATATTAAAAAAGGCGATACAATCGTTGTTCAGGGTGATGTTGAGTACGATAAATATGCAGGCGAACTTGTTGTAAATGCCCGTTCAATCGGTACGGCTCAAAAAGTAAAAGTAGTTGATAATGCCGAGAAAAAGCGTGTTGAACTTCATATGCATACAAATATGTCGCAGATGGATGCCGTAACATCGGCAGGTGACCTTGTAAACCGTGCTTATCAGTGGGGACACAAAGCCGTTGCAATTACTGACCACGGTGTCGCACAGGCTTTTCCCGATGCAATGAAAGCCGCAGATAAAATCAACAAAGACGAAGAGAAAATTAAAATCATCTACGGTGTTGAGGCATACTTTATGGATGACCTTGTTGAGTCTGTAAAAGGTGATGCCGACACAGGTTTTGACGGCACATTCATCTGCTTTGATATTGAAACAACAGGTCTTTCAGCCGCCCGTGACAAGATTACCGAAATCGGCGCAGTCAAGGTTGAAAACGGTGTCATCACCGATACTTTTTCAACCTTTGCAAATCCCGAAATGCCGATTCCGCAGAAAATTACTCAGCTTACAGGCATTACCGATGATATGGTAAAGGATGCTCCGTCACAGAGCGAGGCGGTTGGTGCATTTCTTGAATTTGCCGGTGACAATGTGCTTGTTGCTCACAATGCTCCATTTGACACATCCTTCATTGCAAAAGCCTGTGAAGATATGGGCAGGGAATATAACTATACTTCAATCGACACGGTTGCAATTTCAAGAGCGATTCTTACAGATATCAAGAACTGCAAGCTTGATACGGTTGCAAAATTTTTAAGGCTCGGTGACTTCAATCATCACAGAGCAACCGATGATGCCGAAATGCTTGCGAGAATTTTTATAAATCTCTGTCAGCGACTTACAGATGATTACGGTATAACAAAAACAAACGACATTAATACAAAGATAGCAGGCGGAGATTTTAAAAAGCTTCCGACCTATCATCAGATTATTCTTGTAAAGAATAAAACAGGTCTTAAAAATCTTTACAGACTTATTTCTTACAGTCATCTTAATTATTTCTATAAAAAGCCGAGAATTCCGAAAAGCGAGCTTGTGAAGTACAGAGAAGGACTCATAATCGGTTCAGCTTGTTGTGCCGGTCAGCTTTATATGGCAATTCTTGAGGGTAAACCGTGGGGCGAACTCAAACAGATTGCATCATTCTATGATTATCTTGAAATTCAGCCTGCAGGCAACAACAGCTTTATGATTCGTGACGGCAGATTTAATTCTGTTGACGAACTTCATGAAATTGACCGTACAATAATTAAGCTTGCAAAAGAACTAGGCAAGCCTGTATGCGCAACCTGCGATGTCCACTTTATGGATCCGACAGATTCCGAATTCAGAAAAATTCTTATGGCTGGTCAGGGCTTTAAAGATGCCGAACAGCAAGCTCCGCTTTATTTCAGAACAACTGCTGAAATGCTCAAGGAATTTGAATGGCTCGGCAAGGATAAAGCCTATGAGTATGTAGTAGAAAATCCCAATAAAATCGCTGATATGTGCGAATATATCAGACCTATTCCAAAGGGTACATTCCCGCCTAACATTGAGGGCGCACAGGAACAGCTTATTGATATTACATGGAAAAGAGCAAAAGAGAAATACGGTGATCCATTGCCTGAAATCGTAAAGGCAAGACTTGACAAGGAACTTAATTCAATCACAACCTACGGATTCTCTGTACTTTATATGACTGCTCAAAAGCTTGTTGCAGACAGTGAGGCACACGGATATCTTGTCGGTTCTCGAGGATCGGTAGGTTCTTCTTTTGTAGCTACTATGTCCGGTATTTCGGAGGTTAATCCGCTTTGTCCGCACTATGTATGTCCAAACTGCAAACACAGCGAGTTCATCACAGACGGCAGTTACGGCTCAGGCTTTGATATGCCCCCAAAAAACTGTCCCGAATGCGGTACTCTTATGGATCAGGACGGCCACGAAATTCCGTTTGAAACATTTCTTGGCTTTAAGGGTGACAAAGTGCCTGATATCGACCTTAACTTCAGCGGTGAGTATCAGTCAAAATCTCACCGTTACACGGAAGAGCTCTTCGGTAAGAATAATGTGTTCAAAGCGGGAACAATTTCTACCGTAGCCGAAAAAACAGCACTCGGCTTCGTTAAGAAGTTTGCACAGGAGCGAGGTCTTGTAATGCACAAGGCTGAGGAAAAGCGTCTTGCAATCGGTTGTACGGGTGTTAAGAGAACCACAGGTCAGCACCCCGGCGGTATGGTTGTTGTGCCGAGAACAAACGATGTTTACGATTTCTGCCCTGTTCAACATCCTGCAAATGATGTGAACTCAGATAACATTACAACCCACTTCGACTTCCATTCAATTCATGATACAATCACAAAACTTGATGAGCTTGGACACGATGTTCCGACAATCTATCATTATCTTGAACTCTACACAGGTATCCCCGTAATGAAGGTTTCAATGAGCGATCCCGAGGTTATGTCGCTGTTTACTTCTCCGAAAGCACTCGGAGTTACTGAGGAGGATATCGACTCAAAAACCGGTACATTCAGCCTTCCTGAATGCGGTACGTCTTTCGTAAGAGGAATGCTCATTGAGGCACAGCCAAAGACATTTACCGACCTTTTGCAGATTGCAGGTCTTTCGCACGGTACCGATGTATGGCTCGGAAACGCTCAGGAACTTATTCATAACGGAACCTGTACAATTTCGGAAGTAATCGGTACTCGTGACTCGATTATGACTTATCTTATGCACAAAGGTCTTGAACCGGGCATGGCATTCAAAATAATGGAGATTGTCCGTAAAGGTAACGCAACAAAACTTCTTACGGAAGAACACTTCAAGGCTATGCGTGAACACAATGTTCCCGAATGGTATATTGATTCATGCATGAAAATTAAGTATATGTTCCCGAAAGCCCATGCCGCAGCCTATATGATTGCAACGCTCAGACTCGGTTGGTACAAGGTTCACAAGGCCGTTGAATATTATGCGGCATACTTTACCGTACGAAGTGAAAATCTTGACGGTGCAATTGCCATGCAGGGACATCAGGCTGTCCGTGACAAGATGAACAACATAAAACAAAAACAGAGTGTTCACGAAGCCACAGCCAAGGATGAAGCAGAGTTCCAGACTTTGCAGATTGTAAACGAAATGATGGCAAGAAAAATTGAATTTCTTCCTGTTGACATCTACAAATCTGAGGCTAAAATGTTCAAGGTAGAGGACGGAAAAATCAGACTTCCGTTTTCATCCTTACCCGGTGTAGGCGGCGCCGCAGCAGATTCACTCGCAGAAACGGGCAAGCACACAGAATATCTTTCAATTGAAGATATGCAGATAAAAACAAAGGTTACTAAGGCTGTTATTGAAACACTGAAAGATGTCGGAGTCCTCAAGGATTTGCCTGAAAGCTCACAGATGTCATTATTTTAAGGAGTTGTCTAAATGAAAAAACTGCTTTCGCTAAAAACTTTGCTGATTTGCATTTCATTTACAGTATTTCTTTTACTTGTAAAAGATAATATGAATGTTGTGTGGTCGGCAATCGGTTGGATAACAGGCATAATCACTCCGTTTGCAATCGGATTTCTTTTTGCTTACATCCTTAACTATCCTTACAAATTTTTCTACTCCAAAGTTTTCGGCAGAATGGGGCGAAAGCGAAAATTCCTTGCTAACTTCAGAAAACCCCTTGCGCTTATTATAACCTATGCAATTGTCGTAGCAATTTTTGTCGTTATAATCTCAATTGTAGTTCCGCAGATTGCAGCCAGCCTGTTCAGTCTTATTAACAGCCTGCCGCAGTATGCAGGCGTACTTTCTGACATGACAAAAACAGTGGTGCATTGGATTAACCATACATTCAGTATGGAAATTGACGCAAGTGAAGTAATAAACAACTTCTTCAAGTATATTACAAACTTTATTTCGGCAGGCAATATCACCAGTTTTCTCGGCAACTCTACAAATGCCGTATTCAGCGCAATTATGTCTACGTGTAACGGTGTGTATAACTTCCTGCTCGGAATCGTTATTTCAGTTTACTTCCTTGCCGCAAAGGAAACACTTTGCCGTCAGATAAAAAAGCTTGCTGTTGCTTTTATTCCGATAAAGTATCTTCCTAAGATTTATGAAATTGTTGATATTACAGATACAAAATGCGGTCGTTTTCTCGTTGGCGATATCATTGATGCGGCTTTTCTCGGTGTTCTCACATTCATTACAATGTCAATTTGTCAATTACCGTACGCACCGCTTATTGCGGTTCTTATCGGTGTAACGAATATTATTCCGTTCTTTGGACCGTTCATCGGTGCAATTCCGAGTGCTTTTATCCTCTTGCTTATTGATCCTATTTACATGATTATTTTCATAATCATTATAGTTATAATTCAGCAGCTTGACGGCAATCTTTTCAAGCCGAAGATTATCGGCAGTCAGGTCGGTCTTTCAAGCTTCTGGGTACTGTTCAGCGTAATTGTCGGCGGAGGAATGTTCGGTGTGCTCGGTCTTATTCTCGGCACACCAATCTATGCTGTAATCTATGCTCTTGTCGGCAAGAGAGTTAAAAACAAAATTGACTCAAAGGGAAGAATTGCTCAGGAGGCTCTTGATTTTGAGGTGCTTAACTATACCAAAATTGCCGCAGAGCAGAAAAAACTTCGTGAAGAAAAAGAAATGCAGCATAGAGAAAAACTTATGAAATTCATCAACCGTAACAAAACAAATGATGAAGACGAATCCTCAGAAAATACAAATGAATAATCGTAAAATTTTCGTTTCATCTTAATAGTGTTGACAAATCAAGTTTAGTGTGTTAGTATATTACCGTATTAACACACTAAAGCGTTGAGAGGTAATTATGAAAAAGAATTTAAAAATGACTCCCGAGGGAACAAAGGACTTTCTGTTCGCCGAATGTTCCGCTATGGATTATATCTGCACAAGCATTGAAAAGGTATTTGTCAAAGGCGGATTTAAACGGGTAATAACTCCTGCCCTTGAATTCTATGATGTGTTCTCAATTCCGTCAAGTGGAATCTCGCAGGAATCAATGTTCAAGACAACCGATAACAAAGGCAGACTTCTTGTTGCCCGTCCTGACTCCACTCTGCCGATTGCAAGAATGGTTTCTACAAGACTTAAAAACAATACACTTCCTGTTCGACTTTACTACAAGCAGGCAGTATATCGCAACAATCCGTCACTTGCAGGAAGAAGAAACGAATTTCTTCAGATGGGTGTTGAACTTCTCGGGGCAAAAGGAAAGAGAGCCGACCTTGAAATTCTCACCTCGGCAATAAAAAGCATTTCAGCCGTTGCTGATGATTTCAGAATTGAACTCGGACACGCCGAAGTATTCAATGCTCTGTCAAAAGAACTCGATATTGATAACGATTACAAAGAAAAAATCAGAGTATCAATCGAAAGTAAAAACTACTCGGCGCTTAACAATCTTCTTGACAAACTCAAGCCTTGCAAGACTGTTTCCGCAATCCGTTTGCTCCCGTCACTTTTCGGCGGTGAAGAAGTGTTTGATGAGGCATATGACATCTGCAAAGGTACAGGCGCCGAAAACGCTCTTGATTATCTCCACTCAATCTATAAAGAACTTTCCGTGCTTGAACTCGGCAACAAGCTTATCATTGACCTCGGACTTGTTCAGAGAAACGATTACTATACGGGAATCGTATTTTCAGGGTATATTAACGGAATCGGTGACGCTGTTATTTCGGGAGGAAGATATGACGATCTTCTCAGCGAATTTGACGCTCCTATGGGTGCGGCAGGCTTTGCGATTGATACAGATGCAATTACAATGAAACATCTTTCCGATGATGATGTAAATTATTCAGATAATCCCGATGTTCTCGTTTTTGCAGAAAACGGACATGAAATGAAGGCTCTCAGATATGTTGACGAGCTTAACGAAAAGGGAATAAATGCACAGTTCAGCGTACTTGAAACTCTTGAAGAAACAGAACAGTTTGCAAAATCAAGAGGAATTGCAAAAGTTGAAAGTATATAATCAAGCTGTCGGAAAGGATTAAATATGAAACCATTAAGAATTGCTCTGACAAAGGGCAGACTTGAAAAGACCACAATTGAACTTCTTGAAAAAATCGGATATAATTGTGATGAAGTGAAAAACAAGGGAAGAAGGCTTATTCTTCCGATCGGCAACAATGATTTTGAAGTGGTGCTTGCGAAAGCCGCAGATGTAATTACATATGTTGAGCACGGTGTGTGTGACCTTGGTGTCGTTGGCAAGGATACAATTCTTGAAAACGGTTCATCTTTTTATGAACTTCTCGACTTAGGATTCGGTAAGTGCCGTTTTGCTCTTGCTACAAAAAAGGACTCCGATTTTTACGGCGGTTACAAAACAAAGACAATTGCGTCAAAGTATCCCAATGTAACCAGGGCATTTTTTGACGATAAAAATATGGATGTAAGAATCATTAAGATTGAGGGCTCGGTTGAACTCGCTCCTCTTGTAGGTCTTGCAGACGGTATTGTAGATATAGTAGAAACAGGTTCAACGCTCAAGGCCAACGGACTTGAAGTAATTGAATGGGTATGTGATATTTCAGCAAGACTTATTGCCAATACGGCAAGTCTTAAACTGCGCAAGGCTGAAATTGAAGAATTGCAGAAGAAACTGGAGGCTGTCACAAAATGATTACAACTGTTGTAGCAGACGGAAAAAACGAATATGAATTTATTGATTTGCTCAAAAAGAGAGCGCAGAATTCAGATAAAAATGTAGTTCCGATTGTTTCGGAAATCATCGAAAATGTTGCAGAAAACGGTGATAAAGCCGTAAAGGAATATACCGTTAAATTTGACGGAAAAGCACCTGAAAAGGTAGAAATCACTTCCGATGAAATCGACAGCCTTATTGAAAAATGCGATAAGGATTATCTCGAAACAATCAAAAAGGCAGCCGCAAATATTGCAGACTTCCATAAAAGACAGGTTCAGCAAAGCTGGCTCACAACAAAGAATAACGGCGTAATGATGGGACAGAGAATCAGAGGCCTTAAAAGAGTAGGTATCTATGTTCCGGGCGGCACTGCAGCATATCCCTCATCAGTTCTTATGAACGCAGTTCCCGCTAAAATTGCAGGTGTTGAGGAAATTATTATGTGTACACCTCCTCAGAAGGACGGTACACCAAATCCGAATATCATCGCCGCCGCAAAGGTAGCAGGTGTTGACAGAATCTTCCTTATGGGCGGTGCACAGGCAGTAGCCGCACTTGCATACGGTACAGAATCCGTACCAAAGGTTGACAAAATCGTAGGACCCGGCAACATCTTTGTTGCAACAGCAAAAAAACTTCTTTACGGAACAGTTGACATTGATATGATTGCCGGTCCGAGTGAAATACTCATCATTGCCGATAAGTCTGCAAATCCAAAATTCCTTGCCGCAGACCTTATGAGTCAGGCAGAGCATGACCGGCTTGCGTCTGCAATTCTGCTTACCGACTGCGAAGAACTCGCCAAAGAAACTGAAACAGAGCTTGAAAAGCAGATGACCGCTCTTTCAAGAAAAGATATTATCCGTTCATCGGTTGACAATTTCGGTGCAGTTATTGTATGCAGTGATATGTCACAGGCAATTGAATTTGCTAACGAGCTTGCTCCCGAACATCTTGAGGTTTGTTGTGAAAACCCAATGGAGTATGTCGGCAAGCTTGATAATGCCGGCTCTGTATTTCTCGGCAACTACAGTCCCGAACCTCTGGGCGACTATTTTGCCGGTCCTAATCATGTTCTTCCGACAAGCGGCACGGCAAGATTTTTCTCACCTCTTTCGGTAGACAGCTTTGTAAAGAAATCAAGCTTTATTTACTATACGGAAGACGCTTTGAGAAAAGACGCCGAAGATGTAGTTCGCTTTGCAGAAACAGAAGGACTTACAGCACACGCAAATTCAATTAAAGTGCGTTTTGATATGAAATAAGAATGGAAGTTATGCAATGTCTTATGAATTAAACAAAAAAATCCGTGAACTTGAACCGTATGAACCAATCAGCGGTACATATAAAATTCGACTTGATGCAAACGAATGTCCCGAAAATTATCCTGATTTCATCAAAGAAGAAATCAAAAATGCAATTGATACAATTGATTTCAACCGCTATCCCGATCCGCTTGCGGAAAAGGTTGTTACGGCTTTTGCGGATTATTACGGAATCAATCCAAAATATGTAACCGCAGGCAACGGCTCAGATGAACTTATCTTTTTGATTGAAGCCGCATTTATGGAAAAAGGGGACAGGATGCTTTGCGTTGCTCCCGATTTTTCAATGTACAAATTCTATTCATCAATCTGTGAGGTTGAATGTGACACATTTATCAAATCCGACGACCTTTCAATTGATACGGATGCACTTATTGAAAAGGTAAATCGTGACAATATCAAACTTCTACTCTTTTCAAACCCATGCAATCCGACAGGGCAGGGTATGACCGCCGAAGATGCACGCAGACTTGTTACAAGCGTAAATGCACTTGTAATTCTTGACGAAGCATATATGGATTTCTGGGATCAGAGTCTAATAAATGAGGTTGAAAAGTATTCAAATCTCATTATTTTCAGAACCGCATCAAAGGCAGTAGGCTCTGCGGCACTCAGACTCGGTTTTGCCGTTGCCAATGAAACAATTTCAAGAGCTGTAAAAGCGGTAAAATCTCCGTACAATGTGAACACATTTTCTCAGGTTGTCGGCAGTATAATATATAAAAATAAAGATTATCTCAAAAACAGGCAGAAAACAATTGTCAGAAACAGAGAAAAGCTGTATAATGACTTATTGGAGTTGTCCGCTCTTTCCGATGATTTTAAGGTTTACAACAGTTGTGCAAACTTTGTTTTTGTTAAAACATCATTCGGCAAAGACTTGTGGAACTATCTCAAGGACAATTCAATTGTAATCCGTTTTATGGGCGATTACATCAGAATTTCCGTTGGCACAGAAGAAGAAAACGAAGAACTGATAAGTTGCATTAAAACTTATTTATCGAGGTGATTATATGCGCAGTGCATATGTTGAGCGTAAAACGAAGGAAACCGACATAAAGCTAAAACTAAATCTTGACGGCGGCGATATTAAAATTGATACAGGCATAGGCTTTTTTGACCATATGCTCAATTCGTTTGCCACTCACGGCAGATTCGGACTTGAGGTTTCGGTAAAAGGTGACCTCTATGTTGACGAGCACCACACCGTTGAAGACACAGGTATAGTTCTCGGCAAAGCATTTGCAGAGGCTCTTTCAACCAAAGAGTCAATTGAGAGATTTGGCAGTTTTTATGTTCCTATGGACGAAGCGCTTGCGTTTGCATCTGTTGACATCAGCGGCAGACCTTATCTTGTATTCGACGCTGATTTTCCGCAGGAAAGATGCGGCGGCTACGACTGTTCAATGACAGTAGAATTTATGCGTGCATTTGCATTTAACGCACAAATCACACTTCACCTCAAATCTGTTTACGGTGACAACTCTCACCATATCACAGAGGCTTTGTACAAGGCTTGCGCACACGCACTCCGCCTTGCAGTAAAGCAAAATTCTTCAAATGTACTTCTTTCTACTAAAGGAGTGTTATAATGATTATTTTACCCGCTATTGACATAAAAGACGGCAATTGTGTCCGTCTTTTCAAGGGCGATTATGCAACCGTTCAGAAGGTAGCAGAGTCCCCGTATATTGCTGCTCAGGGCTTTGCTGACGCAGGTGCAGAGTGGATGCATATGGTTGACCTTGACGGTGCAAAAGATGCAAAGCTTGTTAATGCCGACCTTATTGCGGATGTTGCAAAAGCCTCGGGACTTTCTGTTGAGGTCGGCGGAGGAATCCGTGATATGAAAGCGGTTGAATATTATCTTTCAAGAGGAATAAACCGTGTTATTCTCGGTTCAGCCGCAGTTAAAAATCAGCAGCTTGTTATTGATGCCGTAAAAGAATACGGTGAGAGAATTGTAGTTGGCATTGATGCAAAGGACGGCATGGTTCGTGCAGAAGGTTGGATTGACAATTCGGAAATCAACTATATTGAGCTTGCAAAGCGTATGGAAGATGTCGGAGTAAAGACTATTGTGTTCACAGACATTGATCAGGACGGAACTCTTGCAGGTCCTAACCTTAAACAGCTTAATGACCTTGTTCACGAAGTCAGCTGTAATATTATCGCAAGCGGCGGTGTTGCAGTTCTCAAAGATATCATTAATCTTGCAGAACTCGATGTCTACGGTGCAATCTGCGGTAAGGCTATCTACACAGGTTCGCTCAATTTGAAACAGGCGATTGAAGTAACAAATAAAATCTGAGGTAATTATGGATCTTGATAAATATTTTGTAAAATCCGAACTTATTCCCGCAATTATTCAGGAAAAGTCAACGGGTGAGGTGCTTATGCTTGCATATATGAACCGTGAAAGTATGCAAAAAACTTTTGAAACCGGTTACACATGGTTCTGGTCAAGAAGCCGTCAGGAGCTTTGGAACAAGGGTGCAACATCAGGTCATCTACAAAAGGTAATTGAAATATATGCCGACTGCGACGACGATACATTGCTCATCACAGTTGAACAGACAGGTGCGGCCTGCCACACGGGAAATCATTCCTGCTTTTTTAAAAAATTAAAATGAGGAGAATTTTAATATGAACGACAGAGAAGTTCTTGAAGCACTTTATGCTACAGTAGAAAACAGACGAGATAATCCAAAAGAGGGTTCATACACTTGCTACCTTCTTGATAAAGGAATTGACAAGATTCTTAAAAAAGTAGGCGAGGAGTGCAGTGAAACAATCATTGCGGCAAAAAATGATGATAACAGCGAAACTGTTTATGAAATTGCAGACCTTATCTATCATCTTACTGTAATGATGGTAAAGCTCGGCATTCCGCTTGAAGATGTTCTTGCCGAACTTGACAAGAGAAGCGAAAAGACAGGAAACCTTAAAAAGTTCCATGTTGTTGACAAAAATTCATAACTAAAAGCGCAAACAAAAAGGCCCTATGACTTTGGTCATAGGGCTTAACAGTATGTATATATTATTTTTATGCATTAACAAAAGCAAATTTAGAAATCGCCTGTTTGAGATTATCATCAGGTTCTGATTCAAGAAGAAGTTCAATCGGAATTTTTTCGTCAATTGCAAAAAATCCCATCAACGAATGAGCATCAACAGTATTATCGCCGTTTCTTAGCATCATTACTGTATCCGGAAAGTGAGCAAGAGTTTCAAACATATCGATCATTTCTTTTTTATTTTTAACGGAAACCGGTACAGAAAACAAGATCTCACCTCCATTGTTCATCTTGTTTATATTTTATCATTAATTTTTGTCTAAATCAACAACGAATTAATGAATTTTTGCAATTTCAACTATTTACCCAAAAAAGGATGGTTAGTGAATGAATTTTAATATAATTACACTCGGCTGCAAGGTTAATCAGTATGAATCACAGGCAATGCGTGAAGATATGCTGAAGAACGGATTTCTTCTCTCGGATGACAGGGACAGGGCAGACATAACAATCGTTAACAGCTGTACGGTAACATCCGTAAGTGACGCAAAAAACCGCAAGATTCTCAATCGTGTCCGCCGTGAAAATCCTGACGGAATTGTTATTCTCACCGGCTGTATGCCGCAGGCTTTCCCCGAAGAAAGCGAGAACTTTTCAAATTGCGATATCGTTCTCGGCAATGCAAAGAGAGCCGAACTCGTTCCTTCAATTTACAAGTTTCTCGAAGAAAAACAGAAATTTGTTCATATAACAGAGCATATCGGAAAAGGCGAAAAATACGAAAACCTTTCCGTGTCGTCGCTCGGAGAGCATACAAGAGCTTTCATTAAAATTGAGGACGGTTGCAACAGATTTTGTTCTTACTGCATTATTCCGTATGCAAGGGGCAGAGTGCGTTCAAAATCTCTTGAAGATTTAAAGGCAGAGCTTATTCAGGTTGCCGCAAACGGTTACCGTGAGGTTGTTCTCGTTGGTATTAACCTTTCCGCCTACGGTCTTGACGAAGATTTTGATCTTGCAGATGCTGTGGAATGTGCTTGTTCCGTTGACGGAATCGACCGTGTAAGACTCGGGTCAATCGAACCGGAAAGAATGGATAAAGAAATGATTGCCCGTCTTGCCGCACAGCCAAAGTTCTGTCCGCAGTTTCATCTTTCACTGCAGAGCGGTTGTGATAACACACTCAAAGCAATGAACCGTCACTACAATTGTTCAGAATACGCTGAAATTGTTACAAATCTCAGAAACGCTTTTGAAAACAGTTCTATGACAACCGATGTAATGGTTGGATTTGCAGGTGAAACAGAGGAAGATTTCAACGCATCTCTAAAATTTGTAAAGTCAATCGGCTTTGCAAAGGTGCATATCTTCCCGTATTCACGCCGTAAAGGCACTGTTGCCGATAAAGCACCAAATCAAATTGATCCGCAAATTAAAGAGCAGAGAGCCAAAATTATGGAGCAGGTCTGCGATGAAACCAGAAGGGAATTTCTTAAAGATCAGGTTGGCCTTTGTGAATCTGTTCTCGTTGAAAGACTTCGTCACGGTTATCTTGAGGGTTACACAAAGAACTACACGCCTGTTCATATTAATTCCGAAGATACAAGTCTTTGCGGTAAAATTATTGATGTAAAAATTACAAAATCATTTGATGACTACTGCGATGCTGAATTAGTTTAAAGCGTTAATCAGATTATTAATCTCTTTTTTTGCAGTATCATCCTCAAGGCTATTATAGCTGTAAAGCATAAAGCCCCTGACAGATTTGTTGTTACGCAAAATATCGTATTCATCGGCAAGAATACTGTCACTTAAAAGCCATGTTTCTTCGTCATATTCGCCGTTACCTGCCTTATAACCGCCAAGACCGACATACAGTTTTACATTTTCGTCAAAATCAAGAGATGTCCAGCTGTTAAGGCAATCTTCAAAATTAAGAGCAGGATTTTCAAGGCTAAAGTAAATTTGCGGACAGATGTAATCTGCAAAGCCTTTACAGGTACACCACGATTTTACATCGGCATACAATCCGTCATTGTTACCTATATTGCCTTGCGGTGATATGCCGAACTCAACTGACGAATCCACACTTTTTATTGTTCTGTAAACCTTACAAATCAGCGTATTTACATTTTGCATTCGCCAATTATCAAGACTCATAGAGTTCTCTTTACCGTATTTTTCAATATAAGCCTCATACTGCTTTTTATCAAAACTTTCATCCTCAGTAGGGTAGAAATAGTCGTCAAATTGTATCCCGTCAACATCATAATTTTCCGCAATTTCCTTTACACCGTCACAAATCAGCTGTTGTGCAGTTTCATTTGACGGATCAAGAAAAATTCCGTTATCGGTTTTTATACCTATTTCGGAATTCTTTATGTAAGGATTGTTGTCTGAAAGTTTTTTCGGAGTTTCATTTGAACTGACTCTGTATGGATTAATCCACGCATGAATTTTCAAATTGTTTTCTTTGCATATATCACACATAATTTGCAGTGCGTCATATTGAGGATTTTCACCCTGCGTACTCGTGAGAATATGTGACCACGGAAAATAGCTTGACTTATATAATGCGTCACAAAAGGGGCGTACCTGTACAATAAGCGTGTTGAAACCGCTTTCACAGCATTTTTGTGCTATTTCGGTAAATTTATCTTCAAACGCTTTTTGTGTTTTTGAGCTTTCATTTTCCATAGAAAGCTCCATATATGATACCCACACACCACGCATTTCTTCATCACTTTCGGGTGTGTCGGCGGTTGCCTTTGATGATAAAGCTGCAATGTTGTTGATATCATTCTGCTTTTTGGGCGGTTTTTCTCTTGTAAATGAGCTTATGCAGATAACGCTTAACATAGCTATTACAGATACTATAATCGGAACAATCTTATTGTTTTTCAATCAAATCATCCTTTGGAGTTCTCATGGAAATTTTCATCATATACATTTGCATCATCAGCCTGATATCAATTATTGTAACAGTCTGTGACAAATACTTTGCAATTCACCGCAAATGGAGAGTACGAGAAAGCACATTGCTGATTCTCTCCGCACTCGGAGGAAGTGTTGCAATGTACATTACAATGCAATTAATCAGACACAAAACAAGACACATTAAATTTATGCTCGGCATACCGATAATATTTATTATTCAACTGATAATTCTGTTTTTTGTTTGGAGGATGATTTATGTCTGACAGACTGTATTTTTCCGTACCTGACGAATGTGACAATATGCTTGCTCAAAGATTTCTGCGTGATAAATGCGGGCTTTCTGCAAGAATGATAACACGACTGAAAAGAGAAAAAGACGGTATTTTGATGGATGGGAAAATTTTAAGAACAATTGACTGTGTGCAAAGCGGAAAAACCGTTTCAATTGCAATTCCCGATGAAAAATGTGAAATTGAACCAACAAAGGGGACACTTGATATAAGATATGAGGATGAACATTTTCTTGTGGTAAACAAACCGCATTCCATGCCTGTTCATCCTGTAAAGCAGCACCAAAGCGATACGCTTGCAAATATTGTTTCGTACTATTGCAGTCAAAACGGCAAGCCGTTTGTATTTCGGGCAATTAACCGACTTGACAAGGATACCTCAGGGCTTGTTCTCATAGCCAAAAACCGTTTTACAGCCAATGCCGTAAAAAATAAAACGCATAAAGTCTATTACGCTTTATGCGAGGGTGAAATAAATATTGAAGGTGTAGTTGATAAGCCAATGGATTTGCGTGATGATTCCAAAATGGTGCGAATTGTCCGTGATGACGGAATGAAAGCAGTTACGCACTACAAACCGCTTGTTGCAACAAAAGATTTTACATTGCTTGAATTGTGGCTTGAAACCGGCAGAACACATCAGATTCGCTGCCATATGGCTTATTTAGGGCATCCGCTTATGGGAGATGACTTGTACGGCGGAAAGCTTGATAAAATTTTAAGGCAGGCACTTCATTGTGCAAGACTTGAATTTTATCATCCGATAAAAAATGAATACATTACTGTTACTGCCGAAATTCCCGAAGATATGCAGTCTGTAATAAACAAGAAAGAGGATTGAACTTTTTATTGTTCAATCCTCTTTTAATGTTATTTAACTCTGTCTACGCTGTAAATTGTAAATCCGTTGAATTCCTTTTCATCCTTGTAAACAATGACGGAATCCTTTTTGCCGTAATATTGGTTAAGATAATTTTCTTTGATAAAAGTAATTTTTTTATCAATAACATATACATTTCTTCCGTCAACGACCGCCTCATAAATATTTGTTGAGAGGTTGCGGTTCACAAGCTGATTTGTCCGATGAAGATAGCCGAAACCATCAACATTATGGAGAAAATCGGAAGAAAATCCCCACAGCGGATGAATATAGTTATCGGTATATGAAATGTATTCTTTAGCTGTTACAGGATCGAGAACATAATAATTTTCGGGATGTCTGTCAACCTCAGTATAAAGATCACTCGGCTTTTTGTCATATGAAACAGGAGTGATATGGAAGAAATATGATACACAGCTTGCCACACCTAATATCACAAGTACAATAACCGAAATAAGAACAGTTTTTCTGCTTTTATCTGTAATATTGCTGTATTCGTCTTTTCTGAGATGACCGAAATCAAACGAATACATTGTAAACGAAATAATCATCAGCAAAATACCGTACATTGTGTATGCCGAAGAATCCATTGCATAACGAACATACATACAAGCCGCAAATCCCACCGCAAAATACAAAGCAGGGAAGAAGGCAAATCTTTTTTTCTGAACGGTAACAAAAACAACCATAACGGCAAGTATTACCGCAAAAGCAATAAGATATGAATCAAAATTTATAATATGTCCCCATGCATCTGAAAACAATGCACCCGCATTATCAAAGAAATTATACGGATTTTCTCGTTTTTGAATATCCGCAACCTTTTCAAGGGCAGCAGTATTCAGTCCGTTGTTTTCATCATAATATCCGTCAACAAAAAGTTCATACTCATTTGCCGAATTTATTCCGACCGAATTAAGCTCCTCACAGTAATCGGAATAGTTTGGAAAAGCATTATCATCGGTCTTATCGGCAAGGACGCTGTATCTGTACAACTCCGAAGTTTCTGCATTTGCATTATTGACCGAATATGAATAATATTCAAGACCGCAGCCGACAAGAACAATAAAGACAAACACAAGCACAAAAGGTCTGAAATACCAGAAGAATTTTCTGAACGGCAACTTGTACTTTCTTTTTGCAATCATATCACCGATGAAGAATGTAATAAAAAATGCAAGTCCCACAAAGAAATATTTGAAACATAAAAATGTTCCGAATATAACTTCAAGTACACCAATCCAAAACGGGAGAGAGTACCTTTTATTTCTGATTGCATTAAGTGCCATCAGAAACCCTGCCGTAAGCAACAACGCTGCAGTTTTACTGCTTAGAATGTTTGAATAATGGTCAAATGAAAACAAAATATTTAGCACAAGAGTGAATATGAAAGCCTTGTGCTTTCCGAATTTATCGACAAAAACAAATGTAACAGAAGAAAAAGCGGCACAGGAGAGAAGAATTTGAAAAAGTACAAAACAGTTAAAATTCAAAAGAATGTACTGCAATGAACCGGTAATTATCGCAAAAATGTAGTTAATATCATTATTGTAATAGTTATGATACTGACAGATATATAAAGAATTGTAAAAATCGTCAGCACTGTCATAGGAAAATGCAGTAACACCTATAATCAAAGCCATAATAACAATATTAATTGCCAAAGCAAAGAAGGTCTTGCTTTTTAGTGCGTTTAATATTTTATCTTTCATAATAACTCCTCTGCATTATCTTTCTTGTTTAAAAATCACTTTCTTGATCTTCTTTCGTTAATCAAAAGCTGAAGATTCTTCTGTTCGTAAGTATTAAATTTAACATTCTTCTCAAATTCTTCGGCTGTATATTTGCCCTCATACCATGACTGTGAGTTAAAGTATGCATTAAGGCTTGCGTCCTTAAAAATTCTGCCTCGTCTTGCATAAATCTCATTAATTGCAAGCTGTAAGTCGTTATCACTCAAAGCGCTTACCTGTGCGTTGCTGAGATATGAAGAATCGCTGTTAGGGAAGATAAATCCGCCGTTATTATGAGTGTTTGTATTGCTTGATGACTGTGCATTTGAATTGCCCGATGAGCTGTTCTGACTATTTGATGACTGATGAGCCTGTGTTGCAGGAGCTTCTGTTTCTCTCTGAATCTGTCCGCTTGAGATAACAAGTTTAACAACTGTACCTGTACTTGCGCTTGTGTCACCTTCCGGAGTCTGGGAGATAATATATCCTTCCGGATAATCATAACTGTATTCATAGTCAGAAATTTCAACGGTAAAGCCAGCCTGTTCAAGAAGCTTCTTACCGTAACTGTAACCGTAACCGACAACAGGAACAACATTGTTATATGAAGAAGATGTTGTAACCTGTTCCGTTGTAGCAGGAACTGTAGTAGGCATCGCCGTACTTGGCGCCTGTGTGGTTACTTCGGCAGATGTTGCAGTTTCGGCTGTAGTAGTTTTATTGTCAGTAGATGAATTTGACAAACCGTTATAAACGCAGAAACCGATAAATCCGAGTGCGGCGGCAATTACAACGGCACATAGAATAATGATAAATTTATTCTTCTTTTTCTTTACATTTTCTTTATTATCTTCTTCATCTGCATATCCGAATTCATTGTCATTATCTTCAAAGCTGTTATCGTCAAAGTCGTTTTTTTCTTCAATTTTTTTAGTATCGTCAGCTTTATTGTCAGTACGCTTAACAGACGGCTCGTCCTCAAAGAAATCACCGTAGTCCTTGCTTGATTCATTGCTTGTAAGAACATTTTTATGATCTGCACCGGAGTAATCGTCAAACACTTCAACGCTTGTAACAGGAGGAAGAACTTCCGGAGCTACTTCGCTGTTGCTTGAAACATCTTCAAATTCCTCAGCTTTTTTATCTGTAACAGTTTGTTCTTTCTTGTCATCTTCACTTGATACGGAACTGATATCTTCAAATTCAGGCTGTTTTTCTTCTGATACTTCGTCAGTTTTAATCTCAGGATTTTCAGGCTCATCAACTGCGTCTGTAACATCAACAACCTCAAATCCGCCGTTTTCATCAGCATCAGACTCACTGACTTCATCTGAATCTACAGGAGCATTACCGTCAACAGGCAGTGATTCTTCACCGGCTAAAACTTCGGCAATGCCAAGCTGTTCGCCACCTTTAAATTCATTATCAAGAACAGCGTCCTCAACTGTCTGAACCTCATCCTTATCGTCAAAATTATCCTGCGGTTCAGTCGGCTCTGTATCCTCAAATTCATCATAATCATATTCTTCAAATACATTTCCGTCAAAATCCGTATTTTCCGGAACAACAACATCGGGATTCGGAACAGGGGAGGATGTACCTATTTCAGTCTTGATAGATGTGAGAGCATTTTTAATGTTGCTTGCATTCTTCCAGCGGTTTGCATTATTCGGCTGACATGCAATTACAATAACACTCTTGAGTTTTTCGTCACCCTCAGACGGAGCGGTAACAGCCTTGCCCGAAAATCTTTCTTCACAGGCATTCTTTCTGTCGCATGAATCACTTTCAAACGGAATTTTACCGCCGTTGCACATTGCATACATAATTATTCCGACAGAATAAATGTCGGTTGTATAGTCAACATTTTCCTGCTTGTAAACCTCAGGCGCAACAAATGAGGTATCCGTAATCTTGCCTTCAAAATCTGTAAATCCGCCGATTTTATACCTTCCGTCAGCGGTTACAAAAATATTCTTTGGCGAAATATTACCGTGAAAAATATTCTTTGCTTCCAAAGTTTCAAGCATTTCACTCATCTGAATACCAAAATCAACAACTTCATCCTCAGCGAAAGTTTTGGTTTTCATAAGTTCTTCAAGACTTGTGAGTTCTTCTGTAAATATGTACAAATCACAGGTTTTTTTGTTCTGATTATCCTGAACATAAACATCCAGATAGTTTGAAACACCGTCAAGCTCCTTAACCGATTCAATAAAATCAGCCTCTTCGGTAAAATACTCGGCATGTTCATCGGTATAATTGCTTTTGCCGACAAATGCGTGTCTGAGAATCGCATTTTGAGCAGTATTTTTATCAATCTTTCTTGATACCTTGTAAACTTCACAGCCGTTGTCTTCCCCAACAAATGAAGTAACCTTCCAATCCCTTAAATCTGCCGGCAATTTAATCGTTTTTGCCATACTAACACTCCTTAAACATTTCCTTATTTTTCATATTATATCTAAATCAAGGTCATTAACCCTCACTATCTCATTCTCCGGATTATTGTACCATATTACGAGCTGTTTTACCATAGATATTTCAATTTTTTAAAAAATAATTCTAATTTGTAATTAAATCTGACATAAAAACAGCAGTCCGCCTAAACGAACTGCCGAAAACATAATTTCAGTAAAATATCTTACTCGATCTTATCTGATTTTTATTTTTTCCTTTTTGTTAACTCCGATAATTCCGCCTATTCCTCCTCCCAGAACGGATGACATCAGTTTTAGCAGGGTTAATATCGTTATAGGCTCACCGTTAAAAATCAATGCAATAGAGGTTATGACAAGAAAAATAAAAAATCCTGTCAGCGAACCCACCGCAAGACCTGCACTTCCTGTAATTCTTGATGATATTATTCCCGACATCAGCGTTGCAACACCGACCATGCCAACCGTACAGTAAACAAGTATATCTGCTGAAATTACTCCCGATGACATCATTACGGCTGCAAGCAAACACATCAAAATTACCAGTATGAGTATTCCGCATACTGATGAAAACAAAACAGCCTTTGCAAGTAGTTTTTTATCAGACATAAAACAACCCCCGAATATATTCTGTTACAAATATATTCGGGGGTTCGGGGGAAAGAACTTTCATTCAAAAAGTTATTCTTTTGTAGCTTTAGTTTCGTCAGAATCTTTCTTCTTGCCAAAACCGAAGAAGCCTTTCTTTTCAGGCTGACCTGCCTGCTGTGACTGTTCCTTAACTGTGTCAACAGTAGAAATACACCACTTTTTAAACTTCATCTTAACTCTGTCAGAGCCTGTTTCAATGATGATAGCGTCTTCGTCGTCCTTAATGGCAACTACTCTGCCCATAATTCCGCCGATTGTTGTAATTTCATCACCGATCTCAAGAGAGTTACGAAGCTGAGCTTCTTCTTTTTTCTTCTTTGAGTTAGGTCTGATGAGGAAGAAATAGAGAGCTGCAAAAATAGCAACATAGAAGAGGACCATAAAAATCATACTTGATGACTGATTTCCGCTTCCGCCGCTTGCACTTGCTTCTGCAACTACAGGTAAAAAGTTTGTCATTTTCGTCATTCCTTTCATACAATGTATTGATTATATCAGTTTTAATCACATCTTGCAAGTATTTTTTCTGTTTTGAAAAAATATTAGATACGCACGCCTAAAATGTTGCGATATTTCTCGTAAAATTCCATATATGTACCGTTATCAAGCTGAGTTCTGATAACTTCCATAAGATTATTGTAAAAATAGAGGTTGTGCAAAACAGCAAGTCGCATTCCGAGCATCTCACCGCTCTTGAGAAGATGTCTTATGTATGCCCTTGAAAAGTTTCGGCAAACAGGGCAGTCACAATGCTCATCAATCGGAGATTCATCTGTTTCATATTTTGCATTATTGATGTTACGCACTCCGTCCCAAGTGAAGAGCTGACCGTGTCTTGCGTTTCTGCTCGGCATAACACAGTCAAAAAGATCAACACCTCTTGCAACGCTTTCAAGAATATTCACTGGAGTTCCGACTCCCATAAGATATCTGATTTTATCTTTCGGAGCAAACGGCTCAACCTCTTCAATGATATGGTACATCGTTTCTGCAGGCTCACCCACGGCAAGACCTCCGATTGCATAGCCGTCAAGATTAAGCTCTGCAATTTCTTTCATATGATTGACGCGCAAATCGTCATAGATACCGCCCTGATTTATGCCGAACAGCATCTGGTTTTTATTTATTGTATCATCAAGACTGTTGAGCCTTTTCATCTCTGTAACGCATCTTTTAAGCCATCTTGTGGTTCTTTCAACGCTGTTTTTTGTATATTCATATGGAGAAGGGTTTTCAACGCATTCGTCAAATGCCATCGCAATTGTAGATGCAAGATTTGACTGAATTCTCATACTCTCCTCAGGCCCCATAAAAATTTTGCGACCGTCAATGTGAGAATTGAAGTAAACGCCTTCTTCTTTAATATTTCTCAACTTTGCAAGAGAGAACACCTGAAATCCGCCGCTGTCGGTAAGGATAGGACCATTCCACCTTGTAAATTTGTGAAGTCCGCCCATTTGCTTAACCTTTTCATCACCCGGACGAAGATGCAGATGATAGGTGTTGCAAAGCTGAACCTGACATTTTATATTCTTTAAATCAAGCGCAGAAACAGCACCCTTGATTGCACCGCATGTTGCAACATTCATAAAGGCAGGAGTCTGAACCGTACCGTGAACCGTAACGAATTCGCCTCGTCTTGCGCTGCCTTCCTTTTTAATTACCTTAAACATAAATCCGTAAAATCCTCCTATGATATGAACATAGCGTCACCGAAAGAGAAGAATCTGTACTTTTCCTTTACAGCTTCTTTGTATGCATTCATAATAAAATCATATCCCGCAAAAGCGGATACAAGCATAATGAGTGTACTTTCGGGAAGATGAAAGTTAGTAATAAGCCCGTCCAGCACCTTAAATTCAAATCCGGGATAAATAAAAATATCCGTAAATCCCTCACAGGGTTTGATTTCTCCGTACATTGCCGCAACACTTTCAAGCGTTCTGCAGGATGTTGTGCCGACTGCAATAACCCGTCCGCCGTTTTTCTTAGTTTCATTTATGAGCTTTGCGGTTTCTTCGGGGACTTCATAATGCTCGCTGTGCATTTTATGCTTTGTAACATCATCAACCTTAACGGGTCTGAATGTACCGAGTCCCACATGAAGTGTAACATACGCAATCTTTACACCCTTAGCCTTGATTCTGTCCATAAGCTCGGTTGTAAAGTGAAGTCCTGCCGTCGGAGCTGCCGCAGAACCGAGTTCATGGCTGTAAACCGTCTGATAGCGTTCCTTGTCTTTAAGCTCGGCAGTAATATAAGGGGGAAGAGGCATTTGACCGATTTTGTCAAGAGTGGTAAAGAAATTCTCTTCGCAATCAAAATCAACTATTCTGTTGCCGTCATCCTTAACATCAACAACTGTTGCACGCAAAATCCCGTTACCAAACGAAAATTTTGTGCCTACTCTTGCTTTTTTACCGGGTTTGCATAGTGTTTCCCAACGATTGTTTGCAATTTGTTTCAGAAGCAGAAATTCAACTTTTGCACCTGTTTCGTCTTTGATACCGTAAATTCTTGCAGGCAAAACTCTTGAATCGTTGGCAACAAGAAGGTCACCCTCGTTAAGATAATCAATAATGTCATAAAAATGTTTATGCTCCAGAGTTTGTTTTTCTCTGTCAAGCACAAGCAATCTTGAACTGTCTCTCGGTTCAAGCGGAGTCTGTGCGATAAGCTCTTTAGGCAAATCGTAATAAAAATCACTCGTCTTCATTTTATTTCCTTTCAAGAACTAAAATTGCTTTTTAAAAGCTGTTCTGTCAAAAATCTTTGTAAAACACAAGTATTTGTCCTGTAAAATTCTCAAAATAATTGACATTACCCTTTTAAAATGATATATTATCTTATTATGAGCAGTTTGCATAATCGACAAACAGTCGTGTTTTCAGACATCTCTTCATATAATATAATATTTGTTTGAATAAGGCAACCGCTTTTTTAAAATTTGTTTAATTCGGAGGAATTATTATGAAAAAGTATAAAGTCGGTATTATCGGCGCTACCGGTATGGTAGGTCAGCGTTTTACACTTCTTCTTGAGAATCACCCGTGGTTTGAGGTTACTGTTCTTGCCGCAAGTAAGAGAAGTGCAGGCAAAACATACGGTGAAACAGTTGAAGGCAGATGGCATATGACTACTCCTCTTCCGGAGAAGTACAAGGATATGGTTATTGTTGACGCTGAAAATGTTGAAGAGGTTGCATCACAGGTTGATTTCTGTTTCTGCGCAGTTAATATGAAGAAGGATGAAATCCGTGATCTCGAAGACAGATATGCAAAGGCTGAATGTCCTATCGTATCAAACAACAGCGCTCATCGTTTTACAGATGATGTTCCTATGGTTATTCCTGAAATTAACGCCGATCACATTAAGATTATTGACGCTCAGAGAAAGCGTCTCGGCACAAAAAGAGGCTTTGTTGCAGTTAAGTCCAATTGCTCACTTCAGAGCTATGTTCCTGCAATTCATCCTTTAAAGGCACTCGGTGTTGACAAGGTTCTTGCCTGCACATATCAGGCAATTTCAGGCGCAGGCAAAACATTTAAGACATGGCCTGAAATGGTAGATAATGTTATTCCTTACATCGGCGGTGAGGAAGAGAAGTCAGAGCAGGAGCCGCTTAAAATCTGGGGTAAGATTGAAGGCGACAAGATTGTTAAAACCGATGATATTTCAATCACATCACAGTGCATCCGTGTTCCCGTATCTGACGGTCACACAGCAGCTGTATTTATGTCATTTAAGGACGGCGTAAAGAAACCTACTGTCGAAGAAATTATTGACATTTGGTCAAACTACAGCGGCAGAGCACAGGAGCTTGATCTTCCGAGTGCGCCAAAGCATTTTCTCCACTACTTCACAGAACCCGACCGTCCGCAGATTAAATCTGAAAGAAATCTTGAGAACGGTATGGCAGTATCGGTTGGCAGATTAAGACCTGATACTCAATATGATTACAAGTTCGTTTGTATGTCACACAACACATTAAGAGGCGCAGCAGGCGGTGCAGTTCTTCTTGCAGAGCTCCTTTGTGCTGAGGGCTACATGGACTGATTACTTACGGAGGTAAATTATGTCTAACCACATTTTTACAGGCTCAGGTGTTGCACTTATCACTCCTATGAAGTCTGACGGAAGCGTAAACTACGATGTTCTCGGCGATCTCGTAGAATTTCATGTTCAAAACGGTACTGATGCAATTATTGTATGCGGTACAACAGGTGAGGCGGCAACTCTTTCGGAAAAAGAGCATTGCGAAACAATTTCTTTCGTTGCAGAAAAGACAAACGGCAGAATTCCTGTTATTGCAGGTACAGGCAGTAACGATACCTCAACAGCCGTTATGCTCTCAAAATCTGCCGCAAGCACAGGCGTTGACGCACTTCTCTGCGTAACTCCTTACTACAATAAAACATCTCAGCAGGGCCTTGTAAGACACTTCAACGTTGTTGCAGATTCGGTTGATATTCCGATTATTCTTTACAATGTTCCTTCAAGAACCGGCTGTAACATCAAGCCAAAGACTTATCAGGAGCTTTGCAAGCATCCTAACATCGTTGCCGCAAAAGAGGCAAGCGGCGACATCTCTCAGGTTGCTCTCATCCGTTCACTTTGCGGTGACAATCTTGACATCTACTCAGGTAACGATGACCAGACTGTTCCTTTCATGTCACTCGGCGCTCTCGGTGTTATCTCTGTATTCGCAAACATCTGCCCCAAGGAAATGCATGACATCTGTCAGCTTTGTCTTGACAATGACTTTGCAGAGGCACAGAAGCTTAACTTCCACTATCTTGAGCTTATGCATATACTCTTCAGCGATGTTAACCCGATCCCCGTAAAGACTGCCATGAACCTCTTCGGCTATGAAGCAGGCGAATGCAGACTTCCGCTCGTACCCATGAGCGTTCAGGGTTACCATGACCTCAAGGATTGCATGGAGAAGTATGACCTTTTAAGCAAGAAGGTTAAATAATCAACCTTTGATTCGTTTGAAATTAAGAAGTTTAAAGGGGAATAAAAATGGTAAATACAGCAATAGTCGGTTGTAACGGTAAAATGGGCTGCTTTGTGGCACAGGCTGTTCAGAGCCGTGAGGATTGCAATGTTTTGTTCGGTGTTGACGCATTCGGTGAAAGTAATTATGATTTTGATGTTTTCAAGACTTTTGACGAGGCAACCGAAACACCTGATGTAATCATTGATTTTTCAAATCCTGCAGCTCTTGACGGTATGCTTTCGTATGCAGTTGATAACAAAGTACCTTGTGTTATCTGCACAACAGGCTTTTCTAAAGATCAGATTGCAAAAATCGAAGATGTGGCAAAGACAATTCCTGTTTTCTATTCAGGTAATATGTCACTCGGCATCAATCTTCTTATTGAGCTTTCAAAAGAGGCTGCAAAAATTCTCGGAAACCAGTTCGATATTGAAATCGTTGAAAAGCATCATAATCTCAAGCTCGACGCTCCGAGCGGAACAGCTCTTATGATTGCAGACGGAATTTCGGAACAGCTTGACGAAGATCCGCAGTATGTCTATGACAGACACAGCTACCGCAGAAAGCGTTCAAAGAACGAAATCGGTATTCATTCCGTAAGAGGCGGCACAATTGTAGGCGAACACGAAGTTATCTTTGCAGGTCACGATGAGGTTGTAACAATCTCTCATCAGGCTCAGTCAAAAGAAGTTTTCGCTGTCGGTGCTGTTAATGCGGCAGTATTTCTTAAAGATCAGAAAGCAGGTATGTACAACATGGGCAACCTTCTTTCTGAAAAAATGAACTGAAAAACAACACCTTTAAGCACGGCATAAAAGCCGTGCTTTCTTTTATGTCCAAACTTTGACTACTTTCATAATATGTAGTGTGATATATTGTTTTGAGATGTCACAAAGATTTAACAAAGGGTGGAAGTTATGGAAAATAATTTAATAATATTCGGCTCGGTAACTCTTGCCATGAAGAGCCGTAACCTACTTTTAAAAAACAATATTAAATCAGGGCTTGTAAGAACTCCTATACACCTCAATCGAAAATCATGCGGATACAGCCTTTATGTCCCGGGAAATTTTGAAAGGGCATTGGAAATTATCAGGAGTAACGGTATTGCTGTCAAAGGAACAGCCGCTGTTGATACCTTATGATATATTTTGACAACGGTGCAACCACCTTTCCGAAACCCTTATCCGTAAGAAAAGCGATTAACGAAGCTATGTCCGACTACGGAGCAAATCCGGGAAGAAGCGGTCACAGAATGTCGGTAAAATCATCTGAAATAATGTATTCCTGCCGAGATAATGCCGCAAAACTTTTTGGCTCGGAAAATCCCGAAAATATAATATTCACGCTTAACTGCACAACGGCTTTGAACACAGTTATTAAAGGCATATTAAAACAGGGCGACCATGCCGTAATTTCATCACTTGAGCATAATGCTGTCGTCAGACCGCTTGAAACACTCAAGAAAAATAAGATTGAATACTCTGTTGCCGAATGTGTCCCTTATGATGATGAACAAACAATCGAGAATTTCAGAAAACAATTCAAATCTAACACAAAACTTGTAATCTGTACCCATGCTTCAAATGTATTCGGCATCAAACTTCCGATAGAAAGAATAGGCGCTCTTTGCAGATTAAACGGCATCCTTTTTTGTGTAGATGCCGCACAAAGTGCAGGAACAGCAGATATAAACCTTTCTGACAGTTGCATTGATTTTCTCTGCACCGCAGGTCACAAAGGGCTTTACGGACCGATGGGAACAGGCTTGCTTATTATAAACAGCGAAACAACTCCGGACAGTCTTATTCAGGGAGGAACTGGAAGTGATTCCGCAAACCTCAATCAGCCTGAAATTCTCCCCGACAAGTACGAAAGCGGAACACCGAATCTTCCGGGAATAGCAGGGCTTAATGCAGGAATAAAGTTTGTCCTGAACAAAAAAACAGACAAAATATATAATTCCGAGTTAAGTCTTGCACAAATGCTATACAAAAGACTTGAAAAAGCGGAAAATGTAATATTATACACCAAAATGCCTGAGAAAAGTCACAGCGTTCCTGTAATTTCCTTTAATATTAAAAATACCGAAAGTGAAACAGTTGCAAAAATTCTTAATGACAGCTACAACATTGCCGTAAGAGCAGGACTCCATTGTGCGCCCCTTGCACACAAAAGCTTCGGCACTCAGGATACAGGAACCGTAAGAGCTGTTGTATCGGCATTTACAACAAAAAATGATGTTGTATATTTTGCAAATGCCGTAAGTCGTATTTCTAAGAACAATAAACAGAAAAAAACAATTTAAAAAGGTTGCAATTAATAACAAAAGTATGTTAGAATAATAACGAGGAATTTAAAAATAAAGGAAGGGGAAAGCAGATTGGAAATATTTAACAGCATTCTTTCCATTATCAAGACTATACAGCTAAGAGATATTGTCGATATTCTTGCAATTGCACTGTTGATTTTCGGACTGTTCAAGCTTATTCAGGAAACAAGAGCAGTTCAGCTTCTCAAAGGTGTAATTATGCTACTGGTAGTGTATTTTCTTTCATCTCTGTTTGGTCTTGTTATGCTTTCATCCCTGTTGCGAACATTTTTCGAGGCAGCAGTTGTTGTTATTGCTATCATCTTTCAGCCGGAAATCAGAAAGGCTCTTGAACAGATGGGACGCAACAACACCTATAAAAAATATATAAAAATATTTACTAAGCACCACAAAGGTGATGAATGGAAAAAGGCTGTAGAAAAGTCAATCGTAGATGCGGCTGACACAGCAGTTCTTTTCTCTCGTTCAAAAACAGGTGCTTTGCTTGTGTTTGAACGAGAAACCATGCTTTCCGATATAGCCGCTACAGGCACAATTATTGATGCCGAAACATCAGTAGCTCTGTTCGGCAATATATTTTTTAACAAAGCACCATTGCATGACGGTGCAAGCATTATCCGTGACGGAAAACTTTTTGCAGCAGGATGTATTTTACCGCTCACATCAAACCGTAATGTAGATATCAATCTCGGTACACGACACAGAGCAGGACTCGGTATCAGTGAACAAAGCGACGCTGTTGTCCTTATAGTAAGTGAAGAAACAGGTGTAATTTCTCTTGCGGTAAACGGTATTTTGCTCCGTGAGTTTACAAGAGAAGAACTAATCAAAAAGCTTGAACAGTTTCTCATCTATGATCGTGGCTATGACGATGATGAACCGCCCAAAAAGTTTTTTCAGAAGAACCCGAAAAGTTCAAAAAGAGAGAAGGCTGAAAAATGAAAAAGAAAAAACTCTCTCTCAACAAACTGTTTCAGAATAACAAATTTCTGATTATACTCGCCCTTGTAATCTCAACAATAACATGGGTTTATATGAGTATGGGTACAACAAATGATACAACCGTAACAATAAGCAATATTCCCATTCAGATTGAATTGCCTGACCAGCTCGATAACAACGGGTTGCAGGTATTCCGTGATGCGGAGCAGACTGCCACGGTAACCGTAACAGGCAGCAGAGCCGTTCTCGGTTCTATCGGAACAAAGGATATTACTGTTACAGGTGCTACAAACGGAATTGACTCGGCAGGAACTTATCAGCTTTCGCTTTCAGCCGTAAAAGCCAACCCGAGTGCCAACTTTCAGATTATCTCAACCGTTACGCCGTCAAATGTCAATGTAATTGTTGATTATCAGCGTGAAACAAGTTTTCCGATTCAGGAAAATGTTGTTTACAAGGTTGCCGACGGGTACTATGCGTCAACTTCTCTTGCATCAAAGAATATCACAATCTCAGGACCTCAAACAGAGATTGCCAAAATTGCAAAGGTTTCGGCATCGGCAGAACTTGACAGTACACTAAATGCGCCGACCACAACGACCGCAAATATTGTGCTTTATGATAAAGCAGGAAATAAAATCTCCACCGAGCTTCTTACAATGGAGTTTACGGATGTTGAGGCTACAATTTCCGTTCTTCCCGAAAAGACGGTAAATGTAATTCCTGAGTTTATTAACAAACCCAAAGGTCTTGATTTAAACGATGATATGCTTACGGTTGAGCCTTCAAATATTCTGCTTGCAGGTCCAAAAGAAGTGCTTGACAAGACTGACAGCGTAAAGCTTGAGTCAATCGATTTTGCAACACTTTCAAACAAGCGTTATGAGTACGATACGCAGGGGATAAACATTCCGAGTGACTGCAAAAATATCAGTAACTCAACCTCCGCAAAGCTTGTACTTGACCTCAGCGGTCTGTCCAAGAAAACCTTTACCGTTGATTCATTTAAAGTAAGCGGTCTTTCTTCAAAATACAAAGCCGATGTAACACAGACAAGTATGAATGTTACCGTTATCGGCAGTGAAAAGGAACTTAAAAGCCTTAAAAGCTCAGATATTGAAGGCGTAATTGACACCTCGGATCAGAGCGGAACAGTAGGCTCGGTTCAGATGCCTGTTACTTTCAAACTCAGCGGTACTGACACCTGTTGGGTAAGCGGAAGCTACAAGGCTAATATCACAATCAGCGAAAAATAACCCATAAAAACCGCAGGCATTTTGATGTCTGCGGTTTAGTTTATTTGTATTTAATTACATTCTGATTCGATTTGAACTGCCTCGCCTTACAAAAGCCTTGTTCATATCGTCAGTATTGTGATATCTCACGCTCTGTACAAGACCAAGACTAATGAGCGTACTCAAAGCCGAAGTACCTCCCGAACTGAACAAGGGAAGGGTTATTCCGACTACGGGAAGAAATCCAAGCACCATTCCTATATTTACAATTGTTTGCGACGCTATCATTGAAAACACACCGTAGCAGATATACTTGCCTTCAAATTCACTTGAATTTTTTGCATTCAAAATCACTTTTAATATAATAAAAAACAAAATCAGCAAAAGCGCCATGCATCCGACAAATCCGAGTTCCTCTCCTGCAACGGTAAAGATAAAATCGTTTTCCTGTTCGGGGACGATTGAATGTTCAACACGCTGTCCGTTAAAAAGTCCGCTTCCGAAAGCTTCGCCGCTTGCAATTGAAACCTTACCCTGATACTGTTGCCAACCGTAATTTGTAAGTGCATTCCCGTCAAGGTCAAACAAAGCAAGAACCCTGTTGCGATGTTCTTCATTCATAAACACATTCCATATAATCGGAATTGCACACACAAGCAATCCTCCGAAAATGACAAAATATCTCAGTTGAACACCTGCCGCAAATGTCATAACCAAAAACATAAGTGCAAATATAAGAACTGTACCGTCATCACCCTGAATATGAATAATTGCCATTGGTATCATTGCATGAAGTGCAAGGAAAAGTACTCCCGAAAACTTTTCAATCATTTTCCTTTCTCTCAGCCACGACAAATGCTTTGAAAAAGTTATGATAAAACAGATTTTTATAAACTCAGACGGCTGAATTGAAAATCCGCCCGGAAGATTAATCCATGCCGTATCATCTGTTCCGCTAACCTGAACTCCGAACACAAACACAAGTCCGGCAAGAACAATTCCCACTATTGCGGCAATGTACCATTTTCGTATAAGAAATCTGTAATCGGCAATTGATATAAACACCGATGCCGCAAGGCCGACAGACACAGCGATAATCTGAGTTCTTAGATAACTGTATTCGCCCGATCGTTGCATACTCGCAATCAAAAGAAAACTGTACGCAACAGCGGTCAAGGTCAACAGCCACAACACTGCGTCACACTGTCTGAAATATTCATAAATATTAGTAATAACTTTTTTCACCCAAAACAACCTTTGAAATTAATTTTACCCTATAATTATATTAAATTACGCTCTCAATATCAAGTATAATTTCAATACAGAATAATACAAGTTTCGCATTTTGTTATAATAATAAAAACATGAATTTGATTCGGAGGTATATTATGTTATCTGATATCGAAATTGCTCAGAGTGCAGAATTAAAGCCTATTGCAGAAATTGCAAATCAGCTTGGGATTTCTGCTGATGAGCTTGAGTTTTACGGAAAGTACAAAGCAAAACTTTCTGATGAACTTGCAGACCGTGTAAAGGACAATCCTGACGGAAAGCTCATCCTCGTGACAGCAATCAACCCAACACCGGCAGGCGAGGGCAAAACCACCACTTCTGCAGGTCTTGGTCAGGCAATGGCTAAAATCGGTAAAAAGGCAATCATCGCACTCCGTGAACCGTCGCTTGGTCCTGTATTCGGAATTAAAGGCGGTGCCGCAGGCGGCGGTTATGCACAGGTTCTTCCGATGGAGGACATCAACCTTCATTTCACAGGTGATATGCACGCAATTACAGCAGCCAACAACCTTTGTTGCGCAATGCTTGACAACCACATTCAGCAGGGCAACACACTCGGCATTGATCCGAGAAGAATTCTCTTCAAGCGTTGTCTTGATATGAATGACCGTGCATTAAGAAATATCACAATCGGTCTTGGCGGTAAGGTGAACGGTGTTCCGAGGGAAGATCACTTCATCATTACAGTTGCATCGGAAGTTATGGCAATTCTCTGTCTTGCAAATGATATCTCCGACCTTAAAGAAAGACTCGGCAACATTCTTGTTGCATACACATACAGCGGTGAACCCGTTTATGCCAAAGATTTGAAAGCAGAGGGAGCAATGACTGCACTTCTCAAGGATGCAATCAAACCTAACCTTGTTCAGACGCTTGAGGGTACTCCTGCAATTATGCACGGCGGACCTTTTGCAAATATCGCTCACGGCTGTAACAGCATAAGAGCAACAAAGCTTGCATTAAAGCTTGCCGATTACTGTATTACAGAGGCAGGTTTCGGCTCGGATCTCGGTGCTGAGAAGTTTCTTGACATCAAGTGCAGATATGCCGGCATTGCTCCGTCGGCAATTGTGATCGTGGCAACATGCCGTGCATTAAAATACAACGGCGGCGTTCCAAAGTCAGAGGTTTCAAATGAAAACATTGAGGCACTCAAAAAAGGCATTGTAAACCTCGGTGTTCACATTGACAATATGAGAAAGTACAATGTTCCTGTAGTTGTAGCGATTAATCAGTTCGGTACAGATACAGATGAAGAACTCAAATACATTGAAGAATATTGTATTTCAAAAGGTGCAGACTTTGCCCTTTCAAATGTATTCGGAAAAGGCGGAGAAGGCGGCGTAGAGCTTGCAAATAAGGTAGTGGAGGCTTGTGAAAAGCCGTCTGCATTTAAACCGCTCTATTCACTCGACCTCACACTCAAGAAAAAAGTTGAAAAGATTGCAAAAGAAATCTACGGTGCGTCAAAGGTAAACTACACAACAGCCGCAGAAAAAGCAATCAAGGAAGTTGCGGCACTCGGCGGAGACAAACTTCCCATATGTGTGGCAAAAACACAGTATTCGCTTTCAGATGATCCTACAAAACTCGGTGCTCCAAAGGATTTTGAAATCACAGTAAGAGATGTAACAATTTCAAACGGTGCAGGTTTTGCAGTAATTTATACAGGCAATATTATGACAATGCCGGGACTCCCGAAAGTTCCTGCCGCAGAAAAAATTAATATTGACAAAAACGGCAAAATCAGCGGACTTTTCTGATATGATTAAATTGATTTCTCACAGCGCCGATGAAACTGAGCAAATCGGCGAAAAAATTGCAAAAAAGCTCCACGGTACAGAAGTAATAGCCCTTTTCGGCGGACTCGGTATGGGCAAAACCGCCTTTACAAGAGGACTGGCAAGAGCCCTCGGTGTTGATGACGGTGTGTCAAGCCCTACTTTCGCCCTTGTAAACGAATACAACGGAAAGTACAATATCTATCATTTTGATATGTACAGGGTTAATTCATGGGATGATTTGTACTCAACTGGATTTTTTGACTACATTGACAACGGCATTCTCGTAATTGAGTGGAGTGAAAATATAGAAGGCGCACTTCCCGAAAATGCAATCAGAATAACGATTGAAAAAGGGGAGAGCGATGACGAAAGAATCTTTGAAATTGAAGGTGTTGAAATTTGAAAATTCTGTCTGTTGACACATCTGCAACAGCCGCATCTGTTGCACTTTCAGAAGAGGGCAAGCTGATCGGTGAAACTTTCATAAACACAAGTCTTACCCACAGTCAGACGCTCATCCCTATGGTTGAACATCTTTTGAACAATACAAAAACGGAAATATCAGATATTGATGCAATTGCAGTCAACGCAGGTCCGGGTTCATTCACGGGAGTAAGAATCGGTGTTGCGGCAGTAAAAGGTCTTGCTTTTGCAAATAATATACCGTGTGTTTCGGTTTCAACACTTGAGAGTATGGCTTATAATTTCCTTTCAACCGACTGTATTGTATGTGCCGTAATGGACGCACGCTGTTCACAGGTATACAATGCACTGTTTGAAATTAAAAACGGAGTTGTTACCCGACTTTGTGATGACAGAGCATTATCGCTTGATGACTTAAAAAACGAACTGCTGTCTGTTGACGGAAGAATCATCATAGCAGGTGACGGTACCGATATTACCTGTAAATACATCGGTAATGAAATTAAAAATGCAGAGTCTGCTCCCGTAAATCTTAAATATCAGAGAGCGTCTTCAACTGCACTTGTAGCATTTAAAATGATTAATAACGGAAAAACCGTTTCGGCACAAGAGCTTATGCCGGTATATCTCCGCTTGCCTCAGGCACAGCGTGAGCTTAATAAAAAACTTGGAGGTAGAACAAAATGATAGCACTCGGATGCGACCACGGCGGATATAACCTTATCTGCGCAATCAAAAAATATCTGGATGAAAAAGGACTTGAATACAAAGAGTACGGCACTTTCAGCGAAGAAAGCGTTGATTATCCGGTTTACGCCTACAAGGTAGCAACTGCAATCACCTCGGGCGAATGCTCAACAGGCATTCTCTGTTGCGGTACAGGCATCGGTATCTCAATTGCCGCAAACAAGGTAAAGGGAATCAGAGCCGCAGTTGTTTCAAACGAATTTTGTGCTGAAATGACTCGCAGACACAATAACGCAAATATCCTTTGTATGGGCGGCAGAGTTACAAGCGAAGAAGATGCTGTTAAATTTGCTGACATCTTCCTTAACACACCTTATGAAGGCGGCAGACACGAAAACCGTGTGTCAATGATTACAGACATTGAAAACGGTACTTTTAAAGCATAAATAAATTAAAAATAAGATTAAAACGCTCTTTTTATTAAGGGCTTTTTCTTTTTGAAACTTAGATTTCTTGTTTGTAATATTTTGTAATTGTTATTTCTGATATAGAACCATTTCATAAATATTAATTCTATTCAGGAAATTAAGGAAAATTATTCTTTCTCAGTCGGAATTATGCGTTGTGCTAATTGTATAATATTATTAAAAGTACGCCTATTTATAAGTGCATTATAACTACTATATTTCAATTTGTAACCAAATTTATGAAAAAATTTCATTTTTTTAAATTTATTTACAAAAAACCCTTGTTTTTTTTCCTTTTTAGTATTATAATAACATCACAATGTTTTTAAAGAATTTTAAAAAAGAATTAAAACGATTTGGGAGAGAGTAAAAATGAGATTAAGAAAACAGGAACTTGGAGACAGAAACCTCGTAGGAAGCAGGGTTGAGGCTGTAAGAAAGCAGAAAGGTATGAAGCAAAAGGAGCTTCTTGCTCAATTACAGGTTAACGGCGTCGATATGAACGCATCAGGACTTTCAAAGCTTGAAGGTCAGATTCGTTTCGTAACAGATGTTGAGCTTGTTGCACTTGCCGATATTCTTGAAGTGTCTGTTGACTACCTTCTCGGAAGAGAAAACTGATTTTTAACCGAATCTTTAAATTGCACCGTAGATTTTTTTCTGCGGTGCTTTTATTTTTTGCTGATAAATGTTGACAAGCGAGTATTTTAATTATATAATCATAACAGCGTTACATAACAATGTTATGAATTAGAGGTGACTACTGTGACTGAAAACAAGGCAGCTTACACAATTTCATTCGAAACTCTTACGCCAAAACTTTTTGAAAGTTTGTACAGGTCGGTAGGTTGGGAGTCGCCTTGCATTGACCAAATCGAAACCGCCTTAAATAATTCATATGCAAAATTTGTTGCATATGACGGTGACAAACCTGTCGGAATGGTTAGAATTATCGGCGACGGCGGTATGTCATTCTATATAAAAGACTATGCCGTTATTCCAGAATATCAGAGTAAGGGTGTAGGAAAAGCGTTAATGCAATTTCTTGAAGATTACATACGCAATTCTATGCCTAAAAATTGGGCAGTAAGCCTTGAACTTATCAGTTCTAAAGAAGCTGTTGCTTTTTATGAAAAATTTGGATTTGAACAAAGACCGTGCTACTGGGATGGTCCGGGAATGTTCAAAATGTTAAGATAAACTAAGGAGTGTTTCATTTGGCAAAGCAAATTGAGGGCGTTTACGAAAACATAATAGCCTGTGCCACAAAAGAATTTCTGAACAAAGGCTATGTCGATGCCTCACTGCGAACAATTGCTACTGAAGCACACACAACAACAGGTTCAATCTATACCAGATTTGGCGACAAAGAGGGACTTTTTGAGGCAATTGTAGGGAAGCAATACGATAAAATTATCGAGATGTACAAAGCCGCACAAGATGAATTTGCAAGTCTTCCTGAAGAATCACAACCTGACAATATGGCGAGCATATCAGGTAATTGTATGTATGACGGACTTTTGTATTGTTATGATAATCTTGATGTTTTTAAGCTGATTTTATTAAAATCAGAGGGCACAAAGTTTTCTCATATGATAGATGAAATGGTTGAAATCGAGGCTGAGGCTACTCATAAATATTTGAATGTGCTTAAAAGGCTCGGAAAACCGTCACCAAAAATTGATACTAAACTTGAGCATATGATTATTACGGGTATGTTCAATACCTATTTTGAACTTATAATCCACGAAATGCCGATTGAGGACGCAAAACTTTACCTTGATGAAATGCGTGAATTCTACACGGCAGGTTGGATGAAAATAATGGGGCAGGATTAAGCCCTATTATTTTTGAACAGCAGTTAGCGATAGCTAACCTGAATTTGAATGATAACAGAAAATGACTGCAGCGTTTTCGTATCAGATATAAATTATCCACTTGGAGGAGGTCTATTCTTGAAAAAGCAATCAAATTTATCAAGACTTATGTCCTACGCAGGAAATCACAAATACTTTACTTATGCTTCCTGGATTCTCTCGGGAAGCAGTGCTGTGTTTGCACTTGCTCCTTTCTATTATCTTTGGAAGATTATCAAAGAAGTACTTGAAGTAATACCTGACTTTTCAAAGGCAACAAGTCTTGTACACAACGGATGGATGGCAGTAATATTTGCCGCTGCCGCATTTTTAATCTATGTTGCAGGACTTTTATGTTCGCACAAAGCAGCTTTTCGGGTTCAGACAAATCTGCGAAAAGATATGATGCACCACATCATTAAGTTACCCCTCGGAACTCTTGAAGCTCTTGGAAGCGGTAAAGTACGAAAAACGGTCAACGAATGTTCAGAATCAACTGAAACATACCTTGCTCATCAGCTGCCCGATATGGTAACCGCATACATAACACCTATCGGACTTCTGTTTATGCTGTTTTTCTTTGATTGGAGATTCGGTCTTTTCTGCTTAATTCCTATTTTGCTGAGTTTTGTTATTATGTTCACACAGATGACAGGGCCTACACTTAAAACTAAAATGGAAGAATATCAGAATGCTCTTGAAGATATGTCAAATGAAGCTGTTGAGTATGTAAGAGGTATTCCTGTAGTAAAAACTTTCGGTCAGTCTGTTTTTTCATTTCACCGTTTCAAAAAGTCTATTGACAACTACAGCACATGGGCAATTTCTTATACCGAGAGTATGAGAAAGCCAATGTGTATTCTTACAATGCTTATTAACGGAATTTTTGCATTTATCCTTGTTGCAGGTATGTGGTTTACTTCAGGCGGAGTAACAACCGATTTAATTCTCAGCATCTTGTTCTATATTATCATAACTCCTGTATTAACCGTTACAATGACAAAAATAATGTTCCAGAGTGAGAACACAATGCTTGTTACAGACGCACTCAAGAGAATTGACTCAATCCTTAATCTTGAACCGCTTGAAAGCACAGATGTAAAAACACCTAAAGATAATTCCGTTGTTCTAAAATCGGTTTCTTACAGCTACGATAAGGGAAATAAAACAAAAAAAGCAATTGACAATATATCGCTTTCAATTAAGCCAAATGAAACAGTTGCATTTGTCGGACAGTCCGGCGGCGGTAAAACCACGCTTGCAAACCTCATAAGCAGATTTTTTGATGCAGATGAGGGAGAGGTGTTTATCGGCGGTGTAAATGTCCAGAACATTGACAAAACCGTTTTGATGAATACAGTATCATTTGTTTTCCAGAACAGCCGATTAATAAAAGGCACAATTCTTGATAATGTCAAAATGGCAAGACCTGACGCTACAAATGAAGAAGTACTTCAAGCTATTCACAAAGCACAATGTGATGACATAATTAAGAAATTCCCCGAAGGTATCAACACAGTAATCGGAACACACGGCACATACCTTTCAGGCGGTGAACAACAGAGAATCAGCATTGCAAGAGCTATTCTCAAAAATGCTCCTATTCTTATTCTTGATGAAGCTACCGCTTTTGCAGACCCCGATAACGAAGCTAAAGTTCAGCAGGCAATCAATGAACTTGCAAAGGATAAAACAGTTATTATGATTGCACACAGACTTTCCACCATTGCAAATGCCGATAAAATCTATCTTCTTGAAAACGGCAAGATTGCCGAATCAGGTACAAATGACGAACTCGTTGCAAAAGGCGGCATATATGCAAAAATGATGAAAAACTATGTTTTATCAGTAAACTGGAAAATTTCAAAGGAGGGTAAATGATGATTAAAAAACTTCAGCATAAATTTGCTCTTTCGGAAAGAGGCGCAAAAGACCTTATTCAAGGTATAATCGCCTGTGCTGTACAGAACATTTCATTTATGTTTCCTGTAGGTTTACTTTACTTTTTCGTAAATGATTTGCTAAACGGCGGCATAAAACCCGAAAAAATATGGTTCTACATTGTGGGATGTATCATAGCACTTGCTCTGATTTTTGCAGTAACATATTGGCAGTACAATTCAACCTTTCTTGCAACATATGTAGAAACAGGCACAAGAAGAATTACGCTTGCTGAAAAGTTAAGGAAAATCCCTCTGTCATTCTTTGGCAAAAAAGACCTTGCCGACCTCACAAGCACAATTATGGCAGACTGTACATACCTTGAAACAGCATTTTCTCATTTCATCCCGCCGTTTATCGGAGCTATGATTTCAACCGTAGTAATCGCAATCAGCCTTTTCTTTTTTGATTGGAGAATGGCAATTGCTTCTCTTTGGGTTCTTCCGGTTGCATTTGCGATAATCGGCTTGTCATCAAAAGTTCAGAAGAGTTTAAACCGCAAGTCAATGGATGCTAAAATGGTTTGTGCAGACGGAATTCAGGAATGTATCGAAACAATTCAGGACTTAAAGGCAAATAACGCCGAACAGTCATATATGGCAGGCCTTGACACAAAGATAGACAATGTAGAAAAACGCTCAATAATCAACGAATTCGGCACATCAACATTTGTTGTATCTGCAGGACTTGTCCTCAAACTCGGCATTGCCACAACAGCACTTGTCGGCTCAATTTTGCTCGTAAACGGACAGCTTGATGTACTTACATTCTTTATGTTTTTGCTTGTTGTATCAAGACTCTATGATCCAATGCAGTCTGCTTTACAGAACCTTGCCGCAATCATCAGCACAAACACGAATGTTGCGAGAATGAACGAAATTCTTGATCATGATGTTCAGACAGGCAACACAAGGCTTACAAATAAAGGCTATGATGTTAAATTTAAGAATGTAGAATTCTCATACAACAACAAAGATAATGTTCTCAAGGATGTTTCGTTCACAGCTAAGCAAGGCGAAGTTACCGCACTTATCGGCCCATCAGGCGGCGGTAAAACTACCGTATCAAGACTTGCCGCAAGATTCTGGGATATTAACAAGGGCAAAATCACCGTGGGCGGTATGGATATTTCCAAGATTGAACCCGAAACTTTGTTATCACTTTATTCAATCGTTTTCCAAGATGTAACTCTCTTCAACAATACGATTATGGAAAACATCAGACTCGGCAAAAAGGACGCTACAGATGAGGAAGTTCTCCTTGCCGCAAAACTTGCAAACTGCGATGAATTTGTTTCTAAACTTCCCAACGGTTATAATACCGACATTGGTGAAAACGGCTGTCAGCTCTCAGGCGGTGAAAGACAGCGTGTTTCAATTGCACGAGCATTTCTTAAAGACGCTCCGATTATCCTCCTTGATGAAGCTACAGCATCACTTGATGTAGAAAACGAAACTCTTATTCAAACAGCTCTTTCAAAACTTATCAAAAATAAGACCGTAATTGTAATTGCACACAGAATGAGAACAGTTGCAGGTGCAGACAAAATTGTAGTTTTGTCAGACGGTGTTGTTGCAGAAGAAGGTACAGCAGAAAGCCTTAAAAAATTGAACGGAATATTTGTTCATATGATGAACTTACAGTCCGAAAGCAGTAATTGGAAACTCAATTAAATATAACCACTAAACGCAAAAGGAACAACTATAACGTTTGTTCCTTTTCTGCGTTGACATATTAAAAACAATACTGTAATATTATTTTATAGGATAACGGAGGGATGAATGTGATTGACCTCAACAACATTGAAAAATACAGAGAAAACAATCGAATAGAGGCCAAAAAGGCAACAGGCGGATTACCTAAAAGCTTGTGGGAAACATATTCATCCTTTGCAAATACACTCGGAGGAATTATACTTTTAGGTGTAGAAGAATACAGGGACAAATCACTTCATCCCGTAAATCTTCCCGATCCGGATGAACTTATTGAGGAATTTTGGGAGATAGCAAACGATATTCAAAAAGTTAGCACAAACATTCTTTCATATGATGATGTTTATGTGCAAAAAATTGAAGAAAAGCATATTATCGTTATTACAGTGCCAAAAGCCAAAAGATTTGACCGTCCCGTGTATCTTGACGGCAGCATTCATAATTCATACAGAAGAAACGGCGAGGGTGACTACCGTTGCACACTCGACCAAATTAACGCTATGGTGCGTGATTCCGAGATTAAAACACAGGATATGAATATCATCGAATGCATGACTGCTTCCGTATTTAATACCGATTCACTCCATAGCTACCGAATAAAAATGTCAAATGTTAAGCCAAATAATCGGCTTCAAAATTTGTCGGATAAAGATTTCTTGCAGGCAATAGGAGCAATCGGAGTAGGGGAAGACCTTTTGTTTCACCCTACAGCCGCAGGACTTCTTATGTTCGGTAGGTCAGAATTCATCAAAAAAGAATACCCGTCCTATTGTCTTGAATATAAGGAAACAACACAAGATGATAAACACACAATTATTTCATCAGATTTAAATTCTGACTGTGAAAACCTTTATGATTTCTTTATAAAGGTCTTTGAAAAAATTTCATACGATATAAAACTGACAGCAAACATAAAATCAGACATTACACCGATTACAACTGCCTTACAGGAAGCTCTTGCAAACTGCCTTATAAATGCCGACTATTATGGCTCAAACGGTGTTGTTATTATGAAAGATGATGAAAGCATTACAATGTCCAATCCCGGCGGATTTAGAGTTGAACTCGACGCCGCAAGAGCGGGTGGTATATCCGACCCCAGAAACACGGCAATTATGCGTATGTTTAATCTGATAGGAATCGGCAGTAACGACGGCTTCGGTATTTCTAATATCTTCTCCGTTTGGAAAAGCCACAAACTTGTTCTGCCGGTCATTGAAGAAAGTTTCAAACCCGAAAGCATCACCTTAAAGCTTTCATTTGTTCTCGAAAGTAATTCAACTAATACTCAAATTTTACAAAACCGTCCCGATATTGAAACAGACAGACAAGATGCCGTAATTTCATACATTACTGACAACATCGCGGTAACTTCAAAAGAAATTTCCGAACTTCTCGGAATAAGTCATAAAAAGTCGAAGCAACTTCTTCACAAACTTATGGCAAAGGATTTTGTTATAATCAAAAACGGAAAATACACCCTAAAAGCATAGAAGGAACTTAATCAAATTTCGGAACAGCAATCCGCACAAGCGTTGCTTATAATTGCTAGGTTGCTTATTTTTGCAAAAGGAAAACCGTCTGATGTAAATAAAATCCAAAAGATAAATTTGCCTATATCTGCCTTCCATGTGCCGCAAGAGGCTGTTCATAACTCTGCTGTTCAAAGTCTTGCAAGACGATCTCGCAGGTGCAGTTGTGCCGATTAATAATTTGAGCATGGTAGTTTCAATAATCTTTTCGTACATAATTTTCAAGAAAAGCTGTCCGCAAAATCAAGCATAAGTGTTCATATAATAATCGCAGACACTTATTTATGCTTTTACGGATTAAATTTAAAATTTACAAATTTGTGTAATTTTGCTTGACAATCACACGAAAAACAAGTACAATAAACAAGGTAAATCACCAATATTCGGAGACGTATCGAAGTGGTCATAACGGACATGACTCGAAATCATGATACCCCTTGAGGGACGAGGGTTCGAATCCCTCCGTCTCCGCCACTGAAAAAGCCTGTAATCAAGCCGATTATGGGCTTTTCTTATACCTTTTTCTAAGAGCAAGTGATCAAAGCAGACTTTTGTTTTTGTCTCCGGATTTTCGGCTTAGCCCTCCCTCCAACGACTTCCGAAGTCGCCACCCTCCGGTAGAGCAAGCCCTGTCTCCATCGCCTGCGCCGAGGTGATTTTAGACTTGTAATCCAAGTGGGCGTAGATGTTCACCGTGGTGGTAAAGTCGCTGTGTCCCAGCCACTCCTAAATGTGCTTGAGAGGCACGCCGTTGGCCAGCAGCAAGCTGGCACAGCTGTGTCGCAAATCGTGAAAGCGCATCCGGCGCAGGCCGTGGCTCTCCAAGAATTTTGGGAATGCCGAGGTCAAATAATTGGCCCGCACCCGCTTCGCCCTCAAAAAAGCCCCGGAAATCAAGGCTTTCTCGGCGCTTAATGTTCGACGCTGCGCCGCCATCATAGTTGGCACACAGCCTCCGGATCAGCCGGTTACAGCGTGCCCTTTGGGCGGGCGTCAGGCGCTTGATCTCATCCAACTTTCTTCACCTCCTTCTCCATCACATAGTTGATGACGCTGATTTTCGGAATTTTCAGCGTCGTGCCGATCTTCACGGCTGGAGGTGGCGATTCAATTTTCAAGGTGCACAGGGAGAGAGTCCCCTCAATAGGTAGGCAGCGAGAAGGCTCGTTTTTTAACCCCCCTCACTAATCAACTGGGAAACTTTTTTCGATTTGTACGAAAAAACTTTTGAGATTTTTTCTGCGTCCCCTTCTACTACTTAATTGGGAATTTTTCAGACAAAAATAAAATGGCTTTTTGAAGAAAAATTTTAAGTACCCCTCCTACTAATCAATTGGGAAATTTTTTGAGATTTTGGCAAAGTAATTTGAAAAATTCTCTCAGATTTTCAAAAGGCCCTTCTACTTACTCTGAATAAGGGGTGCCTTTTGGCAGGGTGTTTTCGAGAAATTTCTCAAATATTTTTTATCTGAACGCAAAAAGAGGCGCAGCCTCCGGATTTCTTCGAAGGCTACGCCTCTAAATATACTATTCGGTTTTCAGCAGTTATACTGATTCGCTATTTCTGTTCGCAATGTCCATTCTATCTTATTGCTGATAATGATGTGCGTTGCGTGAAGCCGTGGCTATCTGTTTCTCCAAAAAGTTAGATGGCAACTATGACGCAGTATGGCGGTGCGCATCCTCTGGAAAATGCTCCAGTCCCAGCATAAAGGAAGAAACGCTGATGAAATTGTGTGCAGAAGCTATAGGGTTCAATGAATTTAATGAGACGGCATTCCGTGAGCAGGTTGCCTGCATCCATATCACCGTACCGTTTCAGCTTTCCATACATTTTCTTGATGGTCACACCATTGAAGCCGAATGGGAAAATAAGCGGAAAATGCCCAAGCATTCTGATGAGAGAAAACAGCATATGCGGGAAGTCATGAAACAGAAATGGAGGGAACGACATGGCGAGAGTGACAACCATTCCGGCAACGATCAGCCGGTTTACAGCAGCGCCGATTAACGAAAAGAAAAAGCGCCGCACCGCTGCCTATGCCCGTGTTTCTACGGACAGCGAGGAACAGCTGACCAGCTACACCGCCCAGGTGGACTACTACACCAATTACATCCGTGGCCGAGACGATTGGGAGTTTGTTGGGGTCTATACTGACGAGGGCATCACCGGCACCAATACCAAGCACCGTGAGGGGTTTAAGCGTATGGTGGCCGATGCCCTGGTGGGCAAGATTGACCTCATCGTTACCAAGTCGGTCAGCCGATTTGCCCGTAACACGGTCGACAGCCTTACCACCGTCCGACAGCTGAAGAAAAAAGGCGTAGAGATTTATTTCGAGAAGGAAAACATCTGGACACTGGACTCCAAGGGCGAATTGCTCATCACCATTATATCCAGCCTTGCCCAGGAAGAAAGCCGGAGCATCTCCGATAACTGCACTTGGGGTCAGAGAAAGCGTTTTGCAGACGGCAAGGTTACAGTTCCATTCAACCGATTTTTGGGCTATGACCGTGGCCCCGATGGCAATTTAGTGGTCAATCCCGAAGAGGCAGTCACCATTCGCCGTATTTACAGTATGTTCCTGCAGGGAATGTCTCCCTACGGCATTGCCACCAAACTGACTGCTGACGGAATCAAATCACCGGGCGGTAAAGAGAAATGGAATGCCGGAGCAGTCCACAGCATCCTTACCAACGAAAAATACAAGGGCGATGCACTCCTTCAGAAATCCTACACCGTGGACTTCCTCACCAAGAAGAAAAAGATCAATGAAGGTGAAATTCCGCAGTATTATGTGGAGGGCAACCACGAAGCCATCATCAGCCCTGAGGTATTTGAGCAGGTACAGCGGGAACTGGAACGCCGCAAATCCAGCAATGGCAGACACACAGCGGTGTTCACCTTTTCTCCAGCAAAATCAAATGCGGGCAATGCGGCGAGTGGTATGGTTCAAAGGTATGGCATTCCAACAGCAAATACTGCAGGGTAATTTGACAGTGTAATCATAAATTCGATGGTGACGAAAAATGCACAACACCGCATCTGACGGAGGATGACATCAAAACGATGTTCGTATCGGCGGTCAATCAGCTGATAACCCAAAAGGATGCGATTATTGCGGCTCTCACGGTATCGCTGGACACAGCCTTTGACCTTGCTGGTCTCAAAGCTGAACAGGCTGAAGTGGAAAGCGAAATGGCAGTGGTTTCCGCCCTCATCGAAAAGTGCATGAAGCCCTGGACGAGACCATTCGTAGCAAGCAGTCTCGCAGGGCAACCATCGAAGCCTGCCTTGCCACTCTTGCAGAAGCCAACTTGGTGGACACCTTTGACACCGCCCTTTGGTGCGGATTGATAGATTTTGTGACAGTCCACTCCACAGACGATGTTCGGATTACCTTCCGCAACGGAATGGAAATTAAGGCATAAGAACATACGCAAAACACCTCGCAACGGGAATATCGTTCTCCTGCGGCGAGGTGTTTTTATATTAGAAGTCGATTACAATTTGTCTGATTGCTCCGTATGGATGTGCTGCTATTTTATCAAACAGAACAACATTCTTGCCCTCTGGAAATACAGTGCTTGAATATACAATACCGCCATATCCTTTGGAGAGAAAGTACTGCGCAATACATTGAAATGGCGCATACATCAGGTTTTTGTCTTCTGTTGTTATAGGCACAAATATCTGTTCCGCGAGCAATTTTGCATATGTAAATACCGCCCATTTTTCAATTGCCGGAACAATGTCTTCTGTTCGTGGTTTTGGTATAACACCCTTTGTCAAGCCACAAACATACCCCTTAGTTATTTCCCTATCAACAATCTGTTTACCACATTGTTCAAGAAGTGCATTTATATCTTCATAATTGCTTTTTTTAGCTATTGTCAGGTCGATTAGTATCCCGTCTTTGTGTTCAGCGCCTACTTGAAAGTTGCAAAGTGCAAACCTGTCACCAGTAGTTGCGCGGCATTCTTTCAATGCACACTGTTCTTCTATTTTATACTCTGGCGATGAGGATTCTTTTGCGAAAGCCAAATAAAGCCATTCCACTCCGGGTGGGCTAAACCTATTATCACTTGTAATGAACTTAGCATTTGGAATAAATCGATCATAGTTTGGCTCAGGATCCCCCGGCTTTATTCGTGCGGCACGAACGATACTGATGTCAGTAGATAAAGTCTCTGCTACAGTCTTTTCAAGAAAACGATGTCCGTGCTGAAACAAATCATCAAAGACTCGAAGAAAGGTTGAATGCATGGCCTTTTCAACCTCGTTGTACTTAAATTTTCCATCTGCAAGCTGTTGCCTGAACTCTGCCCACGTATTCTGTAGGGCGTGCTCATTGCTTTCTCTACCTGAAAAATCAAACAATTTGCTCATAAATAAGCCTCCCAATTTAGTTGAATACTATGATGTATCTCTCGGCAAACCTATCAAATGTTGCATTTGCTTCCGTAAGAACGGCATCCAGTTCCTCGTTGATTTTTCCTCTCGCATACGCCTCACGCAGCGCCGGTTTCTCAAGCAAAACCCACTTGAGTTGGCTGTACGAGTACTTTGCAAAAGCAATCCACTGCGGATAGTTAATTGCAGCAGGGTTTTGTGTAAAGTAGACTTTACCTGCATTTGCAGCAATCGCACCGGCATGAGCAATAAACAGCATTGTTGCCAACTTAGGATGCTTCTCTCTGTTCAGAGACAGTGGGATAGAATCCTTCACCGCATGGCCTTCCTTGATCCGCTTGATGGCATACCCTAAACGAACAATGACTTCCACAAGCATTGCAGGGATTGACATGGAGCAGAAGTGTATGAAATCGTATCCCTCATAGTACATACCTTGGACGATTTCGGCAATGGTCTGTTCGTCTTCTCCGATGCTACCGAACTGAAGGAGATTAAACAGGCTCATCAAAGGTGCAGGCAGTCCCATCGATGTAGTAACATCCGACTTGAAGTGAATGACCTGTTTTGCCAAGGCTGCAAAGATATCGGATTCTTTGCGGTCGGCATAGCTTTCCATCACCTGGGATACTATGTTTCCAGCTTTGTCGATCGTCGTCATTCTGCCAGTCAGAATATCTGCAACACCGAATATGAACCCCAAAAGAGGGTCATGCCCCAACTGGAGAAGTCTATGATAGTAGGCAGAGAGTCCCTCTACTTGGATGGTGGTGTGCCGGTTATCCTGGGCATCATACGGAACCTTGCTGACCTTCGAGTTTGCGAGTTTCTGCATTTCTTCTTCGGGGAACTTTTTGTCAAAATAGTCCCGTACATAGTTTGCAAGTGGCCCACCCTTCAAACCCTCGGGAGTTTTGGTAGGTACTCCAACGAGCAAAATATCTACAGCAGCACCGACCAGTCCGGCAAGGGCGGCTATACTGATATCAAAGGCATCCAGGCGATGGATAACATTGAACTCTTCGTTGAGTTGGCGGATAGCAAGTTCATTGCTCCGCAGTTCTTCCTCTGTGAAAATTGACTCCAATTCACAGCCCGTACCAACATGTCTCTCTGCCTCAGCACACAGTTCTTCCCAAGTAGGAACAACCATGACTTTTTTCGATTGCTGAATAGGTACCAACTCTTTAAGTGCTTCTGGTTGGTATCCAAGCCTCCGAAGCAAAGTCTCTGTCCTCGCAATCGTAGCATCTGTCTCATTTGAGGATGGGAAGTGGATGTCTGCAAGTGTCTCGTCTTGATGCTTCAGAACAGAATTCATCTGTTTCTCAAATTCTGTGTACTTAAACTTGCTCACTCGCTACCACCTCCTTCAGTGATATTCTTTACGATTCGCTCAAGTTGGTCGACACGCCTGTTGGCCTCGTGGGCTTGTTCTGCCTCTACCCGCAGGGCGTTGATTTCAGCTTCGTGCTTACATGCGACCTTCTGCTGTTTAACGGAGCTTTCCTCAAAGGCTTTCTGATCTTTTTTACGACCAAGACGCACCCTGATGCCATCAGCGGCTACCAGGAGCAAACCACCACCGAGGAACTTTTCCCTGTGGTTTCCGACGAATTTCGCTACATCTTTGGCTAACCTACCTATGTCATCTCTGGCCTTGGCAAAGTCTATATTTGGTAATTTTATTCGGTTTCCCATAGAAAACCTCCTTTACGCAATACCCAGATCGTGGCTCAAATCCTTAACTGCCTGTTGGAGTAAGATGTTCAGACTTTGCAGGTATTCAAGACGCTCCTTGTCTGCATCAGCCTCATCTTTCAAAGCTTGGATAATAGCTTCGTGACGAGCAAGGACTTCTTTGTATAGACGTTCTTTTTCCTGGCGCAGTTGTTTGTTTTTAAGGTGAGAGGCAACACCAACACCACCAGCTGCTAACACGGCAATAGGCGCCGCCAGCACGAAAACGCCTGCCACCATACCACCGCCCACGATAGCACCGGCAGTTGCTAATCCGGAAGTAATACCGGCAGCAGAGAGACCTACGACACCCAAACCATAAAGGGCGGCAAAAGACCCCACACCACCAATGCCTGCTCCAAGGGCTCCGGCAAGAACCTCTGGAATAGCACTTTCCTTGATGGTCCGTTTGGAGTCATTAAGGGCTGCGGCTGCTTCGTTTACAACATTTACTACTTGCTGAAGGGAGTCAACGCTTTGGAATACCATTTCCTTTTTCTTTTTTATATAATCACCCATCTTTTTTCTCCTTCAATGTTGGCTTCTTTTTACTTGATGCGAATGCTTTAACAAGCCAAGCGTTTATGGCCGCAATTCCCGTTCCAAGGCCTAGCGGACCCAAAAGGGCTGTTCCACCGACGATCACCCCAGCGGCTTTAATCCACTCTTTGGAGACATCAGCACGTGTGGTAGTTCCTGCAAGAATAGAAGGGGCCATCATGTTTGCCTTCGACAAAAGTTCATCTCTGTTTTCGAAACTATAGTTCTTTGGATGATCTACAAGAACATCCAGCAAAACCTTGAGCATTTCGGTGTCTTCCGGTGCCTGTGCCATTTCCGCGTCAAGAACGCTTCTCATGGCGATATACTGTGTCTTGGTCAGCTTGTTGCGACCGCTTTCAATATTGTTGATGGTCTGGCGAGTGACACCGATTTTCTCGCCAAACTCCTCGGCTGTCCAACCAACGGTGCGTCGGATCAAAAGTAGATTGTTTTGCATACGAATTATTTCTTCCATATTCGCGCCTCCCGCCTGTACATATAGTATCTCTTGACAATAAATTTGTCAATGGATTGAAAATAGCCTTTGCAGAAAAGCCACAAAAAACAGCCGTTTCGGATTTTACACCGCAACGACTGTTTTTACACCGCAAAGGCACACCTTTTAATTATGCCAATTCCTTGTATCAAACTCGGTATGATTATTTCAATATAGATGAGGTCAATCTTACCACGATGAGTCTTTTCCAACAATTTCAGTGCGGCAAGGTTATCCCCTTCAAGCAGGAAATTCATCTGCCCGCCGTAGTCAATAAACAGATCTGCATTCTCGGTCAGCACCGGCGTATGGGTATCCAACACCTCATCGATTTCCTCCCGATGCTCCTCGAACACGAGACCGTACTTTTTCCCGTTCACATCTTTTTCGAGTTCGGACAGGTAGGAGAGCAGGTTGCCCGTATTCTCATCCTGCGGTGCTGCGGCGATAAAGGCACGAATCTGCTTGATTTTGTCCAGCAGGTCGTCCCGCTTCTTTTTCGAAATATTGGTGCCCATTTTGCATCCTCCAATATGGTTTTGTTCATAATCTCTGCCCAAAGTATCAATTTGATACTTTGGAACCACCGTGCTGACACTTTGGAATTCTCACTCCTCATCCGACTGTCACTTCGACCTTTTTACCGCTGAAAGCCACGCCGTATTTATAAATCGTCCTGACCCCGGCGGTCGTCAGCTCGGTTTCGTATTTCTTATCGTTGATCTGCTGCAAGGCCGTCTCGGACAGCTTTTTCAGCCTTTCGTCGCTGCAATTTTTCTCCGCTTTCAGCTCAATCAGGATGCCCGGAAGACCCTTTTGCGTGGGCTTCAGCTGAATGTCATAGCGCCCTTCGCCGGATTCCCGGTTGGAGGTCACGAAAGCGCCGCCCAGCAGGGCGCACAGTCCCAGCATAAAGCCGTGGTAGAAGTTCTCCCCGGCAGTATCGAAGGAGCTGACCGACTGGGTCAGCAGCGTCTGAATCTGCGCTTTCAGCCGTGCGTTATCGCCGGAGAAGATGGCCTCCTGAACGGAAATCGCCGTGGACGGCGGGATCAGATTCTCTAACCTCTGCAAAATCTCCTTGTTATACACCAGAGAAATCTCCCGGTTGGGCAGGGAGACCTCGCACATAAAATCGCCGCTGAAGGAGGGCGTGGTTTTCAGTGCCTTCAGATAGCCGGTCACCAACAGGAAGCTGTAAATGGTGGAGGGATTACTTTTGATCTGCGGATAAATCACGCCGGTGTCGATGAAGGTAGTGAAGGTCTCGCCGTTGACCAGGGAGGTCAGACGGTTATAAATCTCCTCATCTGCCTGGGCAAGCACTTCCCCGATAATATCGTTGCTGCCGGTGGAGACCCAGAAGGGTCTCGGCTCACACTCGTTGCTGAAGTAGTTGACCACCGACCACGGGTTGAAAATCTCCGTCTTGCCAAAGCGGTAGCCGTCGTACCACTGGCAAATTTCATCGTACTTATCGGCAGCGCCGTAGTATTCCGCCATCTCCATCACCTCGTCGGCGGTGAAGCCGAAGTAGGCGCTGTATTTGTTGTCCAGCACGGAGTTGATGGACAGGTTGTTCATCCCGCTGAAGATGCTCTCCTTGGCCACCCGCAGAATGCCGGTGAGGAAGCCGAAGGACAGGTGCTGATTATCCTTGAACCCGCCGGAAAACAGGTTTCGCATAAACTGGATGACCTTGTCGTAATAGTCCTTCTGATAGCCCTGCTGGATGGGGGTGTCATACTCGTCGATGATGATAATGGGCGCAACGGCATAGTGCTTGTGCAGCATAGAGGACAGGTCCAGCAGTGCCGAAGCCAGCTCAACCTCGCTGACTTTGCCGTCTGCCAGCTTTGCATAGGTCTTTTTGCTGTACTCGTCGCACTTATCGCTGGCCAGCAACTCCTTGTGCCGCCGGGTCTCCTTTGCGAAAATATCCCGGATGGCTGCAAAGGTCTCCTCCCAAGTATCAAACTTCACATCCTTGAAGGTCAGGAAGATCACAGGATACTTGCCCTGATAATCCCGGTACTTCTGGCCACAGGCCCAGATCTTCTTATCCTGGAAGTAGACGGAGGTATCCTTGTCGTTCTTTTCAAAATAAGTGCGCAGCATATCCATATTCAGCGTCTTACCGAAACGCCGGGGGCGGGTGAACAGCGTCACCATCGGACGCTCGTCGATGAAATCCTTGATCATCATCGTCTTGTCGATATAATAGTATTCCGACGAGGCAAGGCAGTAGTTGGACACGCCGATGGGCAGGGGCAGCTTCGGCGCGCGCTCCGTCTTGCGAAAAGCGCCCGTCTTGAGCCGCTGATCCGCCGGTTTCTGCGTATCAGCGGGGATCAGCCAACGATTGCCCTGCTTTTTCGCACCGGCGATTCGCCCATTCTTGCAGAGCGTCGCAACTCTCCGCTCCGTTATATTCCAGCGCACTGCCGCCTCTCTTACCGAGATCATTTCAGCCATAAGGGATACCTCCACGCATAAAATCACAAGTACATTATACCCGAATAAAAGAACAATGTCAACAAAGTTCGGAACAATGTAGTTTTAAAACAGCATTGTTCTTTTCTGCACACAAAACAAGCGGAGGTCATCGACCCCCGCTTGCTCGTTACCCATATACAATTTCCTGCATCACGACCTCGTTTGTCCGATGTAGGATGCCGTTCATCTTCCGCACCCACGCCATCGGGTCATCGGCTTTCAAGGCCTCCGTCACGCCCTCGGTGTCTGCGTATTGTTCTACCAGCCGAAGAAAGAGTTCCTGCGCCTGCTCCTCAATGTCTGCGAGGTGCCCGTCCAGCACCCCGGCGGTCAGCAGGTTATAATACAATACCCGATGATGCTTCTTCAGATAAACTCGCCGCCGCTGGCCGTAAATGCCGATGGGGCGTTCTTCTTCGGGCGGTAATCAAACATCGGGTAGGCAATAGTCGCCCTGCCTTGTGTAAGTGCCGCCCAGCTGCTCAAATAGCGATTTCATATGTGATCCTCCCATTCAAAATTTCCCCGGCAGGTCTGCAATGCAAAATGCACCTGCCTTTCGATTACAGTTTAGCAAAATCGAAAAACAGGTGCGAGTATGCGAATTTTTAAATCGCACATTTGTATTGTTTTAGCAACTGGGGTCAGTCGTCATCTTCATCATCAAATAAAGAATTGCGGCATTCTTCCTCTTCGTCATCGTGACGATATTCGCTATCATCCCAATTGTAAACATATTCACCTCGGTCAATACTGAAGCCATCCTTTTCGATGTATTCATATTCGCCGGACTCATAATTAAAACACCACTTGGCCATTCTTATTCATCCTCCATTCCGAGTACATAAAAAAGCATTCTAAAAGCAGAATCTTTCTTTGCCTCTTTTTTTGATATGGATGTCCCATCAAAGTAATAATCTTCTTCCGCTATGTGACATTCACAATTCCAAATGGGGTTACCATTGTCATCATATGTTTCCTTGAACTCATAAGTAGGAATGGAAAAATAACCTCTTCGAGCCAATGTTTCAAGTTGGTTAATTGCATCATCACGGTTAGGATTTTCAATTTCGTCACGGATAGATGGAAGCATATCATTTCTCTCTAGATACTCATACGCTAATTTGCAAGCAGCCATCCTTGCCTCACGGATAGACACACCAAAACCGCAAAACACCGGTAAAGAATCAAGTAGTTTGAGGTAACAATGATATTTAAGCTTAGAATAGTTGTAATCTAACGGAAAGCTTTGATATATAGTGTTATCCTCTTTTAAATACCAAGTCGATGAGTAAGAAGCTTCTTTGTATTTATACCAAGGAATGCACCCATTCTCGTTTATTTCCCATTCCTGAATAAGTCGCACATAATTGGTGTCGGTATCATTAATTAGAAAGTCTTCGGGAACAAGCATTGCTTCAACCACTTTTTGCAAGTTCTTCAGATTCCATCCTGAATCGATTGCAACAGCTCCGATAATAGCTTCAAACAAATCTTCTTTTACAGAATCTTCTTGGTTGATATTATTCTGTATATCGCCCTTACCCATAATAAGATATTCGGAAAAACCAAGTTCATCCATTCGGCGAGCCAATGCTTTTTTATTCACCATTCGACTTTTGATTTTAGATAAGTTATCTTCGTCATAGTCACAGCCGAAGCTATTTACTACCGGCGCTTCGTAACCCACTTGATTACGTTTGAATTCTTGTTCCCAAACAGAAAGCTTTGTTCCGTTAACCGAATCCCCATTTGCTAAATGCCCGTACTTCTGAATAAGCAGTTTAACAATCACAAAATCAAGTGCTTTGTCTCCAATGAACTCGAGCACCTCATTGTTTTCACCGCCGTTCTCTGCGGTATATGAGCGACGAGTGAAAGCTTGCTGCAACAAATCAAGATTTTTAAAATCATATCCGATTTGTCCTTGCACCATTTTCCATACTAATTCTTTTTCCATAATAAAAAATCCTTTCGGTAATGTATTTTACCAAAAGGCATAATAATAGCCTGACAAAAACACTTTCCCCGTGAGAATAGGAAATACAATGCCAGACATACATCATTAAATATAATTCTTTGTTTCCGTTTGTTTACTCGGGTTCACTTTCATAAACAGGAATAAACACTAAGATACAATGTTTCAAATTTAATGTATTATGCCTTCAAGCAAAATCATTGTATCTCATTCACGAAAAGAATGCAAGTATTATATTAAAAATCATCTCCTTTGTAGTTATCACACAAAGGAGATGCAGAAATATATTAAGTTTTATTTTCTATGCTTCATCTTCCTTTGAAAATCGTTCAGCGTTTGGATATGCCACAGGCTTTTGCGGGTGATGGAGCGGAAGATCAGGGAGCAGAAGAAATCCACAAGAAAGATTTTCGGGATACAGAACTTCAGTCCCTTTTGAAAGGCTTTCAGCGACCCGCGGCTGCACCAGCTGTGGACGGTGGTCAGGGTGTAGCCGGTCAGGGTTACCACATCCTTTACCGTGACCGCATCCGGGTATTTGCGCAGCAACTTTTCATAGTAGCCGTGCATTAGCACCATTATACGCAGTATTGACAATAATGTCGACAAAAAGATTAACAAAATCACGCAAAGCAAACAATTTATCAGATGGTTCGGTGATTGGCAAAATAGCCCTGCAAAAGCAAGTAAAGAAGTAGACAGCAACAGCTAATCTGAATAAATGTTGTAGTTGGCATCTCAAAAGATTATCGAACACCGTCTGAGTTGCTTCTATAAAACAGAATTTTCTGTCTGCGTGAATAACACATTTATCGCAAGCTTTTTCTTTGTAACAACAAGTTAATTTATGCATAAAATATCATTGAATAAAATAACGGTTGGTGAAAAAGGTGGCATTGAGTACAAGAGAATTGCTTGCAAGGCTTTTAAAATGTGAGGCAGGTGGGGAAGGTGAAAACGGAATGCGTGCCGTTGCGTCGGTAATTGTAAACCGAACCCGTGTTCCAAACGGGGAATTTGCAAGAGTCAGCAAGGGCGGAGATTTCCGTGCCATAATGGAACAACCAAATCAATTTACCTGTCTTAAAACAACTGTCGGAGGACAATATAATCCTCAGAATGTTTACAATATACGTCCTGACGAAATTCACTATAACATTGCCGATTGGGCATTGGCGGGCAATACCGATTCATCTGTCGGAAATTCAATTTTCTATTTTAATCCATTTTCAGATACCTGCCCAACATTTTTTCCGTCAAACAACGGAGTAATTTACAACAGGGTAGGGGATCATTGCTTTTATTCGCCTACCGAGGCTTATTCCAAAACATAAAGGAGCATAGCTTAATGGATAATTCTTCAAATATGGCAGTTAATACAACTCCTATGGCAAATCAGATTAATCCCGAACATCTTTACGGACTTGACAAAAACAAAGCCTGCCTCAATAATTCTTGTCCGTCAAACAAAGCGGATATCGGATGTTATATTCCTGCGATTGACGAAATTATGCGACACAATCAGGGCGCACCGTCTGTTGCACACCCCAATATGACAGAAAAAGTTCAAAAATCAAATGACAATCCCTCGCTTGAACAGGCAGAAATAGCATATGAAGAGGGCGGAAGTACATCAGAAGAACAACCTGAAAATATAAATAAATACAGCGGAAGTCTTCAAAATATACCGTTCATTAAGAACTTAAAAAAAATAGATACATCTATACCTGTTTTGCCTGCAACCCCTGCTACAACGGCGAGCTCCGGAGCCACCGTTGCAACGCCGATAAGGCAGAATATTGGAATGTCGATGAGTGATTATCAATATCCGTTTCCTGTAACAGCCGAAAGTCTGAGATATCACAACGGTTTTATGCGAACACAAATCGGAAGACGAATCACCGTTGATTTTCTCATGGGAGCAAACACAATTGTTCAGAAAACAGGCTATCTTTTAGGTGTTGCTCAGGATTATATCCTTATAAATGAGATTGACACCAACGACATCACAACCTGTGATTACTACAATATAAAATTTATAAGGTATTATTACTAAACCACAGCGGCAAAAACTTAAGTTTATAGTTTTTGCCGCTGTTTTATTGTAATTATTTGCTATGTGTACATCATTTCATTATTTTAACATATAATTTTCTGTAGTGTAAGAAATTAAAAAATTGTAAGAAATATTGAATTATTGCTGTAATTTGTGATATAATGTGAGCGTTGATGTTATCACTTCTCAATAAACAAACAACAGGTAGCTATAAGACCTGTTACATATTATTTTATCTTGGAGGAATCACCATGAAATTCTGTAAATATTGCGGAGCACAGCTTGAAGACAATGCTGTTTGCAACTGCGAAAAGTCAAGAGCCGCTCAGGCACAGGCTCAGCAGGCAAATGCACAGGCGCAGCCTCAGTATCAGCAGCCTGTTCAGCCACAACAGCCACAGTATCAGAACCCTGTTCAGCAACAGTATGCACAGCCGCAAAACCCTCAGTCACAGCAGTCGCCTTATGCCGTAAATAACACAGCACCCATTGGGGAAAATGCTTTTGTTAAGGCTTTAAAGAACATTCTTGTTGTGTTCACTTCATTCTTTAAGGATTCCAAAACTGTTATCAAAACAGCAAAGGCTGAAAAAGACATCATTCTCGGCGCTCTTTTCTCGGCAATTTTCTTTATTGCACTCATTCTTGGCAATATGTTTCTTATGCTTTCTATGAGCGCACTTGATTTTCCGAAAACACTTCTTGTAAGTCTTGTTACTACTGTCCTTATCGGCGGCTTCTATTCTGTTATTCTCTTTGCATATGTAAAGAAATACAAAACCGAAGAAAACACAGCCAAAGCATTTATTGATTCATTCATCACATTTTCAATTGAATCTATTCCGGCATCAATCGGTTGGATTTTGGCAGGTCTTTGCGCATTAATCAGCGTATATATGTTCCTGTTCTTCTTCGTAATCGTTATGCTTTACCTTGTTATTTCACTTGTAAATCAGGTAAAAGCTAATGTTCCCGAAGCAAAGAACTCTGCATTATTCACTTTAATTCTCACACTCATCGTTGCCGTTGCATTTATGATTGTATTCTTCATCGGCGCAAAACTTACTATGTGGTCATTTAACACAAGTACATTTGCAACAAGTGTTCTTACATCGCTTATCGGCGGCGGTTCATACTCTTCATTGTATTAATCTGACATACAAATTCATAACATAAAATTAACGCTCCGAATTTATTCTCGGAGCGTTTTTTATATCAGTTCACTGATTATTGAATTTGAAACAAGAAAACCTTTCGGTGTAAAGCTGATCGACTTGTCCGTAACATTTGTATAGCCGTATTTTTCATACTCTTTAGCTTTTTTGATAATGTAAGAGGGGAGGGTGTATCCGAATTTTTCCTCAAATTCAGAATAATTAAGACCGCTTTTCAGCCTGAGAGAGAGCATAATAAATTCTTCCTCATCTCCGCCCGTACCTTCAAAAGACAGCTTATTGTTATTAAAATCGTCCATGCTTCTCGAATAAAAGAACCTTTTGCCCTCAAAAAATGAGTGTGCAGACGGACCTATGCCGATATATTCACCGCATCTCCAGTAATTGGTATTATGTCGGCTTTCATAACCCTGTTTTGCAAAATTAGAAATTTCATATTGCTTGTATCCGAGAGAATCAAGCATTTCAACAGCTTTCAGATACATTTCAGCCTGCATATCATCATCGGCAAGCTTAAGTTTATTTTGCACCTTATAAAACGGAGTATTCTCCTCGATTTTCAAAATGTATGATGAAATATGAGTAACTTTGCAATCGGCACAGAAACTGATTGATTTTTCAAGGCTTTCAATTGTCTGATTAGGAATTCCCATCATCAAATCAAGTGAAATATTATTAAATCCCGCACTTTTAGCCCTTTCAACAGAAGTCTTTGCATCATCAATGCTGTGAATTCTCCCAAGCAGCCTTAATTCATCTTCAACAGCAGTCTGCATACCCATTGAAATGCGATTAAATCCGCAGGCATACATTTTTTTAAAATCAATAGTTTTGGCGGAGTCGGGATTGACCTCAACCGTAATCTCGGCATTATTTTGAATATTAAAATTAAACTTGATAAAATCAAGAATATCACAAAGTCTGTCTGCACCCAAAACACTCGGCGTACCGCCGCCGAAATATACGGTTGCAACATCTCTTTTGGCTTTTTCAGACCAGTATTTTATTTTATCTTTTAATTCAATCACATAATTATCGAAAGCGTTTTCATCTGCATTCCCGCTGAAAAAATCGCAATACGGACATTTGTGCTTACAAAACGGTATGTGAATGTAAAGACCGATAGAATTACTCATAAAAAACCTCATAAATGATTTTGAGGCAGAAACACAAGTTTCTGCCTCGATTTGGAAGGTATATGAAAAAATAGGAAAAATCACATTAAGTCCTTCTGTACCAATATATTACAATATATTTACAAATTTGTCAAGTTTTTGTAGCAATTATTTTTCTCACATTTTCTTCATTCTTTATTGACATATACCATCCAAAAATAGTAAAATATAGAATTGTGGATATACTTAACCTCCGAAGGGAAGAAAGATATGAGTTCATTTAAAGAAGAAATCAGCAAGCGCAGAACCTTTGCGATTATTTCGCATCCTGATGCGGGTAAAACAACACTTACGGAAAAGCTCTTGCTCTACGGCGGAGCAATTAACCTTGCAGGTTCGGTAAAAGGCAAAAGAACCGCAAAGCATGCTGTGTCCGACTGGATGGAAATTGAAAAACAGCGTGGTATTTCTGTTACATCATCGGTTTTGCAGTTTAAATATAACGGTTATTGCATAAATATTCTTGATACACCGGGACATGAGGATTTCTCGGAAGATACCTACCGTACACTTATGGCGGCAGACTCTGCTGTAATGGTAATTGACGGTTCAAAGGGTGTTGAGAAACAGACTATCAAACTTTTTAAGGTCTGTGTAATGCGTAATATTCCTATCATTACATTCATCAACAAGATGGACAGAGATGCAAAAAATTCTTTTGACCTTCTTGAAGACATTGAAAATGTTCTCGGAATTCACACCTATCCCGTAAACTGGCCAATCGGTTCAGGTAAGGAATTCAAGGGTGTGTATGACAGAAATTCTAAGAAAATTCTTGCTTTCACCGCTAATAACGGTCAAAAAGAAGTTGAAAAGAAAGAACTTACGCTTGACGATCCTGCCCTTGAAGGTACAATAGGCTACTATCATAAGCAGGATTTGTTTGATGAAATAGAACTTCTTGACGGTGCAGGCGATGAATTTGACCTTGAAGCAGTCCGCAACGGTCAGCTTACTCCTGTATTCTTCGGTTCGGCTCTTACAAACTTTGGTGTTGAACCATTCCTTGAACAGTTCTTACAGCTCACAACTCCACCTCTGCCAAGAGAAACAGTTAATGAAAAGGTTGAGCCTATGTCAGACTTTTTCTCTGCATTTGTTTTCAAAATTCAGGCAAACATGAATAAGGCTCACCGTGACAGAGTTGCATTTATGCGTATCTGCAGCGGCAAGTTTGAAAAGAATATGGAAGTGTTCCATGTTCAGGGCAACAAAAAAATGCGTCTTTCACAGCCGCAGCAGATTATGGCTCAGGAAAGAGAAATTGTTGACGAGGCATATGCGGGCGACATCATCGGTGTGTTTGATCCGGGCATTTTCTCAATCGGTGACACAATCTGTTCACCGGGACACAAGGTACAGTTCAGGGGAATTCCTACATTTGCTCCCGAACACTTTGCACTTGTCCGTCAGAAAGACACAATGAAGCGCAAACAGTTCATCAAGGGTACAAGTCAGATTGCACAGGAAGGTGCTATTCAGATTTTCCAGGAGCTTGACGCAGGTATGGAGGAAGTTATCGTTGGCGTTGTAGGCGTACTTCAGTTTGATGTTCTTAAATACAGGCTTCAAAACGAGTACAACTGTGATATCATTATGGAAACACTCCCATATGAATTTATCCGTTGGATTGTAAACGATGACCTTGATCCGAAAACTCTCGACCTTGCGTCGGATACTAAGAAAATTCAGGATCTTAAAGGCAACCATCTTTTGCTCTTTACAAGCTACTGGAGCATAAACTGGGCGCTTGAACACAACAAGGGACTTGAACTCGCTGAGTTCGGTACAAACTAAATATTTAAAATATCGGAGGATATATGCTGTACGACAAGCTTAAAAATTATTCAAAAAGCGGCATATATCCTTTTCATATGCCCGGACACAAAAGAACGGACATTACAGAAGAGGGTATAATACCGTATAATATCGACATAACCGAAATTCATGATTTTGACAATCTCCATTCACCAAACGGAGTTATTGATGAAATTCAGAAAAAAGCTGCAAAACTTTACAATGCAAAAAATGCTTTCATTCTGATTAACGGTTCAACAGGCGGAATACTTTCAACAATTCGCTCAATGACAAATCAAGGCGACAAAATCTTAATGGCTCGTAACTGTCACAAATCTGTATATAATTCAGCAGAACTGTTTAATCTCAATGTCGATTACATTTTTCCCGATACAGACAGCAGATACAATATTCTTACATCGGTTTCACCTTGCGATATAGAAGATAAACTTACAAAACACAATGATGAAATCAGACTTGTAATCATAACTTCGCCTACATATGAAGGAGTTGTTTCGGATATAAAGTCAATCTCCGAAATCTGTCACAAACACGGAGCAAAATTACTTGTTGACGAAGCTCACGGAGCGCATTTTCCGTTTTCGGACAGTTTTCCCGATGAAGCACTTAACTGCGGTGCAGACGCCGCAGTATTGAGTCTGCACAAAACTTTGCCGTCATTAACTCAAACTGCATTGCTCATAACAAATGACAGCGAGCTTTCTGAAATTCTTGCCGAAAATTTAGCTGTATTTGAAACAAGCAGTCCGTCATATATTTTAATGAGTTCAATCGAAAAATGCCTTGATTTCTGCGAAAACAGCAATGATAAATTCAAGGAATATTGTTGCAATCTTAAAACGGTCAGAGAAAAACTTGAAAATCTAAAATATCTGAAAATTTATGATAAAAGCGATACTGATTTTGATTATGATATCGGCAAAATTGTAATTTCAACAGCGAACGCAAATATTTCGGGAACAAAGCTTGCCGAAATACTGCGAAATAATTATCAGATTGAAACCGAAATGGCATATTCGGACTATGTAATTGCCATGACATCTGTTTGTGACACTGAAAAAGCTTTTGATATGCTTTCAGACGCTCTGATTTCAATTGACAGCGAACTTTCAAAAGGAGCCGACACCGAGCGTGTTCCGTTAAAAAATCTCTACACAGGCAAAAATTTCAACGCCTGCGAGTTGTACAAATTCAACAAAGAAACTATTCCGTTCCAAAATTCGGAATTCAGAACTTCTGCCGAGTATATCTGGGCATATCCACCCGGAATTCCCCTCATCGTACCCGGTGAAATTATAAGCAAGGAACTTATAAATTACATTGAATATCTTTCAGCCTGCAAGGTTGAGATTATGTCAACAAAAGGCGGTATGACGGACAACATAAGCGTAGTTAAAAAAGATTGACAAATCAATAGCTGTGTGATAATATTAAACTAACAAAATCTAACAAGGAGTTTGATTTATTATGAAGAGAATTAAAACTATCGAAACTCGTGACCTCAAGAAGAGCGTTAAGACAGGCGGTTGCGGCGAGTGCCAGACTTCATGTCAGTCAGCGTGTAAGACATCTTGCGGCGTTGCTAACCAGCAGTGCGAAAAGTGCATGAGCGAGAAATAATTCTATTTTAATTTGATTATTAAGGATTATCGCCGTTTTCCCAAAGGGTTAACGGCTTTCCTTTTGTCTAACGGAGATATTATGATTCATCAGTATAAACTTAACGGATACAACATAGTTCTTGATGTTTACAGCGGCAGTGTACACGCAGTCGATGACCTTGCTTATGATGTTATTGCAATGTACAAAAACGCAACAAAAGAACAGATAATCGACGAAATGCTTTCAAAATATGCAGACAATCCTGAGATTACAAAAGAAGAAATCTCCGACTGCATTGATGATGTAAAAGAGCTTGAGGAACAAGGAAAGCTCTTTACAGACGACAAGTACGAAAACCTTGCATTTGACTTTAAAAAGAGAAACACAGTAATCAAAGCGCTTTGTCTTCACATTGCTCACACCTGTAACCTTAACTGCGAATACTGCTTTGCAAGTCAGGGCAAATACCACGGCGAGAGAGCGCTGATGAGCTTTGAAGTGGGCAAGAGAGCAATTGACTTTCTCATTGAAAATTCAGGCAGCAGAGTTAACCTTGAGGTTGACTTCTTTGGCGGAGAACCTCTTATGAACTTTGATGTTGTAAAGCAGGTTGTTGCCTATGCAAGAAGCATTGAAAAGGAACACAACAAAAACTTCCGTTTTACACTTACAACAAACGGTATGCTTGTTGATGACGATGTAATTGAATTTGCAAACAAAGAATGTCACAATGTAGTTCTCAGCCTTGACGGCAGAAAAGAAGTGCATGACCATCTTCGCAAAACTGTAAACGGCAAGGGCAGTTATGACATTATCGTTCCGAAATTTCAGGAATTTGTCAAAAAAAGAGGCAACAAGGGTTACTATGTAAGAGGCACTTATACACATAATAACACAGACTTCACAAACGATATTTTCCATATGGCGGATTTGGGATTTACAGAGCTTTCAATGGAGCCGGTTGTATGTGCTCCCGATGACCCATATGCACTTACATATGACGATTTGCCTATCCTTTTTGAACAGTACGAAATTCTTGCAAAGGAAATGCTCAAGCGTGAAAAAGAGGGCAGACCGCTCACCTTCTATCATTATATGATTGACCTTACAGGCGGTCCGTGCATTTATAAGAGAATTTCGGGTTGCGGTTCGGGTACAGAATATATGGCTGTAACACCTTGGGGCGACCTCTATCCCTGTCATCAGTTTGTAGGCGATGAAAAGTACAAGCTCGGCGATATCTTTAACGGTGTTTCAAACACGAAAATTCAGGACGAATTTAAGCTTTGTAACGCATACGCCCGTCCCGACTGCAAAGACTGCTGGGCAAGACTTTATTGCAGCGGCGGTTGTGCCGCAAACGCTTATCATGCAACAGGCTCAATCACAGGTATTTACGAATACGGCTGTGAGCTTTTCAGAAAAAGAATGGAATGTGCCATTATGATGAAGGTTGCAGAAGCAGAAGAATAAAATTACAATAAAATTTACAGGCAGATACATTTTTCTTGTATCTGCCTGTATTTTCGAGGTGCTGTATGAACGAAAAAATTATTATGCTCGGCACAGGAAGTGCGATGGTTACCAACTGTTATAATACCTGTTTTCTTCTGAAATCCGAAAACGACTGTCTTCTTGTTGACGCAGGCGGCGGAAACGGGATTTTATCCGCAATTAAGAAATCCGGAGTAGCTTGGAACAGCATAAAGACAATGTTTATTACTCATTCTCACACCGACCATATATTGGGTGCCGTGTGGGTAATAAGGCAAATAAGCGCTCTTATGAATTCAGGCAAATATGACGGTAATTTTAATATTTACTGCCACGATGAATGTGTTGATTCAATCACGGCAATTTGCAACCACACACTTGCACCGAAATTTCTCAAAAATATCAATACAAAAATTTTCATCAATGAAGTAAAAGACGGTGAAAAGCAAAATGCCGGCAGTATCCGACTCACTTTCTTTGATATATTTTCAGACAAAACAAAGCAATTCGGATTCAAGGCTGTTTTTCCGTCAGGAAAAGTTCTCACCTGTCTCGGTGATGAACCGTTCAATGAAAAATGCAGAAATTTTGTTCAAAACTGTGATTATCTTATGTGTGAAGCTTTTTGTCTTTACAGTCAAAAAGATATTTTTAAGCCTTACGAAAAATTCCACAGCACAGCACTTGATGCAGGAAAACTTGCAGAGAGTCTTTTTGCAAAAAATCTTATCCTGTATCACACCGAGGACGAAACACTTCAAACACGCAAAAGTACATATACTTCAGAGGCAAGAACAGTTTTTAACGGAAATATATTTGTTCCCGATGATTTTGAAGTTATTGACTTAAAATAATCTCATAACACCTGCTGTAATCATACAAAGCACAATTCCCATTGCAGTAGGCAATGCCATAGAAACAAGCGTCCATTTAAGGCTGCCTGTTTCTTTTTTTATTGTCAAACAGGTTGTTGAACACGGATAATGAAGAATGCAAAGAATAATCGTGCATACAGCCGTTGTAATCGTCCAGCCGTTCATACTGAGAAGTTGAAACAGCTGATCGTAGCTTGAATAATCAACAAGAGTACCGCTTGCCATATATGACATAATTATAATAGGAATAACGGTTTCATTCGCAGGAAATCCAAGTATAAATGCCATTATTATAACGCCGTCAACCCCGATAAATCTGCCGAACGGATCTAAAAAATCAGTACAATATTTTAAAAGTGAAACATCGCTTATATGCACATTTGCAAGAATCCAGATTATCGCACCTGCCGGAGCGGCAACCGCAACAGCCCTTCCTAAAACAAATAAAGTTCTGTCCAACAGCGAACGGACAATAGTTTTTAAAATCTGCGGCTTTCTGTACGGCGGAAGTTCAAGCACAAATCCGGACTGTTCGCCTTTCAATATTGTGACTGAAAGTACCTTAGATATAACAAGTGTTATAAAAACGCAGAAAACTATTATTCCAATCAACAATGCCGCTACCTCAAGCGAACTGCTCAGCGTAAATGTCGTACCTGCAAAGAACATGAGCAGTAATGCAATTATTGTGGGAAACCGTCCGTTACACGGCATAAAATTATTTGTAAGAATTGCAATCAGCCGTTCCTTGGGCGACTCGATGATTCTACAACCTGTAACTCCGCAGGCATTACAGCCAAGACCCATTGCCATAGCAAGACTTTGCTTTCCGTGAGCACCGCACTTTGAAAAATACCTATCAAGATTAAATGCAATTCTCGGCAGATATCCCGAATCCTCAACAAGCGAAAACAACGGAAAGAATATAGCCATAGGCGGCAGCATTACAGATACCACCCATGACAGAGTTGTATAAACTCCGTCAATCAAAAGTCCCGTTACAACATCAGGAGTGTGTAAAAAATCAAAAAGAATATACAGTTTCTCTTTTATAAAACCAAACAAATTGCTTAACCATTCGCTCGGATAATTTGCACCGACAACTGTTATCCAAAACAATATACCAAGCATTGCAAGCATAATTGGTATTCCCGTGGTTTTGCTTGTAAGTATTTTATCAAGCTTTCTTGTACAAGCATTTAACTCTGATTTTTCATATTTTACGCAGTCACTTGAAATTTTGTTGCCAATTTGCGAAAGCTTTTCAATATTCTGTTTGTAGTTTTTTTCGGATAGTATATCAACGCCTTCAAAATTTCTTTCTACCCTAAAACATTTTGTCTTTCCGCTGCATACATTATAGATCGCTTTTTTTAACTCATCCAAACCTTTTTTGTCTGTTGCACAGGTTTTCACAACAGGTATTCCGAGGTTTAGCGATAACTCGTCGCAGTCGATTTTTATACCGTTTTTTTCAGCCTCATCACAAAGATTAAGACAAAGAACAGCATTCTTTGTGACAGATAACACCTGCAATGCAAATGAAAGATTTCTTTCAATAACTCCGCAGTCAACAACTATTACAACGCAGTCATTTTGATTTTGTATAAGGCACTCCCTTGTTACCGCCTCTTCGCCCGAAAATGAAAGCAGGGAATAGCATCCAGGTAAGTCCGTAATACAAAACCTTGCGTCTTTGATTTTGCAACAACCTCTGGCAAACTCAACTGTTTTACCCGTCCAGTTTCCCGTGTGCTGTCTTAATCCCGTCAGTTCGTTAAAAATTGTACTCTTGCCGACATTAGGATTACCGGCAAGAGAAATTTTGTAATCGCAATCCGAGACATCCTTTTTATTAAAAGATGATTTATCCGTAGAAAACAATAAAAAAGCCTCCTTTTATTCAGGAGTAACAATGATATCTTTGCAATCGTTATTTCTCAGTGCCACAACGGCATTTTTAACAAGATACGCAGACGGATCACCGAACGGACTTGTAAACAAGGGGATAACAGGACTGTTCTCCATAATACCAAAATCAAATATTCTGTTTTTGATATTTTCATTACAGTTCACACGATAGACAATCCCCGTAACTCCAAGCGGTAACTTGTCAAGCGAACATTTTTCTTTCATCTGATTCACCGATTTCAACTTTTTATTAACAGAATATTCAATTCATACAACTGAGTTACACAAAAAGCCGGCCATAAACTAAACTTATAACGTACCCGAATAAACTCTGATATCAGAAAAATTTTAAGGAATTGACACGACTATAAACAGGTGTTATAATTAAATGAAGATTTCAAATGTATATAACTTAATATGGGTTTACGGTTCAAAATGCATCTTGCAGAGTAGATAACAGAGAATTCGGTGAGAATCCGAAGCAACAGTCATTACTGTATTTGGCATTGCCATAAGTCAGGTCGCTGTCCGTATGCCTCGGATTTTGCAAATCTTGGACAGGGAAGAGGTGCAGCCGACCATATCTGTACAGACTTTTGGTCTGTATGGTTTTGTTAGTTGTGCCTTCCAAAAACGGAGGGCTTTTTTATTTTGCCTTTCGATATACACAATACAATATGGAGGAAAACACTATGAACAAATCTTTTAAAAAAATCCTCTCAATTGTACTTTCTGTAATGATGATTGCGTCACTTATGACGGTTTCACTTTCAGTAAGCGCAGTTGAAGACGGAAAAGTAAGAGTAATTGTCAGAAATGATACATACTCAGTAGAAAACGGCGCTCCGTGGGACGGCGTTCTCGTTGATGAGTGGGTAAGCATTAATAATGACACTACTATGATGTCAGCCGTTGTTGATGCACTCAACAATCACGGCTACACACAGGAAGGTGCTGAGAGCAATTACATCTCGTCAATTAACGGTCTTGCTGCATTTGACGGCGGTACAATGAGCGGTTGGATGGGAACTCTCAATGACTGGTTCACAAATTCAGGTTATGCATCCTATACAGTAGCAGACGGCACACTTGAGAGTGGTGATGAAATCGCTATTATGTATACTTCAAACGGTTACGGCGAGGATATCGGCGGTACATGGGCAAATAACGATACAACTGTTAAATCGGTTGAGATCACAGGTGCCGAGCTTTCGGGCGAATTTGATCCGTCAGTTACAGACTACACACTCACAATCGACACTCCGTCAGCTGATGTAAATGTAGTTCCTACTGCAACTAACAAAAACTTTCAGACAAGAAAATATAAGAATGAATATCTTCCTTCTGACGACAGTGCGTTTTACAAGAGAAGTCAGACTGTTAGTGTTTCTGACGGTGACAAAATTTTCATCGGCTGCGGTGATATTGCATGGCCGTCAATGAACACAAGTGAAGGCGGTACTGTATATACATTCACAGTAAAATATGCTCCTTCCGCAGCTGACACAGTTTCTAACAAAATTGACGAGGTTGCAAAATATCTCGCATCACAGGATGCCCCCACAGTTTCTTCAGTAGGCGGCGAGTGGACAGTCCTCGGTCTTGCAAGAGCAGGTAAAATCACAGACGAAATTGCAGACAGTTACTATCAGAATGCAGTTAAGTATGTTGAAGAAAAGGGTTCTGCAAAGCTTCACAATACTAAATCAACAGACAATTCAAGAGTAATCCTTGCACTTACGGCAATCGGTAAGGATGTTACGGATGTTGCATCATATAACCTTCTTGAACCGCTTGCAGATATGGATTATGTTAAGAAGCAGGGTATCAACGGTCCTGTCTTTGCACTCATTGCACTTGATACGGGCGATTATGAAATTCCACAGACTGACGCCGCAAATCCCACAACAAGAGAAAAACTCGTACAGACAATTCTTGATGCACAGGTAGCAAACGGTGGCTGGACATTCTTCGGCTCAACTGCAGATCCTGATATGACAGGTATGGCAATTCAGGCACTTGCTCCTTACTACTCAACAAACAGCGATGTTAAAGAGGCAATTGATAAAGCACTCACAGCAATGTCAAACGCACAGAATGAAAACGGCGGATTTGCATCATGGGGTTCTGTAAACAGCGAAAGCTGTGCACAGGTACTCGTTGCACTTACAAGCCTTGGAATTGATCCTACAAATGATGAAAGATTCATCAAAAACGGCAACACACTCATCGATGCTATGATGAGTTTCTCCGCTGAAAACGGATTCGGTCATACAGACACAACATACAATCAGATGGCAACTGAACAGGGCTTCTATGCTTTTGTTTCATTTGATCGTCTTGTAAACGGCAAAACTTCACTCTACAATATGACTGACCGACTTGCAGAAAATTATGCCGTAGGTGATGTTAATCTTGACAACACAGTTTCTGTAATTGACGCAACACTTGTTCAAAAGCAGATTGTAAACCTTGAACAGCTTTCAAAGGTTTCACTTATCAAAGCTGATGTAAATCATGACGGTGTTATCGATGTTGTTGATGCAACAGAAATTCAGAAAATCATCGTTAAGCTCGTTTGATTAAAGTTCACAAATAAAGATTGGTTATGGAAAAGATAAAAAAGTTTGTTAAAAAAAATCAAATACTTTTAATTGCGGTATGCGTTTGTATTGCCGCACTTACAATAGCATTTTTTGCAGGCGGCAACCGATCGGAAAATAAAGTTCAAACTGCATCAACTGCCTCCTCGCTATCGACAACAAATGCAGACACAGAAACAACTTCTGTGTCTGCAACAGAGAAAAACACTCAAAATCCTACCGATTCCGCTAAATCAAACAAAGATAAAAAGGACAGAAAAAATTCCGAAGATAAAAAGAACAGTAAGGATAATTCGCAGAACAGTAACGGTTCAGCCGTTGAAAAAAGTGAAAAATCCGAGCAGAGTTCAAACAACAGTTCTTCGGATAAGAATAAACCGTCTTCTTCATCAAACAGTTCTTCAAAACCGAACAAAAAGAATGATGTTCAGCCGACAACGCAGGACAAGTACAAAACCGATCCCGTACCGTCGGGAAAACCAAAGCCGGTTGAACCGGAAGAACAGGAAACAAAAGATACAAATCTTTATTGTACCTTTACAATCACCTGTTCAACAATTCTTGACAATATGGATGACCTTGATCCCGAAAAAATTGAACTCGTTCCAAAGGACGGTATAATCCTCAAAAAACAGAAGGTTCAATTCAAAGAGGGTGAATCTGTATATGATGTCCTTGTAAAAGTTTGTAAGGACAACAATATTCATATGGAATCGAGCTGGACTCCTATGTATAATTCCGCTTATATTGAAGGAATTAACAACCTCTACGAATTTGACTGCGGTTCTCTTTCGGGCTGGATGTACAAAGTCAATGAATGGTTTCCAAACTACGGCTGTTCACGATATGTACTCAAGAACGGCGACGATGTAGTCTGGTGCTACACTTGTAACTTAGGCTATGATGTCGGCGGAGGATACGCAACAGGAGAATAATGATGAAGGATACTTTTTCAAATATGCACCCCTTTATCAATTTTATATTTTTTGCACTTACAATAGGGTTCACGATGTTTATCATGAACCCTGTTTGTCTTGCTGTAAGTTTTTTATGTGCGCTTGTAACCGCTTTATACCTTAACGGCAAAAAAGCTGTGAGATTGTCACTTGTTTTTCTTTTGCCTATGATACTCTTGATAGTTCTCATAAATCCTGTTTTTAATCATGAAGGAATGACTATACTCACATATTTTCCGTGGGATAACCCACTAACCCTCGAATCAATCGTTTACGGTATTGCAAGTGCATTTTTGCTTTCGTCAACAGTTTTATGGTTTTCTTCATTCAATGCAGTAATCACTTCCGACAAGGTAGTTTTCCTGTTTGGCAGAATAATGCCGTCATTGAGTCTGGTGATTTCAATGGCATTGCGTTTTGTTCCAAGGTTTTCGGCACAAATGAAACTTGTGCGTAATGCACAACACACAATAGGCAGAGATATAAACGAGGGAACATTGTTTCAAAGAATAAGAAATGCTGTAAAAATCCTTTCGATTATGATAACATGGTCACTTGAAAACGCAATTGAAACAGCCGATTCAATGAAAAGCAGAGGTCACGGTCTTAAAGGCAGAACATCCTATTCACTTTATAAATTTGACAAAAGAGACGCATTTATGCTTTGCACAATCCTTTTTACCGGATTGGTACTTATGATTTTGCTTTTTACAAACGCAATAAAATTCAGATACTATCCGTCAATCAAGGGCGATTTGTTTACGGTGCAAAGTATTATTTTTTATATATTCTACACATTTTTAATGTTGATTCCGCTATCGGTAAATATAGGAGAGGGGATAAAATGGAAACATATGCAATCAAGAATCTGAGTTTTCGATACCCCGAAACCGGTATTGATGTACTTAAAGATATTACTTTCAGCGTAAACGAGGGCGAGTTTATCACAGTCTGCGGTCCGTCAGGCTGCGGAAAAAGCACACTTCTCAGACATCTGAAACCCGATCTTTCACCGCACGGTGTTCTTTCGGGAGAAATATTCTTTGAAGAAAAACCTATATCAGACCTTTCTCACAGGGAGCAAAGCAGTAAAATCGGCTTTGTTATGCAATCACCTGAAAATCAGATTGTTACCGATAAGGTATGGCACGAACTTGCTTTCGGACTTGAAAGTCTTGGTTATGACAACAATACAATCCGAAAAAGAGTTGCCGAAACAGCTTCATTTTTCGGAATCCAAAATTATTTTGAAAAAAGTGTTCTTGAGCTTTCGGGCGGACAAAAGCAAATTTTAAACCTTGCTTCAATTATGGCAATGCAACCGTCCGTTCTCATTTTGGATGAACCGACAAGCCAACTCGATCCGATTGCGGCAAGCGAATTTTTGCACTGCGTTTCACGCATAAATCACGAACTGGGGACAACGGTGATAATAACGGAACACAGACTTGATGAGGTGCTTCCGCTTTCAGACAGGGTGCTTGTCATTGAAAACAACGGAATTTCAGCTTTTGACTCTCCTCAAAAGGTCGGAAAAATTCTTAAAGAAAAAGACAGTAAAACATTTCTTTCTATGCCTGCTCCGATGCAAATATGGCAGGCTGTTACAGAAAATGACAATACCGACTGTCCCGTAACTGTTCCAAGCGGCAAAAAGTGGCTTTCGGAATATGCCCAAAATCATAAAATGTATGAGCTCAAACCCGAAAGCATTCAGAAACACTCTGATAAAGAAGCAGTAAGTCTTAATGATATTTGGTTCAGGTACGAAAAGTCGGGTACAGATGTACTAAAAGGTCTTTCACTAAAAATATATCAGGGGGAATTTGCGGCTATACTCGGCGGTAACGGAATGGGAAAATCAACCGCTTTGTCAATTATCTGTTCACTTAACAAGCCATACAGAGGCAAAGTTGAAATCTCTCCGCTTAACAAAAATTCTTTTGACACGCTCGTAGCAGTATTACCCCAAAATCCGCAGACACTGTTTTTGAAAAAAACTGTACTTGAAGATTTGTACGAAGTATTTGACGGCAGAAAAATCAGCAAGGAGGAAAAAGAAAGACGGGTTACCGCAGCGGTAAAGCTGTGCAGACTTGAAAGTCTCTGCAATCGCCATCCTTATGATTTATCCGGCGGTGAACAGCAGAGAGCGGCTCTTGCAAAAATTCTTCTCATAAGACCTCAAATCCTTCTTCTTGATGAACCTACAAAAGGACTTGATGCCGAATTCAAGATTGAGTTTGCTCAGATTATATATGACCTCAATAAAGCCAGCATAACCGTTCTCATGGTAAGTCACGATGTAGAGTTCTGTGCTGTATATCCAAGCCGCTGTCTGATGTTTTTTAACGGTGAAGTTGTGTCGGAAGGTACACCGAGAACTTTCTTTTCATCAAACAGCTTTTATTCCACCTCTGCAAGCCGAATGTCAAAAGGCATAATAGATAACGCAGTATCATCAAATGATGTCATATATGCCTGCACAGGTCAAAACAGAGATATTCAAATTAACAGAAACACACCTGATATTGACCTTTTTAAAAACGACACCGAAAATATTCCCCTCCAAAAAAACAAAGCTGAAAACAAAAAGCTTTCTGTTTTTAAAAAAATCTTCGGATTTTTTGGCGCAGTACTGTTCATACTCGGTCTGATTGTAAATCTGGAATATATTCCGAATTTTTCAGCCAAAACTTTGCCTACCTGGTTCAACTGGGGAATTATCGGAGTATCTGTTGCGTTGCTTATGATTGCTTTCGGAACAAAATCAAAACGACCGATTGACCTGCCGAGAAAAAGTTCAAAACTGAGTAAAAGAACCGTCAGTATGGCAATTATGGTTTTGCTTGCAATTCCTGTTACAATTTTTGTTGGAATGACATATCTTCAGGATCAGAAATATCTTTTTATTTCACTCCTGGTTATGATTGAGTGTATGATTCCGTTTTTTCTCGTTTTTGAAGGCAGGCACCCAAAAGCGAGAGAGCTTGTCATAATCTCTGTTCTATGTGCAATAGCAGTTGCAGGACGACTTGCATTTACAATGTTGCCTCAGTTCAAGCCCGTTGTGGCAATTGTGATAATTTCAGGAGTAGCATTCGGCGGTGAATCGGGATTTCTTGTCGGTGCTGTAAGTATGCTTGTTTCAAATCTTATGTTCGGTCAAGGACCTTGGACGCCGTGGCAAATGTTTGCGGCAGGGATAATAGGCTTCATTGGCGGTATTCTCTTTAAGAAAGGTCTTTTAGGCAGAACAAGGACTTCGCTCTGTATATACGGTTTCATTGCCACAATGGTCATTTACGGCGGACTTATGAACCTTTATTCGGCACTCACATCACACTCAGCATTTAATCTAAATATGCTCATAACTTTTTATGTTCAGGGCTTTCCGATGGATATTGTTCACGCAGTTTCGACTGTTATATTTCTGTTTTTCGGAGCAGAACCTATGCTTGAAAAGCTTGACAGAATTAAAGTTAAGTACGGACTTATCGAATAAACCTAAACAGCAGATAAAATTTCTGCTGTTTTTTTTGTGCTGTAATTCAAAAATTTTCGACAAAAGTATAGACATAATCCGAAAATAATATTATAATTTTGGTGTGTATGATTTTAATCAAACAGTATTTACAATCTAAAACGGCAAACTGTAAATACTTTTAATTCAGAATTAAAAAGGTTAAAGGAGAAAAAACATGGGCGGATTTATGGGTGTTGCAGCAAAACAGGACTGCGTATTCGACTTATACTTTGGAATTGACTATCATTCACACCTTGGTACAAGAAGAGGCGGTATGGTTGTTTATGACAAAGAAAAAGGATTTGACAGATCAATCCACAATATTGAAAATGCACCTTTCAGAACTAAATTTGATAAAGATATGCAGAGTATGAAAGGCAAATTCGGTATCGGCTGTATTTCCGACTACGAACCGCAGCCTCTTATAGTTCGTTCACATCACGGTACATATGCAATTACCACCGTAAGCAAAATCAATAATACAGATGAACTTGTTGCGGAGATCTTTGAAAAAGGCGGTTCGCATTTTCTTGAAATGAGCGGCGGTGAAATCAACGCAACCGAGCTTATTGCAACTCTAATCAATCAAAAAGAAAACCTTGTTGACGGCATAAGCTATGCTCTTGAAAAAGTTGACGGCTCTGTTTCGCTCCTGTTGATGAATAAAAACGGCATCTATTGTGCGAGAGATAAGTACGGCAGAACTCCTGTTGTTATCGGCAAAAAAGAGGACGCATTTTGTGTGGCGTTTGAATGTTTCTCATACAAAAACCTCGGCTACAATGATTATAAAGAACTCGGACCGGGTGAGATTACGGTAATTACAGACCAAAATTGCATTACACTCAAAAAGCCCGGTGATAAAATGAAAATCTGTACTTTTCTGTGGGTTTACTACGGCTATCCTGCAAGCTCATATGAGGGTACAAGTGTTGAGCAAATGCGTTACAACTGCGGTGCAAAAATGGCTGAAAGAGATTCCGTAAAGCCCGATATCGTTGCAGGTGTGCCCGATTCAGGCATTGCCCACGCAGTAGGCTATGCAAATGCATCGGGAATTCCGTTCTCAAGACCGTTTATTAAATATACACCTACTTGGCCGAGATCATTTATGCCGACAATTCAGAGTCAGCGTAATCTTATTGCAAAAATGAAGCTTCTCGCAGTTGAGGATTTAATCAGAGGAAAGAGCCTTCTTCTTATTGATGACTCAATTGTAAGAGGCACACAGCTTCGTGAAACAACGGAATATCTTTTTGAAAGCGGTGCAAAAGAGGTTCACATCAGACCTGCGTGTCCTCCGCTTGTATACGGCTGTAAGTATCTTAACTTCTCAAGATCATCTTCTGAAATGGATCTCATCACAAGACGAGTTATTGAAAGACTTGAGAACGGCAATGTTACAGACGAAATTCTTCAGGAATACACAAATCCCGATTCTGAAAAATACGAGCAGATGGTTGATGAAATCTGTAAAGAACTCAAGTTCACATCCTTGCGTTTTAACAGGCTTGACGATATGCTTGATTCCTGCGGAATTGACAAATGCAAACTCTGTACTTATTGTTGGGACGGTAAGGAATAATTAAATTTTATTTATAAAAATAAGGCATTTGCAATGAGAAATCTCAAAGCAAATGCCTTTTGTTTTTACTTAGTATGCAATAATTTCGTAGCCGTCCTCAGTTACAAGAACCTGAATTTCCCACTGAGCAGACATTGAGTTATCTTCTGTATAGATAGTCCAGCCGTTATCCTCATCAACGAAAATATCAGGTTTTCCTGCGTTTACCATAGGTTCAATGGTGAAAATCATACCGGGTACCATAAGCATTTCCGTGCCCTTTTTAGAAATGTAACTTACCCATGGATCTTCGTGGAATTCAAGACCGATTCCATGACCTCCTACTTCACGAACAACAGAGTAACCTTTACTCTTTACATAATCATTGACAGCCTGACCCATATCTCCGAGAAAGCCCCAAGGCTTAACCTGTTTGAGTCCCTCATAAACTGCATTTTTTGTTTCTTCAACAAGCTTTCTGTTTTCTTCGCTTACATTACCGATACAAAACATTCTTGAAGAATCGGAGAAATATCCGTTCAAATTAGTTGAAACATCAACATTGATTATATCGCCGTCTTTGATTATTACATCTTCCGACGGAATACCGTGACAAACTTCGTTGTTTATTGAAGTACATACGCTCTTGGGAAATCCCTCAAAATTAAGGGGAGCCGGAACACCGCCCATTTTGGTTGTGATATCATACACCCACTTATCAATTTCAGCCGTGCTGATACCTGCCTTAATATGCTCTGCAACATAATCAAGAACTGCAATATTAATCTTCGCACTCTCCTTGATTTTTTCAATCTGCTCAGCATTTTTCAAGATTTCATGGGAGGGAACAATGTGACCCGCAACCTCAAATTCCTCAATTTTTTCATCAAAATCTATATGACATTTTTTATACTTTTTTCCGCTGCCACACCAGCAAGGATCATTTCTGCCAGGTTTTTCCATTTTACTAACTTCCTTTCATTTTTCCAATTCATAATCCTTGATAATTATACCACCAAACAAATTTTATTACAACATCTTTGTCGTATGCAAAAATCCAAAAGAAAAATCTTGTCAGAAAAAGTTTTGTAGTATATACTGAATAAGTAATATATAATCTCACACTCGGCATATTTTTATGCAGAGGTGTTTGTATGAATAAAAAAATCCCGACATTTTATGCTCTCTGCTTTATACTGTTTGCAATATTCTGCATTATTATGGTATCTGTTTTTTTCAGACTTAATCCGACAAAATCTGTTATAACCGAAAATAAAACAGAGCCGATAATTGTAATTGACGCAGGTCACGGCGGCGAAGACGGGGGAGCAGTAAGCGAAAGCGGTGTGCTTGAAAAGGACATCAATCTTTCTATATCAAATAATTCAGCTGATTTATTAAAAATTTTCGGATATAAGGTTGTTCAAACAAGAACAGATGATGTATCTCTTGATAACGGAGAAGATTCGGTTCATTCAAGGAAAGTTGCCGATTTAAAAAAACGGCTCGAAATTTTCAATTCAGACAAAAACAATATTGTAATCAGTATTCATCAAAACAAATTTTCTCAAAGCAAATATTACGGAACTCAAATTTTTTATTCCCCGAATAACAGTCAAAGTCAAAATCTTGCGGAATGCATTAGAAATTCCGTAAAAAAAAGCTTACAGCCTGATAACGAACGGCAATGCAAAAAGGCAGACGGCTCAATCTATCTTTTAAAAAAGGCTGAAAACCCGTCCGTTATTGTGGAATGCGGATTTATTTCAAATCCGGATGAACTTGCTAAGCTGCAAAGTGACGAATATCAAAAAGAAATGGCAACAGCAATCATAACAGGATTTTTAGATTATACTCATCAATAAATACAGGAAGTGAAATAAATGGCTTCAAAAATCAAAAGTGTTTACATATGTTCGGAATGTGGATACGAATCGCCTAAATGGTACGGAAAATGCCCATCATGCGGCGAATGGAACACAATGAACGAAGAAATTAAAGATACATCAAAACAGTCAGCAACTGCAAAAACACGCTCTTTTGCAACCTACTCAAAACCATACGCAATATCGGATATTTCAACCGAGGATGAACACAGATATGACACAGGCTGCGGAGAACTCAACCGTGTACTCGGCGGAGGAATTGTAAAGGGCAGTCTTATACTTCTGGGCGGTGATCCTGGCATAGGCAAATCGACCGTTCTTATGCAGATTTGTCAGTACCTCGGTGATACTCTGAAAATTCTCTACATATCTGGAGAGGAATCAAAAAGACAGCTCAAGCTCCGAGCAATAAGGCTGGGTGTAACTTCACCGAATCTGTATGTAATGACTGAAACCGATGTTGAGGTTATTTGCGAACAGATAAAAAATCTCAAGCCCGACCTTGTTATGATTGACTCGATTCAGACGATGAATCTTTCAGAATTAAACTCGTCCCCCGGCAGCATTACACAGGTACGAGAATCTGCCAATATGCTGATGAGAACTGCAAAAGGACTTGATATTCCTATGTTTATCGTAGGTCATGTCAATAAAGAGGGTTCAATTGCAGGTCCAAAGGTACTTGAACATATTGTTGACACCGTACTGCATTTTGAAGGTGACAAACAGATGAGTTGCCGTATTCTTCGTGCCGTAAAAAACAGGTACGGCTCAACAAATGAGATCGGCGTTTTTGAAATGACTGATAAAGGGCTTAACGAAGTTGCAAATCCGTCTGTTATGTTGCTTTCAGGGCGTCCGAAAAATGTTTCGGGAACTTGCGTCACCTGTACAATTGAAGGATCAAGACCAATTCTTGCCGAAACACAAGGACTTGCCACACAAAGCGGATACGGCAACGCTCGCAGAATGGTTACAGGATATGATTATAACAGACTGTCAATGGTACTTGCCGTTCTTGAAAAAAGAGCAGGATACTATTTTTCAAACTGCGACACCTACATAAATATCGTAGGCGGATTGCGAGTTGACGAACCTGCGATTGACCTTTCAATTGCCATGGCTCTTATAAGCAGTCTGAAAGATACTCCGATTGACGAAAACGCTGTTGTATTCGGTGAAATCGGTCTTGCAGGCGAAATTCGTGCTGTATCAAACGCTCAGATGAGAATTAACGAAGCGGTAAGACTCGGCTTTACAAAAATCATTCTGCCGTATCATAATCTAAAAGGTGTTTCATGTGATGATGCTGAATTGATCGGAGTAAAAAACATTCGTCAGGCATTTGAAGCGGTAGGACAATGAGCAGTTTTGTAATATCAAACAAATACCCATGTTTTGCCGATGAGCTTTCAAAAATGGGGCATAATGTTATATTTTCGGACACTGTCAAAGCATTTCCGCAACCTGAACAAGCTCATGCCGATATGCAGATTTTGACGATAAATAATACTGTTTTTGTACTTCAAGAGTGCGAAAAGCTAAAAACTTTACCATATAAAGAAAATTTGATTATATGTAAAAGCAAAGCAGGGAAGAAGTATCCCGAAAATATATTGCTGAATTTTCTTTTCTTTAATAATAAGCTTTACGGTAAAGTATCTGCAATAGATCCGACTCTTTACAAATATTGCGTAAAAAACGATATTGAAATCGTAAACATAAACCAAGGATACGCAAGATGCTCAACTCTAATACTCAATAATCGCACTGCCATAACAGCTGATATTTCCATAAAAAATGCCCTTGAAAAAGATGGGGCAGAGGTGTTATTAATATCCTCGGGTGATATAAAACTTGAAGGATATGATTATGGATTTATAGGCGGTGCAAGCGGAAAAATCTCTGATAATACCGTAGTGTTTTTCGGAAATGCTGAGATGTATCCCTTCTATTCTTCCATAAGAGAATTATGTTTAAAAAATAAAATTGAAATTAAAATATTATGCAAAAATATGCCACTCACAGATGTGGGCGGCATAGTAAGAATTCTTTAAACTTTTTTCTTAGGTTTTATTTTTGCAAGCGGATTTGAGTCAGCGGCATTTTTCATTTGTTCCGAACTCAGGTGTGTATAAATCTCAGTTGTACCGAGGTTTTCGTGTCCGAGAACCTCTTTAAGCACTCTGACATCAACTCCGCCTTGCTGATACATAAGCGTAGCGGCGGTATGCCTAAGCTTATGACAGGAATATCCTTGAGAATCAAGTCCGATTTTCTCAAGATATTTATATACCATAGCCTGAATTGTTTTCACAGACATTCTGCGGTGATTACGGCTAATAAACAACGCTTTTTTATCCTTAACTTCATCAATCGGACGCACCTTCATATACTCATTATAAGCGTCAATGCAAGCAGAGTTTAGATAAACAATGCGTTCTTTATTGCCTTTACCGACAACACGCATTGTACCGTCACTATGAATATCATTATAGTTAAGACCTGCCATTTCAGACACACGCAGTCCGCAATTGAGAAAGAGAGTCAAAATACAATAATCACGCTGTTTGTTATTTCCGTCAACTGCATTAAGAAGCTCAATGCTTTGTTCAAGAGTAAGATACTTTGGCAAAGCTTTTTTATTTTTTGGCGATTCAAGCTGTTCCACGGGATTTGTATCAAGCAAATGTTTATTATTTGTTATGTACTTAAAAAAGCCTTTCAGACTGGAACATTTTCTTGCACGGGACGCACTCTTATTGTTGCGGTCACGATAAAGAAAATTCATATAATCATATGCAAGTTCAAGATTAACGGTTTTAATTAAATCAAGGTCAACATCGTCAATTTTAATTTCATCAAAATCAGTACCGTCAGGCACAAGACCACGCATTACTTTTAAAAATCTAAAAAAAGTTCTGAGATCAATAAAATATTCGTCAACGGTTTTCTTCGACATATTTTTGATTGTCTGCTTGTAAATTAAATAGTCCTTCAAAATTGCAGGAGCTTCATCACGAAAATCAACTGCCATAAACACACCACCGTAAATTTATTTCTTATAAAGAATAACTCAAAGAAGTTGAACTAAAATCTGTATTAAAAGAATTATGATGCTATTATAACACAAAAAAGGGCGGTGTATATTCCAATTACGAAAATTATACAAAATGAATATTTTATATAATTCGGGGAACAGGTAAAACAAGATAAATCAAAAACATATTACTAATGCTAATTTACAGCATTTAAATTACAACAGCCGCACAGACTCAAACGAGTCTGTACGGCTGTAAATTTTAAAGGAATTTAACTTTTAAAATTAGCAAACGCCCTGCTGAATCATTGAATCAGCAACCTTCTCAAAGCCTGCAATATTAGCACCTACTACATAGTCACCTTCATGACCATACTTCTTAGCTGCAGCAGAAATGTTCTTATAGATGTTAACCATAATGTTCTTGAGCTTAGCGTCAACTTCTTCAAATGTCCATGAAAGACGCTGTGAGTTCTGGCTCATCTCAAGAGCTGATGTAGCAACACCGCCTGCATTAGCAGCCTTACCCGGTGCAAAGAGAATGCCGGATTTCTGGAGAAGCTTTGTAGCCTCAAGAGTTGTAGGCATGTTAGCGCCTTCGGCAACAGCATAGCAACCGTTAGCGATAAGTCTTTTAGCGTCTTCTTCGTTAAGCTCATTCTGTGTAGCACATGGAAGTGCAACATCACACTTAACTGACCAATCGAATTTGCCTTCGTGATACTCTGAGTTAGGACGATAGTTCTTATACTCTGTAAGACGCTGTCTTTTAACTTCCTTGATTTCCTTAATAGCGTCAAGGTCGATACCTTCAGCATCATAAATCCAACCTGTTGAATCAGCCATTGTAACTACCTTAGCACCAAGTTCTGTAGCCTTTTCTGTTGCGTAGATAGCAACATTACCTGCACCTGATACGCAAACAGTAGCGCCCTTGATGTCCTTGCCGTTATCCTTAAGCATAGCCTCTGTAAGATAAAGAAGTCCATAACCTGTAGCCTCTGTTCTTGCGAGTGAACCGCCCCAGTTGAGACCCTTACCTGTAAGAACGCCTTCATATACATTTCTGATTCTCTTATACTGACCGAACATATAACCGATCTCACGAGCACCTGTACCGATATCACCGGCAGGAACATCTGTGTCAGCACCGATGTGCTTACAAAGCTCTGTCATAAAGCTCTGGCAGAATGCCATAACTTCTCTGTCGCTCTTGCCCTTAGGATCAAAGTCAGAGCCACCCTTACCGCCGCCGATAGGAAGACCTGTAAGTGAGTTCTTGAAAATCTGCTCGAAACCGAGAAACTTAATAACGCCGAGGTTTACTGACGGATGAAGTCTTAAACCACCCTTGTAAGGTCCGATAGCACTGTTGAACTGAACACGGAAGCCACGGTTAACCTGAACCTTGCCGTTGTCATCAACCCAAGGTACTCTAAACATAATAACTCTTTCAGGCTCTGTAATTCTTTCGAGAATACCATTCTCTTCATACTTTGGATTCTGCTCGAAAACGGGCTCAAGTGAAGTAAGAACTTCGGTAGCAGCCTGAATAAACTCAGGCTCATTTGCGTTTTTTGCTTTCAGCTTTTCAAGCTGTTCACTTACATATGACATAAGTAAGTCCTCCTTAATAAAATTCGCATAAATTATACGGAAAAAATTCCGATTATGCTGTAGCACAGTAAAGCACTACAATCAACATATTAATAATACTATACTTTCAACGATTTTGCAATATCTTTTGTGAGTTTCTTGCAAATTTTTTTAAAATTATTGAAAAAACAGCCGATTTCATTCCTTTTCTGCAATTAATTTTACAAATCTCCCAAGTTTAGTTGCATTTTCGTACATTTTACGAGCTGAATTTTATGAAAATGTATTCATGAATCCAAGAATTTCATTTGCATTACAATATTTTGTATAATTCATATTTGATTTACCAATTAAATTTTAGTTGCAAACGGACATATTTTATGGTAAAATTCAATTAGTAATACTATTTGTAATATTTTTAAAGGTGATTTATATGGACTACTGCAAAAGATTAAAAGAATTAAGAGTCAAAAACGGATACACACAAGGGCAAATTGCATTTATACTTCACACAAGACAGGAACAATACAGCAAATACGAAAATGGAAAACGAGAACTGCCTATCAGACATTTGATAACACTTTGTTGTCTTTATAAAACTTCAAGTGATTATATTCTCGGAATAGAAAAATTTGTAAAATAAAGCCGTCGTCAATACCAAATTCGAGTATTGACAACGGCTTTATTGTTATATGAAATTGCCGGATTATTGAATTTTTTCTTTAAACATCATCAGAAAACTTACAAGGAGCAATCCGCATGAAACCCATATTATATGCATTCCAAACGATAATGAAAGATTTCCTCCCAGACCTGCTCCGACTGCAAAGAAAAATATAACACCAAAATAATACATTGCCTGTCTGAGCTGTTCAGGCTTTCTTTCGTGAATAAAACCTGACAGAGCAGCCGTACCGCTTCTCAAATTACCTATACACATTGTACTGGCATAGGAATATCCTCTGACTTTTCTGAAAGTCTGAACCTGCATTGCACAGGAAAACGATACAATTACCGCCGCAATGGTATCCATACTCTTCGGCATGAATCCAACCGCAAATAATATGATAATTTCAAACAAGAGTATTCCCTGTCTCCAATGTATCTTTTTGAAATACTTGAATTTTTTCTGTATCAAATCAGCTACAAGGACACCTAACGCAAATGCAAGAATAGGAAAAAGATATTTAAGCCCCTCTTCCCACTTTCCTGTCATAAAATTTGTACTCATAAGTACAACGTTACCCGTCTGTGCATTTGCAAATACTCCGTCACGGGTAAAATATGTATATGCATCCTGAAATCCGCCTGATAACGCAAGAAATATACAATTTCTAAATGCCTCAGACATCTGTCGTGTCGGCTCAAGTTCCTTAAAAAAACTTCTTATCCTAAACACAATACTCAACTCCGAATCTATGCGCTAATCTACACAACACCGAACACAATTAAACGGTTCGGTGTTGCACAATAATTATAATTCGATTATCAGATATCGTTCTTTACTATATCCTCGTAGCTTTCACGCTTAACAACAACTCTTGCCTTGCCGTCTTTAACCATTACGATTGCAGGACGAGGGATTCTGTTGTAATTTGACGCCATAGAATAGTTATAAGCACCTGTTGAAAGAACAGCAAGTGTATCGCCTACTTCAACCTTAGCAACCTTTGTATGCTCCTGAACGAGGTCGCCGCTCTCGCAACACTTACCTGCTACCGTTACGATTTCATCAGGTTCTTTGTCAGCCTTACCTGCATTTACTACGGTATAAGCAGACTGATAAAGTGCATATCTGATGTTATCAGTCATACCACCGTCAACGGATACATATGTTCTTACATTAGGAATTTCCTTTTTGCCGCCAACTTTATAAAGTGTAATACCTGCTTCGCCGGCAATTGAACGACCCGGCTCAATAAAGATATACGGAACAGGAAGTCCGTGTTCTTTAGCCTTTACCTTAACAGCCTCTGAAACCTTTTCCATATAGTTTTCGTAAGGAACAGGTTCATCATCCTTAGTGTACATAATACCAAAGCCGCCGCCGAGATTAAGCTCTGAAATAACGATTCCAAGCTCATCGTGAATCTTGCCCATAAAGTCAAGCATAATTTCAGCTGCAGTGACAAACGGATCAATATCAAAAATCTGTGAACCGATGTGGCAATGAAGTTCCGTAAGATTTACATTATCGTACATCTGTGCCTTTTTAACTGCCTCAAAAGCTTCGCCTGTTTCAAGAGCAAAACCAAATTTTGAATCAATCTGACCTGTTCTGATGAAGTTATGAGTATGTGCGTCTACACCGGGCTTAATTCTAAAAGAAATATTAGCTTTCTTACCCACTTCACCGCAAATTTCATTGAGAAGTTCAAGTTCGTAAAGATTATCAACAACGAACTTTCCTACATTAGATTCAAGTGCAAATCTGATTTCATCAGCAGTTTTATTGTTTCCGTGGAAGTGAACTTTTTCCATCGGAAAACCTGCCTGTACGGCTGTATAAATCTCACCGCCTGATACTACATCAAGACCGAGTCCCTCTTCCTTTGCAATTCTGCAAAGTTCCTTACAAGAAAGAGCCTTGCTTGCATACAACGGCATACCGTTACCGTGGTAATACTTTTCAAAGGACTTTACATAAGCCTTGCACACATTTCTGATTGTTGTTTCGTCAAGAACATATAAGGGTGTACCAAATTCTTTGGCAAGTTCGAGTGTATCGCAACCGCCGATTGTAAGATGTCCCTCATTGTTCACATTAAGACATTCGCTAACGAACATTTTACTCATACCTCCGTATTTTTAAAATTTGCTATTGAAGTTTCAATAAGTTTCCTTATTTCATCATTTCCGAAGCCTGTTTGTGTAGAAAACGGTATCAGCGGAACATGTTCAATTGTACTGAAGATGTCCTTATAATACTCAATCTGCTTTTCAAATGCAGTCTTTTTGAGTTTATCACTCTTTGTAAGAACTGCGGCAAAGTTAAATCCGCCTCTGTAAAGAAAATCTATCATATGCAAGTCATCATCAGTCGGAGGATGACGCAAGTCAAGAATCTGAATAACGAGCGGACGCTGTCTGTCCTGTGCAAAATAGCCTTCCACAAGCTTTGCCCATCTGTCTTTTTCTGCTTTTGAAACCTTTGCATAACCGTAGCCCGGCAAATCAACCATACGAAACTCTTTGAGTTTATAAAAATTAATGGTAGCCGTTTTGCCAGGCTGAGCGCTTACTCTTGCAAGAGCTTTTCTCTGAACAAGTTTATTGATAAGAGAGGATTTTCCCACATTTGAATGACCTGAAAATACAATTTCAGGCATATCCGATTCCGGCAACTGATCAACACGACCTGCCGCAAATTCAAAAGCGACTTCATTAAAGTTCATAAAATCCCTCTCTTTCACTGTTTTACTGCGTTTACAGTTTTCGTTGCAGAACGAACTGCTGTCATATCAATTCCGTTCCATTGGTTATCGGTAATTCTCACGGTATTATTCACCGCAAGTGCAACTACCTCCGAAAAATTCCTAACAGGAATAAACTTAACCTTTTCAAGAACCGCCTTATCGACATCTTCAAGATCAGGTTCGTTATCCTTTGGAATAATTACTGTTGTAATTCCGTTTTTAAAAGCAGCCATGCTTTTCTCTTTAAGACCGCCTATAGGAAGAACATTACCTCTGAGGGTAATTTCACCTGTCATGGCTATATCGTGTCTTGCAGGCTTTAAAGTCAGCGCTGAATAAATTGCGGTTGCCATTGTAATACCTGCAGACGGTCCGTCCTTTGGAACAGCACCCTCGGGCGCATGAATATGAATATCCTTGTTTTTGTAAAAATCGGAATCAATTCCAAGAACCGCCGCATGACTTCTAATACAGGTGATTGCTGTTTTAGCAGACTCCTGCATAACATCACCGAGAGAACCTGTAAGTTCAATCTTTCCTGTACCCTCCATAACGGCGACTTCAATAGGTAAGATTTCTCCGCCTACAGAGGTCCATGCAAGTCCGTTTACTATTCCGATTTCATCCATTTTGGCAAGTGAATCAGGAATAAACTTTTTATGGCCTAAAAATCTTTCTACCTCTTTTTCGTCAATCTTGAATACTTCTGTACCCTCTGTAAGCTTTTCAACGGCACATTTTCTCATAACTGAGGCAATAAGCCTTTCAAGAGTTCTTACGCCGGCTTCCCTCGTATAGAAGTCTATGAGAGCGTATATGGCTTTCTGAGTGAATTTGAGTTCCTTTGAAGTAAAACCGCACTCATCAAGCTGTTTAGGAATGAGGTGCTTCTTTGCAATATGGAATTTCTCTTCTCTTGTATAACTGCTGATTTCTATAATTTCCATTCTGTCACGGAGCGGTGCCGGAATAGCTGAAATGTCATTTGCAGTTGTAATAAACATCACATTTGACAAGTCAAACGGAAGTTCAATGTAGTGATCAACAAACTTATTATTCTGTTCGATATCAAGAACCTCAAGCAATGCCGATGTTGGATCGCCCTTATAATCAGCGGCAAGCTTGTCTATTTCGTCAAGAATAAGTACAGGATTATTAGTGCCGGCATGTTGCAATGCATTAATAATTCTACCCGGCATCGAACCGATATAAGTCTTTCTGTGACCTCTGATTTCAGCCTCGTCACGAACGCCGCCAAGAGCGATTCTTTCACTTTTTCTGCCTATTGCCTTTGCAATCGACTGAGCAATTGAGGTTTTACCGACACCCGGAGGTCCTGCAAGACAGATGATCTGTCCCTTTTGCTTTTCACTTAACACACGAACGGCAAGCTGTTCAATGATTCTCTTTTTAACTTTGTCAAGTCCATAGTGAGTCTTATCAAGAGCCTTCTGAACTTTAGATATAACGATTTTATCTTTAGATGACTTATTCCACGGCAAATCAAGAACCGTATCAAGATATGTACGAATCACAGCCGCTTCCTGACTGCCATAAGGCATTTTGCTGAGTTTCTTACATTCTTTATAAAGAATGTCGGCAGACTTTTCGTCAAGATTGAGCTTTTCAATTTTATCGACATAGTTTTCAGCATCGTCAATCGGTGAATCATCTTCACCGAGCTCTTCCTCGATTGCTCTTTTCTGTTCACGAAGAAAATAATCACGCTGATTTTCATCAATTCTCATTTTAGCTTTTTGAGATATTTCGTCCTCAAGTTTAAGAACAAAATTTTCATTTACAAGTACATCAAGAACAGATTCTAGTCTTTCGGATTCTGGGAAAGTTTCAAGAATCGACTGTTTAACTCTGTAGTCAAGAATGAGATTAGCTGTGATAAAGTCGGCAAGTTCACCCGGTCTTTTGCAAAGGGCAACCTTAAAAATAATATCCGACGGCATCTTCGGAGAAATCTCAAGATACTTGTCAAATTCATTTTTTACAGTTCGCATAAGAGCGGAATCTCTTGCTGTAAGATACTCGCTTTCTTCCTCATACGGTTTAACTTCTGCAACAAGACACTTTTCGTCAAAAACAGGATTTATAATTGTAGCCCTGCATTGACCTTCAATTACAATTCGTGTAGTATTTTCAGGCTGTTTCAAAACCTGAACGACCTTGGCAATTACGCCCGTGTCATAAACATCAAATATATCCGGTTCGTTTATTGCGGCATCCTTCTGAGAAGTAAGAAAAACAAGTTGATCGGCTTTCATAGCTTTATTTATAGCCGTAATACTCTTTTTCCGTCCTACATCAAAATGAATAAGTGATTTTGGAAAAACCACCAACCCTCGCAACGGAAGAACAGGGAGAGTCAGATTTTTTTGCATATCAAAATCCATTTAAATTCCTTTCATAAAAGCAAAAAGCTGTATTGTAATTGCAATACAGCTTTAATTCACAATATCAAGACGCTGTGCTGCGCTTCTGACGCTTCTTTGCATCTTTTTGAGTCAATTTTACGGAATTTGTCTGTAACAATTCCTTTTTGCGAGTAATTTGCGGAGCAGCACCGTTTTTGATAACGCCCTCTGTAATAATAATCTTATCAATAGTAGGATCAGACGGAGCCTCAAACATAAGGTCTGTAAGAATATCTTCCATAATTCCTCGAAGTCCTCTTGCACCTGTATGCTGATCCTGTGCCTGTTGTGCAATAGCCCTGAGTGCCTCTTCTTCAAAAAGAAGTTCAACACCGTCAAGTTCAAAAAGTTTCTTATACTGCTGAACAATAGAGTTTTTAGGAACAGTAAGAATCTTGACAAGTGCATCCGTGTCAAGACCGCTCAAAGCAGTAATAACAGGCAAACGACCGATGAGTTCAGGAATAATTCCGTACTTTACAAGATCATGTGCTGTGACCTCTTTCATCCAATCGGTCGAATCAAGTTCCTGCTTTGACTGAACAAGTGACTCAAAACCTATAACAGAAGAGCCCTTGCGCTTTTCAACTATCTTTTCAAGACCGTCAAATGCACCGCCGCAGATAAAAAGAATATTCTTAGTATCAATCTGTAAATATTCCTGTTGCGGATGTTTTCTGCCACCCTGTGGCGGAACATTGGATACAGTTCCCTCAACAATTTTAAGCAAAGCCTGCTGAACTCCCTCACCGCTTACATCTCGTGTAATAGAGGGGTTTTCGGATTTTCTCGCAATTTTATCAATTTCATCAATGTAAATTATGCCGTGCTCTGCCTTTTCAATATCAAAATCGGCTGCCTGAATGAGTTTTAAGAGAATGTTCTCTACATCCTCGCCGACATAACCTGCTTCGGTCAGCGTAGTTGCGTCGGCAATTGCAAAAGGAACATCAAGAGCCTTTGCAAGCGTCTGAGCAAGTAATGTCTTACCGACACCTGTCGGGCCGAGAAGCAACACATTACTCTTAGCGAAATCTACGCTCTCATCATTTGAAAAAGCACGCTTATAGTGATTGTAAACAGCAACGCTCAGGGTAACTTTTGCATGATCCTGTCCGATAACATATTCATCAAGAATTGTCTTGATTTCCTTTGGCTTTAAAAGTTCATCAACGGACAGTTCGGGGGTCTGAGGTTCTCCCGATTTTGAAAGTTTATTTTCATTTTCACGTTCAAGCTCGCCTGATTCGCGAAGAATATTCATGCAGAGCTCAACACACCGGTCACAAATATAGACACCGTTGCCGGCAATAAGTCTGCCTGCCATCTCCTGAGGTTTTCCGCAGAAAGAGCAATAAATATCTTCGTTATTTTTGTTAGCCATCAGTTTACCTCACCTTTATCTTTTTTCGATAACCTTATCAATCAAACCATACTCAAGTGCCTGCTGTGCAGTCATGAAGTTATCACGATTGGTATCCTTTGCAATAACATCAATCGGCTGACCTGTGTTGTCAGCAAGAATCTGATTGAGTCGTTTTTTCATATCAAGAATGTGTCTTGTGTGAATTTCCATGTCAGTAGCCTGACCCTGAGCACCGCCTGAAGGCTGGTGAATCATAATGTCACTGTTAGGAAGTGCAAGACGCTTACCCTTAGCGCCTGCGGCAAGAAGGAATGCACCCATACTTGCAGCCATACCCATACAGATTGTGGAAACATCACACTTGATGTAATTCATTGTATCAAAAATAGCAAAGCCGTCTGTTACGCTGCCGCCGGGGCTGTTGATGTAAAGACTGATATCCTTTGTCGGATCTTTACTTTCAAGGTAAAGCAACTGAGCAACTACAACGCTTGCACTTGCACTGTTTACCTCTTCGTTAAGCATAACAATTCTGTCTTCAAGAAGACGGGAATAGATATCAAAAGAGCGTTCGCCCCTGCTTGACTGTTCGATAACATATGGTACTAATGCCATTTAATCATAACCTTTCTTAAATAGTGATTAACAGATATAAGAAAAATATTCAAATTACTTAATAACAGCTTTGTCCTTTACGAGATTAAGAGCCTTTTCAACCTTAACATCTTCTGTGAGTGATTCAGCAGGAACAGCCTCCTTAACCTTATCAACATCCATCTTGTAAGCCTCTGCCATCTTGCCGTATTCAGCATCAAGGTCAGCCTCTGTAACTTCAATATTTTCTTTTCTTGCAACTGCTTCAAGAGCAAGTCTTAACTTAACTCTCTTTTCAGCCTCTTCTTTATACATACCCTTGAGTGCGTTTGCATCCATACCCATGTACTGCATATATGTCTTCATATCAAGGCCCTGTGAACGGAGACGCATATCAAATTCTCTTACCATCTCGTTAGCCTGATTATCATACATTGCCTCAGGAATTTCACCCTCAAGGAGTTCCATAAGCTTTTCGGAAATCTGATTATCAACATCCTTGTCAGCCTCATCCTGAAGACGTTTAGCAACAGTTTCTTTAAGCTCAGCCTTGTACTCGTCAAGTGTTTCCTTATCGGAAACATCCTTTACAAACTCATCATCGACTTCCGGAAGTTCCTTAGCCTTAATTTCGTGAAGGTTGATCTTGAATTCAGCTTCCTTACCTTTAAGCTCTTCAGCCTGATAATCATCCGGGAACTTAACTGTGATTGTAAACTCTTCACCTGTCTTGTGACCTACAATCTGCTCCTCAAAGCCGGGGATGAAGTTGCCTGATCCAAGCTTAAGGTTATAGTTTTCAGCCTTACCGCCTTCAAATGCTTCACCGTCAACAAAACCCTCAAAGTCAATAACAGCTACATCATCATTCTGAGCAGCTCTGTCGTCAACAGTTACCATTCTTGAGTTGCGGTCACGAACCTTCTCAATTTCTTCGTCAACGAGCTCGTCTGTAACCTCTGTTGACTTCTTTGTAACTTCAATGCCGAGGTAGTTATTAATTTCCATTTCAGGCTCAACAACAACATTAGCCTTGAATGAGAAACCTTCCTTGCTTGCCTCAATAGCCTCAAGAGTTTCAACCGAAACTATCTTGATACCTGCTTCTTTAGCAGCCTCATAAAGAGCATCCGGATAACAATCCTGCATAGCATCTTCATAGAATACTTCCGAGCCGTACATTTTCTCAATTACATGACGGGGAGCTTTGCCCTTTCTGAAACCGGGGATATTGATGCTTTTAACCTGCTTTTTATAAACTCTGTTAACAGCGTTACCAAAAGTTTCACCGTCAACATTAACCTCTAATTCATATGAATTAGCCTGTTCTTTTTTTGTACATTCCTTTAATGCCATTTTAATATTCCTCCAAAGTTTAAATTCAAAATCAAGAAATCATCTTATTATATCACAACAAAATAATTTTGCCAATAGAAAATACAGAATTTATCTGACTAAAATTGGCATAAATGACAACCTGTCACAAGAAATCAGCTTAAAATCAATACCTTCGTATTCACCTTCAATCGCAAACCTCATATTCTTTTTTCCGTGAAGGTGTCCGTAATAACATTTTTTGATGTCATATTTCAAAAGAACATTAAATATTTCGTCACATTTTGTTGTTCCGTAAACAGGAGGATAGTGTAAAAACACTATTGGTTCCTTTCCTGTTTTTATAGCTGATTGTATTGACATTTCAAGTCTGCCGACTTCCCTGTTCAGGACTTTTATATCATTTTGAGATTCATTCTCAAGAAACCATCCTCTTGTACCGCAAATTGCGTAATCGTCAACAACATATGAATTATTGAAAAGGATAGATATCGAATCAAGTGAATTATTTTTCAGAAACACATCCATTTTTGTCTTGGTGCTCCACCAATAATCGTGATTGCCTTTATTGAAAATTTTCTTACCGGGAAGATTTTCTATGAAAGTAAAATCCGTAAGAGTTTCTTCAAGTTTCATTGCCCAGGAAATATCGCCCGACACAACAACTGTGTCATTATCGGTAACAAGCTTTCTCCAATTATTTTCAAGTCTTGAAGTATAATCGTTCCAGCCTGCGAAAACATCCATAGGCTTATCTTCACCAAGTGAAAGATGTAAATCCGCTATAGCAAATAATGCCATTAATCTATACCGAGTGCTCCGAGAACATAATTCTCCATATCACTAACTTCTGTAACATCAGAGAATCGAGCAGTTTTATTTTTAAGATTTGCAAGAGGTGCAGGCACTTCGGCACCGGAAACCTTATGAAGTTCATCAACCATATCAAATTCTGTTTCAGGAAGTGTTGCGTTTGGCTCAACAGCCTCAAGAACAGCCTTAGAGAATTTATACGGACTTGCAGTTGACGCAATTACAGAAGGTGTCTTGTCGCCTGTTTCCTCAACATACTGCTTGTACACATTGATTGCAACAGCTGTGTGAGTATCACAAAGGTACTTATCCTGCTCAAACATCTCGTGAATTGTAGCCTCTGTGTTCTTATCATCACAGAATCCGCCGTAGAACTTTTCGTTGATAACAGCCTTTACATCATCACTTACTTCATACTTGCCTTCTGATTTGAGTGCATTCATCCAGCCTCTTGTAACTTCGTCATTATCACCTGAAAGCTTGTAGAGAAGTCTTTCAAGGTTACTTGAAACGAGGATATCCATTGAAGGTGAAATTGTTGTATAGAAGTTTCTGTTCTTATCATAAACGCCTGTTTTGATAAAATCTGTAAGAACATTATTAGAGTTTGACGCACAAATGAACTTGTTGATTGGAAGTCCCATAAGACTTGCATAATATGAAGCAAGAATGTTACCGAAGTTACCTGTCGGAACAACAACATTAATCTTGTCACCAAGCTCGATTTTACCGTCATTTACAAGATCACAGTAAGCCGAAATATAGTAAACAATCTGCGGAAGAAGTCTGCCCCAGTTGATTGAGTTTGCTGATGAGAAAAGCATATTATTCTCAGCAAGCTTTTCTGCAACTGAAGGTGTAGTAAATATCTTCTTAACACCTGTCTGAGCGTCATCAAAGTTACCCTTGATCGCACAAACACGAACATTTTCACCTTCCTGAGTATTCATCTGATGCTTCTGCATCGGACTTACACCGTCAACAGGATAGAAAACAACAATCTTTGTGTGTTCAACATCTTTAAAGCCTTCAAGAGCAGCCTTGCCTGTATCGCCTGATGTAGCAACTAGAATAACAGCTGTCTTGCCGTCATATTTTTTCTTGAGTGACTTTGTGAGAAGATGCGGGAGAATCTGGAGTGCCATATCCTTAAACGCACATGTAGGACCATGCCAGAGTTCAAGAATATTCAGGGTTGTTCCGTCAAGATTACAGTATGAAATAGGGGCAGGATTTTCACCGCCGAATTTCTGAGCTGTATAAGCCTTTTCTACGCAGTCACTGATTTCCTCTTCTGTGAAATCAGAAAGAAAATCAGAAAATACTTTCTTTGCTCTTCCTTTGTAATCTGTTTTCAAAAGTGCCTTGAAGGTATTTTCATCATACTTAGGAAATTCCTGCGGTACAAAAAGACCGCCGTCCTTTGAAATACCCTGTGCAATGGCCTGTGCCGCAGAAACTACTTCTTTGGCATTTTGTGTGCTGTTGTATAACATTGAAATCTTCCTTTCAAATTGCTTTAAACATCAAGTATTTTACTACATTATTCGCTGATTGTCAAAGTTTTCAAAGAAATTATACGCATTTTCGTAAAAAATCTTTTTCAAAACGCTTTCATTGTAGTTATTTCTAAGAAAAAGTTCATATATTTCGCCGATTGAATCGCTTCCGACAATATCCCTCGGCAAATCGCAACCGTCAAAATCCGTACCGAAGCAAAGAGAATTTTCACATCCGAGTGACAGCATATATTCGCAATGCTTTAAAATATCGTTCATACACGCTTTATCCGGATTATTATTAAGAAAAGCATTGTGCAAATTTAGGCCTATAAGTCCGCCTCTCTGTATTATAATTTTAATCTGCTCATCTGTAAGATTTCTCGGATTTTGAGTAATTGTCCGTGAATCTGAATGAGTTGCGATAAACGGCTTATTCGTCTGATTGACAACATCATAAAACAGTTCATCGCTTGCATGGGATATATCAATTACAATACCGTACTTTTCCATTTCGGCTACTGCAAGTTTTCCGAAGTCCGTTAAACCGCATTTATCTTCCGATAAAACACCTGAACCAATCTCGTTCATCTCATTCCATGTGAGAGTCATTATTCTGACGCCGAGTTCTGCAAATCGCTTTACATTCTCGATTTTGCCGTTCAATGCTTTTCCGTTTTCTACTGTAAAAAACGCTGAGTTTCGATACTTTGAAAAAGCATTATCCGTGAATTCACCGATACCCAACAGTTCAATTCCAAGTCGGTTACATTCTGATTTCAGATAATCAGCCGATTTAAAAAACAATTTTTCCGCCGCATTACCGTCAAGCGTGTCGGGTAACCATATAGCATAACACTGTAACCTGTGGGATTTGGAATTGTTGTTTAATTTCACTTCATATGAGGGATTATCCAGTTCGGACTTTTCGGTTACTGCCTTATAGAGCGTGTCACAATGCAAGTCAAAAAAATTCATGGCAACCTCCCGTCAGAATGCATCTTCAATATAGTTAATGCCGACAAGTTTCAGATTATCACTGTTGACAAAAACTTCGCATACATCAAATCGACATTCTTTATCTATATTGTTTTCATACATATACATATCGGCAGTTTTTAAAATTTTCATCTGCTTTTTACGGTTAACCGCATCAACCGGTTGTGTAAGAGAATTCTCTTTTCTTGTTTTAACCTCAACAAAGGCAATTACTTCCTTATTCTCGGCTATGATATCTATTTCGCCGTAAGGCTTTTTATAATTTCTGGCAATAATTTTATACTTATGCTTTTTCAGATATTTTGCGGCATAAGCCTCTCCCTTATCACCTGTTTGTTTAGTAGTAAAAATCATTTATTATTATATATTTTCTTCAAGAAGCTCGGTCTGTGATACTTACACGGTCCGTATTTAAGAATCGCCTCAATATGAGCCTTTGTGCCGTAACCTTTATGCTTTGCAAATAGGTACTGAGGAAATTCTTTGTCGTATTCATAAAGAAGTCTGTCCCTTGATACCTTGGCAAGAATTGACGCACAGGCAATTGACATTGACTTTGCATCGCCTTTTACAATACATTCGCCTTCAATTGACAACGGAGGCATTCTGTTGCCGTCAATCATAGCATAATCAGCCCTCGGTTCAAGTCCTTCAACTGCCCGCTTCATTGCAAGCATAGTAGCATTAAGAATATTCATTTCCTCAATTTCTTCAACGCTTGCAAATGCAATGCTGTATGCCAAGGCCTGTTCCTTTATTACATCAAACAAAGCCTCTCTCTTTTTTTCAGAAAGCTTTTTTGAATCATTGACTCCTTCAATAACGGTATTTTCGGGAAGTATAACTGCGGCGGCACACACAGGTCCTGCAAGCGGTCCTCTGCCGGCTTCATCAACACCACAGATATTCAGAAAACCTCTTGCAATATTTTTATTTTCATATTCAAGCCAATCCATTGTTATCTCCCCTGCGGCATTTCAACTGTAATTCTACCAAGCTTTGCACTTCTGAATTCATCAAGCAACATAATTGCGGCTCTCTCGGTATCAATCTCACCACCTGAAACAAGCATACCTCTCTTTTTGCCAATCATTTTCAAAAGCTCGTATGAATCAATATTTTCGATATCTTCGTTTTCTAATTTGAATCTTGTTATAAAATCAGCAGGCTTGAGTTCCTTGATGAAATCAAGAAGTCTTACCGCCAAAAGTTCGATATCAAGAATTTGGTCTTTAACCGCACCTGTGAACGCAAGATGCTCTCCGACTGTCTTATCGTCAAACTTTGGCCAAAGCACACCCGGAGTGTCAAGCATTTCAAGGTTCTTTGCAATTGTATACCATTGATTACCTCTTGTAACGCCCGGTCTGTCCTCAACCTTTGCACGGTTCTTCTTTACCATTTTATTGATAAAAGAAGATTTGCCTACATTCGGAATACCGACAATCATAATTCTGATTGTGGGATTTACCATTCCTTTTTCTTTTAATCTTGCAATCTTATGGCTCATAACCGTATTTACGGCAGGTGCAAATTTGTCAAGACCTCTGCCACTTTTACAGTCAACCGGGATAGCAACAAGATTCTGCTTTTTAAAATAGTCAATCCACATTTTCGTAGCAGTTTGATTAGCCATATCGCATTTATTGAGAAGAATAACTCTCGGCTTGTTCTGAACAAGTTTTGCAAGGTCGGGGTTACGACTGCTGACAGGAATTCTTGCATCAATAATTTCTGCGACAGCATCAACAAGTTTAAGACTTGACTGAATCTGTCTTTTTGTTTTGGTCATATGACCGGGGAACCATTGAATAGTCTGCATTTCGCTCATATATGTACATCCTTTAAAAATTTTCTGTTAATATAAATACTTGAATCTGTCAAGCGGGAAAAATATAAATTGTGCTTTTCCGATTACATCATCGACAGACACAAGGCCTATACTCTTATCACGGCTGTCAAGAGAAATAATTCTGTTATCACCCATTACAAAGATATAACCTTCAGGGATAACATACGGAATTTGCAATGGATTTGACGGCTCTCGTGTTAAAGAAGAAACATACGGTTCATCAATTTTTATACCGTCAACATAAACTGCATTTTTACTGTAATCCACGACAAGCGTCTGTCCTTCAACGGCTATAACCCGTTTTATAATTCTCTTTTCAATCTGATTTTCAGCGTTGATAGCTACAATATCGCCGCATTTTGGCTCATACATAAAATTTGTAATGAAAATTTTATCATCGCTGTGGAGCGTGTCAAGCATCGAATTTCCCACAACATTGGCATCTCTGATGATAAAAGTAAACGCTACGGATATAATTGCAAACACAAAAATTATTGTCCGTGTAAAATCAAACATATAATTCGTGATTTTTTTATCGTTAATTTTAATTCTGATTTTATTATTTTTATGTTTTTGAGGCATATAACCCTCCGTAAAAAATAAAGCTTATTTCTATTATAAAACAGAAATAAGCTTTTCACAATATCAAAATTTAAATTAACATTAAATTTTTACAATCTTTAGCATCAGTACAGATAGCCGAAGTGGTCAAACGGATAAACTACAAACTGTGCCTTACCGATTACATCATCAACATCTATAAGACCGATTTTTGTACTGCGGCTGTCCATTGAATCCTTTCTGTTATCACCCATAACAAAAATTTTGCCCTCAGGAATAACTTCCGGAATTTCATTGTCGCCTATATTGTTGCCGTAGGTTGAACCCTCTATGTACGGTTCATCAAGAACAACACCGTCAACTATGATTTGGTCGTTGTCATAATCAACCTTAACAGTCTGTCCCGCAACAGCGATAACACGCTTAATAATCGGACTGTTATACTCTGCACCATGAGAAATAACAACGATATCGTTATTTTGGGGAGTGTAGAATAGATTTGTTACGATAACCTTGTCGTTAGTGGCAAGTGTGTTATTCATTGATCTGCCTTCAACATCAACAAGGCGGAACAAAAAGATAAGGCAAACCACAACAACCGAAATTGCAAACAGGATACATCTTACCCAGTCATAAAAACCGGACATTGCGCCTTCCTCTTTTGCAACAAGAAATTGTTTTTCGGAAATTGACGGTTTCTTATCCACATACATTTCAGGATTGATATCTGAAGAATCGTTCACACCCTCAGGCTGAAGCACAGCCATATTAGCCTCATTGACATTATTTTTGCTTTTCTTCAACTTTGTCACCTGCTATAAAGAAAAATAGTAAAAAAAGGGACTTTTAAAAGTCCCTTTTGATTTCGTGAATTACTTACGAATCTGCTCTTTAACCTTAGCAGCCTTACCAACTCTGTCACGGAGATAGTAGAGCTTGCTTCTGCGAACCTTACCGTAACGAACAACCTGTACATCTTTAACATTGGGTGAATGGAGAGGGAATACTCTTTCAACACCAACGCCGTAAGCTACTCTTCTTACAGTAAATGTTTCAGCTACGCCACTGCCTCTTTTAGCAATAACAGTACCCTCAAACATCTGGATTCTTTCTCTTTCGCCTTCACGAATGTTTACTGATACCTTTACAGTATCACCTACGCTGAACTCAGGTGTTGTTTCCTTCACGCTTGCTGCAGCAATAGTCTTTAATGCGTCCATTTTTTATCCTCCTTATTTTTCCGACATTCTTACTCAAACGAGCAGCGGACTGTCACATCAAAATGACGGTTAAACCGTTATTTGAACCTCGTCGAGAGTTACGACGGTTTCAAATGCTTTAATATAATACCACATACGGAATAATAATGCAAGTGTTTTTTCAATTTAGTTTAAAAAATCGGAATATATCCCATCAAGCTCCGATTAATGTGATGATATATTCTCAAGCTTTTTAAGATATTTTTTGAAATAATCAGGCAATTCGGAAGTAAATTCAATATATTCATTGGTTTTTGGATGAATAAAACCGATTTTTCTTGCATGAAGGCATTGTCCTTCAAAATCAACTTTTTCATTCTTTACGCCATACACCTTATCGCCCGACACGGGATGACCTATATAAGCCATATGCACTCTGATTTGATGAGTACGACCTGTTTCAAGCTTGCATTTTATATGTGTGTAACCTTTATACCTTGTTATTACCGAATAATGAGTAACCGCATTTTTGCTGTTCTTTTCGATAACACACATTTTCTTTCTGTCTTTAGGATTTCTTCCGATTGGAGCGTCAACTGTTCCCTCATCATCTTTCAGATTACCAAATACAATTGACTCATACTCCCTTGTAAAAGAATGCTCCTTAATTTGTTCTGCAAGAGAACGGTGAGCAAAATCATTTTTTGCGACAATCAAAAGACCGCTTGTATCCTTGTCGATGCGGTGAACAATGCCGGGACGAAGTACGCCGTTAATTCCCGAAAGGCTGTCACCGCAATGATAAAGCAAAGCATTTACAAGAGTACCGTCATAATTTCCTGCAGCAGGATGCACCACCATTCCCTTTGGCTTATTCACAACAAGCAAGCATTCATCTTCATAAACTATATCAAGAGGGATATTTTCCGCTTTAGCCTCATAAGGCGTCGGATCGGGAACATTTACAACAACAATATCACCTTGCGAAAGCTTGTACTTTTTTGAAACAACAGAGTCGTTTACAAGCACAGCTCCGTTCTCAATAAGATTAACAGCGGCGGAGCGTGATAAATCAATATTGGCATCCGAAATAAATTTATCAAGTCTTACACCGCTTGTTTCACAATTAAGTTTAAATTCATTCATTGCTTTTGTTGACCTTTTTTTCGGATTTCATAACATTAGAGAAAAACAGAACATAAACGATAAGAAGTAGTGTTCCGACTGTAATGCAGTAGTCGGCAAAGTTACAAACAGGGGGAAAGAATGAAATGCTGATGTAATCGACTACAAAACCGTAAAAAATCCTGTCAATCAAATTACCTATTCCGCCGCCGATTATAAGTGCCGCAGAAATATAGAACATCTTTCCCGACGGTTTCTTCTTGAACATAATATATATTATTATTGCAATAAGAACAGCAGTAACCGCTACGAAAAACCAACGCATATCCGAAAACATTCCGAAAGCAACGCCTCTATTCTCAACATAAGTAAAATCAAGTAATCCGTCAATGGCAGTTACCGAACCGACAGGCTGAAGATAGGTAAGTACAAAATATTTTATTATCTGATCAGTGGCAGCTAAAAGCACACCGATTATAAGAGCAATAACAGGCATTTTATCCTCCATAAACATAAATCGGTGTGTTTTATCACACCGATTTATTGTAATAGCAGTTATTATTTAAGATTCTGAACACAGCGGAAACAGATTGTAGGATGCTCTGCACACTGACCCACCGTCTTGCTGATAGCCCAGCAACGCTCGCACTTTTCACCCTCAGCTTTTTCAGGTTTGATTTCAAGCTCACCGCCGTTATCAACAATTTCAACTTCGGAAACTATGAATGCTGCACAAAGCTCAGGCTCAGCCTTTTTAAGAAATTCAAGTGTTTCGCCGCCTGCACAAAGTGTTACCTTTGCTTCAAGCGAACCCTTAATTGTCTTATCCTTTATAAGGGATTCGAGTGACTTTTTAACATTATCACGAAGTTCGTGGATTCTGTCCCAGAAAGCCATAAATTTATCGTCAACATCAATAGCGATGTTTTCGGGAATCTCATTAAAGATAACATGTTCTGCATTCTCATTTGAGGAATGAGGCATGTATTTCCAAATTTCATCTGATGTATACGCAAGGAGCGGAGCAATCATTCTTGTCATTGCGTCAAGGATAACATAGATTACGGTCTGAGCGGCTCTTCTTGAGAGGCTGTCAGCCTTTTCTGTATAAAGTCTGTCCTTGAGAACATCAAGATAGAAGTTAGACATATCAACAACACAGAAGTTGTGAATGCTGTGATATACAATATGAAACTCATAATTATCGTATGAAGTTCTAACCTTTGTGATAAGGTCATTAAGCTTTGCAAGCGCCCATTTATCAATCGGCAACACCTTGTCAAAGTCAACCATATCTGTATCGGGATTAAAGTCAGAAATGTTACCGAGAATGTATCTTGCGGTATTTCTGATTTTTCTGTATGATTCGGAAATCTGCTTGAGAATGTCCTTGGAAATATGAACATCAGTCTGATAGTCGGTTGATGCAACCCAAAGTCTGAGTACATCAGCACCGTACTGCTTAATAACATCCTGTGGGCTGATGCCGTTACCAAGTGACTTACTCATCTTTCTTGATTCATCGTCAAGAATCATACCGTGAGTAAGAACAGCCTTGTAAGGTGCTCTGCCTCTTGTAGCAACGGATGTAAGGAGTGATGACTGGAACCAACCTCTGTACTGGTCGTTACCCTCAAGGTAAAGGTCAGCAGGTGATTCAAGGTTATCACGCTGTTCAAGAACAGCGGCATGCGATGAACCGCTATCGAACCAAACATCCATAATATCTTTTTCTTTATCAAATTCAGTACAACCGCACTTCTTACACTTTGTACCGGCAGGAAGAATCTCTGCGGCTGTATGATTGTACCAAGCGTTTGAGCCTTCTTTACCGAATAAGTCTGCAACAGCAAGCATAGCATCCTTATCAATAAGAGCCTCACCGCAATCCTTACAGAAGAAAATCGGAATCGGAACACCCCATTTTCTCTGACGGGAAATACACCAATCTTTTCTTTCTCTTACCATTGATGTAATTCTGTCCTTGCCCCATGCAGGAATCCACTTAACCGTATTGATAGCGTCAACAGCCTCATCCTTGAAATCGTCAACCGAACAGAACCACTGGTCTGTTGCTCTGAAAAGAATAGGAGTTTTACATCTCCAGCAATGCGGATACTGATGGACAATTTTCTTTAATGCAAAAAGTGAGCCGTTTTCTTCAAGACATGCGGCAATCTTCTTATTAGCCTCATCAGTTGTAAGACCTGCAAACTGACCTGCTTCTTCTGTAAGAACACCGTTAGAATCAACAGGACAGATAATCGGAATCTCAGGGTAATTCTGACATACATTGTAGTCGTCAACACCGTGTCCGGGAGCTGTGTGTACACAACCTGTACCGCTTTCGAGAGTTACATGCTCACCAACGATAACAAGAGACTCTCTGTCAAGGAACGGATGTGCTGTTTTTATATACTCAAGCTCACTGCCCTTTACCGTTGCTACAACTTCAAAGTCTGTTATACCTGCCTCATCAAGAGCAGACTTATAAAGCTCTGACGCCATAACAAGGTATTCATCACCTGTTTTGATTACAGAATATTCAAATCTCGGACCTACGCAAATTGCGACATTTGCAGGGAGTGTCCAAGTTGTAGTTGTCCAGATTACAAACTTAACCTTTGAAGGATCGATTCCCATATTTGAGAAAACGCCCTTATCGTCGGTTACATTAAACTTTACATAGATTGAATGGCAAGGATCTTCAGCATACTCAATCTCAGCCTCGGCAAGAGCAGTCTTACACTCCGGACACCAATAAACAGGCTTTAAACCCTTGTAGATATAGCCCTTTGTAGCCATTTCTGCAAACACTCTGATCTGTTCAGCCTCAAACTCATGGTTAAGAGTGATGTACGGCTTATCCCATTCACCGATTACGCCAAGTCTTTTAAACTGCGTACGTTGATCGTTAATGTAGCCTTTTACGAACTCTTCGCACATTTTACGAAGTTCAACAACAGAAATTTCAGCAGAATTACCGATACCGGCTTTCTTTCTTGCTTTAAGTTCCGTAGGAAGTCCGTGTGTATCCCAACCCGGAACATACGGAGCTTTAAAGCCTGCCATATTCTTATATCTTACGATAAAATCCTTAAGGATCTTATTAAGTGCATGGCCAAGGTGAATGTCACCGTTAGCATAAGGAGGGCCGTCATGAAGAATGAACAGAGGCTTTCCCTCATTTACTTTCATAAGATTTTCGTAAACCTTTTCATCTTCCCAATTTTGAAGTGTAACAGGCTCGCTTTTCGGTAGACCTGCTCTCATAGGGAAGTCTGTCTTTGGAAGATTAAGTGTTGAATTATAATCCTGGGACATTTTATATTCTCTCCAATATCTAAAATCTAAATAAAAATCAGTCGGCAGTTACATCATAGTTATCACCGAACTTGAGATGACTGAACTTGCTCTGTCTTTTAGGATGAGCAGATACTTCTTCAGTTTCAGCAATCGGCTCAGCTTTCATTTCCGAAGGTACTGCAATCTTAACATCATCTTCAACCTGAGGCTGTGCAGGAGCTGTCACATCCTCTGTAGGATACTTTTCGTCAAGTTCAGCTTTTGAAGCCTCAACATCGGAGGTTGAAGGAAGATCATCAATTGACTTAATATGCTTACTGTAAAGTGAAATAAGTTCATTTCTGAGATTAGCCGCATCTGACTGAAGCTGTAAATAATGCTCTTTCTCGGCAGCAGTCATATTGTTTGCGTCAACAAGGAGAGTCTGAGCCTTTGTTTCAGCATCACGAACAATCTTTGCAGCCTTTTCCTTTGCTTCTCTTATGCAGGCATCAGCAACCTTCTGTGAAGCAAGCAAAGCGTTTCTTACTGTTTCTTCATCTGCTCTGTACTGTTCAACTCTTGTTGCAAGAACATCAATCTTATGAACAAGGTTAGTTTTTTCTTTCTTCAATTGTTCAAAAGAAACAATGACTTCATCAATAAACGAGTCAACATCTTCAGCTCTGTAACCACCGTTAAGAGTGGCTTTTCTGAAGCTTATATTTTTAATTTCATCAATTGTAAGCATTTATCTGCACTCCTTATTTATAATGTATAACCGAAATTCTCATTCGACCTTTTCCTGTAGTTCCAAGTATACCTTTTAAAACGAATTTGCCTTTTCCGCGAATTGTAAAAACATCATTTTCCTTTAGGTTAAAACTGACATTTTTAGTTTCTTCAAAATTAACACATACGCTGTCTGACATAATGACAGTTTTTGTTTTTTCTCGTGACAGTTTACATACAGCGGCAACAATATTATCAAGTCGTAAAGAAGAAACTATAAATGTTTTTTCTTCCACTCCTCTTCCCTGCGGAAGCTTTGACAAATCAGCTTCATCAACCTTGACGCCGACTCTGCCGACTTTTGAAATCTGCGACTTGACATAATCGGACAATTCCGCTTTTACAAATACAACAGCCCGTCCGTCCTCAACAAGAATATCCCCGACAGTTTCACGCTCTATTCCGAGCGACATCAAAGAACCGAGAAAATCACGATGAGTGAGTCGGTCGCATTTTCTGAATGAAAATTCAATGCCGCATATCGGGAACATACTCGTACTCGGTTCGTCAAAAAACAAGCCAAGCATTTTTCTCTCGGAATCATCATACCCGCCAAAGAAAAAGTAGTTGTCGAAATATGCTTTTTTAAGTTCGGAAACAAGAAGAGCTTGTTTCCTTTCACTCATAAAAGGCATAAAATACGGTTTCTGTCTTGTCAGACAAAGGTCAATACCGTTATTAAGCCGAGCAATCAGCTGTTTGTCATCATCCGAAGTAAACACCGTTGTTCTCAAGCTCATCAAGTAAATCGTCGCCTGTCAGGTCAACATTGCTCGGAATAATGATATATGTATTTGTAGCGACACGCTTGATTTTACCACGGTTTGCATACGCAACACCGCTGAGAAAATCAAGGATTCTTCTTGCCATATCTTTATTTGTATCTTCAAGATTAAGAACTACTGTGTGAGCCTTCATAAGCTCATCAGCAATTGTGCGGGTCTCTTCGCCGAAACGCTCAGGCTTGAATAAACCAACCTGAAGATTGGTGGTAGCATTAATGTTTACGACCTTGTTTCCGCCGCCGAGATCTCTTTCTTTTTTAGCGTTTCTTACAGGTTCTTCTTTATAGTCTTCTTCTGCACCTTCGTCAGCATAACCATATTCATCGTACTCATACTCATCATCGGGGGCGTCCCACATGCGTTTAAACTTATCTACAAAACCAGCCATTATATAATCCTCCTAAAATTATGTATAATTCCTTGCACCGAATAATGCCGAACCAACTCTGACCATATTTGCACCTGCAAGTACAGCTTCGTAATAATCGGCAGACATACCCATTGAAAGAATATTCATATCTATATTATCTAATTTTTTTTGCGAGATGTCAATAAATATATTATGCATTTTATTGAAAAATTCAGAAATTTTCTGTGAAGATTCACAAATCGGAGGTATTGCCATAAGACCTTTAACTAAAATACCGTCCAATTCGGCAATCTGACAAAGTAATTCTTCAAGCTGTTCGGGCATAACACCTGACTTGTTTTCTTCTCTGCCGATATTTACCTCAACAAAAACATCACAGTTTTTATTGATTTTTAAAGCCTGTTTAGAAATTTCCGACGCAAGCTTTATTGAATCGACAGACTGGATAAGATCAACCTTATCGATAATCTGTCTTACCTTGTTTGTCTGCAAGTGACCGATAAACTGAAGAGAACAGTTGTCAAGGTTATACTTATCATACTTTGACAAAAGCTCCTGAACCTTGTTTTCACCTATGTGGTCAAGTCCGAGTGAAATTGCGTGGTTAATAACCTCAGGTTCAACCATTTTTGTTGCGGCAAGAAATGTAATATCCTCACGCTTTCTTCCGGACTTTTCGGCAGCCTCGGCTATTCGCTCATCAATAAATTTGTAATTGTATTCAACGTCAGTTAACAACTTTTCCGTCATACAAATCATCTCCTTCAAGAATTACCTGATCATATAACTCAACTGTTGTGCCGTCAACAAGGTCTTTGCTGTCCGGCTCCGGATCGCAAATAACATAATCATCGTCGGCATACAGAATAGATATCTGTTTGAATCTCACTTCACTTCCGTGAAGCACATATACACCCTGAACCTTAACCTGTTCGGTATGTTTATTGTCATTGTCATCATAGGTTGTCTTTGTTACATAGTCATCATGAATAGCCTTTTTGCTGATTCTCAAGCCAGTGTATGAACCAAGACCTATTTCAATCGGTTCCTGTCGTGCCTGAGCAAGGTCGGAATTCATATAGTCACACTCAAGAATAAGAAGGGCATCGCTGTCTTTTGATTCCTGATAAATCCTCTTGATAGTGGCAGGAATGCTTTCAGACGATGCGTCAGAGAACAGTACCGTAGCGGAACCGTCCCACAAAGAAAGTCTTGTTGCCTCATCAGCCGTAACCTTACAGGCAACATACCATTTCAATCCCGTTACAACCTTGCCTGCAATATTGCCGGACACTTTTGTCTGCTTTACATTATCAAGGTCAGAAAGAGTCAGACGATCAAGATTATTGTAATCAAGCGCATTTTCATATCCGTCACAATGCGAGAGAAAACAACCTGATTTTTCAGTTGTAATATTACCTGTTGATTTTCCTGCTTTGCCTTCAAGAGTGGCTATTTCAGCCTGAAGTTCTGAAATCCTGTCATTAAAGTTAGTGGCTTTGCCTGTGTAAATCTGTCTTTGGTTTATTGAATAAAGCAGATTATTTGTGGCATTATCAATATTTGCCAAATCGCCGTCATTGATACTGCGAATTTGTGAAATGATATTATTATTTATATTGTTGTTGATAGTATCAATACCTATGTTGCCGGCCGTGCTTGTTTTTTGAAGTGTCTGCAAATCGGAAAGCTGTTCATGTAATGCGCTGATTTTTGACTGTGAAGCTGCGTCATCATCATTTGCATATGATTTTGCAATTTCACCGCCGGCTTTTACCTCGTCACCGTCATGCACTGTATATGAAAGCACACCCGAAGTATTATTCTGAATCATATTTTCATCACGGATAATAAATCCGTTTGAATAAATTTTATCCGTGACTGTTGTTTGAACAGCATTTTCAGTCGGATACATTTTAAAATTTGTACTTATCAGAAGATAGGCGGCATAAACAACTGCAAGAACTGATAACGCAATCATCAAAATTCGTCTGAAAAGCAATTTATCCATAAAGTAAGCCTCTTTCGATTACAGCCTTTGCATAACTGTATATTTCTTCAAATGAATTATATTCATCAATATAAATCCAATTAATCTCCGAATCCCGCTTAAACCAAGTAATTTGTCTTTTTGCATATCTGCGGGTATCCATTTTCAATTTTTCAACACAATCATTCAGGTTTTTATTTTCTTTAAAATAAGGAATCAATTCCTTATATCCTATCGCCTTTATTGATGTATAGCTCAGGTCGGAATTAATAACCCGTTCAGCCTCCTCAAGCAAACCTTCTTCAAGCATAATATCTACACGCTTGTTTATTCTGTCATAAAGCACCTGTCTGTCACGGCAATTAAGACCGATTTTTACAGTTATATACGGAGACGGAATTTTATGTGATTCTTCAATTTGTTGTGTGATAGTTTTTCCTGTTGTTTTGTAAAATTCAATGGCACGGATTATTCTTTTAAGATTTCTGCTTTCACGAAGTCTTTCAGCCGATTCAGGATCGAATTTTGCAAGCATTTCAAGCAACCTGTCTGTTCCATGTTCTTCGGCAATCTTGCGAAGTTCTAAGCAATAATCTTCATCCCGTTTATCATCACTGAAAGAAACATTGTTCAGAAGTGAATCAACATAAAGACCTGTTCCGCCGACGATAAACGGTAATTTGCCTCTTGAATGAATATCTGCTATACATTTTGAAGCATCAGTTACATATGACGCAACCGAATAGGTTTTATCAGGCGGAAGAAAGTCCATCATATGATGAGGAATTCCGTCCATCTCTTCTTTGGTAGGTTTGGCTGTTGCAATCTGCATTCCCCTGTATATCTGCATGGAATCGGCAGATACGATTTCACCGTTAAAATGCTTTGCAAGTTCAACCGAAAGTTTTGTTTTGCCTGATGCGGTAGGACCGACAATTGAAACCGTATTAATAGATTTTTCCAAAAAATCACACCCTGCCAAATTGTTTTTCAATTTCACCCTTTGTAAGAACAATGCAAATCGGTCTGCCATGAGGACAATACTTGATTTCAGGATGTTCTTCAAGGTGTTTTACAATCCCTATAAGCTCATCAGGCGTACTTTTATTGCCTGCCTTTATAGCTGAACGGCAAGCTACATTGCTGTAAAACCAATCCATTTTTTCGGTAAAGATATCGGTTTTACCCTGAGAAATGTAGCCCGACATCTCGGTAATGCAATCTTCAATTTCAACAGCCGGAATATACTGCGGAGAACTTCTTACAATAACCGTACTGTTACCGAAATCTTCAACTTCAAAGCCGCAATCGGAAAACATATCAAGATTATTAATTGCCGCATCATACTCGGTTTTTCCGAGAGTGACTGTAACAGGAGCAAGTAAAATCTGCCTGTAGTCAGCAGCCTTTTCGGCTTTTAGTTTTTCATAAATAATTCTCTCATGGGCGGCATGTTTGTCTATCAAAAGAATATCTTTATTGTTTTTTTCTGCAATGATATATGTATCGAAAGCCTCTCCGATATATTTGATGCTCGTCTGATTATCGTTTACAAGAACAGGCTCTTTTGATTTCTCAATAGATTCTTCCGAAACAATTACATTAACCTCTTTAGGGCTTACAATCGGACTTTTATCGGTAATACTTTCTGTATCAGTTTTTTCATCTTCAACAAGCGAAGTTGGCTGAGCAATTTCAGGCTTGAAAGTTGATTTTAACTTTTCTTCCTCTTTCGCCTTATTTATCGCCTGTTTGCTGAAAATATCAAACGGATTGGATATATCCGCAACTTTTATATCATCAATGGACTTTGTAACAGAACGAATAGCTGCCTCGCCAATCTTCTTATTATCATTAAATGCGACATCGGAAAACGGATTAAAATCATCGGATTTTTCGGATGTAGCAACAGGTTTTGTAACCTCTGTTTTTTGTATGTCAGGTATCGGTTTAGCATACTGTTTTTGTACAAAATCATTTTTAGAACTTTGCACAACAGGCTTGTTCAGAATGGCAGGCGCATTGTTAAACGGATTAAATTTATTTTGCACCTCATTAAAAGCCGTTTCCTTTTTAAATGATGCTTTTTTACGGCTGTCATACTTCATAAGTGAAGATTTTACCGCATGATAAATCGCATCAAAAACAGGTCTTTCATTTATAAATCTGACCTCAAGCTTTGAAGGATGAACATTTACATCAATAATTTCACACGGCAATTCGATATTAAGAACACATGACGGAAATTTTCCGACCATAATTGAGCCCTTAAAAGCCTCCTCAAGTGCAACCATAGCCGTTCTGGTTTTGATGTACCTTCCGTTGATAAAAAAATTCTGCATATTACGATTTGGTCTTGAGTGTTCGGGTTTTGAAATATAGCCGTAGACCTTTATTGCATCAAGCTGATAATCAACCGGAATAAGTCCTTTCGCAAAATCTTTTCCAAAAACCGAATATATTGCAGAAATAAGTTTTCCGTCGCCGAATGTACGAAGAACCTGCTTTCCGTCTTTAATGTATGTAAATGCAATTTCGGGATGTGACAAAGCAGTTTTGTCGATTATATTTGAAACTGCGTTACCCTCCGAAACATCCTTTTTCAAAAATTTTGCACGAGCAGGAATGTTGTAGAACAAATCTCTGATAACAAAGGTTGTGCCGACAGGACAACCTGCATCATCAAAGCTCTGTTCTTCACCGCCGTCAATTTCATATGAAGTTCCGATTTCCTCGTTTACATTCCTCGTAATAAGTTGAAGTCGTGACACTGCACAAATTGACGCAAGAGCCTCTCCTCTGAATCCGAGTGTAGAAATACTGTCCAGGTCAGATTCGACCTTAACTTTACTGGTTGCGTGTCTTAAAAACGCAACTTTGATATCGTCACGGTAAATACCGCAACCGTCATCGGCAACACGCATGAATGTTGTACCTCCGTTTTTTATCTCAACGGTGATATTTTTTGCGCCTGCGTCAATTGAATTTTCTACAAGTTCCTTTATAACCGATGCCGGTCTTTCAACAACCTCGCCGGCGGCGATAAGTTCTGCAACATGCTTATCAAGTACATTGATTACACCCATTTGTGTCACCTCCTAATATTAAATCATACCCTTGAGTTCGTAAAGCAAGTTCATTGCTTCAATCGGAGTAAGAGTATTTAAATCTGTATCTTTCAGCTTTTCAATCACGGGACTTTCAGTCGAACCGATAAGTGAAAGCTGCATATCGTCTGAATTATCCTGCTTTTGAATATTGGCACTCTCGTTTTTATATTTGCCGTGTTCAAGGTCTTTTAAAATTTCCTTTGCTCTTGAAATTACAGACTGCGGAATGCCTGCAAGCTTTGCAACCTCAATACCGTAGCTGTCATCTGCTCCGCCGGGAACAATTCTTCGCAGAAAAGTAATGTCATCGCCACGCTTTTTAACTGCTATGTTATAGTTTTTTACACCGTCAAGGAGTTGTTCCATAACCGTGAGTTCGTGATAATGAGTTGCAAAAAGTGTTTTTGCACCGAGTTTTTTTCTGTCGGCACAAAATTCAAGTACAGCCCTTGCGATGCTCATACCGTCAAAGGTCGAAGTACCTCTGCCGATTTCGTCAAGAATAAGTAAGCTTTTTGAAGTTGCATTTTTAATGATATTGGCAACCTCGCTCATCTCAACCATAAAGGTTGACTGTCCCGAAGCAAGATCATCAGACGCACCTACACGAGTAAAGATGCTGTCTACAATTCCGATTTCGGCAGAAGACGCCGGAACAAAACTGCCTATCTGCGCCATAAGAACAATAAGGGCAATCTGTCGCATATAGGTTGACTTACCCGCCATATTGGGACCTGTAATAATTGCTACTCTGTCATTGGCAGAATCAAGGCTGACATCATTCGGAACAAACGGTGCATCCTTTAATAGAGCCTCAACAACCGGATGTCTCGAATCTTTAATTCTTATAGCAGTTGAAAGGTTTACATCAGGTCTTATGTATCTGTTGTCAGCCGCAACATTTGCAAGTGAAGTAATAACATCAAGATTAGCAATGGCTTTTGCGGTTTTCTGAATTCTTTCAAGATTATCCGAAACCGTCTTTCTGACATCGTCAAAGAGGTTGTATTCAAGTGCAACCGATCTGTCTTTTGCACCGAGGATTCTGCCCTCTACATCTTTCAAATCCTGAGTAATATATCTTTCACAATTGGTGAGTGTCTGCTTTCTTATGTATGTTTCGGGTACCATGGATTTATATGAATTTGATACTTCAATATAATATCCGAATACCCTGTTATAACCGACTTTAAGCTTAGGAATTCCCGTTATATCACGCTGTTCAGCCTCAATACGGGCAAGAATTCCCTTTGAGTCATTCATATCGCCTGTCACGGAATCCAGCTCTTCGTTATAGCCTCTCTTAATCATACCGCCCTCACGGACTGTAAACGGAGGTTCTTCAACGATTGCAGAATCAATAAGAGAATAAATGTCCTCAAGCTTATCAATGCTTTTATAAATATATTTAAGATAAACCGATTTACAATCAACGAGCAAATCCGAAATCTGCGGAAGATTCTGAATTGCTCCGCAGAGTGAACGCAAATCTCTTGCATTTGCAGAACCGTAAACGATTCTTGTCATAAGTCTTTCAATGTCAAATATACCCGAGAGTGTGTCTGTAACATCCATACGGAGCATATTATCGTTTACAAGCTCTTCAATTGCACTCTGACGGTTGTTAATTGAAGTTATATTAAGCAAAGGATGTTCAAGCCATGAACGCATAAGGCGTTTGCCCATTGCGGTTTTTGTCTTGTCAAGCACCCACAAAAGTGAACCTTTTTTATCCTTTGTCAGCATTGTTTGTGTGAGCTCAAGATTACGCTGTGTGTTGTAATCAAGACTCATATATTGATTTTCTTTGTAGAACTCAATGTGATTTATTCTTTCAAGTCCCGTTTTCTGAGTATCACGAAGATATGAAAGCAATGCACCGAGAACGCACACAACAACAGATTTGTCAGATACGGTACTGTATTCATCCGCAAACTGTGATTTTACAACATCAGTACATACCGACTCGTCAAATTTTTCATCCTCAAGCATTTCAACTCCTGCCGAAAGCTTCGCTTTAATGAACTTAGGCAGTTCTTTCAGCTTTACAATATCACCGCCGATGAGAATTTCACGGGGATTATAGCTTGTAAGCTGATTGGTAAGAACATTATAGCTGTCATTACCCCTGATTTCCGTAGCGTATAATTCACCTGTGGAAATATCGCAAAAACAAAGTCCTATAGTTTTATTTTTAGAATACATACAGCAAATGTAGTTGTTTTTGCTCTCATCAAGCATACTCGATTCCATTACGGTACCGGGAGTAATTACTCGAATAATATCACGCTTTACAAGACCTTTTGCCTTTGCAGGATCTTCCGTCTGTTCGCAAATTGCAACCTTATAGCCCTTTGCAACAAGTCTTGCAATGTAACCCTCACAGCTGTGAAACGGAACTCCGCACATGGGAGCACGCTCGGCCTGTCCGCAGTCCCTTCCTGTAAGAGTAAGTTCAAGCTCCTTTGATGCAAGCTTTGCATCATCGTAAAACATTTCGTAGAAATCTCCAAGTCGGAAGAACAAAATGCTGTCTTTGTTTTCTTCTTTAATTTTGAAATACTGTTGCATCATTGGAGATAACTCCGCCATTTGTTTCACTTCCTTAACAAAATTTAGAACCGTTTATCAGCCGCAACCGCCGCATGTAGCACAACTGCCTGAGCATGATGACTGGCTGTAATCAGCAGTTTCGGGATCTGCGCCCTCAGCAGACTGCTGAACAATTGCGAGAACTCTGTTTGCAACAACATCAAAAGCAGCCTTTGCATCATTGTAGGCAATCATATTTTCGTTTGACATAATCTGAGAATATGCCTCTCTCATCTCGGTATTAAGCTTAGAAAGCTTTTCCTGATCTCTCTCTTTTTTTGATGCTTCATTGTTTATTGACATTCTTTTAAGATTGAATTCACCGATAAGACGCTGAAGCTCCATATCTGCATCTGCATTCTTCTGAGCGTCCTGCAATTTTTTATATGAGTCTTCTTCCTGAATGAGTCTTCCAAGTTCTCTTGCTTTCTCAATGATATCCATAGTTTTAACCTCCGATTATTTTACAAGCTCACCCTTTAATATCCAGTTGCGAGCCTTTGTTATTTTTACATTTCTGAATGTTCCGATACAGTCCTTTGATCCTTCAAGCTCAACTATTATGTTACCGCTTGTACGACCGCACAATTCACCGTTCTTATCGTTTTCACCTTCAATAAGTACCTTTTCGGTTTTGCCAACCATTGAAGAACAACGCTTTGCCGCAATTTCTTCCTGAACATCAAGAAGTTCACGGAACCATTTTGATTTTTCTTCAGCGGAAATCGGATCGTCCATTTTAGCCGCAGGAGTACCTACTCTCGGTGAGAAAATGAAGGTAAAGAGCGATGTAAACTCAACCTCACGGATAAGCGATAAAGTTTCTTTGAAATCTTCATATGTTTCACCCGGAAAACCTACAATGATATCACTTGTAAGTGAAAGACCGTCAATTTTCTCTTTAGCATAATTGATTATTTCAAGATACTTTCTGCGGTCATAGTGACGATTCATCGCTTTAAGCACTCTGTCCGAACCGCATTGGAACGGAAGGTGAAGATGCTTGCTTATATGAGTACCCGATGCAATTGTGTCAATAAGTTCCTTTGAACAATCCTTCGGGTGAGATGTCATAAAGCGAAGCCAATAATCTCCGTCAATTGAATCGACCTCACGCAAAAGCTGTGAAAAGTTTACTTTCTCGGAAAGCCCTTTTCCGTAGGAATTTACATTCTGACCGAGAAGGGTAATGTCTTTATAACCCGACTCAATCATATTTTTAGCCTCAGAAACAATAATATTCTTTTCACGGCTGCGTTCTCTGCCTCTTACATAAGGCACAACGCAATATGTACAGAAGTTGTTGCAACCGTACATAATCGGTAACCAACCCTTGAAAGTGCCGTCACGCTTAACAGGAAATCCCTCATAAAGTTGATTATCGTCATTACCTCTTTCAAACACTCTTTTGCCGTCAAGAAGAGCGTTATACATAAGCTCAGGAAAATGGTGCAATGAATGAGTACCAAACACAAGTCCTACAAAAGGAAAGCTCTTGTAAATTTTATTGGCAACATGCTCCTGCTCCATCATACAACCGCACAAAGCAATAAGAATCTGCGGATGCTTACGCTTTAGATTTTTTAATGCACCTACATTGCCGAACACTCTGTCCTCAGCATGTTCTCTTACGGCACAGGTATTGAAAAGTATGAAATCCGCATTGTCCGGTTCATCTGCAAACTCAAATCCCGACTGTTCAAGCATACCCTTAATTTTTTCACTATCAGCCACATTCTGCTGGCAGCCGTATGTTCTGATATACGCAACAGGCTTCTCTCCTCTTTTGCGGATATCCATAATTTCAGCTATTAAATTCATATACTCCGATTGTTTTTCGGAAATTTTCTGACTGTCAGGCAAAGAAATGCCTCCTAACCCATTGTATTAACTGTTAGATTATAACACAAGATATACGGTTTTTCAATGTTTTTCACAGGTTTTTCAAAATTTACTTCTTATAAGTCTGAAACAGAGAACCGTATCCGGACGGTATATTACCCACTATTACGGATTGTGCAATTTCAAAATCGGTAGTAAATGTTATTTTGCCTGAATAATCAAGCGAGGTTGTCATTATTTTTGAGGTGAGCAAAAGCTTTATATGGTGGATTGTCTGATTTATTCCCGCTTGTTCAAATGTACTTATAACTTCCGAGGAAAAGCTTCCTGTAAGATTGAAACTTACGGGAATGCAAGGTCCGACATTTGAGAGTATTGTAATATTCGTAAATGCACCGAGAGGTATTTCAATTTCATTGTCATATACCTTAGCTATTTCCTTTTGTACGGCTTTCGTGATGTCGGCTTTAATTCTGTTGATTTTGAATGAATCCGTTTCGATGGACTGCACATTTCCGTTTTTATCACAATTAATCTTTGCAATATCACTGTAAGAATAATTAAGCTTGTCAAGTGTGTTATTCACTGCATCGCAGACAGAATTTACAGACAATATTTCAGCCTGAATTCTTATGTACTCCGGTCTGAAATCTGACAAATGCACCTCGCAGAAAACAGTAACACCGATAATCAGTAAAACCACAGAAAGAAGTATTTTCTTTAAAAGAACAAATTTTCTTTTACACCTTTTTCTGTACAACATAAAAACACCCCTCGTATATACTATACGAAGGGTGTTAGTTTTGTTAATTATTCTTCTGTGTCTGAACAACCGTCGCATGATGCACAATCGGCATCACACTCGTCATCTTCCTCATTGCTGAAAAGCTCTGAAAAATCAAACTCAAGGTTCTCACCGCAGTTAGGACACTCGATTTCGCCTTCAAGAAGGACATCTTCGGAAACATTAAGCTTCTGACCGCATGAATCACAAGTCACCTCATAAAAAGGATTCTCTTCATCATCAAAATCGTAATCGTCATCTTCATCGTCATAATCTTCAATGTCATAGTCCTCGTCATCGTAAACATCAGACTCAACATCAGCAAGATCCTGATCAATTTCGTCAACCTGAACGCTTAACTCATCGTAAAGTTCTTCCATGTCAGATACTTCAAAAGCCATATCATCAAGAAGATCAACGATTGCATTAAGAACCTTTACTTCAGGTTTTGACTCATCAAGCTCCAAACCGTCGCAAAGACCGCGAATGTAAGAAATTTTTTCAGTAAGATTCATAACTGATTCTCCCGCAGAAATTATGCTCTGCCCATATATTCGCCTGTTCTTGTGTCGATCTGAATAACCTCGCCCTCATCAATAAAGAGAGGAACTTTAATTTCAGCACCTGTTTCAAGAGTTGCAGGCTTTGTAGCGTTGGTTGCTGTGTCACCCTTAAAGCCGGGATCTGTCTTTGTAACCTTAAGTTCAACAAAGTTTGGGGGCTCAATGCCGAATACATTGCCCTTGTAAGAAAGAACCTTGCACACCATATTTTCCTTAACAAACTTAAAGTTGTCACCGAGAACGCTCTTGTTAATCGGAATCTGCTCCCATGTTTCTGTATCCATGAAGTAGTAAAGATCGCCGTCTGAATAGCTGTATTCCATATCCTTTCTGTCAATGAAAGCTGTGGGATACTTATCGTTCGGGTTGAAAGTTTTTTCAACTACTGCGCCTGTAATAACATTTCTGATTTTAGTTCTTACAAATGCAGCACCCTTACCGGGCTTTACATGCTGGAATTCAATGATTGATACAACCTGACCGTCCATTTCAAATGTAACGCCGTTTCTGAAATCACCTGCTGATATCATTAGTAATACCTCCTAATTATCTTTCATACGGAAATACGGTAATGTATGCCGTAATATAACAATTTACATTATACATAACAATGACAAAAAATGCAAGACTTTTATTACACAATAATGAGTTCTTTGGGGAGTGAAACAAAGTTTTTGTACCCTGCATCAGTCACACAAAGCATATCTTCAATGCGAACACCGAATTTACCAGGCAGATATATTCCCGGTTCATCGGTTATTATCATACCTTTTTTCAGCATTGTTTCACTTCTCGGAGATACAACGGGAGATTCGTGGATATCAAGTCCTACACCGTGACCGGTTGCATGACCGAAATATTTTCCGTAACCGTTTTCCGAGATTATATCTCTTGCAATTTTATCGACATCAGAACATTTTGCTCCTGGTTTTACGCTGTCAAGTACAGCAAGCTGAGCTTTTAATACGATGTCATAAACCTTTTTCATTTCTTCGTCAGCCGACTTGATTGCTACCGTACGCGTAGTATCGCTGTGATAGCCGTCAAAAATTGAGCCGATATCAAAAGTAAAGAAATCTCCCTTACTGACAATATCATCTGACGGAACTCCGTGAGGCAATGAAGTCTTTTTGCCTGTAATCGTAATGAGATCAAATGAAACACCTTCACCGCCGTTAAGCTTTATGAGGTGTTCAAGCTCAAGTGCAACCCTGCGTTCGCTGACACCGGGTTTTAGGTAATTCAACACTTCAAGATATGACTTTTCGGTTATCTCCTGTGCTTTAGCTATTTTTTTAATTTCTGATTCATCCTTGATACATCTGATTTCTTCAATCTTATGATCAAGACTGCCGTCACAAACGCACTCAATATTATTTTCTAAAAAAGCCTTTTTAAAACGATTATATTTTTCAACCGTAATATCGGATGCCTCAAAAAATACATTCACAACAGAATTGTTCTTCAATTCGCTTATAAGGTCTTTAAACAACTTAGTAAAACAAACAACCCTGCATCCGCTTGATTTTTTTAAAGCAGCCTCATAATATCTGAAATCAACAAAAAGAACAGTTTCATTTTCAGTCACAAGCAAATAGCCTTCGCTGTGAAAGAATCCGCAAAAATAGCCGATATTCTTCTCATTAGTCAACAAAACAGCCTGACTGTTACTGTCAAGAAATGTCTTTAAATTTTCAAGTCTTTGCTCAAATAAAGAGTTTTGCATTACATCAAGTCCTTTAATGCATTGATTGCGAGAAAGTAACTGTTTTTGCCAAAACCTGCAATCTGACCGGTACAAACAGGTGCGATTACAGATGTATGTCTGAACTCTTCTCTTGCGTGAATATTAGACATATGAACCTCTACAAAAGGAATCTTTACACAAGCAATGGCATCTCTTAAAGCATAACTGTAATGTGTGAGAGCGCCTGCGTTAATTACAACACCGTCAAAGTTACCCTTTGCCGAATGAATTTTATCGATAAGATCTCCCTCGTGATTTGACTGAAAAACTTCGGCAGAAAAGCCGTTGCTTTCTGCATATGAAATAATCTGCTTTTCAATATCGGAGGCAGTTTCTTCTCCGTATATTCCCTTTTCACGGACGCCTACCATATTGAGGTTAGGTCCGAGTATAACAAGAATCTTTTTCATAGTGTCACCTTTTTTAAAAGAAATATGAAGATAAAACAAAAAGCGGACAGAATGCTCTGTCCGCCTGTTTGATTACCTGTATTTGCGTTTGCGAGCTGCTTCGGATTTTTTCTTACGCTTTACAGAGGGCTTTTCATAAGCTTCTCTTTTGCGAACCTCAGCAATAACGCCAGCTCTGGCACACTGCTTTTTGAATCTTCTTAAAGCACTTTCAAGGGATTCATTCTCTTTAAGTCTAATCTCTGCCATCTATCTTCCCTCCCATCTGCCACCGGGCATGGGTAATTTGCATATAATTGCAAATGTTATTATACATTATAACTCGAATAATGTCAATAGCATTGTAGAAATTTAGGTCAAATTAATTTTAAAAGTTGAATTATGGCTTAACAACAAGGTTTACAAGTTTCTTCGGAACAACAATTTCTTTAATAATTTTCATTCCGTCAATAGCCTTTTTGACATTCTCATCATTTTTTGCAAGATCAAGAACAGCATCCTTGTCTGCATCAACAGGAATGTTAAGCTTAGCTTTAATTTTGCCGTTTACCTGAACAACAATTTCTACACTTTCGTCAACGCATTTTGACTCATCATATTCAGGCCACTCGGCTTCGGCAAGAATACCGTTGCCAAGCTTACAAGCCTCGTAAACTTCTTCCGTAACATGAGGAGCAAACGGATTAAGGAGAATTGAGAAAATTCTGAGTTCTTCTTTATTAATTGACTTTACATTTGAAATATCGTTGATTAAAGCCATAAGAGTTGCGATAGCAGTATTGAACTTTATATTTTCAATATCCTCGCCAACCTTTTTGATTGCCTTGTTAAATACACCTTCAAGCTCAGGTCGGATTTTATCACCGTCAACGAGAACACTCTGAAGATTCCAGTAACGCTCAACGAATCTGCGACAGCCTCTGATGCTTGCCTTACTCCACGGAGCAGCCTTTTCAAAGTCACCAATGAACATTTCATATAAACGCATTGTATCTGCACCGTATTCGTCAACGATTTCATCGGGATTTACGACATTGCCTCTTGATTTACTCATTTTCTCGCCGTTTTCACCGAGAATCATGCCGTGTGAAGTACGCTTAGCGTATGGTTCCGGAGTAGGAACAACACCGATATCATAGAGGAACTTATGCCAGAAACGGCTGTAAAGAAGGTGGAGAGTTGTATGCTCCATACCGCCGTTGTACCAATCAACAGGTGACCAGTAGTTAAGAGCCTCTTTTGATGCAATGGCATTCTTATTGTGCGGATCCATATATCTGAGATAGTACCATGATGAACCTGCCCACTGAGGCATTGTATCGGTTTCTCTCTTAGCCTTACCGCCGCAGCAAGGACAGGTTGTGTTAATCCAGTCTGTCATCTTGGCAAGCGGTGATTCTCCGTTATCAGTCGGTTCATATGACTCAACCATAGGCAGTCTGAGCGGAAGGTCTTTTTCATCAATCGGAACATAGCCGCACTTCTCACAATATACCATCGGAATAGGCTCGCCCCAATAACGCTGACGGGAGAATACCCAGTCACGGAGTTTGTAGTTAACCTTTGAATGGCCCTTACCCTCACTTGTGAGCCAGTCAATAATTTTCTTCTTTGCTTCATCAACAGTAAGGCCGTCAAGCATGCCCGAGTTAACCATAATACCCTTGGCACAATCTGTGTAAGCCTCTTCCTGAACATTGCCACCTTTAACAACTTCAATAATAGGAAGGTCGAATTTTTTTGCAAATTCCCAGTCACGGGTATCGTGAGCAGGAACAGCCATAATAGCACCTGTACCGTATGATACAAGAACATAGTCAGAAATAAAAATCGGGATTTCCTTATTGTTTACAGGGTTTATAGCATTAACACCGTCAATTCTGACGCCTGTCTTTTCTTTAGCTACCTCTGTTCTTTCAAAGTCAGACTTACGAGCGGCAGCCTCCTGATACTTCTTGATTTCGTCCATATTAGAAATCTTGTCAGCCCACTTTTCAATCATTGGGTGTTCAGGAGAAATTACCATGTATGTAGCACCGTAAAGTGTATCGGCACGAGTTGTATAAATTGTAAGTGTGTCGCCTGTTGTAGTTGTAAAATCAACCTCCGCACCCTTACTTCTGCCAATCCAGTTCTTCTGCTGTGCTTTTACTCTGTCAGGATAATTTACAAGGTCAAGGTCATTGATAAGTCTGTCTGCATATTCTGTAATTTTAAGCATCCACTGTGACTTAACCTTGTGAACGACTTCACTTCCGCAACGCTCGCAAACGCCGTTTACAACTTCTTCGTTTGCAAGAACGCATTTGCACGAAGTACACCAGTTTACATTCATCTCTTTCTTATAAGCAAGACCGTGCTTATAGAGCTGAATAAAAATCCACTGAGTCCACTTGTAGTATTCGGGATCTGTTGTATTGATTTCTCTGCTCCAGTCAAAAGAAATACCGAGTGACTGAATCTGCTTTTTAAAGCGGGCAATATTCTTCTTTGTTACGATTTCAGGGTGAATGTGATTCTTGATCGCATAGTTTTCGGTAGGAAGGCCGAAAGCGTCCCAACCGATAGGATAAAGAACATTGTAACCCTCAAGTCTGCGTTTTCTTGCAACTGTATCAAGTGCTGTGTACGGACGGGGATGACCTACATGAAGGCCCTGTCCCGACGGATACGGGAACTCGATAAGAGCATAAAACTTTTCTTTTTCTGTGTCATCACTTGCATGGAACACACCTTTATCTTCCCAGATTTTTTGCCATTTCTCTTCTACTGCTTTATGATTGTATTTCAAAGTAACCCCTCCTGCAATTAATCAACGATACCTGTCAGGTCAACGCTTTCGCCGTCCTGCCAAAGTCTTTCAAGGTCATAAAAATCACGGGCCTCATCATCAAACACATTGACAATAACATCAATGTAGTCAAGAAGAATCCATGAATTTGATCTGTAACCTTCTATATGACTTACCGAAATTCCTGCCTGATCAAGCTTGTATTCAACCTCATCGGCAAGCGCCTTGACATGGGTTGAGCTTGTACCTGTTGCAATTACCATATAGTCGGCAAGAACAGAAACATCGGCAATTTTTATAATCTGAATATCAAGTCCCTTTTTTGAACTCAGGGCTTTTGCTGCAAGTATTGCTTCATCGTAAGAACTCATTTGTTTTTTCCTTTCGTTTGGGATATTTGCAGAACAATTTCATTATAGCAGGCAACTTCATCGGGATGAATCGCAAGCTGTCTTTTAGAAAGATCCTTGAATGTAAACTGATAGCCGTAAAGCATAGCCTCCTCAAGGCTCTTTTTAGATTTCTTTCTCATTGTTGCCACACCGCTGTATGTACGCTCCTCGGAAGTAAAATCAGCGGTAAAAATAACTTTTTCCAAAAGACTCATTCCCGCTCGTCCTGTTGTGTGATACCTTATTGCGTTGAGTATATCTTCATCGTCAATGCCAAGCTCATCACGGACAACAATGCTTCCGCTCATTCCGTGCCAAAGCTTTGGTGCATGAAGTTGAACATTGTCTAAAATTATACCACTGTCGATAATAATTTGCAACTGCTGTTCCTTTGGCATTTCTTTGGTTATATCATGCAAAATACCGGCAATCTCAGCCTTATTTTCATCAGCACCATAATGTTTTGCGAGCTTTTTCGCCTCTTTCGCAACATTTACACTATGACTAAATCTGTAATCGCCCATTCTTTCACGGATTATTTTTTTGTAATCAGAGATATTCAAAGCACTCACTTCCGATATAAATTATTTTTTATAATATAATCGTAAACACTTTTATCAAGCATACCGCTTATCAAATCAAATTCATCAAGGTTATCCCTTATGAATGTTGACGATACGCTTATTACGGGATTTGGCAGAATAACCGCATCTGCTCCCATAGGTTTCAGAACATTCTTGTAGAATTTTTCAAGTTCAGACTTATTTTCATCATCACGGGGAATTGTTATTATTGACGATTTTTCAAATATAATTTTGGGATTTTTCCACCTATCCAGAGTCAGAAACATATCTGCACCCATTATTGTATATAAGTGATCATCAGGATAAATTTCTTTTAGCTGTGTAACAGTTTCGTAGGTGTAGCTTTTTCCCTGTCTTTTAATTTCGATATCGGACACAGAAAAGTTTTTCTTTCCCTTGCACGCAAGTACACACATATTAAGACGATCGTTTTCGCTTGCAAGATTCTTGCTTATTTTGTGCGGCGGAACAGCCGTAGGTATCATAATAATACGATCAAGTCCAACGCTGTCCATACAATACTCGGCAAGCATTATGTGTCCTTTGTGAACAGGATTAAAAGTTCCGCCGAAAACACCTGTTTTCATAATTACTTCTTTGCCTTTGGAAGCTCGATAACAGGCTCATCATCGTTTCTTCTGTAAAGTACAAATTTTGAACCGATTACCTGAACAACATCCGCAGAACATTTTTCTGCGATAGCTTCGGCAGCTTCTCTTGATGAATATGCACTGTTTTCAAGAACCTTACCTTTTATAATTTCTCTTGCCGTAAGAGCATCGTCTGCCTGTTTGATGATATTATCCGTAATTTCACCCTTACCAACAATAAGAATTGTATCAATACGATTTGCAAGTCCTCTGAGAAATGCTCTCTGTTTGCTGTTCAACATATATTAATTCCTTTCAAATCAGTTGTTTTTGAAATAGTTTTCAAGTTTAGCTTTAAGTTCTGTCAAAGCCTTTCCTCGATGACTTACGGCATCCTTTTCTTCGGCTGAAAGCTCTGCAAAACTCTTGTCGCCAAACATAAAAATCGGATCATAACCAAATCCGTCTTTGCCGATTGGCTCATAACCAATTTTACCTTCACAAATACCCTCGGCTGTTATCTTTGAACCGTCGGGAAGAATACAACAGATTGAAGAAGTGAAGTGAGCAGAACGCTTGTCATCATCGACATTTTTCATCTCATCAAGAAGTTTAATGTATCTTTCTTCATCTGTCAAGCCTTCACCGCCATAGCGAGCCGTGTAAACGCCGGGTCTGCCGTCAAGAGCGTCAACACACAAACCCGAATCATCGGCAACAGCCGGAAGTCCCGTTTTTAAATAAGCCGCATTAGCTTTGAGAAAAGCGTTTTCGGCAAAAGTAGTTCCGTTCTCATCTACATCATCAAGAGTTATTCCCTCTTCTTTCGGAGTAACCGCATTGATTCCGAGCGGATTAAGTATTCTTTCAAGTTCGACAAGTTTCTTTTTGTTATTGCTTGCAATTATAAACTTCATATTCATCATTCCTTAATGCTGAAAAGTGCGTCTGCAAAAGCATCGGGATTAAACGGCTGTAAATCGTCAATTTGCTCGCCTACACCGATATATTTAACAGGGATGCCAAGACCGTCCTTAATTGCAAGAACTACACCGCCTTTTGCAGTGCCGTCAAGCTTTGTAAGAACAATACCCGTAATTCCGGTTGCCTGTCTGAACTGCTCAGCCTGATTAACCGCATTCTGACCTGTTGTCGCATCAAGAACAAGAAGCTTTTCTTTTGACGCATCCGGAAGCTCACGGTCAATTACACGGTTGATTTTTGCAAGCTCATCCATAAGGTGCTTTTTGTTATGAAGTCTGCCCGCAGTATCACAGATTATTACATCTGCATGTCTTGCCTTTGCGGCTGAAATTGCATCATAAATTACAGCAGCAGGATCACTGCCTTCTTTCTGCTTAATAATTTCGCACTTGCTTCTGTCTGCCCAAATTTCAAGCTGTTCAATTGCGGCAGCTCTGAATGTATCGGCTGCGGCAAGAATAACTTTTTTGCCCTCTTTTGAAAGTGCATTTGCAAGTTTACCGATTGTAGTTGTTTTTCCTACACCGTTTACTCCGATTACAAGAATAATTGACGGAGATGTTGCAAGATCAAGTTCTTCACCGCCTCTGAGCATATCGGCAATAATTTCTTTGAGAAGCGAAGTAATTTCAGACGGATCTTTTATACCTTCCTTTTTTACTCTTTCTCTGAGTTCTTTACAAATCTTTTCGGCTGTCGGAACACCTACATCGCCCATAACGAGCAATTCTTCAAGTTCTTCAAAAAGCTCATCGTCAATTTTTGTAAAAGATTTGAGCATTGAGTCAATCTGACCTACAACCGCATCACGAGTTTTTTTCAGTCCCTCTTTAATCTTTTTGAAAAATCCCATATTATCACTGTCCTTATAATTACTTTGAATCTATACCGAGTTTTTCCGCAACTTCGGTTGAACGAAGTTCGAGTAATTTTGAAATGCCCTCATCCTGCATTGTAACACCGTAAAGCACATCGGCTTCTTCCATTGTACCACGGCGATGCGTAATGAGAATAAACTGTGTATTATCTGTCATTCTGCGAAGATATGCGGCAAAACGATAAACATTTACATCATCAAGAGCCGCCTCTATCTCGTCCATTACGCAGAACGGAGCAGGTCTTACTTTCATTATAGCAAAATAAAGTGCAATTGCAACAAGCGCTTTTTCACCGCCTGACAACGCCTCAAGATTTATAACAATCTTACCCGGCGGATGAACAAGAATATCAATTCCGCTTGTCAGAATATTTTCCGGATCCGCAAGCGAAAGTGACGCTGTACCGCCGCCGAAAAGTTCTTTGAAGGTGTAGGTAAAGTTCTTATTAATCTGATCAAAGCTCTCGACAAACACTTCTTTCATCTGCTTTGTGAGGTCAGTAATAAGCTTTTCAATCTCTTTCTTTGACTTTTCAACATCATTTACCTGTGCGCTCATAAATTCATATCTTTCGGAAACTTCTTTGTACTCTTCAATAGCGGATACATTTACATTTCCCAAAGACCTGATTTTTTGTTTAAGCTCGTTAAGTCGCCTCTGCGCCTGTTTTGAGTCATCAATTTCAACGGCACAATCTTCTGCCTCTCGTCTTGTCAGTTCGTATTCTTCCCAAAGCTTTGAGATAATATCATCATACTGCTTCTGAATGTTGATTTTTCTCTCTTCAAGTCTGGCAAGCTCTCTGCCCGAGGTTTCACGCTCTGATGTTTTATCACGCTCAATCGTTCTGATTTCGGCACTGCGTTTTTCAAGCTGTTCTCTGTCAGCATTGATTTTTTCAATAGCTTTTGAGCGTTCGTTCTGATTGGCAATCAACTTTTCAATTTCTGCATTTGTAGAATTTATAAGCTCTGTCTTTTCAAGAATAACACTTTTGATTCTCTCAATCTCTTGATTTAATTCTGCTTTTCTTTCAAGATTTTCATTGCCTGTTGATTTTGCAAAAACAATATCCGAATTAAGAGCGTCGATATCCTTTTGCGAAGAAACAATTTCAAGTCGCAGATTCTGTAACTGCAAAGAAATTTCTTCACGCTTTTTTGTAAGCTCTGCTCTGCTGCCCGTAAGTTCATTTACCTTTTCTTCGGCAGCAAGGATTTTCTTATTGAGTTCAACAAGGAGCTGCTTTGCGGAATTTTTATCTTTTTCAAGAGTTTCAATTCTCAGACGACAATTTGTAATTTCATTCATTGAATTTTCAACAGAAGCACCTGCATTGGCAAGTTCATTGTCACAAGCTCTCTTTTCAGCCTCGAGTCTTACAAGGTCTTGTCGAAGATTTGAAAGATCTGCTCTTGAACCGAGAAGCTGAGCCTCAAGCGCCGAATATTCACGAGAAATTTCAATACTTCTGTTTTCGGCATCTTTTGATTTCTGTTCAAGGACTGCAGTCTGCTTTTTAAGTGTTTCAATCTCATTTGCTCTGCTGAGAAGTCCTGTGTTTCTGTTAAGCGAACCGCCTGTGAGTGAACCGCCGGCATTAACAACCTGACCGTCAAGAGTTACAATTTTAAATCTGTAAGAATATTTCTTAGCAATTGTTGTTGCGCAGTTCAAATCCTCTGCAATCACAATTTTGCCGAGTAAGGAATAGAGGATTCCGTTGTATTTATTATCACATGAACAAAGATTTGCGGCAACCCCTACAAATCCGTAGCAATCTTCAAGACCGTTTTCACGGAGTTCTCTCGGCTTGATTGTGTTAAGCGGAAGAAATGTTGCTCGACCGCCGTCAACGGATTTAAGATATCTAATTGCCCGCTTTGCATCCTCATCGGTTTCGGTTACAATGTTCTGCATAGCCGAACCGAGGGCCGTTTCAATTGCAACTCCGTATTCTTTCGGAACTGAAATTACTCGTGAAACAGGACCGCATATTCCGTGAACCTTGCCATGACTTTGAGCATTGACAACTGTTTTTACGCTCTTTGAAAAGCCCTCAAGATTACGCTCAAGATTTTCAAGGAATGAAATTTTTCTCATATGCTCCTTGACATCAAGCATAAGTTTGTTGCTTTCTTCACGGAGTTCGTCTTTTTTCTTTTCTTTTGAAGACAATTTAAGTTGTAAACCGTCTATTGTATTTTTCAGCGATTCAATTTTTTCTTTTGCAACACCGATTTTATTATCATAATCTTTTGAAATATCAGCAAGTTCTTCAGACTGCGTTTTCTTTTCGTCATTAGATGAAATTAAAGATTCTATTCTTGAATTAAGTTCCGAAACCGTGCTTTCGGCAGTCATCTCGGTAACTCTTGCATCAGCCGACTTTGAAGTAAGAACAGAAAGTTCGGCAGTAATTTCCTGCAAAACATCACTGCTTTTACCTGAAGTCGTATTAATTTCGTTAAGCTGTTCCGAAAGCTCACTGTACTTTTTCTTTTTAGCGATTATATCAGTGTCAAGTTCCGAAATTTCTTTTTCCTTATCGGCAATTCTTTTTACAAGTTCATCCGCATTGACATCAAACTGTGCAATATCATTTTTTATTCTGTCAATATTTTCATTGTTATGCAGAATATCATTCTCCGCAACAGACACAAGAGAACGCTTCTCTGAAATCTGCGATTCAATATCCGTGATTTCGGTTCTGATATTTTCTATTTTAGAAGAATACTCACCGTTTCTTATGTAAATTTCTTCACTTTCGGTCTGAATTTGTTCAAGTGCGGTTTCTGCGTCATCATATTGAGATTTTGCAATTGAAATTTTCTCATCCTGAACCTTTAATTCATTTTGTGAACGGTCAAGAGTTAAAAGCCAGAGTGCAATTTCAAGACCTCTTTTTTCTTCGGAATATTCAAGAAATTTTTGAGCTTTTTCAGATTGCTTTTCAAGAGGGCCGACTCTTTCTTCAAGTTCGGTTACAATATCACGAAGTCTTAAAAGGTTGTCCTCCGTACTTTTCAACTTTCTCTCAGCGTCAATTTTTCTGTATCTGTAGCGAGAAATACCCGCAGCTTCTTCAAAAATTTCTCGTCTGTCCTCACCCTTTGAAGAAACAATGCTGTCAATCTTACCCTGACCGATCATTGAATAACCGTCACGACCGAGGCCTGTGTCCATAAAGAGTTCGTTGATGTCTTTAAGACGAACAGCCGCTTTATTGATAAGATATTCGCTTTCGCCGCTTCTGTAGTATCTTCTTGTAACGGCTATGTCATCACCATTAAAATCAAGGGCACGGTCTTTGTTGTCAATATTCAGAGTAACTTCGGCATAGCCCTGTCTTTTACGCTTATCTGTTCCGTTAAAGACAACATCTTCCATTTTGGCACAACGAAGGCTCTTCGGTGACTGTTCACCGAGAACCCAGCGGATAGCGTCACTGATGTTACTTTTGCCTGAACCGTTAGGACCGACAACCGAGGTAATTCCCTGTTCAAAAGATAATTTAGTTTTATCGGGAAAGGTCTTGAAACCTTGAATTTCCAAAGACTTTAATCGCATCAGCAAGCTCCTGTTTTAAATATAATTCATATTTCTGCAAAGTATCGTCAAAACAAACCGCAAAATTATATCCGAGTTCATTCAATTTGTTTACATTACTTCTCTTTTGTCCGAGAAATTTTGACAGAGATTTAGAATTGATAACAACCGTTTTAATTTCATTCAAATCGGGAAAATCTTTTGCTTTTTCGATAAACTTATCGTAAAAAAGCTTATTTTCGCACAATTCCTTAAAAGCCGGGTGATAGTTGTCACCGTAGCTGTTATTTACAAGGCTGTCGGAATAATGAAGTCCGAGCCTGATAATTTTTATATTGTTCTTTTCAAAAAGTCCAATCAGCTTTGAACAAAGGTTGACGGACTTTTCAAGACTATACGGTGTGTATTCTCCGTTAAGGTAAAGTTCGGCAAGCTTTGTATCTTTCATGATAACCGTAGGATAGATTCTTACGGTATCGGGATTAATTTTCACAAATGTTTCGGCTGTGTATAAATCCTTTTGAATATCTGATTTATACAGTCCCGTCATCATCTGCAAGCCAAGTGAAAAGCCATAACTTTTAATAAGCTCTGAGGATTTGAAAACACTTTCAGCGCTATGTCCTCTGTCATTTGCAAGCAGTACATCGTCGGACATAGATTGCGCACCAAGTTCAATTGATGTCACACCATAGCTTTTCAAAATATCAAGAATTTCTTTATCAATATAGTCGGGACGGGTAGAAATTCTTATTCCGCAAAATTTATCTCTGAACTTTTTAGTTGCATCAAGGAGAGATAACATATAGGTTCTGTCAATAGCTGTAAAACTTCCGCCGAAAAATGCAATCTCAGCATTTTTGGTGCGTTCGTCCAAATCAGAAGCCGCTTTACCAAGTGTCTGTTCAACATCAAGGGGAGTCGGCTGATATGCCTGACCTGTTATCTTATTTTGATTGCAAAAACTGCACATATGCGGACAACCGTTGTGCGGAATAAAAATTGATACATTACTGTGTTTAATAACCCATCAGCTCCAAAGCTTCTCTGGCGGCCTGTTGTTCCGCTTCTTTCTTACTTCTTCCGCCGCCTTTGCCGATTACATTACTGTTGAGATGAACTTCAACAACAAAGTGTTTGTTGTGGTCAGGACCGCTTTCACCCACGAGAACATATTCAAGCTGTTCACCGGGATTTTTCTGGATAATCTCCTGCAAGGCGGTTTTATAATCGTTAAGCTTCTTCTTCTTTGAGTTCTTGATTGCAGGAATTACAAAATTAAGAATATGTTTCGACGCAGGATCAATACCACCGTCAATATAAATTGCTGCAATCAAAGCCTCAAAGGCATCCGAAAGAATTGACGGGCGTTCTGCACCGCCGTTGTTTCTTTCGCCTTTACTTAACACAAGGTACTTCCCGAGTTCAATCTGCTTAGCAAATTCAAAAAGAGTTTTCTCGCAGACAAGTGACGCTCTGAGCTTTGTCAATTCGCCTTCGGGAAGTTCGGGACAATGCTTGAAAATATAATCGGAAACAACAATTGAAAGTACCGCATCACCGAGAAATTCAAGTCTTTCATTATATTTTATGTGTTTAGCCTTATGTTCATTTGCATAAGAAGAATGAGTAAGTGCCTCTGTAAGCAAATCTGTATTTTTGAATGTATAGCCGATTCTCTTTTGTAAATCTTCCATTATAAAACTCCTAAAGCAACATTATTTGCAAAAATTAAAGTGATGAAGAGATCGCTTCAATAGCGTTTGCTTTTACATATTCAACAGAAAGTCTGATAGCATTCTTAACTGTAACAGCCTTGGCACTTCCGTGTGCTTTAAACACCGGCTTTGATGCACCGAGAATAGGCGCACCGCCGTATCTGTTGTAATCAAAATGCGTTTTCATATTTTTAAGGTCCTTCATAACAAGACCTGCTGCAAGTTTACCCTTGACGCTGCCCATAAACATATTTTTAATCTGATTCATCATTACAAGAGCAACGCCCTCATATGTTTTGAGAATCAAATTACCTGTAAAGCCGTCACAAACTACGACATCACACACTCCGTTCGGAATATCCCTGCCTTCTACATTTCCGATGAAATTCAATTTGCTGTTCTGAAGAAGTTCATGCGTATTTCTGTAAAGTTCTGTTCCCTTGTGTTCTTCTGCACCGACATTGGCAAGTCCGACACGGGGGTTTTTGATACCCATAACCTTTTCCATATATATTGAACCCATAACAGCAAACTGATACAGCATTTCGGAACGACACTCAACATTTGCACCGCCGTCCATAAGCATAAAGAATCCGCTTTCAGACGGCATAACAGGAGCAAATGCGGGGCGTTTAATCCCTTTGATTCTTTTTATTGCAAGAGTTGCACCGACACACAATGCACCGCTGTTCCCTGCACTGACAAATGCATCGCCCTTGCCATCGTTAAGCAAACGAAGACCTACAGCCATAGAGCTGTCCTTTTTTTCTTTAAGAACGGACTCAGCAGAATCTTCCATTGTGATTTTCTGTGTACAATGACAAATATCAATATTATTCATTGAAAGTGAGTTTTCCGAAAATACATTTTTAATTTTGGTTTCATCACCGGTCAAAGTTACATTTATGTTATATTCGGCAACTGCCTCAACACAGCCTTTGATAATTTCCAATGGAGCGTTATCACCGCCGAATGCGTCAACAATTATGTTCATTCCATTCACCTTAAATATCCTTTAAATAATTATCCAAACTTTTCAACGCTCTTGCAGAATAAGCTGCACCACGCTCTTTTTTATCCCTCGGTCGGTTTTCAAGCTCCGGCAAAACTCCGAAGTTTGCACCCATTGGCTGAAACTTTTTAACCGACGAATCAGAGATGTATGCCGAAAGTGCGCCAATCATTGTATCATTTGGTAATGTAATTGTGCTTTTTCCCTCAGCAACTCGACAAGCATTTATACCTGCCATAATTCCCGAAGCTGCAGATTCCATGTATCCTTCAACGCCTGTAATCTGACCGGCAAAAAAAAGACTATGATTGTCCTTAACAGAAAAATCGCTGTTAAGTATTCTCGGCGAATCAAGAAAAGTATTTCTGTGCATAACACCATAACGAACAAAGTCCGCATTATGAAGTGCAGGAATAAGCGAAAACACTCTCTTTTGTTCGGGGAATTTAAGATTAGTCTGAAATCCTACAAGATTGTACATATTGCCGGCTTTGTTTTCTTTTCTGAGCTGAAGAACCGCCCAAGGTCTGTGACCTGTCTTTGGATTCACAAGACCGACAGGTTTCATAGGTCCAAAGCGAAGTGTTCCCTCGCCTCTTTGTGCCATTACCTCAACAGGCATACAGCCCTCATACACTTTCGGATTGCTGACATCGCAATCATGCAAGGGTGCTCTTTCTGCCGATATGAGTGCATTGTAGAAGGTTTCATATTCCTCCTTGTTCATCGGACAGTTGATATAATCGTCACCGTCGCCCTTATCGTATCTTGATGCACAAAAAGCGTACTCCATGTCAATACTTTCAGCGGTAACAATAGGAGCGGCGGCATCAAAAAACGAAAGTGAGGAACCGAACATTCCCCTTATATATTCGGCAAGCGGTTCAGAAGTAAGCGGTCCGCTTGCCACAACCGTGATTTCATCTTTCGGAATTTCACAAACTTCTTCTTCGTAAACCTCAATAAGCTCACAGCTCTTTATGCCTTCCGTTGCAAGAGAAGAAAAAATATCTCTGTCAACGGCAAGCGCTCCGCCTGCAGGGACTTTGCAGGCATCTGCACACTTCATAAGGAAAGAATCGAGTCTGCGCATTTCTTCTTTCAAAAGCCCTGCGGCGCTTTCAACACGCATGGCTTTAAGAGAATTTGAACAAACAAGTTCAGCGTATTTCTCAGTATGATGAGCAGGCGTTTTTTTATTCGGTTTCATTTCATAAAGATGCACTTTTATTCCGTGAGAGGCAATCTGCATTGCCGCCTCACAACCTGCAAGTCCTGCACCGATTACATTAATATGCATTTATTTATCATCCGTATCTGCTGTTTTAGTATAACCGCACCCCTCTGTTGCACAGAACAATGTCGGCTTTTTGCCTTTTTTCTTGAAGAGAATTCCTCCGCACTGCGGACACTTCTCGTTTGTTGGTTCATTCCAACTTACAAAATCACACTCGGGATAGTTGGAGCAGCCGTAAAAAATTCTTTTTGTCTTTGTACGCTTGATAATGACATCGCCGCCGCACTTCGGACACTTAACACCCGTTTTTTCTACATACTTAATGATGTTTTTACATTCAGGGTATCCGGGGCAGGCAATAAATTTACCGTATCTGCCGACTTTAACAACCATCTGACGACCGCACTTGTCACAGATAATATCAGTTTCGTCTTCTTTTAAGTGAAGCTTTACGCCTTCCATATCTGCTTTTGCTTTTTTGAGAGTTTTATCAAAATCTCCGTAGAAATTGTCAAGCAAAGCATGCCACTCTTCTGTTCCTTTTTCAACCTTATCAAGGTCTTCCTCCATCTGATTTGTAAACTTTACATTAACGATCTTTGGAAAACGCTCTTTCATAAGATTGGTTGTAACCTCACCGAGTTCCGTAGGAACAAGGCTTTTGCCCTCACGCTTAACATATTCATGACTTGTAATTGTTGTAATAGTTGCGGCATAAGTTGACGGTCTGCCAATGCCGTATTCTTCAAGTGCTTTGATGAGTGACGCCTCCGTATATCTTGCAGGCGGCTGTGTAAAGTGCTGATTTTTCTTCAACTCTTTACATCTCACAATCATATCTTTTTCAAGTGGGGGGAGCTGTGTAGTCTTTTCTTCTTCAACATCCTTGCTTTCCACGTAGAGTGTTGTAAAGCCTTCAAAATCAACTCTGTATCCTGACGCCTTAAATGTATAACCGTTGGCAACAATATCAGCCTGTGTTGTTTTCTGGATACAATCAGCCATTTGTGATGCAGTAAATCTGTTCCAAATGAGCTTATATAGCTTATACTGATCCGACGTAAGGCTTGCCTTTACGCTGTCGGGAGTAAGAGAGGGCATTGACGGTCTTATAGCTTCATGACCGTCCTGTGCATTACTTCTTGATTTAAAAAATCTTGGCTTTGGCGGAAGAAACTTTTCACCGTAAGAATTTTTTATGTATTCGGTTACCTCTTCAATTGCAACATTTGAAATTCTGAGTGAGTCTGTTCTCATATAAGTGATAAGACCGGTTGCACCCATACCTTCGATATCAACGCCTTCGTAGAGTTCCTGAGCAACCTTCATTGTTCTTCTCGACTGGAAACCGAGTTTTCTCGATGCTTCCTGCTGAAGAGTTGATGTTATAAACGGAGGTGCAGGAGATTTCTTTCTTGTACCGTTCTTAACCTTTGTAATTACATACTCGGCATTTTGAAGATCAGCCTCAATTTTATCAGCCTGTTCACCGTTGGTAATCTTAATCTTACCGTTTTCATCGGAATATAAAGATGCAGAAAAAGATTTTCTGCTGCCCTTTGGGATGAACTTTGCATCAATCGACCAGTATTCCTCAGGCTTAAATTTTCTGATTTCCTCTTCCCTGTCAACAATAATCCTTACAGCAACAGACTGAACTCGTCCTGCAGAAAGACCTCTTCTGATTTTCTGAGAAATAAACGGACTGAGTTTATAACCGACAAGTCTGTCAAGAATTCTTCTTGCCTGCTGAGCATTTACAAGATCAATATTAATTGATCTCGGATTGCTCATACCGTTTGTAACACCGGATTTTGTAATTTCATTGAATTCCACACGGTTAGTTTCATCTGTGGGTAAACCGAGAATATAGGCAAGATGCCAAGAAATTGCCTCTCCCTCACGGTCAGGGTCGGTTGCTAAATAAATATGCTCGCTTTTTTCAGCGGCTGATTTTAAATCATCAACAAGTTTTTCTTTTCCTTTTATAATTTCATACTTTGGAGCAAAGTTCTTTTTTATATCAACACTTAATCTTGATTTAGGCAAATCACGGACATGACCCATTGAGGCAACAACTTCGTAACCGCTACCAAGGTATTTTTTAATTGTTTTTGCCTTAGCAGGTGACTCAACAATTACTAAATCTGACATATGTTTTCACTGCCTTTCTGCCCTGTTATGTGTAAAAGGGCAACGGAATATCGGATAACGAATAAGAATATTCGGTAAATATTATTTTAAAATATAATTTCTTCCCTGTAATGCCGAAACAAGATCTTTCATTTCAAGCATCGTAAGTGAGGTAAGCACCTTAAACACAGGGATTTTCAAATCAGCTGAGATTTTATCTATATGAACAGGCTCATTACCGATGTATTCATATACATCCTGAGCTGTTTTTGGCAAATTTAAGTTTTCTTTATGAACAGGTTTTTGCACAACCGTTTCTGATTTTTCTGATACATACGGCACTGCGGTTTTAGCCGGCTGTTGAACATTTTGTTTATTAACATAAATTCTTGAATGAGCTTGTTTTCTTATACCTTTAACAGGAAAATTGCCCGTATCAGCAAGAGAAATATTGTCAATATCGAATTCATCATCAGTGGTTGCATACAGGCTGTCAAACTCGCAGAGTATGTCCATAAAATCGGTAACGGGTATTGCAAGACCTTCTTTAATGAGAGCGTTTGAACCTTCATTCTGAGGGCTGTTATTTCCGAGCAGAGCAAAAATTGTTTTGCCTTGTTCTGCGGCAAGATTTGCGGTAATAAGCGAACCGCTCTTCTTTCCCGCTTCCATAACAAGCAATCCGTCCGATAAAGCGGCTATAATTCTGTTTCGGGCAGGGAAATAGTAATTCCTCGGTGTTTCATCAGGCGGATACTCTGTAATGACAGCACCTCTTTTTGGAATTGTACTTCTAATGTCTGAATTTTCCCTGAGATATGAACAATTAAGTCCGCAACCTCTGACACAAATTGTAATTCCGTCCGTAGCAAGTGCGCCTCTGTGCGACGCACCGTCAACACCCAATGCGCCTCCGCTGACTATAATTGTTCCGTATTTTGACAGTGCATATGCAAAACGGTAGGAATTTTCTATTCCATACTTAGTTGCTCTGCGAGTACCGACAATACCGATTGAAAAAGTATTGTCAATATCAGGCATAACACCGTTTACATATATGAGAGCAGGAGGACATTCAATATTGTAAAGACATTTCGGAAACAATTCATCGTCAATGCATAATATCGAATAATTGCATTCAATACATCTGTCTACGATTTTCTTAGCGTCATCAAGACCGGTTGAAGAAAATCGTTCAAGGTCTTTTTGTGAAAAAATTCCGCAAAGACGCCACTCCGAAATACCGCCGTAATAAAAGGCAGACACATCGGAATACATTTCGGATATTCTCTTTACCTTTGGATTATTATAGCCTATCGAAAGTGTAATCCAAATCCAGTAACAGGCATTACGCGAAATCATTTCATCATTTCCCACATTATTATTGACGCCGCAACGGCGGCATTAAGCGACTCGGCTCTTCCATCCATAGGAATAGTAATTTTATGTTTACAGGCACTTATTGTTTCTTCTTTAAGACCGTTTCCTTCATTACCTACTGCAACGATGCAAGGCGAAACAAAGGGAGTCGTTGTAATCTTATCAGCCGACGCCGATACGACCGCCGCATAAGATTCAAGTTCACTGTGTGCATTCAGATAACCTGAAATTGTATCCGACACAACAAAAGGAAGTCTGAACACTGCCCCCATACTGCCTCTTACAACTTTAGGACTGTAAATATCGCAACAATCGGCAGAAAGAACGATACCGGTAACATTCAGAGCCTCAGCCGTTCTAAGAATTGTACCTAAATTGCCGGGATCCTGCAGATTATCGAGTGCCAAAAATTTGTCACCAGTCTTTATTTTATCAAAACAAGCAGTTTTGTCAAGTGCTTTTATTACACACAGAAATCCTTGAGGCGACTCTGTATCACACATCTGATTAAATATCTTATCAGATACAATGAATGTTTTGTCGGAATATTTTTGCAGATTTGAAAAGTCATCCGCATATTTCTCACTGGCCTTTTCACTTGCGAAAAAGGTGTCAATACATGCCTTACTGAGCATTGCATCCATACAAATGCGAACACCTTCTGCAATGAAAAGTCCAGATTCACGCCTATATTTTGCACTTTTTCTGAGCTTTACGGCATTTTTTATATTAGAATTATCTTTGCTTGAAAGTATAGTCATAAAACCATCCAAATTTCTGTAAAAAACAATTGCGTTTGGGATAACCCAAACGCAATTACAAAGTAAGTTAAATTAAGCGTTCTTAGCCTGTTCAACAAGTGAAGTAAAAGCAGCAGGGTCTGAAATTGCAATTTCAGAGAGCATCTTACGGTTAAGAGCAATGCCAGCCTTCTTCAAGCCGTTCATGAAAGTTGAATAATTTGTGCCGTTAGCCTTGCAGGCAGCCGAAATACGAGTAATCCAAAGACGACGGAAATCTCTCTTTCTCTGCTTACGACCGATATATGCATAATTGCCGGACTTCATAACAGCCTGTTTAGCCATTTTAAAGTGTCTTGATTTTGCACCCCAGTAACCCTTAGCAAGCTTTAATGTCTTTTTTCTTCTTTTGCGAGTCATCATCGCACCTTTTACTCGTGCCATTATATATTACCTCCGTTTATGTTAGTTAGTAGTCCTCAATGATTATTTGTAAGGAATAAGACGCTTGATCTGAGCTGTGTTTGTCTTATCTGCAGCAACAGTCTGACGAAGACCTCTTTTACGCTTTGTTGTCTTCTTGTTCAAGATGTGACTTTTGTTAGCGTGAGCACGGATAACCTTACCATTCTTAGAAAGTTTGAATCTCTTTTTGGCACCGCTGTGAGTTTTAATTTTAGGCATATTAGTATCCTCCTTAGCTTTAATTACTTATTAGTCTTTGGTGCAAGAAACATAAGCATATTTCTGCCTTCAAGCTTTGCAGGCTTTTCGACAACAGCTGTTTCACTGCAAGCATCAGCAAATCGTTTCATTGTTTCAAGACCGATTTCAGGGTGTCCCATTTCACGACCTCTGAAACGAATTGAAACCTTAACCTTATCGCCGTGTTTGATAAACTTCAGAGCATTATTAAGCTTTGTATTAAAATCGTGTGTATCGATATTAAGAGAAAGCCTTACTTCCTTGATATCAACAACTCTCTGATTTTTTCTTGCTTCCTTTTCCCTTTTAGCCTGTTCAAAACGGTATTTTCCGTAATCCATAATTTTGCATACAGGAGGATTGCTCTGCGGAGCAATTTTAACCAAGTCAAGGTTCTTCTGTTCTGCCAAATCAAGTGCTTCTTTAGCTGACATAATGCCAAGCTGCTGACCATCAGAGCCGATGATTCTCAACTCTTTGTCACGGATTTCTTCGTTAATCTGAATTTCTTTCTTGCTGATGGGTAAACACCTCCAAAGTCTCATAAAAACAATAAATGCGGACAGAAACACTCCGTCCGCATAACAATACTAAAAAACTTCGGTATTGACCCGTGCAGACGGCACCCCACAGGTGAAAGCATCTCTGCTTTGCTTTATTTTACCTGATTATTATATTACATATACATTTGTTTGTCAAGCGTTAATTTCGATAAAATAAAATTTATTTCAACTTGCTGCTATTGCAATTTGCGATATTTAAAATTTTCCAAAAATTAAAACTCGAAATTCGGTCAAACTGAATTTCGAGTTTTCTGCAAACCGAGAGCAGAGAAGTCATTCTCTGCTCCGATTATTATGCTTTGTACGCCAAAATAATTATTTAACCATGCTTGCAACTTCTGCGGCAAAGTCATCCTGACGCTTTTCAATGCCCTCGCCCTTTTCAAAGCGAACGAATTTCTTGATTTCGATAGAACCGCCAAGCTCCTTAGCAGTATTCTGTGTGTACTGCTTGATGTTGATCTTATTGTCCTTAACGAACTCCTGGTCAAGAAGGCAGTTCTCCTTGTAGAACTTACCAATCTTACCCATAACAATCTTGTCAGCAATCTGCTCCGGCTTACCTTCGTTGATTACCTGCTGACGCATAACTTCTTTCTCATGCTCGATGATTTCTGCAGGAACTTCACTCTCATTGAGGTAAGGAGTGTTAAGAGCTGCAATCTGCATTGCAACATCCTTGCCGTATGCAACAAACTCAGGCTTTGCAGCGAGGTCTGTATCAAAGTTAACAAGAACGCCAATCTTACCGCCTGCGTGTACATAAGCAACACAAGCACCTTCCATACGCTCAAAACGACGAATCTGGATATTCTCGCCAATTGTGAGAACCTTTTCCTGAAGCATTTCAGCGATTGTCTGCTCTGAACCTGTTGCCTTGAGTGTGAGGAGAGCCTCAACATCAGCAGGGTTCTGCTCGATAATTGTGTTAGCACAAGCCTTAACAAAATCCATAAATGAATCGTTCTTAGCAACAAAGTCTGTTTCAGCGTTAACTTCTACAACAACACCTACTGAGAGGTCATCGTTTGTGCAAGCGTATGCAACGCCTTCTGCTGCTATTCTGCCTGCCTTCTTAGCCTGCTTAGCAAGTCCCTGTTCTCTTAAAAAGTCAACTGCTTTATCCATATCACCGTCGGCATTTGTGAGTGCCTTTTTGCAATCCATCATGCCGCAGCCTGTTTTTTCTCTTAATGTCTTTACATCCTGAGCTGTAAATGCTGCCATTTTGAAAACATCCTTTCAAATAAATTTATATAAAACGGGGTTATAATCACAAATGATTATTCAGCTGTCTCTTCCTCAACAGCTGCAGCGCCCATGCGACCCTCTCTGCCTTCGATAACAGCGTTAGCCATTGCGCCTGCAATAAGCTTTACTGCACGAATAGCATCATCGTTACCCGGGATTACATAGTCAATCTCATCAGGATCACAGTTTGTATCTACGATAGCAACGATCGGGATATTGAGCTTCTTTGCCTCTGAAACGGCAATTCTTTCTTTTCTTGGATCAACAATGAAAAGTGCGCCGGGCATCTCTGTCATATCCTTGATACCGCCCATGAACTTCTCAAGCTTCTCAATTTCGAGGTTGAGCTTAATAACTTCCTTCTTAGGAAGAAGATCAAATGTGCCGTCTTCCTGCATAGCACGGAGCTGCTTTAAACGAGCAATTCTTCTTCTGATTGTTGCAAAGTTTGTGAGCATACCGCCGAGCCATCTTGCGTTTACATAGTAAGCGCCTGCACGCTCTGCCTCTTCCTTAACAGAATCCTGAGCCTGCTTCTTTGTACCTACAAAGAGAACGCTCTTGCCTTCTGCTGAAAGCTCACGAACAAAGTTGTAAGCTTCTTCAAGCTTCTTTACACTCTTCTGAAGGTCGATAATGTAGATACCGTTACGCTCAGTAAAAATGTACTCAGCCATCTTAGGGTTCCATCTTCTTGTCTGGTGACCAAAGTGAACACCTGCTTCAAGAAGCTGTTTCATTGAAACTACTGCCATAATAAAAATCCTCCTTAGGTTAAAACCTCCGCTGTGCCTTTGTTTTTATCAACGCAATAAGCAAATTCTCTGAATCTGCCACCCTGTTGACAAGCATCAGCGTGCGAATTGCCTGTATATTATACCATAAAAGTAAAAAAAATCAAGTGTTTTCGAAAAAGTTTTTTCAAAAACACCTGATATTTTCTTAAATATTAAATTGTTTTCGGAAACTCCGATCAATACCACAAATCAAAGAATCTTACATTACCGATGCTTGTGATGTAATTCTGTGATTCATGCCAGCTGCTTGAACCGACATAGAAACAAAGAACTCTGTGCTGAACTGCCGAGCCGTTCTGATCAAAGATAAAGGAAACAGCATTTTTTACATCCTGATTCGGTGCATAAGCAGTCGAACCGTAATACTGATATTCCGAAATAATTCTGTCAATTGATGTTGTGTTTGAACGGTTCATTGCGTCACGAATTGACTGTGCGATAAGGGCACAGCCTGTGTAACCCATTGAACCACCTTCGCCCATTACAAGTCTTTCGAGTTTCTCTCTGTCATAGCTTGAAAGAGAAACAGGAGAAGGACTGTAGGACGGATCCGGATTGGCGATACTTACAAGGTAGCCACTCTGATAGTTTGACGAGCTTGATGTACTGTCTGTATAGCCGTAATCCGATGAATTAGATGCGGAACTGCTGTTGTCCGATGAACTGTCAACATAGCTTGTATAGCTCTGTGAAGTTTGGCTTGAAGTTTCTGACTCCGAGGGCTCTGACTTTAAACTTTCAGCCTTTTTGGAAGCCTGTGAACTTTCAGCTTTCTTCTTCGCAGTTTTTGCAGATTTAGTTTCCTTTTCAGTTGTTTTCTGTGTAGTCGCTGCGGATGTTGTTATCTCTTGGGTTACGGGGGCAGTAGTTTCTTCAACGCAGTTATCTGTAATAACGAGTGAAAAATCATTGATGTTACCGACTGCAAGCGAAGCAGCACGGCTGTCTTCAAAAGCATCTACATCCGGTGCAAGAGTTGTTGTCGGAACAACAAGAGCAGCTGCCGCCAGAGATACCGCAATAGCATAGGACAATGCCTTAAAGCCTTTGCGTTTTGACTTCTTTTCGGGTTTGTGAGTTCTCTTTGAACTCTCCGAATTGTTGTCACATCCGTAGTGTTTATAGTTTGTCGCTCTCAAAAATTTATCCTCCCTGTGATTTTTGCACATTAAGGTAACTACTATAACTGCCGTCAAAAGCAAGCGTATATACAAGATGTAGTTATCTGTTTAAAAATGTGCCAAGTCCTTTAGTCGTAAAATTTTATCAAACACACAATTGCAATTGTATTAAAGCACAAACTTTTGAAAATTGCAAGTTTGACGGGGGAAGATAAATTGTAACAATTGTAACCGAAATGTTACTTATGTGGTTTTAATTTCTTAAAAAAATAATGATTTGTGCATTATGCATAATTTAGCAAATATTTCTTAGGTTATTTTGCCTTAATGCGAAAATTTGAAAAAATTCAAAATTTAGCCCCAAAACGGGGTTTTTTCGGCTTTTTTACTGGCTTTGGAGTCTGGCAACTGATGATTACCGTATCCTCTCCTATGAGGTCAATTTTCTCCCACGGAATTATGTAGTCCTGACATTTTCCCACCAGACTAAAAAATCCGGGTCTGCCGAAAATAACAATTGACACAACAGTCGCGCATTTGGTATCCACAATAACATCGTCGATAAATCCTATCCTTGTTCCGTCACAGGCGCTTATGACTTCCTTATGTCTTAAATCGGTAAATCTGCAATTCATATAACCACTCCGAAATCTGTTTTTGATATACATATATATGAAAAGGAACGGTCATTATATTCATTGACATTTATATCATAATTTGTTAGAATTGAATCACAATATTTTCGCAAAAAAGGAACGATAATTATGAATTATGTATTTATGACAGATGCCTCCTGCGACCTTACACAGGAGCTTGTTAACGAAATCGGCGTTGAAGTTCTTCCGATGGAATTTCATATGGAGGACAAGTCCTATCTTCATTATCCGGATTGCAGAATGATGAGCCTCTCGGAATTCTACAGTAAACTTAAAGAGGGTATTGATTCAAAGACAACACAGATTAACTATGACAGCTTTTACAAGAGCTTTGAAAACTATCTTAAAGCCGGCAAAGATATCATTTACACAGGCATTTCAACAGGTTTGAGCGGAACATACAACACCTGTATGATGGCTGTTAAGGATTTAAAGGAAGTTTATCCGGACAGAAAGATTATTGCAATTGATTCTCTTTGCGATTCGGCAGGACTTGGGCTTCTCATCTACCTTGCAGGCAAAAAATACAGCGAAGGCGCTACAATTGACGAACTAAAAGAATACATTGAAGACACTCGTATAAAAGTATGTCATTGGTTTGTTGTTGAAGACCTTGATCAACTCAAGAGAGGCGGTAGAATTTCCGCTGTTTCCGCAACATTCGGCAAAGCTTTGCAAATCAAACCGCTCCTCAGTGTTGACGATGAAGGTCATCTTATCAATGTTGCAAAAATCAGAGGTAAGAGCAATGTTGTTCCGGCTCTCGTAAAACACCTTGAAAGAGACGCCGAAAATCTCAAAGACAGCGTTGTCATGGTTGCCCATGCGGATAATCCGGAAGGCGCCGAAGAACTTAAAAAGGCAATCAAGGGTAAGTGCAAGGAAGTTGTCATGACGGATATCGGTCCTGTAATCGGTACTCATGTAGGTTCGGGAATGCTGGCAGTCCTTTTCCTCGGCACAAGAAACCTTAAATCATAATCAAAATACGGCAAAATATGTAATAAGCGTGCAGTCTGAATTAAACTGCACGCTTTTCTTTTGTCAGTCCCTTGTGTAATATAAAAGGCACATTACACTTACGCCGACAAATCCGCCTATAAACAATCCGATAATTAATCCTGCAATCAATAATTTACCTCCTGACCATATTTTGACAATTATTATTTTACGCTTGTGAGATAATAAGCAAAGGTAATAAATTTAATAGAAATGTTATTAGAACAGCATTCCGCAGGGGGAATAAAATGAAATCTGTTTACATAGATGTACTGATTACCGTAAATGTTTTCATTGACTTTATACTTATTTTATGCACAAAAAAGGCGCTTTGCATCAACACCTCGTTTAAAAAAATGTTACTTGCGTCGCTTCTGGGGGGAGTGCAAAGTCTTATTGCACTTTTCCCTCCCCTGCCTTTCTTTTTGAATATACCTATCGATGTTTTATGTGCCGCCGGAATTGTGTTATGTGCATTCGGCAAGTGTCCGTTTAAGTGTTTTATCAAACGAATATCCGTGTTTCTTTCTCTCTCATTTTCATTCTGCGGAATTATGATGTTTCTGTACAACGCTTTCAAACCGAAAGGTATGGAAGTATACAACGACACAGTGTATTTTAACATTTCGCCCGTCCTCCTGATTATTTTAACTCTTGTCTGTTATTATATTCTCAAATTGACGAAAATATTGACGAAGGGGGGCAACGGTTCGGGAGTTTGCAAAGTTGAAATCAAGGTTAACGAACAAAGCTATTTTTTCCCTGCAAAGATTGATACGGGTTGCAACCTTGTTGAACCGTTTTCGGGAAATTATGTCATTATTGCTGAACAAAATATTTTTGATGACTATGTTCCCGATGAAACCAAAACAAGGATTATTCCGTTTGAAAGCCTTGGCGGAAACGGAATTGTAAAAGGATTTCCTCCCGATAAGGTTAAAATTGACGGCAAGGAAATCTGCAAAAGCATTTATATAGGCATATGTAATGATGTATTGAAAGGAGATGTTAAGGCAATCATACCGTACGAACTTGTAAAAATATCAGAATAGGAGCAATGTTATGTTTTTAATGAAGGTTATTCAGAAAATCCGATTTGCACTCGTTATTGAAAATGAAATATTCTACATTAACGGCAGTGAAACTCTTCCCCCACCGCTTACACGAGAAGAAGAACAGCATATTATGGAGAATATTGCAAAAGGAGACAGTAAGGCAAGAGAACCGCTTATTGTCCACAATTTAAGACTTGTGGTATATATTGCAAAAAAGTTTGAAACTCCGAATGCAAGTGCGGAGGATTTGATTTCAATAGGCACAATCGGGCTTATCAAGGCGGTGAACACCTTTTCTCCCGAAAAGAATATTAAGCTTGCTACCTACGCATCAAGATGTATTGAAAACGAAATTCTGATGTTTTTACGAAAATCATCGCAACTGAAAAACGAGGTATCGATTGACGAACCGCTGAACACGGACTGGGACGGCAATGAACTGCTCTTATGCGATGTTCTCGGAAGCGATCCTGACACGGTAAACAGAAATATTGAATGCGAGCTTGAAAAAAGTCTTGTTTTGCAGGCAGTTTCAAAGCTTCGTGACCGAGAATGTCTTATTATGGAGTTACGCTTCGGGCTTAACGGACGAAAGGAACACACGCAAAAGCAGGTTGCCGACAAGCTTGGAATTTCGCAGTCCTACATATCAAGGCTTGAAAAGAAAATTATTCGCCAATTAAAAATTGACCTTGACAAAGCAGTATGATTTTTGTCTGAACTCGAACCAATAACATATTTCGTATTAAAAACGAGAGCAACAGGCAATTTTGTCCTGCTGCTCTCGTTTTTTATAAAACAGTATCTGAGGGATTGGTGACAGTATCAGAATCATTATTACCTCCGTCACCCATAATATCGTCAATTCCGTCTTCAATATCATCCATCATATCCGAACCCGAATTTCCTGTTTCATTTTCTTCGTTACCGATGAAACCGTCCGAATCTGAAACTTCTCCGTTTTCAGTCATACTTTTTGAAGTTTCCTGCGTATTTGATGTTTGTGAAGTCTGACTTGTTGTGTCAGTCATACTGTCGTTTTTATCATTGCCGCAACCAGTGATAAGACATACTGAAATTAAAGCTACGGCAAAAAGACCTAAAAATTTTTTCAAACTAATCAATCCTTATAAAAATAAAATGGTACTGAATCAACAGCACCATTATTATTTACGGAATTTTTCGTAATATTTAATTTGGAATTTAATAATTTTAATCTTTGGCAATAACAAGATGAGGGTACGGAATTGTGATACCGTTTTTATCAAACTCTTTCTTGACATTTTCTTGCAGGAAGAAATAAACCTCGTAGTAATCATCAGGAGTTGCCCATGCAAAAACCTTAATCTGCACTCCGCTGTCAAGATGTTCACCGACTCTTACAGTAGGTTCGGGATCTTTTAAAATCATCTCATTTGTTGCCATAAGGTTGAGAATAATCTCACGCACCTCGTCGATATCATCATCATAGCTTACCGAGAAAGTACAGTCAACCCTTCTCTGCTCAACCATTGTGCAGTTTACAACATTGTTTGATGTGAGTCTTGAATTAGGAATTGTCACAAGCTTATTATCAAGTGTATGCACGGTTGTTGAGAAAATATTGATTTCCTCAACCGTTCCTTTTACTCCCTCAAAATCAAGAATATTACCCGACACAAACGGTTTGTTTATCAAAATTACAAGTCCGCTGACAACATTTTTCAGCAAATCCTGTAATGCAAGACCTGCTGTAAGGGCTGCCGCACCGAGTGCCGTAATAAGCGACGCAACATTCACACCGATTGTTCCGAGTGCAGTTACTGCAACAATGAAATAGAAAATCACCTTGAGAACGGACAATACAAAGCCTTCGGCTGTACCGTCCATTCGTGATTTATTAAGGATTTTTCGGAGAATCCCTATAATCAACCTGGTAATTATATATCCGATAACAATTACAGCTACACACACAAGAGCCTTTGAAAGATATTCAAGCAACTTTTCTTCAGTGATATTCATACCTACACCTCTGCATCAACAAGAAATTCGGAAATCTTCTCTCCGTTCTCATAAACAGAAACCACTATATTGCCGTTTTCATCAAAAGAAACGCTCTTACCTGTGCGAACACCGTTTTCGTAATTGCTCACATCAATAAGATTTCCGTTTCTGTCAAATCTTGCACCATAGCCGTCAGGAGTATTATTATCCCACTTACCCGCATGCATTGTACCGTCACTCAGTCTGTAACCGACACCGCCGCCGTTGCGTGAATTATCGGTCCAGTTTCCAACATAATTTATACTGCCGTTGTTATAATAGCAAACACCAAATCCGTTGCGCCTGTCATCAAGGTATTCACCATCATATGAGGTCATACCGTCAGGAGAAACCGTTCTGCCTCTGCCTGTTCTGCAATTATTTTCATCAAGATTACCGAAATAGGTATATCTTCCCGATTTAGTAAGAATCACCACGTCACAATGGGGTTCTTCTTCGTTTATAATTTCAGGATTTTCTTCATCGGATTCTTCTGTCGGCACATCATCTATTTGGCAATGTATGTCGATATTTGCTTCAACTTTTTCAAAATCAGTTTCTTCATCTTCGGAAGCTTCGTCGGTACTGTCAACAGTTACAACATTTTCGGAATCTTCTGTCTGTTCATCTGATGTTTCTGCGACAGCGTCTGTATCATCTGCAATTTCATGTTCTGAAATATGAGAATTTTCTTCAACCTCATCATCCGAAAGCTGTTCGTCTTTCTCGCCTGTTACAATTTTAACTTCCGCTGGTTCAAAATCTTCTTCGGCAGTATGATTTATAATTTCACCGAACAAATCCTTATTTGTTTTGTGAGCCTCAACAAGAATTTTCTCAATAATATCGTATGCCGAATGATCTTTCTTACTCACGGGTTCAGCCGTGTCGGAAACATTTGGAATATCTTCATCCGTAAGATAAGCGCAATCTTCGAGATTATAAGCATTTTCTGGAACAAAATCATTTTTGAACAAATCACCGTTAAACACAAATCCGCTGTTGCCGTAAGATTTTTTCTCCGTAAACGGCATATCTGACGGTAAAAAACTTGCATCATACCAGAGCATACCCACATTTGAATATATCAAAACCCTTGAATTTTCGTTTGACTGCTTATCAGACGGGAAAAGAGTTTTTACGGAAACAATCCCGTTATCGTCAATATCTTCGGTGACAAGAGTTATAATCCCGCTGACTTTGCGTGGATATATTCTCGTGATAAGCTTATCGGCAATGCTTCTGTTAAAATATTCCGTGCGTAACCATGTATGATTACGGTCAAAAAATTGTCTTTTGAATACAATTCCCCTGTCATTGTAAGTTATAACAGAATAAACTCCGCCTGTTGCCCTTTTTACGGACTGATAAGGAAGATTATCCCTTGTTACCTTCCACGAAAGCGGTTCATTCTTCGTCAGCAGACAAGACATCTTGTAATCCATACCGTGAAGTTCGATTTCGGTAATTTCTTTTTGCTCTTTGCAGCCTGAATTAAAATAGTTTGCACGGACACCCGCAAGTGCATCATTCTTAAAATCAAGTTTTTCATAGTCTGAAACAAGAACGGAATATATAATTAAGCCGTCAGTCAGCTTTTGAGATTGTTCAAGCATTATGAATTATTCCTTTCAAGAAAATTCTGTGTAGCGTAACCCTAAAAGAAAATAAAGGGCGAACAATGTCCGCCCTGAAATAATCGAGTTATATTTAAATCAGATAGAAATTGTCATAGCAATCTTGTAAAGCTCTTCATCAAACACACGAGGCATATCAAGCGCTTCGTTGATATCAAGATCAACAATCTTGCCGCCCTGCATTGCAACAACTCTGTTACCGATATTCTGTTCAAGAAGTTCAACAGCCTTAAAGCCCATCTGGCTTGCAACAACTCTGTCACGAAGTGTCGGAGAACCGCCACGCTGTACATGACCGAGGACTGTAGCTCTTGCCTCGATACCAAGACGCTGTTCTACATACTTTGCAAGATCTCTTACACCGCCGACACCCTCGGCAACAACAACGATAAAGTGTTTTTTGCCTGTTTTCTGAGTGTTGATGATTCTTGCGATTACATCTCTTTCGATATTGTACTGAACCTCAGGAACAAGGATAGCTGTAGCACCTGTTGCGATACCTGTCTGGAGAGCAATATCACCGCAGCGTCTGCCCATAACCTCAACTACAGAACAACGGTCGTGTGACTGTGCTGTATCACGGATACGGTCAACCATCTGAATAGCTGTGTTCATAGCTGTATCAAAACCAACCGTGTATTCGGAGCAGGCAATATCGTTATCAATTGTGCCGGGAACACCGATACAGTTAATACCTGCGTTTGTAAGGCAACGAGCGCCTCTGAATGAACCGTCACCGCCGATTACAACAACACCGCTTACACCGATGCTTCTGCAAAAATCGGCAGCTCTCTGAATACCGGCAGGAGTAGCGTACTCTTCGCTTCTTGCTGTGTAAAGCATTGTACCGCCGTTACCGATGATATCAGATACACTTCTGAGGTTCATTTCCTCAACATCACCGTTGAGCAAACCATTATATCCACGGTAAACACCGTAAACCTTCATTCCTTTATTTATACCGGCACGAACTACAGCTCTGACAGCCGCATTCATACCGGGAGCATCGCCGCCGCTTGTTAATACTGCAATTGATTTCTGTGTCTGTGACATTATAATCTACCTCCATAGGTTATTAACTTCTACCATTATAATACAATTGTTTTTTGTTTACAAGTGGATTTTCGCAATTTTAAAAAAATAAAAGATTTTATTACAAAAGCATTTAATCCTTTTTACCGTTTTGTTACAAAAATATGTGAATTTGTTCATAAATACACTGTTTTCACCTCTCTGTTTCGATAAAATAACAATATTTTGTAACAAAGGCTGTAAGTTTGTTGACTTTTATATAATATTGTTTTATAATTACCCTTGGATAAGAGACAGATTTTGTGCCTGTCTTGCGACAAGTCACCTGAGTGACAATTTTTCGGGAGGATAATTTATATGACTAAGTTATATCTGGCTATTCCCTGTTATAACGAAGAAGAAGTTCTGAGGGATTCGGCGGAAAAACTGCTAAACAAATACAGCACGATGATGGCAGAGGGCAAAATTTCTGCCGACAGCCGTATTGTGTTTATTGATGACGGCTCAAAGGACAGAACATGGGAGATTATTTCAGAACTCCATACAGAAAATCCTATTTTCCAGGGCATCAAGCTTTCAAGAAACAGAGGTCACCAGAATGCACTTCTCTGCGGTCTTATGACTCTCAAAGATAAGGCTGACGCTGTGATTTCAATTGACGCAGACCTTCAGGACGATATCAACACCTTTGATGAAATGGTGGCAAAGTACGAGGACGGTTGCGATGTTGTATACGGTGTTCGTTCTAAAAGAGAAACAGACACATTCTTCAAGAGATTTACAGCAGAAGGATTCTACAAAATTCTTAATCATATGGGCGCTAAGGTTATTTTTAACCACGCTGATTTCAGACTTATGAGCAAGAGAGCGCTCAACGCTTTTTCATTATATAAGGAAACAAACATCTTCCTTCGCGGTATGGTTCCGATGATTGGCTTTAAGTCTGATATTGTTACATATGAGCGTTCCGAAAGACTTGCAGGTGAAAGTAAATATCCGTTAAAGAAAATGCTTGCACTTGCGTGGGAGGGTATTACATCTCTCAGCATTCAGCCAATCAGAATGATTACATGGCTCGGTGCAATCGTGTTCGGCATCAGCCTTATTATGATTATCTACTCACTCATCAGCTTTTTCTGCGGTTGGACTGTAAGCGGTTGGTCAAGCCTTTTATGTTCAATTTGGGCAATCGGAGGACTTCAGCTCCTTGCAATCGGTGTTATAGGCGAATACATCGGAAAGATTTATATGGAAACAAAGCGCAGACCAAGATTTATTGTTGACAAAGTTCTTGATGACGATGAACAGTAATAGAATCACCAAAGTCCTGACCAGAATTTTCGGCGGAGTATTTACGGTTTGTTTTGTTTTTCTGTTTGTAAATATTATCATAATTGGCTTTGACGGAAATGTTGACAGAAGATTCGATTCATTTTCAAAGATGTTCATTCTTTTGATTTTTGCCGTTTTGACCGTCGGAATATGTGCATTGTATTTTCATTACACCTCAGATAAAAGCTGCAAGAAGATTAAAGCGAAGTCGAGATTTGAATTTAATGATAAAAATACCAAAAATGTTATTTTTATCGGATGCGGTATTCTTCTGATTGTTGAAATTATTTTTGCGTTGCTTACCGATTTTGAACCTGTTGCCGATTTGCATAACATCAAAAGATATGCAATGTATTTTTCAACTCACGGCAATTTCAACCTCATTGAACAGGATTACGCAAACGATTATCAGTATCTTGTAAGATATCCGAATAATATGGCATTGCTTTTGATTGTGTCGCTTGTCGGAAGATTAAATTACCTTATATTCGGTCATTATGTTGATTTTGCACCTGTTGTTGTTAATATTTTGGCGATTAATATTTCAATAATGCTGACGGCATTTACAGCAAAAAGACTTTTCGGCAACAAAAAGGCTCTTTTTGTACTTGCTTTTTGTGCATTGTTTTTACCTTATCTCACCTATCTGCCGTACTATTACAGCGATTCAATGTCGATGCCGTTTCTTATCGGAGCTGTTTATCTCATTGTTTCCGCATTACAGGTTGACAACAGAAAGAGTATGTACGCAAAGCTTTGTGCTGCAGGTGCATTGATTTTCCTCGGATATAAGGTTAAGGGCAGTCTTATCATACTGTTCGCAGTCGGACTTTTATTGTTGTTCTTGAAATTCAGATTAAAAAAAGCAATCTGCCTTATTCTGGTGTTTACGGCAGGGTTTGGTGTGATTGGATTCGCATACAATACAGCCGTTGACGCTGTCAATCCGATCACGAAACAGCAGTATGAAAAATATGAATATCCTGTTACTCACTGGCTTATGATGGGGCTTAAAGGTCTTGGAAAATACGATGAGCATGATGACTATTACACTCGTTCATTTCCCTCGAAAAAAGAAAAACAGGATGCTAACATTAAGGTTATTAAAGAAAGAATAAAAGATTACAAATTTAGTGGTTTGTATGAACATATGATTGAAAAAGCTGTTTGGACATGGCAGGACGGTACATATTACATTTCGTACCATAACAGAAAGCCAAAGAATGATAATATTCTTATGGATTTTCTGCATATTGACGGAAAGTACAACAAGGCCTTCCAAAATTACAGTTCGGCTTTACAACTGTTCATTTTATTGATGATTTGTATTTCGGCATTAAAAACTCTTATCAAACCTAAAGTTGATGAGATGCTGTTAATCAAAGGAGTTGTATTTGCGGCATTCCTTTTCTTCCTGTTATGGGAAACAAGGTCAAGATACCTGTTTGATATGACGCCTCTGTTTATTCTGCTTACGGTTGACGGTATGGATACCGCAAAAGCTTTTCTTGATTCATTCAGAAAACCTAAACAACAAACAGAAAAACAGGCATAATTTAATAAAGTTTTCAAGTGACAGCCGAAACTGTCACTTGTTTTTTGTTATAAAATCAATGTTACAACATTACAAACTTTTTCATTAAAAATCAATATTTTCGTTTGCAATTTATTGTAATGATGCCTAAATTATGCTATTATTACTATATGTGCAATGATTTGCAAATTTCAAGCTTGAAAGGTAAAAATTATGGATTATGAAAAGCTGAAAAAGAGGGATTCCTCGCTGGACATTTTGCGAATAATCGCAGTCTTTACCGTTTTATCGGTTCATTTTTTCCTACACAACGGATTTTACAGCCAGACAATCGAAGGGACACCGATGTATGTTGCTGTTGTAATGAGAACCCTGTTTTCCGTTTGCGTTCCCTTGTTCATGTTGCTGACAGGTTATTTGATGAGTAAAAAAGAACTGAGTAAAAAATACTATTCGGGAATTACGAAAACACTTGTTGTTTTTGTAATCTCAACACTTGCATGTATGATTTACAAAAACATTGCACAAGGTGATGTTTTTGACCTGAAATCTTTCATACTCGGAACGCTTGATTTTACCGGTTCCAACTACTCCTGGTACATTGAAATGTACATAGGGTTGTTTCTGCTTACACCGTTCCTTAATCTTGCTTACGGAAAACTTAAAAGCAAAAAGCAAAAGCAGGTACTCCTTGTAACAGCTGTTTTTCTGACAATCATCCCCTCGTTATTTAATATTTTCAATTTTGGTTCACTTGATTGGTGGACTAATCCGACTTCATCTGATGAGTTTCAGAAACTTGTCCCAAGCTGGTGGCAGGGATTCTACCCCGTTGCATACTACTTTGTGGGTTGTTACATAAGAGAATATGGATTGAAAATGAAAACAAGAACAATGCTTGTACTCTTTGTTTTTTCACTTTTCGTATTCAGCACATTCAATTATTTCAGAAGCTACGGCACAACATTCAAATCGGGTACATACATTTATTGGTATGGATTTGAACCGTTTGTTTTATCTGTACTGCTTTTTCTCTTGATTAAGAGAATCAAGACCGATAACTTCCCGAAAGCCGCTAAAATTGCACTTTGGAAAGTTTCTGACCTTGCACTTGGAATTTATCTTATTTCCTTTATTTTTGATAGCATTGTTTACCCCGTACTCTGCGAAAAAGTAATATTAATGCCTGACAGACTTCCGTATTACTTTGTTACGGTTCCGATAGTTTTTGTGCTTTCCGCCGCCGCATCATTTATTATGAATCTTGTTGCAAAACTGCTTATTGACGGTTTTAAATCACTTGCGAACATAATAAAGGATTTGCGTTCAAAGCCTGATAAAGGAAAGTGGCAGCACATAATTTTTGCTGTGCTTATGGCTTTTGCTATTGGATTTTCACTTTGGAAATGCTATTACGGTTTTGGCGGTAACGACGAATCGTTTTATCTTACAATTCCGCACCGATTAACTCTCGGTGATTCGTTACTCGGTGACGAATGGCACCTCACACAACTTTCAGGATTTTTACTTTTGCCGTTCGTATGGCTCTACACAATGATTACGCAATCTACTGTCGGAATAATCTTTGCGGCAAGAGTTTTCTATGTAATCTGTCACGCTGTTATTGTGTGCGTTATCTATTCAAGACTTAAAAAGTACGGCTATTTCACAGTATTCGGTTGTGTGCTTTATTTCCTCTTTACACCGTTTGACATTATGGCATTGAGTTATAACACAATAGGACTTGACCTAATTGCGCTCACGGGTGTTTTAATGGCAACAGCCGATTATTCAAAAAAATTACCGCTCATAATCAGCGGACTTGCATTTGCAGGCGCAGTTCTCTGCTGTCCGTACCTTGCGGCAGTTTATGTAATGTATATTATTGCAATAGGAGTTCACTATGTAATTAAGAAAACTGCCCTTAATAAAAATGTGTTCAATTCTGAACTTTTCTCGATTAAGACTTTTCTGTGGTTTACCTTGGGAGCAGGAATACTTGCGGCTATTTTCCTTGTATTTGTACTTTCAAGAGTAAGTATTAATGAGATTTTCTCAAATCTCCCCTATCTTCTTGCCGATCCCGACCATCCGCAAATGGGCTTTATGGCAAAGATGAATTACTACTTTAAAACAATCGTAGAATGTCACACTCATTTTAAATATGTACTTATGGCATACGGTGCTACCGCAATTGTTATGTTGCTTGACAGAAAGAGAAAACAACACCGTTCGATTTATCTTATTCTTACAAGTGCAATCGTTATTTTGGCGCTTGTAATGTTTATGCCGACAATGACAAGCGTTTACTACAATGCGATTATGTTCCCGATGATTTTCATGGGCATCACAGCGTATGTTCTTTCTGAAAATAAGCAAAGAGAACTGTTTGCTTCACTCTTTGTTCTCGGAATTTTTTATTCTGTTGCATTGTGTTTCTCTTCAAATCAGTATTTTTATGTAACTGCAATGGCTTGCACCGCATCAAATATCGCAAGCTTTGTATTCATCGGCAACCTGATTAAGGAAATGAAAGCAAATCCCGATAATCTTGACTACGCTGTTCCGTGTAAATATTTAGCATTCGTGATGACTGCGTTTCTGATTATTCTGCAGGCTTGTTTTCAGATTACCGTCAAGGCAGAGCATTGCTTCTGGGACAGTGAACCGAAACAGCTGACACAGACAATTCAGAACGGCCCTGCAAAGGGTATAAAAACAACACCGAATAACGCACAAACCTATGAGCAGATTTATGCCGATATCAGTCAGTATCAGAATCTTGAAAAAGGAAACATACTGTTCCTTACGCAAAAAACATGGACTTATCTTGCGGCGGAGGATTTTCCTTACGGAACGCTTTCGGCATATGTTACGGGGGAAAATCAGAACAGTCTTGCAAGACTTCGCTCATATTATTCGGTAAACAGCAAAAAAATTCCGAAATATATCTACATTCCGAAGGTCTCAGAGTGGGATAATCTTCAGCAGATTCTTCATAAGGCACAGCAGAACGGTTACTCTTTGAGCGAAAACGAAGTTTCGTATAAACTTGTAAAATAAATAATATTTTACAGATTTCAGACATAAATATCACGCAGGGAAAAAATTATGATTTCTGCGTGATATTTTTTTGTTTTTCAGCACATATTCTTGAAAATGTACAAATAAAAAACTTGTTTTTTTTTGTGAATTATGGTATAGTGAATTATGATAGGCAAGAAGGGCTTGTCACAGAATTTGGTCGCATTTTTGTGAAAATTTTAAGTTGGGGGCATAATCATGGATATTAAGCAGACTTATAACGAATGGCTTGAAAACGCAGTTGAGGACAAAGACCTTAAGGCAGAGCTTGAAAGTATAAAAAACAACGAAGATGAAATTTATGATCGTTTCTACACAGCTTTAAAATTCGGTACCGCAGGCCTCAGAGGCATTATCGGTGCAGGTACTAACAGAATGAATATTTATGTTGTTCGTCAGGCTACACAGGGACTTGCTAACTATGTGCTTAAAAAGTACGGCAATGGTTCTGTTGCAATCTCTCACGACAGCAGAATTAAAGCAGATTTATTTATGAATGAGGCGGCAAGAGTTCTTGCGGCAAACGGCATTAAGGTTTACATCACATCTGAACTTCAGCCTACTCCTGTTCTCTCTTACCTTGTTCGTTACTTTAAATGTCAGGCAGGTATTATGGTTACAGCCAGCCACAACCCTGCAGCTTACAACGGCTATAAGGCATACGGTGAGGACGGTTGCCAGATGACTGATGTTGCCGCAAACACTGTATATGACGAGATTTCAAAGCTTGATATGTTCAAGGATGTTAAAATTGCCGATTTTGACGAGGCAGTTAAGAGCGGTATGATTGAATATGTTGACGAGAGTGTTTATGACACATATCTTGAAAAAGTTATGGAACAGCAGGTTAACCCCGGCGTTTGCAAGGGTGCAGACCTTAAAGTTGTTTATACACCGCTTAACGGTACAGGTAATAAGCTTGTAAGAAAGGTTCTTGGCAAGATTGGTGTTAATGATGTAGTTGTTGTCCCCGAGCAGGAACTTCCTGACGGCAACTTTACAACATGTCCTTATCCGAACCCTGAGATCAAAGAGGCACTTGCAAAAGGTCTTGAGCTTTGTGAAAAAGAACAGCCTGACCTTCTCCTTGCAACCGATCCTGACGCTGACCGTGTAGGTATTGCCGTTAAGGATTATGACGGCAGTTACAGACTCATTTCAGGTAATGAGGACGGTGTAATGCTCACCAATTACATTCTCTCTTGTAAAAAGGCAAGCGGTAAGCTTCCTGAAAAGCCTGTTGTAGTAAAAACTATAGTTACTACAAAACTCATCAACAAGCTTTGCGAAAAATACGGCTGTGAACTCAAGAATGTTCTTACAGGCTTTAAGTATATCGGTGAAGTTATTCTCAACCTTGAGAAAAAGCATGAAGAAAACAGATATCTCTTTGGTTTTGAGGAAAGCTACGGCTATCTTTCAGGCACATATGTAAGAGATAAGGATGCTGTTGTTGCGTCAATGCTCGTTTGTGAAATGGCAGCTTACTATAAGAAACAGGGCAAGTCACTTGCTGAGGTTATAGACGGTCTTTACGAAGAATTTGGTTACTACCTCAATCAGACATACTCATTCGAGTTTGACGGTGCCGCCGGTATGCAAAAGATGTCTGATATTATGACAGCTGTAAGAGATAACACACCAAAGAGCATTGCAGGCTACGATGTTGTTAAGGTTTCCGACTATTTTCTCAGGAAAGAAACAGATGTTGCAACAGGCAGCGTTACCGACATTGACCTTCCTAAGTCAAATGTTATTGCTCTTCACCTTGCGGATGACAACGCTGTTATTATCCGTCCAAGCGGAACTGAGCCAAAGATTAAGCTCTATATTACTTCAGTCGGTAAGGATAAAGATAATGCTGCAGAAATCTGTGAAAAGCTTGTTGTTGCAAGCAAAGAGATTCTCGGCGTTGAGTAATTGGAATCGACATATAATAGTTGCACCTAAAGTTAAGGGGACAGATTTTTCTGTCCCCTGTTTTTATGTGTATTTTATCAAAAACGCAACTCCCCTATTTCTCGTGATAATACATTGTATAATACGCAAAGCAGAGGTGACTGCTGTTGCAGTCACCTCCGTAATCGGTTGATTTATAAATAGCAATTTTTAAAGGGGTATGTTGTTATTTTAAATTAAATAATATGCCCTTTGGACTCATCTCCAATATCGGATATTATGCCCTCAACAATAATAACTTTGTATTACATTGGACTTATCTCCGTTCTTAAATTTGAATATAAAAGTCTTTTGACCGTTAAAATTCATAATATCAATCAGTACAAAGATTGCTTAAAAGCTTATCAACTTTTCCTCTGAATCAATTGTACCTGTCCTTAAACTAAGTCTTTGGAATTTTGGACTGTCAGCCTATATAGTCATCGGAATTAACTCCTTTTACTTTAGCTTCGACTAACTGTGTTTATACATCTGAGTATGTATACTACAATCAAACTATAAGACCTAAATTCTCATTGGAATAATCTCCTGTTGTTTGCAGATTTCTATGTCATCCCGACATTTTCTTTACTGCTAATCAATGCTTTATTTACGACTTATATTAACTTTTCGTCAAATCAATATCAGTAACCGTATACCGTCAATTCCCGTTAATGGATTTTATTTTTGACCTTGCATCGGTTTAAAATCTCAAGCATACATCGGAATATCTCCAATCTTGTCGCATAAGCGAGATTTAATTTAAGTTCTTATCTCATCGGAATTAACTCCTTTTACTTTAACTTCGACTAACTGTGTTTATACATCTGAGTATGTACACTACAATCAAACTATAAGACCTAAATTCTCATTGGAATAATCTCCTGTTGTTTGCAGATTTCTATGTCATCCCGACATTTTCTTTACTGCTAATCAATGCTTTATTTACGACTTATATTAACTTTTTGTCAAATCAATATCAGTAACCGTATACCGCCAATTCCAGTTAATGGATTTTATTTTTGACTTTGTATCGGTTTAAAATCTCAAGCATACATCGGAATATCTCCAATCTTGTCGCATAAGCGAGATTTAATTTAAGTTCTTATCTCATCGGAATTATCTCCTGACACTTTAGTTTACCTTGAATTTTAGAAATCAGATTGAAATTTACGGTTTCACTCTGTATTATAAGTTTCCAAATTTATATTCCGTTTGAACTGCTTATTAAATTCAGCCTCTTACATTCTTTAAATTCAGACTACTCTGTGTGCCGTTGTATAAGCTGTTCATCCATTGGTTTTAGTATTAATTTCCATTGGACTTATCTCCGTTTCGGACTTATTTTGCTTAAATAACGATTAAGCTTTCATTGGACTAACCACCAATTTTTAGATTTCAATATATATTAAGTTATAATTAAAATTCCGTTCTCCCGAGTATTAAATTCGATAACCTTTAATGCTTAATTGGACGAATTTCAATCATAAGATGTAGATTGCTAAAGACGAATTCGGAATGCTCTTGCGATTAAAAATTAATAAATATGTTTTTATAACATCAAAATAATCAGCTGTTCCGACAAAACAAGTAAGAATTAGAAGATCATCTCTTAGAATACACGGGCTGTAGAGTTAGGTGGTAAGCTCCGCATATAATCTCTGATTTGTTTGAAGTAAGGTTTTCTTGCTTTCATTTTTAAAACCTCCTTAAGTTCTTTTCTTTGTCTATATTATACAGTTAGTTGTCCACATTGTCAACACTTTTATTAAAAATATTTATAATTTTATTTTTAGAAAATCTATTGAAGTAAAATTCACATTGTGTTATAATAAAAATGTTGGGGTGTTTATCAGTCGGCAACTTTTTTGAGTGCCGACTTTTTTCTTTTTTATATACTTTAAAATGCCTAAAATATTGATTATAACTAAACTTTAGTGTATTATTATGATGTCATAAAGTATTAAAGAGGTCATAATTGTGAACAATAAATTGCATATCAGAACGGCACAAATAAGCGATGCCGAAGAATTGCTCGCCATATACAAACCATATATTGAAAACACGGCAATCACATTTGAATACGATGTGCCAAGCATTGAAGAATTTGCAAATCGCATAAAAACTACGCTCAAAAGGTATCCTTATATTGTAGCCGAACTCAACGGAAAAATTGTCGGCTATGCGTATGCCGGAGTTTTCAAAGGCAGAAAAGCGTATGATTGGTCAGTTGAAACAAGTATTTATATCCGCCTTGAGAATCACGGAAACGGAATCGGAAGAAAACTCTACGAAAAGCTCGAAGAAATTCTCACAAAACAGGGTGTGACAAATGTAAATGCTTGTATTGCGTACACTGAACATGAGGATAAACATCTGCATAACGACAGTGTTTGCTTTCACAAAAAACTCGGTTATAAAACTGTCGGTATTTTTCATAAATGTGCATACAAATTTGATAAGTGGTACGATATGATATGGATGGAAAAATTTATTGCCGAACACAATGCTAACCCGAATGATATTATCCCCTACCCTATGCTGAATTGTTAACAGCGCCATAAGATATAAGTATCCCCGAAAAGTTCGATAAAAAACTTTTCGGGGATTGAATTTGTCAATAAAAATGGGTACTGTCTTAATATTGCTTACAATTACTATAAGCTGAAATTTTTAATAATATCCCACTTAATAATGCAATTTAGAATTATTTTTCAAGCTTTGCAAAGCTGTCATTGCAGACATATCCTGCATATTCTCCGAGATCAATTTGCTTGATATCGTGACTTACATGTCTTTCGCTTACAGGAATCATTTCCATATAGTCCCCGTAAAGATACTTCAGGTACTTATCATATTCTTTAGGAATAGGCAGTTTTGCATTTTCAAAATCAACCCATATCGCCTCATCAAGCCATTCGGCAGGGAAAGCTCCTCTTGAAACATTTCTTCCCATACTGTCAAACAGATATTTCGGATTTTTCATATTCTTATGAAGTGAAATAAGTTTATTTTGAACCTTTTGCAAAAATCCAAGCGGAAAAATCTTTCTCAGAATATTCGCACACAAAGAAGAAAATCTGCTGTTTGCATTCACCGAAGTGCCTCTCCACTTATCAAGCACCAGCCATCTTGAGCTTGCAGTTGCTTTCATATGAATTTTTCGTAAGAAAGCATTGTTTGAAGTATAATCCTGTGCAAGCACATCAAGAAAAATTCCGTTATGAATATTGGGAAATCTTGATGTAAACTCAGTAGAAAGCAGAGTATCGTTTATTCGCAGTTTTGTAAAAGGAAAATGGCTGTCTTTTTCATTTTTTTGAGTCTGTGCAAAAAGATAATTCGGGAGTTCACTCGGCAATACCGAAAGAAACCTGTCGTAATCTTTTCTAAGCATCATAACATCTGCATCATCGTCCCACGGAATAAAGCCTTTATGTCTTACTGCACCCAAAAGACTTCCTCCGCCCAAGAAATACTTTATGTTATGCTTTTTGCAAATTCTGTCAACCTCAAGTAAAAAGCCCAGAAGTATCTGTTGAATATCATTAAGCTTGCCGTCATATGAATCGGAAAACATAAATATACTGTCATCATCCATTATCTCGTGTCCCGAAATAAGGAGTGCGTCCTTGTAGTTGACCATTGATAACCAACCAAGCTTTTTCAGTCTTGTGCAGTCAATGGCACAGTCGTCCGTAGAATCACCTGCAGAAGTTATGTTAACCTCGCACTCATCAAAAGCATCCGAAAGCGTAAGTGAAAATTCCGCCGAATTTACGGTTGAACTATCTGAGCAAGCGTTATACACCTGATTGTTCTCACCGTTACAAAGAACAAACAGAACAGCAGAAATCAAGTCATTAATACTTATATAAGACACTTTGGGTGATTTGTTCTTAACATTCAAAGATTTTCCGTGAACAGCCGATTCCAGCATATTCCTTACAAAATCGGAACTTGAATTTGCAGATATAATCTTGCCGCTTCTAACTGCTTTGATTGAAAAATCATACATATGAGACGCAGAAAAATAAAGATTCTCAACAGACTGAATCAGCATTGCTTTTAATGAATCCGAATTAAAAGCGGAATGTGTTTTTTCTTTTTCGGAAATAACAAAATCTTTTCCGAGTGTTCCGTAAATTGAGGCGTCTGACACAAGAACAGTTTCTTTTATCTTTAACGCATTGACAGCCGAGATAATATTATTTGCCCTGTTGATATGATTTTTAAATACATCAACGCCTTCAACTCTATCAGAAAGCAAAAATCCCGTTTCAATAAGTATATCTCCGCATTTATTAACCGCATTAAGTGAAGAATACTTTACGATGGAAAAATCTGATGAATCGATATAATCGAATCTCCTGTCATAGCTTTCGTTATCCTCTACAAGCAAAAATACAGCTATGCCTGCTTGTTTTTTTAAGTTAACCATGCGAAGTGATGATACAAGAGAAAAGGCGAGTTCTCCGCCTCCTGCTATAAAAACAGATTTTCCGAATAATTTACGGATGTTCAAATTCTTATAACGCAAAGCTACAAGTGCTCTGTCCTGTTCAAATTGGTTAAGTAACAACTCAGACATAACTGTATTCCTAATTTCTGTTATTAATTTTCTTCAAGAATTCCGACTGCTCTTCTTATTCCTTCTTTAAGGTCAACAAGAGGCTTCCATCCAAGGCTGCAGAGTCTTGAACTGTCAAGAATTTCGGGAGTTTTTGCAAGAGCGGAGGTATCAACCTCAGGCTCCTTTTCATCTTCGGGATTGGCAAAAGCCAAAGTCATATTTCTCTCAGGGAAAACCTCACAAGCTGTCTTTGCAAAATTTCTTATTGTTGTATCTGATTTTTCATAAGAAATGTTATACGGTGTAACATTTTCACCGTTAAGCATAATGTATATGAGAGCAGAAACCGTGTCGGTAACATAGCAGAATGAACGGTTAGCCGCACCGTTGCTTTTGAGAAGAATATTTTCGTGACGAACAACATTTGCAATAAACTGCGCCCAGACGCGATCATCCGTAAGACTGCTGGCACCGTAAATATAGCTCGGTCTTGCAATCTTTACATTGAGTCCAAACTGTTTGCAATAGCTTGCGGCAAGAGTTTCAGACGCTCTCTTACCCACTGCATAACAATTTTTATAGGAAGTAAAATCAATATAACCGATATCATCTTCGGAAATACTGTTTTTACCGTTGTGCAAAGCACCGTACACTTTAAGGCTCGAAACAACAAGTACAGACTCACTTTTGCTTTCAAGAGCAAAATCAAGAATGTTTGATGTACCGCTGAGATTTGCGTTAATAGTGCCTACAGGATCGGTTTCAAATTGAATATTACTTGCCTGACTTGCGGCATGAATAATAAAATCCGCTCTCTCACATTCAATCTTATTTGTAACATCGGCAACAACAAGCTCAATGTCATCTCTTTCAAGAAGAACGCCAAACTTTTTCTCGGCTCTCTCTCTGTTTCTTACGAACGCAAGAAGCTTGATGTTATTGTTATAAAAGTCATTTCTTGCGAGAAATGTGAGAACAAGATAATAACCGATAAATCCTCCTGCACCGGTTATAAGAACAGTTTTACCGTTAAATCTGTTCCAATCAACATTTGTATTTGTAATTTCTTTAATATCGGAAAAAACCGTCTTTTTTATATTACTTTGAACATTATAATCCATATTTAAGTTCTTCCTTTGCAAACTGCTTGTAGTTTTCATAATAGAACTGTGATCGCAATGTTGTGAGATCCTCAGGTGTTGTTACCTTAATGTTGAATCTCTCGCCAAGGAAAAGATGAACCTTTTCGCCGAGCTCAATAAAAAGTTCACTTGAGGAAACAGGGTTTGTAATACCTCTCTTATAAGCTTCTTCGTGAGCCCAAAGAATTCTTTCCATTGTATATCCCTGCGGAGCCTGTGTAATGTACATGGTACTTCTCTGGTAACTCTTGCCACAGGTTTCTCCGTCCTCACTGTAAAGAAGTGAATCAATACTCGGAGTAACAGGAACGGCTGTTTTGTACTTTTTGGTATCCTTAATACAGTTAGTGATGAGTTCTTCGCTGAGCATAGGACGAACACCGTCACAGATAAGGATGATATCCTCAGGATCTTTTGAAAATTCGGCAGTAGCCATTACGCCGTTGTGAATAGAATCAAAACCGTTAGCACCGCCCGGAACAACAGCCTTTACCTTTGGAACATTGAATGCCTCAATAAGCTCATTAAGGTAGCCGATCCAGTCAGCCTTACAGGCAACAACAATCGCATCAACCTTAGGATGACGGGCAAAATGCTCCATTGTGTGAATAATAATCGGCTTTCCGCCAACCTCAAGAAACTGTTTAGGCATATCGGAATACTTCATTCTTGCACCGATACCGCCTGCAAATAACATAGCTGTAACCATAGTAAGACAATCCTTTCAAAACACAAATCAGACTTCACTTTACAAAATGCAGTCAAATTTATTTTTTTAACAGCAGAATTACGCAGTAAAAAACGCGTCTGCACTTTGATATAACTATTAATATGATACCACATTAATGCATTTTTTGTCAACAAAAATACTTTGTACGAATGTTTTAATCGACTTTGCCGGTTCACGGTGAATTTCTTATACCGTATTTTCAAAATGCTTTTTATTTAGGCACACCATTTTGACGCACAATTTAATATTTTTCATACCTTATAAAATTAATGCGGGAATGAGTAAAATTCTTTTATTCTTTATTCCCATTTTTCTTTTAAGTATATATAAATACAGAAAATTTTGATAAAATAGAAAAAATTGCAGAAAGCTGTGTTATTTATGTTTGACAAAAATTTGATTGATTTATCGGTTATGTCTACCGAGCAGATTGACAAAATTATCAGAAAAGCTAAAAAGATTATGCAGAGTCCCGCCGACTATCGGCACGCCTGTGACGGCAAAATTCTTGCTACATTATTTTATGAACCGAGTACAAGAACACAGATGTCATTCCAGACGGCTATGCTTAAACTCGGCGGAAGAACAATCGGTTTTGACAATCCGATGAATTCATCCGTTTCAAAGGGCGAAAGCCTTAAAGATACAATTACAATTGTCGGCGAATATGCCGATATTATCGCAATACGTCATCCTGTTGAGGGTACTGCCGCTGCGGCATCTCTCTATGCAGGTGTTCCCGTTATCAACTGCGGTGACGGCGGTCACCTTCATCCAACTCAGACGCTTGCCGACATTATCACTCTCAGCTGTGAAAAAGGCAGACTTGATAACCTCAGAGTAGGTGTATGCGGTGACCTTCTCAACGGCAGAACAGTTCATTCGCTTATCAAGACACTTGCAAAATATCCGAACAACAGCTTTGTACTTATCTCAACAAAGGAACTCAGCGTTCCGCTTTATGTTATTGACATTCTTGAAAAGAACGGCTGTAAGTATGAAATTTCTCATAGCCTTGCAGATGCAATCACAGACCTTGATGTTCTGTATATGACAAGAATTCAGCGTGAGAGATTTGCAAGCGAAGAAGATTATCAGGCACAGAAAAATGTTTTCGTTCTCGACAAAGAAAAACTTGACAAGGCAAAAGAAGATATGATAATTCTTCACCCATTGCCGAGAGTAAACGAAATTACAGTTGATATTGATGATGACCCGAGAGCGTTGTATTTCAAACAGGCTCAGTACGGTATGTACGGCAGAATGGCACTTATTCTTCTGCTTTTGCAGGATGATGAGTTCTTTGTTGAAAACAGACCGTTTGTTGTATCGAATCATCACTGCAACAATCCGAAATGTATCACACAGCAGGAGCCATATCTTCCGAACCTCAGCTACGAAAAGCTTGGTATGGTAATGTGCGGTTACTGCGACAAGAGAATAGACTGAGGTGTATTAAATGAGTGAACATAAGAAAAAGAAAAATCCGGCGGCTACTATGATGATGACCTCTCTCGCCTATATCGTACTCGGCATTGTGACGGTTGTCTTTCCGCAAAAGGTGCTTGATGTTTTGTGCTATGCACTCGGCGGTGCAATGACTGTTTACGGACTGTTCAACATAATTTCTTTCTTTGTTGACAGAGAAGGCGGTATGTACTTTGAACTTGTAATAGGCGTTATTTCAACCGGCTTCGGTATTTTTGCTTTGTTTTCACCCACTTCAATTGCGGCAATAATCAATATTCCGATTGGCATTATCATTATTGTTGACAGCATTATGGATATGAAACATTCGCTCACGCTGAGATCGCTCGGTATGAGAAAATGGTGGATTCCGTTTATTATAGCAATTGTAATGATTATGTTCAGTCTTACAACAATTTTCTTTACAAACATTTTTGGTGCATTGCTTATGATTGCACTCGGAATTGCGCTTATTTATGAAGGTGTTTCGGGATTTTCACTTATTATTCTGCTCAGCCGTTATCACAAAGAATACGACCGCAATCAAAGAATGATTGATGCAGAAGCAACCGATATAAACTGAATATGATTAAACCGTCCGCAGATTTTACGGACGGTTTTCTTTTTATACGGTAATGTATGCGCCGAGGTGGATACTGCAAAGAATACATTCTTTAACGGTAAGTTCTTCGGACTGCTCCATTGCCGATTTGTACAAATAAAGTTGCTTCTTGTAAAGTCCTGCAAGTTTTGTTATATCTTTTATCCTGTCGGTTTTGTAATCGACAATAACAAGCTTTCCGTCCTCAACAAACGCAAGGTCAACCGCACCCTGAATTATTACTGTTGCATCGGTTTTTACATCTTTATATTCATCAAATACTTCCGCCGGTTTAAGCCTTGCGGTAAATCGTTTTTCACGCATTACAAGCTGTGATGCAATTATACGGTCAATTAGTTTGGTTGACAGAAATTCATTAAGTGTTTTTCTGTCAATCATATCAGCCTGTTCCTGTGTAAGTTTTCCGTCATTTAAAAGACGGTCAATTTCAGTATCAAGACTTGCTCTTGCCTGTTCAAAATTGCAGTATTGCAAAAACTTGTGGTGAGCAGTACCTCTTGCAACAGGAGCGGAATTTTGTTCAGCTATGAATAACGGCTTTGAAAGAATCTTTTCAAAATAATCACCGTTCTGACTGTGTGCAATATCGGACGCACTGACCTTTTGGGGGAGTGAAAGTATATCCCTGTTTCTGTATTTGAAATCAAGATTCTTTTTCAAAAGTTTTGCATAATCAAAAGTATCATCGGATACATCGGCAACCTGTAACAGATTTGTTGAAGTAATATCGTCCTCAAAGACATTATCCTTATCAATCATTTTTTCATCAACGATAATCTGCAATTTCCAATCTGATTCTCCGTTGTGCGGAATTACCTTTGAACCCGGCATAATGTCGTTACGCAGATTATTGAGTGACGGGTGAACTAATGCACAAAGACAGAGCCAGTCGCAATAGCTTTGACAGCTTGTGACAGTATAGGGTTCAATTACACTTTCGGACACAAGCTTTGAATACAGCCTTTCAAGATAATCACTGCACTTCTTTACTGCACCGACACAGATAAGCTTTTCCTTTGCTCTTGTGAGTGCAACATAAAGCACACGCATTTCCTCGGCAATAAGGTTTTCTTCAATTTTAAGCCCTGTTGCAAGGCGTGGGAAGGTGTTATAAACAACACCATTGCTCTGAGTCTTGATGCCGAGTCCTGCCTTGCTGTCGAGAAGAATATCGTTTCTAAGGTCGGTTTTATTGAATTGGTGGGTTATGTCGGCAATAAAGCAAACCGGAAATTCAAGTCCTTTTGACGCATGAATACTGAGAACTCTCACGGCATTTGCAGAGTCGCCCTCATTTTGTGATGATGCGTCAAGGTTTGTCTTATTGGCAATAAGCTTGTCGGTATATGAAATAAAATCAGAAAGCGTTTTGTAGCCGTTGCTCTCAAAACTTCTTGCATATTCACGCAACAGCTCCAGGTTTTTAAGTGTCGAATCATTACCGCTGACTGCAAGCGAAATAGACATAAACCCTGTCATTTCACACGCTTTTGAAATGAGAGCGTCAACGGAATTTGTACAGGCACAATCACGCAGAATTTTAAGTTCATCAACAAATTTTCTTGCCTTATCGTTCGTTCTCGCATATTCACAGACAGAAGAGTAAAGCGAAGATTTTCTGCTTTCACAACGCATTTCGGCAAGCTCATCGGGAGTGAACGCATACATAGGACTGCACAAAACCGACAAAAGCGGAATATCAATCCCGGGGTTGTCAATTACACGCAGAAGGTTGAGCATAATTTTGATTTCAACTGCATCAAAAAAACTTGACTTATTCTCGCTGTAGGCAGGAATACCGCTGTTGTTCAGAGTGTTGACATAAGTTGAGGCCTTTCCGCTTGGACTGCGAAGAATTATTGCAAAGTCACCGTAACGGGCTTCACGCATTATATCTCCGTCCTTAACTCTAAAGCCCGAATTAATCATATCGTGAATTTTATCCGCTATGTACTTTACCTCAATTTCTTCTTTTTCAAGGTCTGAGTTTTCGGATTCAATCAATGAAATTTCAAAATTACAATCATCAGACTTTGGAAACTCAGCACCGTTTACCAGCCTTTCATCGGAATTATATTCCATTTTTGCGGATTCCTTGGTCATTATTCTTTCAAAAATAAAATTGACCGCATCACACACCTCAAAACGACTGCGGAAATTTCTGTCAAGAATTATAGTTGCAGGATATTCGGGATTTTCTTCATTGAATCGTTTATATTCGTTTTTGCGTTCAATAAAAATTTCGGGCTTTGCCTGACGAAATCCGTAGATACTCTGCTTTACATCGCCAACCACAAAAAGATTGCTTTCATCATTGCTTACCGACTTGAAGATAAGGTCTTGAACATCATTTACATCTTGAAATTCATCAACCATAACAGCATCGAATCTGTTTGAAATCTCCTGAGCCTGAACGGTTTTGGTATAGCCGTTTTCATCATCGGGCTTTGCAAGAAGTTTTACAGTAAGCGATTCAATATCGGCAAACGAGAGAATATTTTTCTTCGCTTTGAGTTCGGAAAGATTTTTGTCATATGCACGAACAAGTGTAAACAAGGTAGATATGAACCTATGAAGCTGCGACAATTCAAGCCTTGCATCTTCCTCACTCCAAAAAAACAATGATTGGAGTTTCTTCACCGTTTCTTTGACCTCATCTCTGTTGGATGAAACAGAAATTTTAATCGGATTATCCTTGTATCCTTTCGGACTTTTCATTCTTCCTGTTTCAAAAGAAAATATTGCCTGTCTGATTTCATCCCATGATGAAGAAACAAATTTCGATTGAACAAGGGTAAAATATGCTAAATCACCGACAAGCAGGGGTTCGACTGCATCCTGAAGTTTTTCGTCATCTTTTAATCGAAGAATAGAATTTTCAGTCAGATTGATTCCGTGAAGCACGGCACTCAGAGCATAGTCGATTATAATTTTGCCCCACACAGTTTTTTCAATATCGGTTTCAGAATAGTTTTCGAGCATATCATCAAGCCATTTATCGGGGAACGGCTGAGTTGTAAGAAACTCGGATATTTTAAGGACTGTTTCACGCAGTTTTTGGTCGCCCTGTTTTCCTTTAAAAAGATCAAGCAAAGAATAAAAGCAGTCATCTTCGCTGTCATAAAAGCTTTCAAATGTATTGTCGAGTGCCTCTTGTCTGAGAATTTCAAGCTCACCCTCATCGGCAATACGAAAATCTCTTGCAACATCGAGCGTATGAAAATATTCACGGACAATATCTCCGCAAAAGCTGTCTATTGTAGAGATATTTGCACTGTACAAAAGCTGTCGCTGTGCAAGCAAATGAGCGTTATACGGATCATTTTCAAGAAGTTTGTTGACTGCCGCCTGTATTCTTTCACGCATTTCGGCAGCCGCCGCTCTTGTGAATGTTACGATAAGAAGGCGGTCAACATCAAGGGGATTTTTCTCACGTGTAATAAGCTTTATTACACGCTCTACAAGCACGGCAGTTTTGCCCGAACCGGCGGCAGCCGATACAAGCACCGAACCGTCTGTTGCATAAATTGCATTCTTCTGTTGCGGAGTCCAATTTCTTGACATTACTCTTCCTCCTTTCCGTTAATTTCGTTTGTAATTTCTTCGATAACGGTCTTGTTATCGACAGAAAAACAAGTTATCGGGTTACTCTGTCTGTAAGCACATACGCTGTCGTAAGGGCAGTATTCGCATGAATCGTGACCGCCTTTGAGCGGTTTCGCCTCAATGTTACCGTTATAGATATTTTTGCCCATTTCAGCGATGAGCATATCAACCTTTTTAAAGATTTTACCGAATTCTGCAAGTGTTGCAAGGCTTGTTGAAGAAACAGGTTCGCCCGCTTTAATTTTTACAGGAATGTATGTTGCGACGTCTGTCTTATCCATTCCGTGAATTATTTCTGTATCTTTGAGCAAAAGTCCGTTCATCTTGAGCTTTTTATTAAGTTCATCGGGCAGCTTGTCAATTGATTTCAGACTGTCTGACGAAATATACGGAACGGTTGCAGGCATATACAAAATCCCGGCAGGTACAATTTCTCCGTATTTGTCGCCGCCCGAAGCCTCGATTGAATGGAGATACAAAAGCATCTGAAGATTGATTCCGTAGAGAATATCGGAAAGCTTAAACTGTTTTGTGCCTGTTTTATAATCAATAATACGCAAATATGTTATATCGGCTCTCTGCATAATATCTACTCTGTCAACACTTCCGCAGACTGCAATTTTGTGACCGTCGGGCAGTACGATTGTATATGACGGAATATCCTCGCCAATTTTTAGTTCACAATCGGCAACAAAAAATTCACTCTGGGAAAGTTCCTCCATAATATGTTTCATCAGATACATCACATTATCAAGAATTGTCTTTAGGCGGTATGTGAATGAATTTGACTCAAGCTGTTCTTCACCGAAATATTTAACTGCATATTCCGCAAGATATGCGCAGACAATTTTTTGGAATTTATCTTCTTCAAGCGATAAATACTCTTCCTTAGTATATTCGCCGAAAAAGCGTTCAAGTATGTAATGAACAATCGTTCCGTACTGCATGGGGTTGATTTCGGCTCTTTGTCTTTCCCGAACATTCAAGCCGTAATTACAAAAATAGGAAAATCTGCAGAGATTGAATTTTTCAAGCTGTGACGCTGAAATATTGAGATTTTTACCAAAAAGCTTTTCGGCATTTTTCTTATCAAATATCTTAAAGGGAACTTTGTCCTTTGCATTTATGAGCGAATCAAGCTTTGCAGAATATTCAGGATTTTGTGCAAAAATTTCAAGCAATGATTCGGGCACTTTTTTGCCTTTTCCGATCATATCGGCAACTGTATCAAAAGCAGGGCGGAGTGCGTACATACTTTCTTTTTTACCGTCAAAATCAAATTTGTCATATGCAATGATATTTTTAAATACCTTTTTACATTGCAGGACAATTTCGGACGGCTGATAGGTTGTTCCCGTTATATCCGATGAATAAAAAGATACGGAAAGAAACTCACTTGCAGAGGTCATACAGGAATATGCCATAAATGTTTCAAGGTTATTGTGTGCGGCAAAATCGTCACCAAGTTCAATTTCGTTCATTGCAAGCATCTTTAACTCAAACGGTGAGAATATGCCTGATGTATGCGGTATTGCCGGGAAAATTCCGTCAACACAGCCAATGAGAAATGACGCTTTCTGCTTAGAAATTCGCACCCTTTGAGCGGTTGTTATCGTTACGCAATCTATTGTTCTCGGAATATCGGACAATTGCATTGCGTTAATCTGTAAGCTTAAAAGCTCGTAATAACGCTTTACAGTCATTGCTTTTGTACCGATTACAGCGGCTGTTTTGTCAAGAACAGCCATAAACATATTCCAAACTCTTATCTGCTCCGCACCCACCGATTTATCGTACGAGCGTTCAAATTCCGCATACATTCTGCGTAACGCATCGGGAACTTTAAGTTCTTCAAGAAGGGCATAGAACAGCTTTGAAATTTCAAGTCCGTTTTTATCCTTTGCATTTTCTTTGAAAAGAAGTAACGGTTCAATAACTGATTCACGCAGATTTTCAACCTTTGCAAGAACCTCTCTGTCATAAACCGAAAACCTGTCAGAATAGCCTTTAGGATTCTGAACAAATTTATTTTTAAAAGCCGAGCCTGAAACATTCCATACAAAGAGGTAGTTTTCAAAAAGGCTTATTTCTTCAACAGAAAATTCAGTTAAACCCGATTTCAAAAGTGCAAGCACATCTTCTCTGTCAAAATCGTAAATAAGGCATCTGAAAATTGAGTTTACAAGCCTTATTACGGGTTTTACATCAATATCTGCGTGTTCATCGCTGAAATACGGAATTTCGTATTTTTCAAGAATTTCGGACAAAACACCTCTGTACGGTTCTGTATCGTGACAAATTACGGAAATGTCGGAGTAGAGATAACCTTTTTCTATAACAAGGTGCTTGATTTTACCGGCAACATATTCGCACTCGTCATACATATCAACGGCATTGTAAACGCAGATGTTTTTGGGAACAATTTCAAGCGGTTCAATGTGCGGTCTGAAAATATTCTGTTCAAGCAAAGCAAGGTTAACATTTTTAAAGCGGTGTAAATCGGTAAGCTTTATCGGAGCTTTAATATCAACTCCGTCACGCTTTGCATATTCCTTGAGAATTTTATATGTCTGTTGTGAGGTTGCAAAAACCTCCTCAGAACCGTCTGTAATGGGATCAAGAGTAAGGGTAAAATATGTAGCGGTACAGTCACGAATAAGGCTTCGTACCACCTTGAGCTGTTGCATTGTAAAGCCTGAAAATCCGTCAAAGATTATCGTATAATCCCTGAGAACATTATTCTTTAAAAGAATATCATTAAGCCTTGTCAAGTCATCCATAGGATCAATATAGCTTTGGCTGACAAGAGCGTCGAATGTATCGCTTATGAGGGCGGTTTCGTTGAGTTTTGTCTTTAAGGTTTCATCGTCAACAAGCATTGACGCACTTCTGAGTTCATCGTTTGTAACCGAACTTTTCTTCAAATCGGAAACAGTCTGCAGCATAACATCAACAAGGCTTTTGTTGCCCTTTGATGAAAGCAGACGGAGTTTTTCGGTAAGTTCTTCAAGCGCAAGGCTCATTACAACGGCTCTTGTACCCTCGTCAATAACATTATCGGCTGAATTTCCCGTCAACTCAAAAACATATTTGCAAAGTCTTGAAAAACCGAATACAAAAACTTTCTCGGCTTTTTTTGCACCGAACACATCAAGCAAGGTTTTTTCACATTCAAATGTGCTCTGGTCAGGCACAATCAGCATTACGGGAAGATTGCTGTCGGCAAGTTCGCCTGCAATCTTCAAAGTCTCGGTACTTTTGCCGCTGCCGCTTTTTCCGAGAATAAATCTCAACATTTCATCACTTCCATAAATTTAATTTACAACAAAGTAATTTTATTTTAAATATCTGTACAAATAATAACATATTCCGTGGGTTATTTAAAGAACTTTGCTGTTATTAAACAAAAATCTTCTGAAAAAGTTCTACTATGAAAAATTTATATTCCACCTTATCATCAGTTACTAAGCTGTATTCATCATCGGAAAGAACATCTTTTGCCCTGTCTTTTCCCTCGTCTGCCGTTGAAATGCAGATTGACGGGTACATTACGCACCACCAATTATGACCTTTTGCATTGCCGATTGTTATGCGAAGTGCGTCGTACATTCCGGCAGGCAGAGTATAGCTTTCGTAATGGCGGGTATCAAAGTGCATATTGACAATTTCAGCTTTTACAGGATAGTTATAGCCGTTTTTGTACACCTCATTTTGTGCAATTTCTTCTATAGTTTCAAGGTTTGCTTTTACAAATTCTTCGGCATCCGACTTTGAATTTGCCGTATCAAAAAGAATTTTTGTCCTTTCAAGAACCTTGTCACGCACCTTGAGCTTCAGAGTCTGATCTTCTTCCGTGTCTGAATTTGCAAGTATGTGAAAACGAAAAACATTGTTAGGGATTTCAGCACACACCGCCTGAAACGGAATTACCGAATAGAGTGTTGTAAGTACGAATGCAATTATTGCTGATTTGATTAAAAGTATTGATTTATTTGTTTTCATAAAAATAACCTGTCCTCTCTTGAAATAAGTATGGACAGGTTATTGTAATTTTAATCAGAATTATTAAATTTTATCAAAGCACCTTGCAACCGTCTGAAACGGGCTTGCAGAGAAAAACTTCTTTGTAGCTTTCACAAAGCTTGTCATAGCACTTCTTGGCTCTGCGTGATGAAGTGAACACACCGAACACGGCTGAACCCGAACCGCTCATACCTGCTCCCCTTGCCTTTGACTTGAGCATAATACCCTTGATTTCATTAACTTCCGGAATTTGCAGAGCAAGTTCAAAGTCATTGAAGATTGTTGTTGAAATCATAAACATATCTCTGCTGAACAGTGCCTTAACCATTTCATCGGTATAGCAGGCGTGAGGATTGAGTGCGTCAACCTTTTTGTATGCATCGGCAGTAGACACGCTGACTGTGTCTGGTTTGCAGATTACAATGCTGTCACAACGAAAAGAGGCAACTTTTTTGATTGCAGTGCCTATTCCCGTGCAAAGCTTTGTTCCGCCCTCAAGGCAGAAAGGCACATCCGCACCTACTTTTTCACCGATTTCTCTCATTTCTGCCGGCTTGAGCATTGTTCCGAACATATTGTTCAAGCCTAAAATAACAGCCGCACCGTCACTGCTTCCGCCGGCAAGACCTGCCTGTGTGGGAATTTTCTTGTCAATGTCGATATGAATGCCCTTAACATCCGTTTTGCAATAATCAAAGAACTTGTAAGCCGCCTTTGCACAAATGTTTGAATCGTCACACGGCACGCCCTCACAGTTACATGAAATTGTCACCGTACCGCTTTCATTGTCTGTGATTGTGATTGTATCATACAAATCAACGGCTTGCATAACAGTTGAAATATTGTGATAGCCGTCTGCTCTCTTTGAAAGAACATCGAGAGAAAGATTTATTTTTGCAGGAGCAAGAACTTTTACTTCCATATTTTAACCCTTTTTCAGTTCATCAAGAAACTCTTTGATTCTTTCAAGCGCAATTTTAAGATGCTTGATAGAATATGAATATGACACACGGACAAAGCCTTCGCCCGATTCACCGAACGCAGTACCCGGAACAACGGCAACATGCTTGTCCACAATAAGTCTTGTACAGAATTCCTCACTTGTAAGACCTGTGCTTTTGATACACGGGAACACATAGAATGCACCCAAAGGTTCAAAGCAGGTGAGTCCCATTGCGTTAAAGCTGTCCACAACAAGCCTTCTCCTCATATCATACTCGCCACGCATCATCTCTACATCCCTGTCACCGTTTCGCAAAGCCTCAATAGCAGCATACTGTGCGGTTGTAGGAGCAGACATAATTCCGTACTGGTGAAGCTTTGTCATCTGAGCAATAACAGGAACAGGACCGAGTGCATAACCAAGCCGCCAGCCTGTCATGGCATATGATTTTGAAAAGCCGTTTACAACAATGGTGCGCTCATACATACCGTCGATTTCAGCAATTGAAACATGGTTCTTATTGCCGTATGTAAGCTCACAATAAATTTCGTCCGAAAGGATAAAAATGTTGTGTTCCTTAATTACCTCTGCAATTTCTTCAAGATCTTCCCTTTCCATAATTGCACCAGTTGGGTTGTTCGGGAACGGAAGTACAAGAAGTTTTGTCTTTGGAGTAATTGCGGCACGAAGGTCTGACGCTTTAAGTCTGAAATTATCTTCGTTTTTTGTGTTGATAATAACAGGCACGCCGTCTGCCATCACCGTAAGCGGTTCGTAACAAACAAATGAAGGTTCGGGAATGATAACCTCATCACCAGGATCAAGCAATGTCCTGAAAACAAGGTCAATTGCTTCGCTGCCGCCGACAGTTACAAGCGTCTGCTTTTTGGCATCATACTCAATACCGAATCTTCTTTTGTAGTAAGCTGCAATTTCTTCACGAAGTTCGGCAAAGCCTCTGTTCGGAGAATACCATGTCTTACCTTTTTTCAGACTGTTAATACCTTCTTCACGGATGTGCCACGGCGTCTGGAAATCGGGTTCGCCGATACTCAGAGAAATGACATCGTCCATTTCGTTAGCTATATCAAAAAACTTACGGATACCCGAAGGTTTTACCGTTGAAATCTTTTTATTAATAAAATTATTGTAATCTATCACAGAATTAAATGCCTCCCGTCACGCTTCTCTTCATCGCTGAAGAGGCACGCTCCTCTGTCCTTGTAGCGACGCATAATAAAGTGTGTACCCGTTGAAAGCACACCGTCAATTGTAGAAAGCTTTTTGGCAACAAACATTGCGATATCCTGCATCGACTCACCTCTTACAATGAGAGCAAAGTCGTATGTACCTGCCATAAGATAGAGAGATTCAACCTCTTCAAAGCCCATGCAGAGTTCTGCCATTTCGTCAAAGCCTGTTTCCTTTTTTGGAGTTACCTGAAGTTCGATTAAAGCCTCAACATAGCTGTCGTCAACCATATCCCAGTTTACGACTGCCTGATAGCCCTTGATTACCCCCGAATTTTCGTATTCCTTAATCTGCGCCTTAATGTAATCCTCAGGCTCGCCGAGCATTGCCGCTATTTCCGCTGTTGTAAAACCGGAATTTTCACTTAAAAGCTTTAATAATTTGTCCATATTTATTCCTCCCTGAGAATATATTAAACGCAAAATTTTGCGTTGCAAGCTGAATTTGCAAAAAGCGACATCAAAGGATGTCGCTTTGACAATTTCAATTTTTAATATTTATCTGCGCTGTCTGCACATAGATTATACAACCTGTACCTCTCGCTTGTCAACTGTATTTATCATATTGACGCATAAGGCGGTCATCAAACATATCAATTCGTTTTGCGCATCGGCAATTTCAAGTTCGCACCCTAAAGGGTGCTTGATGTGATTACATATCTGTGCGTTGTCAACATCAACAATGCTGAAATTTTTTGAAATTACATCACCGAGAATTCTCCAATTATTGCCGTAGAATCTGCATTGAACCATATTGTTGGTCATAAGCACCACGAGGGTTGCCGCTGTTTTGTCTGTTTTTAAGGTAAATGAATTTACCCCTGCAACAGGCAACTGTCGAAGTCTTGCAACAAGGTTTTTATTCTCATCAAGAATATTAAGCCTTACAATGTTGTTGACAACACCACGCATACTTCTCTTTCTGCGTTTCATAACAGCAGTATATTTATCCCTGCCCAATTCATCACGAATCAAAAAACAAACATCGGACGGAGATACATCTCGTGTAATAAACAATTTCATAAAATCACCGTCAAAATTTTATTTCTTAATCTTCTTCAAGATTTTCAAGCCAAAGATTTACACACGCATCACTCGGCATTCTCCAATCTGAACGAGGCGAAAGTGTTACAGAACCAACCTTCGGTCCGTCTGGCAGACATGAACGCTTGAACTGCTGAGTAAAGAATCTTCTGACAAAGGTTGTGAGCCACTTTTTGATTGTGGCATTGTCGTATTTTCCTGCAAATGATTTCTTTGCAAGGTAGTATATTTTATTCGGCTCAAAGCCAAATCTTACCAAATAATATAAGAAAAAGTCGTGGAGTTCATAAGGACCAACCACATCTTCGGTTTTCTGTGCAATTTCGCCGTTTTTATCGGGCGGAAGAAGCTCAGGACTTACAGGTGTGTCGAGAACATCAAGAAGAACAGTTTTGAGAATTCCTTCGCTGTGCTGTGCCTCATAGGCAGTGAGATAGCGAACAAGGGTTTTCGGAATTGACACATTTACGGCATACATACTCATATGGTCACCGTTGTAGGTTGCCCAACCGAGGGCAAGCTCAGAAAGGTCGCCTGTGCCAATAACAAGACCGTTATATTTGTTTGAAAGATCCATGAGAATCTGTGTTCTTTCTCTCGCCTGTGAGTTTTCGTAGGTTATATTTGTAACGCTTTCATCGTGGTTGATATCTGCAAAATGCTGACGAACAGCTTTTGTAATGTTGATATCTTCAAAAGACACTCCGTAAGCCTCAGCCAGAAGCTGTGCGTTTGATTTTGTACGCTTTGTTGTGCCGAAACACGGCATTGTTACAGTATGAATATTCTTTCTGTCAATACCGAGCATATCAAAAGCATGAACGCAGACGATGAGAGCAAGCGTACTGTCAAGACCTCCTGAAAGTCCTAAAACCGCATTTTGAATTCCCGTGTGAGCAAGTCTTGTTGCAAGACCTGTTGCCTGCATTGTTATAATCTCCTCACAACGGGCATCAAGGTCTGACTTGTTTGACGGAATGAACGGAGTCTGAGAGAACTCTCTTGTAAGTTCGGTATGTTTTAACGGCATATCAAAATATACCGAGGTAAAGTTATTGTCATCACTTTTTGTAAAAGTATTTGTCTTTCTGCGTTCTGCCGAAAGTTTGCTAACATCAATGTCTGCATAGATAATGCCTGTTGTAAAGCGCTTGCTTTCTGCAAGCAGAGATGCGTTTTCGGAGATTATGTTCTGTCCCGAAAATACCATATCCGTTGTGCTTTCGCCAAAGCCCGAATCGCTGTAAATATATGCACAACAAAGCTTACCGCTCTGCATTTTTACGAGGTCACGGCGATACTGTGCCTTGCCTATTACATCATCCGATGTTGACGGGTTGCAGATTATAGTTGCGCCGTGTTTTGCGTGTTCAACAGACGGAGATGCGGCAACCCACAAATCCTCGCAAACTTCAACACCAAAACTGAAATCACGCATTTTGTCACAACAGAACACAAGATTGTCTGAAATTATGGTTTCGACGCCTGCATATGAAATTTCATCATAAAGGTTCTTACCGCTTGTGTAGTGACGAACCTCGTAAAATTCGCTGTAGTTAGGGATGTTGACCTTCGGAACAATGCCGAGGATATCGCCCTTATAAATTACTGCGGCACAATTATAGAGTGCCGATTCAATTGCGACGGGAACTCCTGCAATTGAGATTATGTCAAGGTCTGCTGTTTCTTTAAGAATTTTCTCAACTGATTTTTCAGCCGCATTAAGCAAAACACGCTGATAAAATAAATCGGAACAGGTGTAGCCCGTTACGCAAAGCTCGGGAAACACAACCAGTGACGCACCGTTTTTGTGCGCCTCTTTAATCTGTTCAATAATATTTATTGTGTTGGTTTTACAGTCTGCAACCCTGATTTTCGGTGTTGCGGATGCAACCTTGATGAAACCGTATTTCATAAAATTATACCTCACAAAATAATAACCGCAGAAACAAAACGCTTCTACGGTTATTATACATCAAATTTTCCGATTATACAAGCATCAGAGCATTGTTCTTGTTACCCGTCTAAGTCTTTTTCCGTGAAAAAGATACTGACTTTCAAGCGTCGGTTCAAACTTTGTGATGTAGCAACTCATATATCCCATAATCAGCCAGAACCACACCACCATAAACGATATGTCATAAAGCAATGCCTTTTCAAAACAGGCAAAAATCAAATATGCGAAAAGAAAAGCAAACAGACAGGGATAAACATCATCACGATATGTTTTTTTCTGCAAAAACAGGTGCTGTGCGGAGTGTTTTGCAAATCGAAAACCGAAAATTCCGAAAAGAACAAAACCGATTATACCCGTTGAAACAAGAATTGTAAGAAAGCCGTTATGCAAATCACTTTTGTGATACGAATATTCCAAAGCACCGTTTGAATATTCGGCACTGTAAAGAACAATATTTCCGTTGGAAATTCCGATAATCGGCGACAGTTTGAAAAGATTGATTGATTCAAGCCAAAGCTTCTTTCTTCCGCTGTCAATGTTTTTGTTTTCGTGTGAAAAGGTGATTTTATCCTTTTCAAGCTGTTCTCTCTGTTCGGGAGTCAGTTCTTCCTGCGCAAGTTCGCTTTCGGTTTTGCCTAAAAGCAAATCAACAACAGAGGTTGTCTTTGATACAACAACGGAAAAGCCTTCCTGACAAATCGTTCTGAACATCAAGGCAGAGCCTGTAAGGAAAACTCCCACAAGAAACAGCGCTGTAATTTTCAAAATAATTTTTGAAGGTGAAAGTCCCGCCTTGTCGGCAAAGAACATATAAACTATATAAACAATTGCATATCCGAGAGCAAGCACAAGTGAGGCGTTTGAATCGCACAGAATGAGCGAAAACGCATTTGTGGAAAGACAGGCTACAATCCATATCTTACTGATGCCGGGTTCAGGAATTTTTTCGGCAATTCTGCGCATAAAATGCCCTTTTGAAAGTATATGGCAACAGAAAATCGACACCACAGCTATGAAGCCGAGCAGATTCGGGTTGACATAACAACCGGTGAACCTGTTTTCGTAAACTGTAAATTTAATCCAGTACCATTCAAATTTAAAGCCGAACATAAGGCAGGTTATGCCGATTATGTTCATTACCGTGGTTGCGTATATTATGAATTTTGCAATGTGATAAAGCTCTATTCTGTAATCAAATTCAGGCTCTGTATGCATTCCGTAAAAAAGAAAAAAACACATTACAACGTGCAGAAGCATAAGAAGGCTGAAAAGAAATGTCTGTGAAAAATTGATGAGCATCGACAATACCGTTACGGCAAGAAATGCTCCGATCCATATTCCGAAGCGCAGTTTAAAAAAAGTATTATTATGTCTTTGATTATATACCGAAAGGCATACACCCCATATAAAGAGAAAAACAAGAAGTACATACGCAGGAATCTGGAGAAACGCAATGTTTGTAAAAAACAAATCTATAATGTAGATTCTTCTAAAAAGCGATGAATCGGAAAAAAATCCTCTGAGCTTTTGTTTAAAATCGGTCATCTGAATACTCCAATCAAAACGAAATCAGCTGAAAACTTCTTTTACGGTTTTGAACATCAGCTTTATATCGGAACCAAAGCTGAAATTTTTGACATATGAAAGATTGAATTTCATTTTTTCGGGAAGAATTTTTTCAACATAAACCCTGTCAACATCTATCTCGCCTTTCAACAGCTTTTCTTCATCCTTATACATAATTGACGCCAACGAGGTTATTCCGGCAGGCATAAGGAGTGTTGCAAGATATTCGGGTTCGTACATATCTACATAATGCTGAACCTCCGGACGGGTTCCGACTATTGACATACTGCCCGAAAGAACATTGAAAATCTGTGGCAGCTCGTCAAGACGATATTTTCGCAAAATTCTTCCTGTTTTTGTAACTCGGGAGTCGCTGTCGGTTGTGACAAGTGTTCCGAGCCTGTCGGCTCCCGTTACCATTGTACGAAATTTAAGAATCCTGAACTTCTTTCCGTAGGTTGTAACCCTTTCCTGTCTGTAAAACACAGGACCTTTTGAGTCGGTTTTAACTAAAATCGCAATAATAGCAATCGGAATGATGAGAAACACAAGAAGAATAACAGAAGCAAAAATATCAAGAATTCGCTTAAAAACAAAACTTCCCTGTTTTTTGCAGAGAATGTCATAGTATTCTTTTACTTCGGCACACTGAAACTGCGGCGGAAGCTTTTGAAATGATTTCATTAAATAAAAAACTCCATTCTGTGTGTATATTGAACATACGGTGGAACGGATTTATGCGATAAAAGTTGATTTTTCCTTATTTTCCCACACTAATCCATTATCAAAAGCATTATATATCTTTTAAAATCATTTTTCAAGGCTATTTGTCTTACAAAAAGTTTACAATAAAAGAAAATTTAACACAACGTAAAAACCGACGGTATGCAGCCGTCGGTTTTTAGGTAATTTTATGGAGTAATCAAGCACATAGAAAGGAAGTTGTTAGTTAATTAATATTGATATATGATTTATCGTGTTTATACTATACCATACCTTTTAATCATTGTCAACACTTTTTTATCACTTTTTCAAATTTTTTAATACTTTTTAATTATTTCAACCAAAAGTGTTAAACATCTTGACTAAACGCTCAAAAAATTGTAAAATAATTACGGTGAAAAAAGCAAACCCAAATTTCTTAAAAACCGGAGGTTCTGGAATGGCTAACGAATATACACCCGACCTCATTACCCTTATCGGTGATGACGGTAAAGAAATAGAATTTGAAATTCTTGATATCATTGAAAACGATGAGGGCAAGTTTTATGTACTCTACCCGTTCTTTGAAAATCCCGAGGATGCTGTAAATGATTCGGGAGAATATTATATTTTTGAAGTTACCGAAATTGACGGCGAAGAAGAGCTTGCCGAAATTGAGGATGATGACAAGCTCGACAAAATTGCCGCTGTTTTTGAAGAGCGTTACAATGAAGAATTTTATGATGAAGATGACTAACAGTTCATTTTTCTGCATATAAATAGTATTGCAGGACTAAAGATTAATAAGTTTGAATTCCTGCCCGATACGCGAATGATTTTAAAATAACCCTACAACATTTAAATCGGGAGCTTAGCTCCATTGAACGGTGTGCAGACCTCCCGTTTTCTCGGAAGAAGGGAGCCTGAAGTTCAAGGGCGGGCACCCACCTGTCACTCAAGTAGGCAGGTTATTGCAAAAATCATACGGTCGGGCGGGTTTTTTATTGTTATTAAAGCTATAAAAAATATAAATAATATATAAACAGGAGTAGTAATAATATGAATATTTCCGTTTTAGGTTGCGGACGCTGGGGCAGCTGCATTGCCTGGTATCTCGACAAAATCGGTCACAATGTTTTAAGCTGCGGACTTGCCGACGCACCCGAATTTATACAGCTTAAAGAAACACACAAAAACGACTATCTCACCTTTCCAAAGTCAATTGAGGTTTCTTCGGATCTTGAATATGCGATTGAAAGAGCCGAGGTTATTATAATTTCGATTTCATCGCAGTATCTGCGTTCGTATTTTGCAGATATTTCAAAGTACAATCTTGACGGCAAGACAATTGTCCTCTGCATGAAGGGTGTTGAGGCAACTACAGGCAAAAGGCTCAGTGAGGTCGTCGGTGAATTTGTTGACGAAAGCAAGACACCCGTTGCAGTTTGGGTAGGTCCGGGACATCCCCAGGATTATGTAAGAGGTATTCCGAACTGTATGGTTATTGACAGCAATAATCACGATATTAAGGAAAAGCTTGTAAATGAATTCACAAGCGACCTTATCAGATTTTACCTTGGAACGGATCTTATCGGCAGTGAAATCGGTGCTGCCGCAAAGAATGTTATCGGCATCGCCGCAGGTATGCTTGACGGACTTAACTACACCTCACTAAAAGGTGCGTTAATGGCAAGAGGCACACGAGAGATTGCAAGACTCATTAAGGCACTCGGAGGCAATGAGATGAGCGCTTACGGTCTTTGTCATCTCGGCGACTATGAGGCTACCTTGTTTTCAAAATGGAGTCACAACAGAATGTACGGTGAAAGCTTTGCAAAGGGAGACAGATTTACAAAGCTTGCCGAGGGTGTTATGACATCAAAAGCGTTATACAAGCTCGGTCAGGAATATGGTGTTGACCTTCCGATTGTTGAGTCTGTATACAAGGTTTTATTCGACGGAACAGATATCAAAGAGGCACTCGGAACTCTGTTTATGCGTTCTGTCAAGAAAGAATTTTAATCGGGCAGGTACATATAATATGGGTAATACTAAAGCTAAGAACAATTCAAATAAACCTAAACAGACTGGAAAAACGGTTACTTCAGTTAAAAAGCAGAATACAGTCGAGTATGTTATTGTAAACATTCTTTGTCTGTTTGTATTCATAGCATTTGCATACATAGCAATTATGAGCTTTGTGCAGACAAGCGTGTTTGATTCGGCAAATTACGGCAGTGAAATAATTTTGTATCAGACGGATAACATTGCGCTGAACATCCTGTTCACTTCCCTGTTTACCGTTTTTATATTCAAAATGAAAAAGCATTGTGACTTTTTTGCAAAGGTCAATCTGAAATATATGCATATAGGTCTTGCGGCATTCGTTATGATTGTGGGACTTGTCTGGATATTCTCGGTAACCTCTGTTCCCGCAGCTGACAGCTACAACATCTATGAAACAGCGTCACAGGCGGCTAAGGGCAACTATTCGTCATTCAACAATAACAGCGGTTTTTACAACAGCGATTTTTACAGCGGATATTCTTACTACAACTTCTATCCGTTCCAGCTTGGCTTTGTTTTCATCAGCGAAATTTTTTACAGAATTTTCGGTACGGACAGTACAATGCCGATTCAGGTATTCAATGTAATGTGTACAGCCGCCGCTTATATAGGTATTGTAAATATCACAAGACTTCTTTTCAAAAAGCGTTCGGTTGAATTTATTACAATTCTACTGCTTGCCGGCTGTTTTCAGCCCGTACTTTTCTGCACATTCGTTTACGGCAACATCATCGGAATGTGCTTTGCAATCTGGGCATCATACTTCCTCATCAAGTATTTTCAAACAAACAAGTACCTGCTCCTCATTCCGTGTGCCGTACTTCTCGTTATTTCAACACTTGCAAAATACAACAACCTGATTTATCTTGTTGCGTTTGTTGTTATGCTGATTATTCACACAATTAAGGCTAAGAAGTGGCAGAGCATTGCGTTTGCACTTGCAATTTGCATTGCTGTTGTCGGAACAAGCAACCTTGTTATCATGAGCTATGAGAACCGTTCGGGAGTGAAGCTTTCAAGCGGTGTTTCACAGGCTATGTACCTTGATATGGGCATTAACGATTCATATATGGCTCCCGGTTGGTACAACGGAATTGCCCTCAACGATTATAAAAACGCAGGTCTTGACGCAAAAGCCGCAAATGCACAGGCTTGGACCAATATAAAATCAAGAATGAATTACTTCGGTAAAAACACAAACTATATGATTGACTTCTTCTCGAAGAAAATTATCAGCCAATGGAATGAGCCGACATACGAAAGCATATGGGTTAGCAAGGTCAAGTCTCATACAAACGAGCTTAATTGGATCGGCAACGGAATGTATGACGGCAGTATCGGACAGTTCTTTGAACTGTACTTCAACTTCTATATGCAGATTCTTTTCATTGCGTTCGCGGCAGGAATTTACTTCTTGTTCATTAACAGAAAGACAAATATTGAAACCGTACTTCTCCCTCTTGTTATTCTGGGAGCGTTCGGATATCACCTCTTATTTGAAGGCAAGTCGCAGTATGTGCTGACTTACATAATTCTTATGATTCCTACTGCGTCTTTTGCATTCGAGTGTATTCTTAACGGCAAATATACAAAAATCAAAGAATTTGTCGGAAAACTGAAAGAAATTCCCGACAGTAAAGAAAGCGAAAAAGCCTGATAAAATGATTGAAGCGGACAGTTAATCATGTCCGCTTTTCCTTTGCTCTTTTTTGACAAATGCAATACCCGTACTGCCCTCTCCTATATGACTGCCGACAACAGAACCCACGCTGACAATACTGCCCTCAACAAAAGGAATTCCTTTTGATATTATGAGCTTTGATAAATACAATGCCTGATTTTTTGCGTTTGTGTGCATTATATACAGCGGATAATTTTGATCTATGCCAAGCTTTTTCAGCGACATCAGCATATGATTCATACCGTGGCGCATTCCGATTGTTTTCGCCTCAAAGGCTACACTGCCCGAACCCGTAATGCTGATTACGGGTTTTATTCTTCCTGTTGAGCCGAGTAATGCGGCGGCATTTGTATGTCTGCCACCCCCATAAAGGTACTTCATATCGTCAATACAGGCATATACCATAATTCTGCTTCTGAACCTCAGAAGATGTTCGGCAATTTCTTTTGCTGTAAACCCGTTGTCACGCAGGCGAAGTGCCTCGTTTACAAGAAGCTTCTGACCTGCCGAAGCAGATTTGCTGTCTATCACATAACACCCCTCATATCCGAGCAAATCTCTTGCAAGAACTGCACTCTGATATGAACCGCTCAATGCCGAAGAAACAGTTATCACCACAACCGATTCGCCGTTATCTCTCGCCTTTTTCAAAGCACATTCGTAGACATACGGCGAGGGTTGAGAGGTTTTCGGCAAAGTTTTCGACAGCTTTGCAAGCCTGTAAAAGCGTTCCTTTGAATGTAAAAAATCATCCTTATATTCTTTTCCGTCAATATACACAGCTAACGGAACTGTAGAAATTCCGAATTTTTCACTTTCTGAATGTTCAAAATCGGCGGCTGAATCGGTAATAATTCTGACCATTTAGGTATCACCTCAAAAATAATATCTTAAAATATTATTTTCAAATTTACCTTTATTATACAAAAATCCCGACAGCAAAAACTGTCGGGAGGTTGATTTGCATATTCAATTTCCGAAATTATTTATTCCAATACCGTCAAAACCCATTTCATCCAAAAGGGACTTGTACAAATTTACATCTTCATCCGTGTATGACATACGGTTTTTGATACCCGATTTAAAATTGATATTTCTGTCTACAAAAAGCCTTTTTCCCCACATATGACACCATGAAATCGGTAAAAGGAACGGTGTTCTTTTTACATATGGATACTTATACTGCATTTCGGATTTTGGTGGAAATATAGAGGACACAAGATATGAGAACTTTGATTTGTTATTCTCGGTAATTGTCTTGTGAGAATTTATCATCGTGCCGACATCTACCCTGCCGAGTGTACCGCTGAGCAGAATATATTCTTCGATATCATCAAATTTAAGTTCAGCCTGTGGCTTTGCAAACCAGTTGAACGCAATCTCACGAACACGCTTTTCATACTTTGCAATACCGATTTTTTCAAGCATCACATTAAGATAGTCATAATCAAGCTCAGATTGATGATTTTTCAAGAAAACATAGCTGTCAAGCACCATTCTTGCTCCCATTCCGCCGATTCTGAAATGATTCGAGTTATGAACAAGCATATAGATATAAAAGTCCTCATGGTTCATTTCATATGAATAGCTGTAGCCGTCACGCTTTGTTGAACGGTCAAGCTGATTAACAAGCAACGGATAAGATTCCTCGTTTTCATGGACAAGAGTTGCATGCATTTCAATGTTCATCATCGGTTTTTTTTCAAAATGATACTGGTTGTCATCTTCATTCAGAAAAGTGTATCCGAGTTCGGAAAATACTTTTTTGACCGAATCAGCCTGTTTTCTGTCAAAAAGGATATCTACATCGGACACGGAACGAAAGTCGGAACGAGGATATTCCTTTTTCATAAAATAGCCCTTTAAGGGAATATTCTTGATTTTGTTTTCATCAAAAGCCTTGAGAATTTTCTCGGTTTCATATGAGAGATTTCCGTCAATCAGCATTTCAACCGACAAATTCTGTTTGAATTTTTCATATACTTCGGGCGAAACATACTTTTTGTCGAGCGACAAAACCGCATTGGCAACAAGCGATTCAACACTGCAATAGTTTGCAAGCATTTTTATCGACTGCCATTTTATTCCCTCGTAAGGAATCGGAGGTACTGTTCCGTTTACAGACGATGAAACAAGCTCAAGCAGATACTTAAATTCAATTTTTTCGTTATCGTTAAGATGTTTCCTCATTTTTTCCCTTTTTTCGTTTTAAGCTTTGAGAATGCATTTTTACTTCTTGACACAGTTGAAGCAATAACCTTTCTTAGCGGTTTTGAATAGAACATAAATTCAAGGTATGCTCTGTACTTCATTGAGTCAACCGTGTAGGGCTTGCCCTTTCTGTAAAAGGCTGTTACCACTCCGATTACATCATCATCGGTAATACCTTTTTCAACGGCAAACTGATTGTCACCGCACATAGTATAACTGCCGTCACTTCCGAAATTGACGACACGGTGCAATACATACGAGCCGTCTTTTCGTCTGTATAAAGGCAAGTCAAAAAGATGAAGTCTGCCCTTCGGTTTTGATAAAACAACCGTATCGTCACCGTCTCGGAGCATTGGGAGCATACTTGTTCCCTTCGGATTGAAAGTAACCGATCCTCCGGCCTCAAGCTTTTCGGCTATAATCTGCATTACATCATCAAGACCTACTTCTTTATTCAAGAACATCAGCCTCTCTTAGCTTTTGAATAAATGTATCAATATCGGCACTCGCCTTTTCTTCGCTCACTTCATACTCATCAAGCATTGCTTTGAGCAAATCAGCCTTTTCGCAATCGTTTTGGAGCTTTTCAAAAAGGAATGCACCCGTTTCATTGAGGTTGATAATTCCGTTAAAATCAAGCGTCAGCTTATTTACGGGAACTACAACATACGAATCTGCAACCTTTCGCAGAACAAAATCTTCTTTTATCTTCATAAAATCACCTGTTTTCCGTGTGAAATTTTTTCGTACATACTTAAATTATAATATACCTTTCGACAAAAAGCAAGAAAAAGGATTTGAGCATAAAATTACCGCAGACCTTTTGAGTCTGCGGTAAAAATTATCTATAATATTACAGCTTACGGGATTAGTACATTCCGCCCATATCAGGTGCTGCTGGAGCTGCCGGAGCAGCAGGCTCTTTGATGTCTGTAACAAGTGATTCTGTTGTAAGAACCATTGCTGCAACAGAGCTTGCGTTCTGGAGAGCTGAACGAGTAACCTTTGTTGGGTCAACGATACCTGCCGAAACCATATCTGTGTATTCCTCTGTAAGAGCGTTGAAGCCATAGCCAACCTTGTTAGCCTTCTTAACATTATCGCAGATTACGCTGCCCTCAAGACCTGCGTTAGCAACAATCTGACGGAGCGGTTCTTCAAGTGCTTTAAGAACAATCTTAGCACCTGTCTTAGCGTCACCCTCGAGAGTGTCAACGAACTCTGCAACAGCCGGAATAGCGTTCATGCAAGCGATACCGCCGCCTGCTACGATACCCTCTTCAACAGCAGCCTTTGTAGCGGCAAGAGCATCCTCAATACGGAGCTTCTTTTCTTTCATTTCAACTTCTGTTGCGGCACCAACCTTGATAACTGCTACGCCGCCTGCGAGCTTTGCAAGACGCTCCTGAAGTTTTTCACGGTCAAAGTCAGATGTTGTTGTTTCAATCTGCTGTCTGATCTGAGCAACTCTGCCCTTGATAGCTTCCTTGTCACCTGAGCCGTCAACGATTATTGTGTTTTCCTTTTCAATCTTAACCTGACGGGCAGTACCGAGCTGATCAACTGTTGTATCCTTGAGTTCAAAACCAAGGTCAGATGTGATTACTGTACCGCCTGTGAGTGTTGCGATATCCTGAAGCATTTCTTTTCTTCTGTCACCAAAGCCCGGAGCCTTTACGGCAACACAAGTGAATGTACCTCTGAGTTTGTTAAGTACGAGAGTTGTAAGAGCCTCGCCTTCAACATCTTCGGCAATGATAAGGAGCTTCTTACCCATCTGAACAATCTGCTCAAGAAGTGGGAGAATTTCCTGTGTAGTAGAAATCTTCTTATCTGTGATAAGAATAAGCGGATTGTCAAGCTCTGCAACCATCTTATCTGTATCTGTTACCATATAAGGAGCGATGTAACCTCTGTCAAACATCATACCCTCAACAACCTCGCTGTATGTTTCGGCTGTCTTTGATTCCTCAACTGTGATAACACCGTCTGTTGTAACCTTTTCCATAGCCTCGGCAATAAGCTTGCCGATGAATTCATCCTGTGATGAAACTGTTGCAACTCTTGCGATATCGTCTGTACCGGATACCTGCTTGCTGTTCTTCTTTACAGCCTCAACTGCAACATTTACAGCGTCTGCAATACCCTTTTTAAGTACCATTGGGTTAGCGCCTGCAGTTACATTCTTCATACCCTCTCTGATGAGAGCCTGAGCAAGAAGTGTGGCAGTTGTTGTACCGTCGCCTGCGATATCGTTAGTCTTGATAGAAACTTCCTTTACAAGCTGAGCGCCCATATTTTCAAAAGGATCTTCAAGTTCAATTTCCTTTGCAATTGTTACACCGTCATTTGTGATGAGCGGAGCACCGAACTTCTTATCAAGAACAACATTTCTGCCTTTAGGTCCGAGTGTGATTTTAACGGTATCAGCGAGCTGGTCGATACCTTTCATTAAAGCTTTTCTTGCATCTTCGCCGTATGCGATTTGTTTAGCCATTGTAAATTACCTCCGTATATTTAGTTAATTATTCAAGAGTTGCGAGTATATCCGACTGGTTTACGATTGTGTATTCTTCGCCGTCAATCTTTACCTGTGTGCCTGCATATTTACTTGCGATTACCTTATCGCCTACGCTGACATACATCTTTACTTCCTTGCCGTCAACAACACCGCCGGGGCCAACAGCAACAACTGATGCGAACTGTGGCTTTTCCTGAGCAGCAGATGAAAGAATGATACCGCTCTTTGTTTTCTCTTCAGCCTCTTCAACTTTTAAAACGACTCTGTCGAGTAATGGTTTGATTGTCATAAATACAGCCTCCTGTAAAAATTTTAAATTGCTTTTAATTAATTAGCACTCTTGTTCCCTGAGTGCTAATTATATTTTATACCATTTTCAAGAAAAGTCAAGAGAAATTTGACTATTTTTGACCTTTATTTTGTGACAGTTTTCTGAAATTTTTTCCAATCTCAATTTTATCGAGTAATTTAAGATAATCAGTAACTATAACTGTTTTATATCAATAAAAAAGACGGACTGCAAAAAGTCCGTCTTAAACATTGTTATTAATTTTATCAGTTTGATGATTGAGAACTTGTCTGTTTCTTGCCCTTGCTGACAACAAGAACTACCGTTGAACCGTATTCGAGAGTATCCCCCTCAACATGTTCTTTGTAGCGGATTACCCTTCCCTCAGCAACCTTGTCACTGTACTCATATTCTGCTGTTGCAAGAAGTCCCTGAGCGGCAATGTCGGATGCAACGGTATCAAGTTTTTCACCCTCAACCTTCGGCAGAGTCCTCATCTGTGACCCCTTGCTTACGCAAACACTCACTACTACAGAATCTTCCTGAGTAATTTTGGAACCTGCAGCAGGAGTCTGTGACATAATCTTACCTTCTGCATAATCATCGCTGTACTCATCGTTAAAAGTTCTGTAGATTGTGATACTGCTGTTGCTGTCAACACTCTTAACAGCCTCTTCATATGTCATTCCGATATAGTTAGGAACAGTAGCACCTGTCCACTCTGTGCTTTGAGTTGAGCTTACACTCGCATCAGTATTATTTGAGAACATTCCGGCAAGCGGATTCTGCATAAGCCAGAACACACCGGCAATACCGAGAACAAGAACCGTGATAGCAGCCGCAATAATAATAATTGAAGCGTGTGACATACCGTTTGAAGTCTTGCGTGTACGCTCTGACTTTGTGAGGTTCATGCTTGCTGTTCTTGAAATTTCGTCCTGAATTGCCTTTGCTGTATGAGCAACGGAAAGCTGTGAACGAAGCTCGTCAAAATCTGTAATACGGTTTTCACGCTCAACCTGCAAACCGTTAGCAAGAGCCGAAACAACATGCGGAGGAAGTCTCTTTACAGTTGTTGTACTCATAAGAAGTCGGCTGTCCTTACGGCGTTCTACCGCACTCTTTGGCATATGACCTGTGAGGGCATAGAAAAGGGTTGCACAAAATCCGTAGATATCCGTAATATCGTCAAGAGGAAAATTGTCGTCATACTGTTCGGGAGCCGCAGCGCCTGAAAAAAGCTGAGATTTGAGAGGCGTGCCTCTTTTACGCTCATTTTCCGATGCAAAGCCTGAAATCTTAATTTTACCCGATGCTGTGATATACATATTCTTAGGTGCGATAGCATAGTGACCGACACCTCTCTTGTGAAGAGCCTCAAGCGCAGAAATTACAGGCATAAAAAGCGGACGGGCAATATCCCATTCAAGATGACCGTTACTGCGTTCAACATACTCCTCAAAAGGAATAAGATCCTCGTTTTCCTCAACAACATAAACTGTGTTATTTTCTTCAAAAATGTTGTGAACATTCATAAGAGCGGAAAGCTCACGGAGTTCTGAAAGAATCCTGTAATAGTTAAGAAAATCGTCCTTGAGTTTATTATATACAAGGCGGTTTTCATAATTTATTCTGACCTCGGCAGTTCCTTCTTCACGAGAAAAAAGTCCGATAGGAAGAAATTCGCAGATGATTACAATGTCACCTGTCTGCTTGTCGTGGCTTATATAGCGTGTGCTTTCGCCGTTGGTATCAATTCCCGCGCCTACGATATAGCGGTTCTGAAGAATTGTTCCGTACGGTAAAAAAGGAGCTTGCTGTTTTTCAGTTGTATCAAATCCGCAGGACGGACAAATCTTGTTGTCACCTATTTCCTGCATGCATCCCATACACAATGACATATTATTACTCAACTCCAAATAAGTATCAATTTCAAATTTTGTCTGAAAAGAATTATACCATAAAAACATATTTCTTTTCAAGACTTAAAGGTGTTAATATAGTTACAATTTTGTTATTGCAAAGCCTTAGAAAGCAAATTCTTTGCAAATATTGTTGTATAAAAAATGTGGTGGAGATAACGGGGCTCGAACCCGTGACCTTCTGACTGCCAGTCAGACACTCTCCCAGCTGAGCTATACCCCCATATAATGTTGACACTGCTTTTGGCATATACAAGATACATTTGCAAACAATGTCAAGCTGTAATTTTAACAGTCTATCAAATTAATTATAAGTATTGCATTTCCGTCATATATGTCAATTGTTGTCATATCGGAAGTGAATACATTTGAAACACCCAGAGTAACGCTGCTCGAAACACAGTATTTTTCAAGAGGATACTTTGTTCCCGAATAGCTTACGCAGACACTCGGACATCCGAAAGGGAAAAGCGAAAATGTTTTGCCTTTAAAGTTTTTATATTCATAATGGCCTACGGGGAGAAATTCTATTTTCTCTTTTTCAGAAAGGAGAACGCCCTTACTTCCGTGTTCGTGGATATAAGAGAGAACCGCCACATTTGCAAAGCTGTGGTCAAAGCGACCGCCCAATGCACCGAGAATTGCTATTTCGTCAAACCTTTTTTCAAGTGCAAGGTCAACAGAGTGCATTGTGTCGGTATCATCCTTTTCGGGAATAAGGCGGACAGTTTCGCAGTTTGGAAACAGTACATCAGGCTCGGAATCAAAATCTCCTACAACAAGGTTCGGAGTAATGCCTGCCTGTTTTGCAAAATTGCAGCCTCTGTCGGCACATATCACATAGTCATCAGGTTTTATAACCTCGGACAAAAAATCCGAATTTGTGTCAGGCGAGCCTGCAATAATCACACAACGCATAATTACTCCTTTATCTGCCATGATTTAATGTCCTTGACCTCGTTATACATCTGAACATAACTGCGGTGACGGGTTTCTTCAATTTCACCGTCAGAGAGCGCCTCAAGAATCCTGCAGCCTTTTTCACAGGTATGCGAACATGAAGTAAACATACAGTCCCCTAAATATTTTTCAAATTCAGGAAAGCAATATTGCAGCCGGCTTTTGTCAATCATTTCGTAACGCTGAAGATCAACGGTTGAAAATCCGGGTGTGTCAGCCACAAAACAACCGTCAAGTTCAAACAGTTCAACAACTCTTGTTGTATGTCTTCCTCTGCCGAGTTTTTTGCTTGTCTGCCCTGTTTCAAGAGAAAGCGAAGGAAAAAGCTTATTGAGCAATGTGGACTTGCCGACACCGCTGTTACCGATAAAGGCTGAAACCTTGCCGGACAGATAGCTTTTGAGTTCTTCGGTTTGTGAAGAATCATCTTCCGAACAGAGAAAAACCTCAAAACCTGCGTGTCTGTAGATATCGGCAATCTTATCTCCGTTTTCCAGATCATTTTTTGTAACGACAATTACGGGTTCCATATTATTGTTTACCGCCGCCGCAGTCATTTTGTCAATAATCGTAAAATTCGGCAACGGTTCAACAGTTGAACACACGAGAAGAAGAATATCAAGATTTGCAAGAGCAGGTCTGCGGAGCTTGTTTTTGCGTGGAAGAATTTCTTCTATCGCACAAAAACCGTCATTCGGAACAGATATATTTACCCTGTCCCCCGCTACGGGAGAGTTTCCGCTTTTGCGAAAGCTCCCCCTTGCCTTACATTCGTAATCCTTGCCATCGGCACGGACATAGTAAAATCCGCCGATTGATTTCATTAAAATTCCGCTTTTAGTATCCATACTTCACCGATTAAAGTTCAGGATCATCTGTAACCGGCTGAACGGTCGTGTCAGGCGCTACATACGGATCTGTGTAATACTGTGTCGACGGTTCGGTTTCGGGAGGAGCGGTTGTCGCACGGACATAATCATGTGACGCCGTAGTGGTTACCGCTGCCGATGCAAAGTCAACCGAATACTCTCTGTACGCCTGACCGTCAAGCTGAATTACTACAGTTGAAGTGCCTGAGCCCTTGAGTTCAAGAGTATAGGTCTTGTTATATTTCGGAACAAGCGTCTTTGAATTACGGGAATCAACTGCACCGTCAACAATTACAGTCATATCGACTGAATCTTCAACATCCGACGGAAGGTCAACGAAGATATTAACCGTGTTTTCGTCACCGAGTCCCGAGCTTACAGTCAGGGTTACAACAGAGCCTGCGTCAACCTTGCCGTACTGGAGAGGCGACATACCGAGGACTGTATCCTTTGGTTCTTTGCTTTCATCATCCTGAACTGTTTCAACGGTAAGTCCGAGATCAACAAGAGTCTGCTTTGCTTCGGAAAGCGTAAGTCCGTCAACCGACGGGAGTGTAACCTGTTTGGTTCTCTCACCGCTTGCAATATATACATATACCGTTGAACCGATTGTAGTTTTTACACCTGCTTTCGGGAAGCACTCAATTGTGTAGCCCTTTGGTGTTTTAGTGTTTTCTACATAGACAATTTCAGGAATAAGATTCTTTTCCTTGAGAGCCTGAGAAGCCTCTTTTTCGCTGTAATTGGTTACATAAGGAACAGAAACCTCTGTGTCCGTTCCGTTTACGGTTACTGTGATTGTTGAGCCTGACTTAACCTTCATTGAACCGCCCTTAGGCTCTTGATCAAGAATTACGCCCATTTCCTTTGACTCATCATATTCACTCTTAACCTCAAACTTGAAATCATTCGGGTTATTTTCTTTTATTGAAACAAAGGATTTGCCGACATAATCGGGAACTTCAACATCCTTAGCCTGTGAGGTTGAGCAGCCTCTGAACATTGCAAGCGCAAAGAAAATTGCACATACTGCAACAGCTGCAATTACAATACCCTTTACTGCATAGTATGACGGCTTATGTTCCTTTACAAAATCCTCATCGGCAAACTGTTCTTCTTTAACAACAACATCGTCCTGCGGCATATCAACTACTTTGGTTGCCTCGTTGTCAATTTTATTTCTTACCCCGCTGCCACGCAGAGAGTGAACAAACTTTGTGGGCTGATTATCAACAAAAGACTTGTTGCCGTAATCAAAAACGATTGACGGATTAAGTCTGAATCTTTCGATATCAGAAAGCATTTCTGCGGCAGAAGTGTATCTGTCGGACGGAAGCTTTTCCATTGCCTTCATAGTAATCTGCTCAAGACCTATCGGGATTCCCGGATTGATTTCACGAGGATGCTTCGGTGTTGACTGCAACTGCATAAGCGCAATTGTAACGGCGCTGTCACCGTCAAACGGAAGCTTTCCCGTAAGCATTTCATAGAGCATTACACCGACAGAATAAATGTCCGTTTTTCCGTCAGTTGCGTCACCTCTTGCCTGTTCAGGGGCAATGTAGTGAACAGAGCCGATCGCCTGTTCTGTCATTGTGCGTGTTGATTTATCGGAAAATCTTGCAATACCGAAATCGGTAACTTTGATTGTACCGTCCTGCAACAGCATAATATTTTGCGGCTTTATATCACGATGTACAATTCCGCACTCGTGAGCGTGCTGTAAAGCCTTTAGAATCTGTGCAGTCAGGTGGATTGCGTCTTTCCACTCAATAATGCCCTGCTGATCAATATATTCTTTGAGGGTAATGCCGTCAATATATTCCATTACAATATACTGAATCATATCGCCAAAGCTTACATCATACACCTTTACGATATTCGGATGTGAAAGCATTGCGATGGCTTTTGATTCATTTTTGAAACGGCGGATAAACTCCTCGTTGTTGAGATACTCGTCTTTAAGAATTTTTACGGCAACTTCACGATCATCGACTGTGTCGGTACAACGGTAAACATTTGCCATACCGCCGACACCGATAAGCTCGTGGATTTCATATCTTCCGTCAAGTCTTTTGCCCAAATATTTATCCAAAACGGTCAACTCCTATCCTTAGTAAATTACGGTAGCTGTGATATTATCAGAACCTCCGCCGTCTTTCGCCTTGTCAACAAGCTTTGTGATAAGACCTTCGCCACGGTTTTCATGGCAGATTTTGACCATATCTCCTGTTGTGACGCAATTTGAAAGTCCGTCGGTACAGATGAGAAGAACATCACCGTAAATAAAGTTGGCTTCAATATAGTCAAGGCGAACGGACGGTTTTATGCCGAGCGCCCTTGTTATAAAGTTCTTGTTCGGATGATTTTGCGCCTGCTCATATGTAAGCTCGCCTCTTCTAACCATTTCCTGAACAACTGAATGATCCTCTGTAAGCTGCTTGATTTTACCGCCTCTGATAGCGTATGTGCGACTGTCACCGACATGAACAACATGAACGGTTGTATCTTTTACAAAGACAAATTCACATGTAGTTCCCATACCCGTGAGCTCGGGATCTTTCATGGACATTTCAAAGACTTTCATATTGGCATTGACAACAATTTCTGCCATAAGCTCGCCAATCTGCTCCTTGGTCATATCATCTTTGTACAAATCGGTAATTTTGGTGCTGATATAATCAACTGCCGTTGCGCTGGCAATATTACCGCCGTTTGCACCGCCCATTCCGTCACACACAACTGCCCAGACACAGCTGGGAGAAATAACTCCGAAGCGACAGTCATCCTGATTCTGATTACGAACAAGTCCGATATCACTTTTGCTGAATACTTCCAAGTTATTTACCTCCTTCTTCAATATGCTTTCTTTTGAGCTGACCGCACGATGCGTTTATGTCACTTCCGAGTGTTCTGCGCACGGTTGCTCCGATATTTTTAGCAGCAAGAATATTTATGAATGCCTGCTGTCTTTTAATATTGCTTTTTAAGTAGCCTGTTCCCTCAACAGTATTGACGGGGATCAGATTAACATGGCTTTGTGTACCCTCAAGTCGTTTTGCAAGCTCTCTTGCGTTTTCATCGCTGTCATTAACTCCGCTTATCATAGAGTATTCAAATGTAACTCTGCGACCTGTTGTTCTGAAATAATCTGAACAAGCCTTTAATAATTCTTCAATAGAATACTTTCTTGCAATGGGCATTGTTCGCTGCCTTATCTCATCGTTCGGTGCGTGTAATGAAACGGAAAGCGTTATTCCGAAATGAAGTTTTGCAAGCTCATAAATTTTCGGAACTATACCGCAGGTTGAGAGAGTAATATGTCGCATTCCAATGTTAAGACCGTTGTCGGACGAAACAAGTCGGAGAAATTTTACGACATTATCAAAATTATCAAGCGGTTCACCCATTCCCATAAGAACAATGTTAGAAATTCTTATGTTAAGGTCACGCTGTGCGGCCTCAATCTGTCCGAGCATTTCCGACGGTGCAAGACTCCGTGAAAAACCGCTTTTGCCTGTTGCACAAAATGTACAACCCATTTTACAGCCAACCTGTGTTGAGATACAGATTGAATATCCGTGCTTGTAACTCATTACAACAGACTCTACACATTCGCCGTCATTAAACGAAAAAAGGTACTTGACTGTTTTATCATACCTTGAAACGAGTTTTTTTTCAATATTTGCAACAGAAATGTAACTACTTGATTTCAAAAAAGCCTTTAAATCGGCAGGAATGTTACGCATATTGTCAAAATCGGTCACATTTTTGTACAACCAATCATAAATCTGCTTTGCCCTGAACTTTGGAAAACCGTTTTCTGTGACAAATTCAGTCAGCTCATCAAGCGTCATTGACTTGATATCCGTTAAATTATTCAATTTGACGCCTTCTTTCCGAATAAGCTGATGTAAAATCCGTCTGTTCCGCAGGTGTGCGGCATAAGTGTTATTTCGTATGGTTCTTCATCAAATGCACGGGTAATTCCGTTTGGAAGTTTTAACGGTATTCCGTAAAAATCGGGATGTTCCTCAAGAAAACGCTTTGTGTTTTTATTGTTTTCATCAGGATTCAATGTACAGGTAGAATAGACAAGCTTACCGCCTACTGCCAGATTATCAGCACTTGCGCATAGAATCCTGTACTGCAAATCCGGCAAATCGTTGGAAATAAGGTCATCCTTGTATCTGATTTCGGGCTTTCTTGACATGATTCCAAGACCGCTGCACGGAACATCGCAGAGGATTCTGTCCGCCACAGGAAGTGCCGTGTCATTGGTTGACGCATCACGCAGAAGCGTTGAAATACAAGTGATGCCAAGCCTTTTAGCACCCGCAGAAATCAGTTTCAGCTTATGGTCAAACATATCACAGGAAAAAATTCTGCCACGGTTGTTCATGTATTGAGCCGCCGAAAACGACTTTCCGCCCGGTGCGGAACATACATCAAGTATAATATTGCGAGGATTTGCGTCAAGAAAATTCACACAAAGCTGGCTTGACGCATCCTGAATATGAAAAAGTCCGGACTTGTACGCTCTGAGTCTTTCAACCGAGCCTGTATTTTCAAGATAGAGTGCGTTGTCAATAAAGGGGATTTTTTCCGCAACAACGCCCTCATCGGATAATTTCTTAATTAATGTGTCTGCATCTGTTCTGAGGGTATTAACACGACAACAGATTTTGGCTCTGCCGTTAAGAGATGCCAAAAGCTGTTCGGTATTATTTTCTCCGTAAGAATTAACCCACAATTTTACAATGTTTTCGGGAACAGAATATTTTACCGAAAGATATCGAGTCCTGTCCTTTTCATCGGGTAATGTATATTTATCCTCTGCCCTTGTGATATTACGAAGAATTCCGTTTATGAAACCCGATGATTTCTGAAGTTTGTGCTTTTTGGCAAGATTAACGCTTTCGTTGACTGCCGCACTGTCGGGAACTTTGTCCATAAACAAAAGCTGGAGTATTCCAAGGCGAAGAATATTTTTCGTTTTTGTTTCAATTTTCCTTAACGGAATTTTAGAATAAGACCTGATAATATAATCAAGCGTGATTCTTCTTTCCAGAACGCCGTAAACGAGTGCTGACACAAAAGAGCTGTCAACACCCGAAAGACGGTTTTCCTTTATGGCATTATTCAAAGCAATATTTGAATATGCTCCCTCATTTTCAATTTTAAGCAGCACATTCAGTGCAATATTGCGTGTGTTTGCCATTTTAATCTCCAAAATAAATTATCTTCTGCGATTGTTCGCAATTATAATTAATCTTAAAAGCTGCATAATTGCAGTAAGAGCCGCTGCAACATATGTCATTGCAGCTGCCTGAAGCACTCTCTTTGCTCCTGTGTATTCTTCACCGTAAAGAAGATCGCCGTTTCTGATTGTTTCAAGCGCTCTTTTTGATGCATTAAACTCTACGGGAAGTGTTGCGATTGTAAAGAGTACGGAAAGCGCAAACAGGATTATACCTATATAAAGAAATACAAAACCTACTCTCTGTGTAAAACAAAAACCGACTATAATAAAAATCCAACTGAGGCTTGAACCGAGTCTTGCAACAGGAAGAATAAACGAACGGATTCTGTTAGGCAGATAATTTTCTGCGTGCTGAACTGCATGACCTGCCTCATGACAGGCAACGCCTACAGCCGCAACAGAGGTGCTGTTAAAAACCGTGTCGGAAAGTCTGATTACATTTGTTCTCGGGTCAAAATGGTCTGTCATACTGCCTGCAACATGTTCAATTCTGACGCCTGTTACACCGTGCTGACGAAGAACATATTCAGCCGCCTGAGCGCCTGTCATATTTCTTGAATTTCTTATCTGTGAATATTTTGAAAAAGTTGTTTTAACTTTGACCTGACAAATCAATGTTATTATGATACAAGGAACAATAAACACAAGATAGGTCATATCAAATCCGTAAAAGAAGCCCATAAATCAAACACCTTTCTGTCTGCATATTGCAGACGGGAATTTTTAACCGATTACATCGCCGACAGAAAGCCTGTGGCCGGCAAGGAATGCCTCGGCGGTCATTTTCTTTTTGCCCTCAGGCTGAATTTCACAAAGCTCAACCGACTTTTCACCGCAGGCAACAATCAACGGTTTTGTGCTGATTACAGTTCCCGCTTTTCCGCTCTTTTCACAGAGCAAAGAAGAATGAACCTTTATCTTTTTACCGTTAATTTCGGTTGTGGCAATCGGCCACGGATTAAGTCCTCTGATTTTATTATGCACCTCAAAGGCCGGTTTTGTAAAATCAATCGGACAAAGTGATTTGTCAATTTTTGAAGTGTGAGTTGCAAGGCTTTCGTCCTGCTTAATCGGAGTGATTTCGCCCTTTTCAAGGGCAGAAAGTGTGTCAAGAATAAGCTCTCCGCCCATAAGAGAAAGACGGTCAAAAAGCTCTCCCGAGGTTTCATTCACACCGATTTCCGTTTTGACAACTTTCAGAATGTCACCTGTGTCCAGTCCGACATCCATTTGCATAGCCGTTACACCGGTTTCCCTGTCACCGTTTAATACGCTCTGCTGAATAGGAGATGCACCTCTGTATTTAGGCAAAAGCGAGCCGTGAAGATTGATGCAGCCGTACTTTGCGGAGTCAAGAACCGACTTGGGAAGAATTTTTCCGTAAGCCGCAACAACAATGACATCGGGATTATATTTATTGATAATCTCAAGAGGTTTGCCGTCCTTAAAGGTTTCGGGCTGATACACGGGAATGTTCAGCTTTTCTGCGCACACCTTGACATCGGGAGGAGTCATTATCATCTTTCTTCCCCTCGGCTTGTCGGGTTGTGTAAAAACGGCACAAACCTCATGTTCCGAATTAGCAAGAGCCTTGAGTGCAGGTACGGCAAAATCCGGAGTACCCATATAAATTATTTTCATATTTTCACCTGTTTATCAGCTATTCATTTCTTCAATTTCGGCAGGAGTCAACATTCTTGTTGCAACCTGAGTAAAGAGAATTCCCTCAAGATGGTCGAGTTCGTGACAAAAAGCCTTTGCAAGCAAATCCTTGCCGTCAATAACAAATTCGTCACCGTGTCTGTCCTGAGCCTTAACCTTTACATAATCGGGTCTTACTGTGTAACCCCACTTGCCGGGGATTGAAAGACAACCCTCAAGAGTTTCCTGCTTGCCGCTGTAAGCGATGATTTTCGGGTTTACAAGCTCAATCGGACCTTCGCCGACATCAATAACCACAACTCTTCTTAAAATTCCGACCTGAGGAGCGGCAAGTCCCACTCCCTCAGCCTTGTGCAAAGTTTCAATCATATCGTCAATAAGATCTGCAAGGCGGTCATCAAACTTTACGACAGGTCTGCATTTTTTTGTGAGAACGCTGTCGCCCTCTTTTACAATTTGTCTTAAAGCCATAAATTATATCCTTTCGCTAACAGGTCAGAGCGTTCATATCCGCATATGTACTGACCTTTCCAAATTCCTTATTCTTTCCGAATTCTGTCATAACCGCTGAGAGCAATGCTCTGAAATCACGGTTATTTTTACATTTTATTATAAGTTTATATCTGAATTTGTTGCTCACTTTCACAACATTTGCGGGTGACGGACCGAGTATTCTCAAAGGCATGGCAGGGTATTCGCTTCTTGCGTGACTGACAAAGCACTGCAAAAAGCTGTTAGCAGCTTTCATTGTAAGCTGCTGTTTTTCACCCGAAAAGCCGATAAGACAGATATCCGCAAAAGGCGGATAAAGCATTGCTTTTCTGACCTGAATTTCGGTGCTGTAAAAGGCAAGATAATCCTGCCTTGCCGCCATAGAGATTATGAGGTTGTCGGGAGTGTAGGACTGAATAACAGCCATACCCTTTGATGCACCTCTGCCGCTTCTGCCGACTACCTGAGTTAAAAGTGAAAATGTTCTTTCGTAGCTTCTGTAATCATCGGCATACAGCATATAGTCAGTGTTGAGAACCCCCACAAGCGTCACATTGGGAAAATTGAGTCCCTTTGCAACCATTTGTGTTCCCACAAGAATATCGTACTTACCGTCTGCAAATGCCGTTATCATCTTTTCATAGGATGATTTTGAAGATGTTGCGTCGGTATCCATACGCAATATTCTTGCATCGGGAAAAAGCTCTGAAATTTCACTTTCAGCCTTTTGAGTGCCGGTTCCGCCAAATCTTAAAGATTTGCTGTGACAGGACGGACATTCTTCCGTGTAAGGCACGGAATATCCGCAGTAGTGACACATCATTCTGCGGTTGGCGCTGTGATATGTGAGCGATATTGAACAGTTGGGACACACAACAGGTTCACCGCACATTCGGCAGGTTACAAAGGTGTTGTATCCCCGTCTGTTTAAAAGCAGAATTGACTGCTTGTTATTTTCAAGATTATAGCGCAGATTTTCAAGCAAGGTTTCGGAAAATCCCGTTACATTGCCGTTTTGCTGTTCAACATTCATGTCTGCGACAACAACCTTCGGCAAAACCGCATCGCCGTATCTCTCGGTGAGCGTGTTAAGCGAATATCTTCCGTTTTTTGCGTAGTAGTAGGATTCAACCGACGGAGTTGCCGAACTTAAAACAAGCAAGGCATTATCGTAGCTGCATCTGAATTTTGCGATTTCTCTTGCATGATATCTGGGGGAGCTTTCAGACTTATAGCTGTACTCCTGTTCCTCGTCCATTATGATAAGACCGACTTTTTCAAACGGAGCAAACACGGCACTTCGTGTTCCTATAACAATTTTTGCAAGACCTTTTTTTACACGCTTGTATTCATCAAGCCTTTCACCGAGTGAAAGTGCGCTGTGAAATACGGCAATCTGCTCGCCGAAACGCTTTGAAAAGGTTGAAACAAACTGCGGTGTAAGCGAAATTTCAGGCACCATAACGATGATTCCCTTGTTATCGTTTATTACACGCTCAATCAGTTTCATAAAAACGCTTGTTTTTCCCGAACCTGTAACACCGAACAAAAGGCTTGTATGCGGTTTTGAATCGGCATATTCGGCATATAGGTTATCGCAGGCTGTCTGCTGTTGTTCTGACAACGCAACAGGGGCAAGACTTTCGTCCTTCGTCCTGTCCTCAATACGGAACACTTCTTCGTCATAGTAGTAGATAAGACCTTTTTTATAAAGTGCGTCCGTAACGCCTGTTGTGACACCCGTAAAGTAACAAACCTCTTTAACGGAAGTTCCGCCTGTCATTTTGATAAGGTCGAGAACGGCTTTCTGCTTTTCGGTAAGCTTGATATTGTCGCTGTCGGCAAGTTCGGTCGGAGCAGCCATTTTCATAACCGCATCCGAAACCTTTCTGAAAGCCTCATCTGATTTGTAAAGATAGCCCGACTTTACCATATCTTCAAGAATAACCGTGTTATCTAATCCGAAATCGTCAAGAATTTTATCGGACTTTACGGCTTTTCTTTTTGAATGAAGGTAAGCAAAAATTCTTTGCTGTTCCTCGGAAAGCTCTTCTTCATTTACACCCTCACGAACACCGTAAAGCGTTGTGATTTTGTAATTTATACCCGCAGGAAGCATTGTTTTTACCGCATCATAATAGGTGCAGAAATAATGCTCTTTCATAAACTCGGCAAGCTTCAAAAGTTCTTTTGACAGGACAGGTTCGTCATCAAGAACGGAACAAATGCTTTTGAGCTTTTCAACCGGAATGTCATCACTCACGGGAGAAAGCTCAAAAATTATACCCTGTTTCTTTTTGTTGCCTCTGCCGAACGGAACAAGAACCCTTTTGCCGACCTGAACCAAATCGGTAAAAGCAGACGGTACAAGGTAGTCAAATAATTTGTCGAAAACATATGTTGTGTTTTCAACGGCAACTTTGACTGTTAAATCAGAGCTCATCTTCGTCAGGCTCAAGAATGTTGATTTCATGACCTTCGATTTCCTTGATTGCGATAAGAACAGGCTTATCCTCTGTTACAATCTGTTCCTCTTCAAAAGTCTGAGTAATTTCTCTTGCTCTTTTTGCAACGCCTACAACAAGTGCGTACTTACTCTGCTTACCCTGTAATAATGAATCCACATCAACTTTATGCATAATAATTCTCCTCTTAAAATATTTTATGTTAATTTTCTTTGTATATTATTTAATGAGGTTTTCATCCTCTTTATGAAGAATATTGAGAACCTCATTTATTGCTGTTTCAAGGTCGCCGTTTACCACATTGTACTTATATCTGTCCTTGTAGCTGATTTCCTCGGCAGCCTGTGCAAGCCTTTTCCGAATAGTTTCTTCATCCTCTGTACCTCTTCTGCGAAGCCGTCTTTCAAGCGACTCCATTGAAGGCGGAAGAATGAATATACTGAGAATGTCGGGATATTTGTCAAGAACCTGAAGTCCGCCCTTGACCTCAATCTCAAGCAGAACATCATAACCCTGATTGAGCATATCTTCAACCTGCTTTTTAGGTGTGCCGTAGAGATTACCGCAAAACTCTGCGTGTTCAAGATAGCCGTCTTTTTTCAGAACATCGTTGAACTGTTCTCTTGTCAAAAAGTTATAATGAACTCCGTCAATCTCTCCCTCTCTCGGTTCTCTTGTTGTGTTTGAAACCGAAAGACGGATATTTTTGTCACGGTCAAGAAGTTCCTTGATTATTGTACCCTTGCCTACACCCGATGAACCGGTAAACAAAATAAGATTTCCTTTTCTGTTAATGCTCATCCTTGTTTTCCTCACTTTCGTCCGTTCTGTTCTGAATTGCCTCACATGAAATTGCCGAGAGAATAACATGATTATTCTCGGCAACAATCACCGATTTGCATTTTCGTCCGCAGGTTGCGTCAATAAGCAGATTGTTCTGTTTTGCATCCTGAACAATTCGCTTTACGGGAGCAGAGTCCGGAGCAACTACTGCAACAATCTTGTCGGAGCTGACAAGATTACCAAAACCGATATTAATAAGCTTCATCTGTTCACCTTATTCGATATTCTGAACCTGTTCACGGATTTTTTCAATCTCACTCTTGATGTCAACAACCTTATGTGCAAGAATTGCATCCTGAACCTTTGAACCGATTGTATTTGATTCACGGTTCATTTCCTGAATGATAAAGTCAATTTTTCTGCCGACAGGCTCGTCATATTCAAGGAACTTTGAAAGCTGGTCAAAGTGACTGCGAAGTCTTACGGTTTCCTCCGCAACGGCTACCTTATCCGCAAACACGGCAACCTCTGTGAGAACCCTCTGCTCGTCAACCTTGACATCATTTTCAGCAAGCGTCTGCTTGATGCGTTCCATAAGTCTTTGTTCATACTCGGCAACAGTCTGCGGAGAACGCTCCTCAATTTCACCTACAACAGAAAGAATTGTGTTGGCTCTTGAAAGAATGTCCTCTTTCATCTTCTCGCCCTCAGTTTCACGCATTGCAACAAAAGCGTCAACTGCAATCTTTGCGGCTGAAAGAACATCGGCAGTAATTTGATCCTCGTCCTCAGGCGCTTTGTGAACCGTGAAAACATCGGGAAAGCGTGAAAGTGAAACTGTTGAAACATCATTCGGAATATCGTACTTTTCGCTGATTTCCTTAAAAGCGTTGATATATCCCGAAACAAGCTGATGATTAACAGTTACATCACAGGGTTCTTCATCGGACGCACCGATTGATACAAACATATCAATCTTGCCTCGTGAAACCCTTGAATTTACATAGTTTTTAAGTTTGTCATCGAGAAATCCGTAACTTCTTGGGGTTCTGCAGGAAAATTCAAAATAGCGGTGATTCACGCTTTTGATTTCAACGGTAATCTCCCGACCGTTGATAACGGTTTCACATCTTCCAAAACCCGTCATAGATCTGATCATTTCAAAAACTCCCTTCGTAAAATTATATTTTCGTCATTTAAGCTTTATTTTTTATATTTACATCAAATTTATCGGCATTTGTTTTCTACAACATAGATTATAGCACCACAGGCGATATTTGACAATGAAGTTATTACAAAACTGTAATAACTTTTTTTATTTACATCACAAAGGTGTGTGTGATATACTTAATAAGATAATTATACTTTATTGACAAAGGAATGATATTAATGTCAGGACATAACAAATGGAGTACAATCAAGCAGAAAAAAGGTAAGAACGATGCCGCAAGAGCTAAAGTATTTACAAAAATCGGCAGAGAACTTATTGTTGCAATCAAGGAAGGCGGAAGTGCCGATCCTTCCGTTAACTCAAGACTCAAGGATTGTATTGCAAAAGCAAAGGCTGCAAATGTACCTAACGACAACATTGAAAGAATCATCAAGAAAGCGTCAAGCGATGCAGATTCAACAAACTACGAGGCTGTTACATATGAGGGCTACGGTCCAAGCGGCGTTGCCGTAATTGTTGAGGCACTTACAGACAACAGAAACAGAACAGCAGGCGAAGTAAGACATTACTTTGATAAATTCGGCGGCAATATGGGTACACAGGGCTGTGTAAGCTTTATGTTCTCAAAGAAGGGCGTTCTCGTTATTGAGCGTGAGGACCTTGAAAAGGATGAGGATACCGTAATGAGCGATGCTCTTGAGTGCGGTGCATCAGACTTTGAGGCTGACGATGATGTATTTACAATTTACACAGAAACAGATGATTTCGGCGCTGTAAGAGATGAGCTTGAAAAGCTCGGCTACACATTCGTTTCTGCTGAAATTGAAATGGTTCCAAGCACATATACAAAGCTTGAGGACGAAGAAACTGCAACAAAGATGCAGAAGATGCTTGATATGTTCGAGGATAACGATGATATCCAGAATGTATGGCACAACTGGGAAATGGACTGATAAAGTTTATTTCTGAAAAAAATTAAACCGCTCCGATTGGGGCGGTTTTTGTTTTGTCAATTTTTTTGTCTTGAAATTAAGACAAGGTCACGGTTATCTGCTTCGCCGTCAAGGTTAAAATCGGCGGCTTTGAGATATGCACCGTCTAATTCTGCATTATCACAGAGGTATTTTTGCAAAAGCGTGACATCTTTTGAATTTACATTGCCCTCGCCCGTCACATCTCCGCAAACTGCAATGACATAAGTCTTTGAATCTATAACGGCAGTAAATCCCGTTTTCAGCTTTCCGTTCTTTGCAATCGTACCGTCCGCCTTATATACATTTTCGGCAGAAGTTTTGTTTTTGAAATCGGCAACGGTTTCTCCGCTGTAAATCCCGTAAACTATCCCGTCAGAAAACAGGTATTCGGAATTATTCGGTTGAATATCTGATTTAGAAGAATTGTGATCGTCATTACTGCCGTCATTGCCACTTGTTTTCTTTTCTTCAAAATCAACCGAACCAAATACCTGAACCGTTCCGTTATCAAGCAAAACAGCACATTGATTTTTGTAAGATACAACAGCAGTTGCTCTGTCGGGAATTGACACGCTTTTTGTTTTTTCGGATGTTTTCAGATTAAGTCGATAATTCACGGCAGAATATATTTTTCCGTCAGATACCGAAACATTTTCGGCTGTGGCATTTGAAACATAATCCCTTGAATTATCTGACAGCGAAACAATAAATCCGTCATCGTTTATAACTCTGTTTATTCCTGCGTTATAAATATTTTTAAGTTCACCTGTATCGGCAACATAGGTTGATGACGATTGCGAGAGCTTGTAAATTGAACCGTCACAAAGTCTTGCGTATGACTTTCCGTTATTATTAAAAACCTCGTTTACATTGTCTGAAAAAGTTATTTTCGACTTTTTATCAGATGAAAAATCCCTGCACGCAACATAAGATTTCAGGCTGTCGGTCTTGATATAGTAAATGCGATTATCGGTTACCGAAAAGGAATTGGTAATAAAATTTTCGTCAACAAAAGTGTTCTGTGAAACATTTCCGTTATCAAGATTAAGAGAATACACTGAATATTTGTTAGTGAAAGCATCGTCAAAAACAAGTGCATAAGTGTAGTTTTCGCTCTGTGACACACTCCTTATCCGACCGCCGACAGAAAAACTGTATGCAGAAAAATCGGGCACAAGCCTTGCTGAAAACACTGTATTTCCCGAAAATGCGCACACAAATCCGCCCTTGCCGTTGCTGTCACTTTTTACAGACGAACAAGCGGCAAGGTCAGTCAAATTGTATTCATCATACGCACGGCTTCTGCACACACCGAGAAGTGTGATAAGCATAACAGCCACAGCAAGGGAAATCAGTCGTTTCATAGCCTGTACCCGATTAAATTAATTTAAAACAAAAGGGCATCCTTTCGGATGCCCACAAAAGTTCTGATTATTCAGCAGCTTCTTCAGACTTAGCAGGTGCCTGCTCGTCTTCAGGAAGAAGTGCACGCATTGAAAGGCTTACACGCTTCTTGTCGAAGTCGATTGCAGTAATCTTAGCTTCAACAACATCGCCAACCTTAAGTACATCAGCGGGCTTTTCAATTCTCTTGTTTGCAATCTGAGAAATATGGATAAGACCGTCAATGCCGGGGATGATGTTTGCGAATGCACCGAATGTTGTAAGACCAACGATTGTAGCCTTAACAACTGTTCCCTCGGGATAGTTGTTCTTGAGAATTTCCCACGGATTGTCTTCGGCATTCTTGAAGCCGAGAGAAATCTTCTTTGTTTCCTCATTGATATCCTTTATGTAAACATCAACTGTATCGCCTACATTAACAACCTCGCTCGGATGCTTAATGTGTGTCCATGAAAGCTCTGAAATGTGAATCATGCCGAACACGCCGCCGAGGTCAACAAATGCGCCGTAGCTTGTAAGCGACTTAACAACGCCCTTGTAACGCTTGCCAACTTCGCAGGTTTTCCAGAATTCTTCACGCTGAGCAGCTCTCTGCTCCTTGAGTACGCTGCGGATTGAACCGATAGCTCTTCTGCGTCTGCCGTTCTGTGAAACTTCGATAAGTCTGAAATCAACCTCCTGACCTACGAGGTCTTCAAGGCTCTCTTCACGAGTTGCTGTTGCCTGTGATGCAGGGATAAAGATTCTTGAGCCGTTGTAAAGAACGATTACGCCGCCCTTAACTGCCTCAGTAACCTTGCCGGAGAGAACCTCCTGTGACTCTGCCTTTTCTTTGAGCTCTTCCCAACCCTTCTGTGCATCTACTCTGCGCTTTGAAAGCATGATAGTGCCTTCCTGATCATTGGTCTTCATAATAAGAAGCTCAATAACATCGCCGACTTTAACTACATCTTCGGGTCTTGCATTAGGATCGTTTGAAAGCTCTGAAGCAGGAATAAAGCCTGTCTGCTTTCTGCCGACATCTACCTGAACTTCGTTGGGAGCTATGCTCAGAACTGTGCCCATTACCCTCTCGTTTGTATTAAAGTTTTTGAGGGACTCCTCAAGCATCTCCTCAAAAGATGGTTCCAAATTTGTTTCACCGGATTTTACTTCACTCATTGTATCCAGTACCTCCTTTATTATCCTTGCAGGCGTTGAAGCACCCGCAGTTACGCCGATTGATTCGGCAACCGAAACCTTGTTTAAATCAAGCTCGGCAGCGGTTTCAATGAGAACCGTGTTCTCACACTGTCTTTTGCATATATCAAAAAGCTTTCCCGTATTAGAGCTGTGCCTGTCGCCGATTACAACCATAAAGTCGGATTTGGCGGCAATCTGAGAAGCTTCGGTTTGCCTAACTTGCGTAGCATTACATATTGTATCAAATATTTTTGCATTTGTACATAGCTTTTTTATCTTTTTTACACATTTTTTCCATTCTTGTGTGTCAAATGTTGTCTGTGCGACAATTTGCACCTGTTTATTATTCTCTTTTAGAATATTTGGCAATAAATCATCAAGTTCTGCCTCGTTATTAAATGTGTAACAATCACTTGCACAATGACCTATTATACCGCAAACCTCGGGATGATTTTTATTTCCTGCAATCAAAACAACATCATTTTCAGGGTTTGTGTTTGATACAATCTTGTGGATTTTTTTAACAAAAGGACACGTTGCGTCCTCAAAGTTAATTCCTCTTTTTACAAGAGAATCAATAACGCTTTTTTCAACTCCGTGTGAACGGATTACAAGCGTTGTGTCGTCAGTAAGCTCGTCAACCGCTTTAACGGGAGTGCATCCTCTTTCTTCAAGCTCGTGAACCATTTCCATATTGTGGATAATAGGTCCGAGGGTTGCAACCTTTATTCCTTTTTCAAGCAGTTCATTTACGATATTGATTGCACGGTTGACGCCAAAGCAGAATCCTGCAGAATCAGCCTTTTTTATACTCAATTAAATCCTGCTCCCTCATTCTTTTGATTTCGTCCATGATCATGGTTGTTGCACCTTTAAGTTCCCGTCTTCCGCTGTCCGGAGTAAGTCCGAGCTTTTCGGGTGTGAGAGGTTTGCCGAAGTGGATAACTCTCTTTGCAAATGTATGCTTTTTGTTGCCTACAATTGTGATGCAGGCAGGCACAACAGGGACCTGCATCTGCTGTGCAACAAGAGCACATCCGCTGCGGGGACGCATAAGCTCGCCTGTTTTGGAACGACCGCCCTCAATAAAGATTGTCATAATCTCGCCGTCACGGATAAGGTCTTCGCCTGTCTTGATAGCCTTGCCGTCACCTGCACCCCTTTCAACGGGGAATGCACCGAGCGCACGGATTAACGCACCGAAGAATTTATTTTTAAAAAGTTCAATTTTTGCCATAAAGAACAGTCTGCGCTTTTTCTGCGACAAACCGAGAAGAACCGGATCTGAATTTGATATATGGTTACTTGCAATAATCATGCCTCCAACAAGCGGAAGCGGCTCTTCAATTATAGTTTTATATCTGTACAAAAGTTTGAAAACAGGCTTGCAGACAGCTTTGCCGACTGCATAAAGTGCCTTTGACTGACCCATCAGATATTCTCCTTTATAACGGAAATTATTTTTTCAACCGACTGCTCAAAATCAAGCTCTGTTGTGTCAACGGTAACGCAACCCTCGGCAGGCTTGAGCGGAGCTGTTTTGCGGTGAGTATCGTTGTAGTCACGGGTTATTACATCGTTTAAAATGTCGTCGTATTTTACATCCATACCCTTTTCAACAAGCTCCTTATATCTTCTTTCGGCTCTTGCCTCGGGTGACGCTGTAAGAAAAATTTTAACCTGTGCATCGGGCAGCACAACTGTGCCGATATCTCTGCCGTCCATAATTACATCATGCGTCTTTGCCATATTTCTCTGCAAATCAAGAAGATATGCTCTTACAATCGGTACGGCAGAAATTTTTGACGCCATCATTGATGCCTCCGGAGTTCTGATGAGTCCGGACACATCTTCGTTGTCAAGCAGAACAATCTGCTCGCCCTTGTCATTGAATGTTAGGTCAACTGTGATTTTTGAAAGCAAATTCTTTACCGCATTTTCGTCTTCGGGAGCTACGGAATTTCTTGTTGCCGACAGACCGATTGTGCGATAAAGCGCTCCTGTATCAACATAAATACAGTCAAGTGCCTTTGCAACTCTTTTTGCAATTGAGGATTTGCCTGCTCCTGCAGGACCGTCCAAAGCGATTGCTATTGACATAAATTACATCCTTTCAATCAAATATATTATGTATAATCAAATCAGATATATGCACTGTTTTCTCCGGCAAGCCGTCCGGTACTCCATGCAATCTGGAGATTAAAACCGCCTGTGTAGGCGTCGCAGTCGATTACTTCACCTGCAAAATACAGACCGCTTACAAGCTTGCTTTCCATGGTTTTCGGGTTGATTTCGGAAGTTTTTACACCGCCTGAGGTTATGATTGCCTCCTCAATCGGTCTGAAACCGCTGATTTCAACCGTAAAGCATTTGAGAATTTCACAAAGAGCGTGTCGCTCCTCTTTTGTAATTGAATTACATTTTTTGTCAAAGGGAACTCCCCAGCGTTTGAGAACGGGAACTATGATTTTTCTCGGCAAAAGCTTTGAAAATGCGTTTGAAACATCACGGTTTGAATTCTCTTTGAAATCGTTCTGAATACGCCTGTCGAGGTGTTCAAAATCAAGTGCCGGCTTGAGGTCAATTTCCGCAATATAACGGTCGGGCTGAATATCACGGATGTGCGAGCTTGCCGATAAAATCATCGGGCCGCTCATTCCGAAATGTGTAAAAAGCATTTCGCCGAAGTCGCTGTAAACAGCCTTTTTACTGTTCTTATCAACTATTCTGAGCGCAACATTTTTTAGGGCAAGTCCCTGCATATCCTTGCATTGTTTATCACCGGAGGTAAACGGCACAAGCGACGGTTTGAGCGGAACGATTGTGTGTCCTGCCTGTTTTGCAAGTGTATAGCCGTCACCTGTTGAGCCCGTAAGCGGATAGCTTTTACCGCCGCAACAGATAATTACGCTGTCGGCATAGTAGGTGTTTTCTTCGCATTTAACGCCTATAACGGCACCGTCCTCAAGAATAAGAGCGTTTGCCGTATCACACACGATTTTACAACCCGATTCAACGGCATAATCATGCATTGTATCAACAACATCAACCGATTTGTCGGATGCGGGAAACACACGATTTCCCCTTTCGGTCTTTGTTTTAAGTCCTTTGGATTCAAAAAATTCGATTGTATCCTCGGGAGTAAATGCATTGATTGCAGAATAGAGAAATCTTCCGTTTACGGGAACATTATTGATAAAAGTCTGCACATCGCAGTTATTGGCAAGGTTACACCTTCCTTTGCCCGTTATCATAATTTTCCTGCCGACACGCTTGTTCTTTTCGATTATCGTAACTGATGCACCATAGAGCGCCGCAGTTGCACCCGCCATAAGACCTGCCGCACCTGCTCCGATTACCACAACTTTTTTACTTATCATCATCTTCAATATTACCCATTATTTCTCTGTCACGGTTGGTGTAAACTCCGTCACGATTCCACACAAGCTCAAGTCTGCGGAATGTGTCGGAAACTTCATCTTTCTTTTTAAGCACGGTTGCAACAATAAGAGCATTGATAAGACTTAACGGTGCAACGAGTGAGTCTACAATTGACGCCATATCACTTCTTGCAATAAGCACGGAATCGGCGCTCTGAACAAGAGGAGAAACCATACTGTCCGTGATTGCAATTGCGTGAGCGCCTCTTGAACGGGCAAAGTCCATTGCCTCAACCGACATTGAACTGTAACGGGGAAATGAAATACCGATCATAACATCTTTGTCGGTGATTCTGAAAATCTGTTCAAAGGTTTCGGTTTGACTGCCGCTTGTGATAACACGCACATTGTCAAAAATCATTTCAAAATAGTACGCAAGGAAGTTTGCGATTGCGGCTGTTGAACGCACACCGAATATGTAAATACGCTCTGCCTTGCAAATTTCATCAACTGCACGGGCAAAATCCTCATGAGATGTTTCTTCAATTGTTCTGCGGATTTTATCGATATCCTGATTAAGAACGCTGTCAAGCACATTGTCATTACCGATACGGTTAGAGGTAACTTCAATTCGCTGAACAGATGTGAGCTTGTTGCGAATCATCTCCTGCATTGCTTTTTGAAGCTTAGGATAGCCGTCATAGCCGAGCTCGGTTGCAAAACGAACAACCGTACTCTCGCTGACTCCGACAGTTTCACCAAGCTTTGATGCGGTCATAAATGCCGCCTTATCGTAATGCTCTTCAATAAAAAGAGCAATTCTTTTTTGTCCCTTTGAGAGGGAATTCATCATTAAATCTATTCTTGTGAGCAAATGAGTAATCATTTTTTTAATATCTCCCGTTATAAATAGTAAAAACAGACACACTGTCTTAACCAATTCATTTTAACACAAGAACTTGCAATTTACAATAAGATATAAATTAAATTATTGTAAATTTTACGAAATTATGAAATATGCGTCGGTTTATGTTGCAATAATAAATGTTGTATGGTAAAATTGTTTAACAGAAAGCAAATGACGGAGTTGATAAAAATGATAGCAGTTATTGATTACGGCGCAGGCAATATCCGCAGTGTTTACAAAGCGTTAAAGCATATCGGCTGTGAATGTGTGATTACAAGAGATAAAGACGAAATTATGAATGCAGACGGTGCTGTTTTGCCGGGTGTCGGTTCGTTTGGCGATACAATGGACACAATGAATTCATACGGCATTAAAGACACGGTTATTGAGTACATAAACAGTGAAAAACCGTTTTTAGGCATTTGTCTTGGACTTCAGCTCCTCTTTCCCGAAAGTGAAGAAAGTCCGAATGTAAAAGGTCTTTCGGTTTTTGACGGTACAATCACAAAGATTCCGTCAGGCGAAGGCTTAAAGATTCCGCACATCGGTTGGAACAGCCTTAAAATCAATGAAAAGAGCAGACTTTTCAAAGGCATCGAACAGAATGCATACGTTTATTTTGTTCACTCATATTTTTTGAACGCAAGCGACAGGAGTATTGTTTCGGCTCAGACGGAATACGGTGTTACGATTGACGCCGCTGTCGAAAAAGGCAATGTTTTTGCAACTCAGTTTCACCCCGAAAAAAGCGGCAAAACGGGACTTAAAATTCTCAGAAATTTTGCTGACATTGTAAAAGGCAGGGAGGAATAAATATGTACGCAAAAAGAATAATTCCATGTCTTGATGTAAAAAACGGCAGAGTTGTAAAAGGTATGAGTTTTGTAAATCTTGTTGACGCAGGCGATCCCGTTGAATCTGCAATGCAGTATGACAAACAGGGTGCTGACGAGCTTGTATTTCTCGACATTACCGCATCAAGCGATTCAAGAAACATCACCATTGACATGGTTGAAAAGGTTGCAAATTCAATTTTCATTCCGTTCACGGTCGGCGGCGGTATCAGAAGCGTTGAAGATTTCAATGTTCTGCTCAGAGCCGGCGCAGACAAGGTGTCCGTAAATTCAGCCGCTGTTCATCGTCCCAAACTCATCAGCGAGGCGGCATATAAATTTGGCAGTCAGTGCGTTGTCGCCGCTATAGATGCCAAAAGAAACGGCGACAGCTGGGAAGTTTATGTGAACGGCGGAAGAACTCCTGTCGGTATGGATGCAATTGAATGGGCTGTAAAATGCGAAAAACTCGGTGCGGGAGAAATTCTCCTTACAAGCATGGACGAGGACGGTCAGAAAAAAGGCTATGACATTGCACTTACAAGGGCAGTTTCCGAAAAGGTGAACATTCCCGTAATTGCAAGCGGCGGTGCGGGCGCACTTGAGCATTTTTATGATGCTTTTACAGAAGGCAAGGCTGACGCAGTTCTTGCGGCATCACTTTTTCACTTTGGTGAAATTCCGATTCCCGAACTTAAAAAATATCTCAACAAAAAAGGAATTCCCGTAAGGCTTTAATTTACATACAAGGTTTATACAAAAGGCGGTTATGCAGAATATGCACAACCGCCTTAAAAGTTTTTAATATTAAATTTTATCGTTTAAGCAAGGTTAGCTATGATTTTCTGAATCAATGTTGCATCTGTAACCTCAATAATGCCGTTACCGTTTACATCGGCAATCTTCATTGTTTCTGCGTCAAAATCTTCAAGCTTTACGATGTATTTCTGAACAAGTGTTGCATCAACAACAGTTACACTGCCGTCACGGTTAACATCGCCCTTGAGAGTTTCATCCGATGAAGACGAACCTACAACGAATGTCTTTGTTGACTCTGCCTTGTTTCCGTTTGCATCAACTGCAACCACACCGATTGAATATGTGCCGTCAGCCGACGGAGTCCATACACATGAATCTGTGTTTGAGTTCTGAACTGTTTCACCGTTAACTGTGAATGAATAAGTTACATCACCTGTAGCGTGATAGCTTTCTGCCAAAAGTGTGACAGGTGTGCCTGCACTCTGTCCCGAATTGAGGTTTGCACCGAAGTTAACCTCAAACGGAGCTTCGTTTACTTCTGTGTCGGGAAGAAGCGCACCAATTCTTGCAAGCGGAACTGTGATATTGTCAATATCTTCTTTCTCGTGTGAGGTTGAAGGATCGTAGCTGTACTCAAGATTTGCCTGATCAAGCATTGAGGGATCATGCGGAAGTGTATCCATACCCGATGTGCCGTATGTGAGAATCTGCATTGCACCGATACCCTGTGTTTCAATGTAGCTGCGGTCAATACCTAAAGTATTGAGCGGAACTGCAATTTCGTAAACATAGCCGTATGAGTTCTTGTAACCTTCATCGAAGAAGTCAACCCAGTTTGAGTTCATATCGAGGTTATCTCCTGATACTCTTGAACCCTTTGGAGCGTTGATACCGAAGAGTGATGTACTCTTTGTTCCGTTAGCGTATTTGATTTTAAATCCGTTTTTATTGTCCTGAGCCTGAAAGCTTGTTACACCGATTGGAATTCTTGTGTCATAGTTGAACATATATGTTCCGTCTGTGTCCTGAGTATCCGCCTTGAAGATTGAAGCGCCGCCGTTTGAGTTGTTGGAGTCAAAGGCAACAAGTGTGTCTATATGAGTTGTAAAGCCTGTGCCTCCGTCTTTTGCAGTGCCGTTTGTGCAACCCCATACGAACGGATTGGTATACACAGAACCGTCCTTGTTTGTACCTACTGCCTTGCCTGTTGCCTGCTTTGCAGGGTCAATTGACAGAGCAAGATACATAGGAATACTGTTTCTCCAAGGACGAGCCTCATTTGATGCGGCAAAGTTGTCCTCGGGAGAAGTTATGTATGTTGTGTTAGCCAGTTCAAGCAGGAAATAAAGATTATCGTCGTCCCATGCACTGTAGAGAGCATAAGCATCCCACGGCTGTTCATGCATTGAAGAAGGCATATAAACTCGGGGATCATCGTTTGCAACACCCTGAGCAATAATCATTGAGCTGTCCCAGTCGCTTAAATCACCATCAACAGAGATTGTCTTATGCTTGCCGAGCTGCATTTCAGGGTTTGTGCCGTAATAGCCGCTCTCAGGCGCTGTTGTGTGGCCGTCTGATTTAGCGGAGAAAGTTGTCTTTGACGCTGTAAAAGTCTTTTTGAAGGTATATGTCTGCTCCGTTTCAACCCCGTCTGCACCTGTTGCATAAAGTGTAAGCGTAACTTTTGAATTGCCGATTTTACCCTCACCGACTTTTACCGAATCACCGTTTGCAAACTCTTTCTTAGCTGAACCGTCAACTGAGTAATAGCCCTTGTCGGCATTCTTTAACGCAAGCTTTACATCAAGTGATTCTGTTGAAAAAGACGTATTGTTTGCTGTAAGTGTGTAACCGTAAGCGTGATCATCAGGCTTGCCGTAATCAATCCACTGCTTTTCGGCTGTGAGCATTTTACATTCGCCGGTTTTGAGTGAAAGACCTGCTGCCTCAGGATACTGCTCCTTGCCATTGCCTTTTTCAAGACCGTTGTTGAAGATGATTTTTTCCGATTTAAAAGAAGACGCAAAGCTTGCCTTATAAAGACCGCTGTCCTCTTTTGTCATAAGCTCTCCCGGCCATTCGGCATTTTCCTTTGTGCCGTATGCGTAAACATAAACATCCTTCCATCCGTACTTTGAGTTGTCAAAGTACACCTCTGAACCTGACGATGTTGCTGCCGAAACACCACCTGCCGACACGACAAGTGCTGAAAGCACCATGAGTGCGGCAAGAACAATGCTCGTGATTTTTCTTGTTCTTTTCATTTTGATTCCTCCATTTCATAATCGTGGTAATGCGATTGCTTTTATTATAGCATTTTGCACTTGTTTTTTCAATTCATTATCACATTTTTGTTTCTTTGTACAAGTTATTGTGCAGAGTTTTGTAGACTTAATTAAATAAAGCTTATTTTTGACTATATCGCAACATATTTTAACCATAAAAAATCCGCTGACATAAACTGTCAGCGGATTTAATGTTTTGCAAAAACAATATTTAAATAATCAGTTTTCTTTTCTGTAGAAAGGTTCAACACCCTTTACTGCATTTTTTGCAAAATCCATTGAATATGGCATCATTGAAAGCTGGATTTCATCGTCAAGGAACGGATTTGCAACCTTACTGATTGCATCGAATGTGCTTTCCATATCACCGAAGAAATCAACCACGATGAAGTAGCTCTTTTGACCGTTCTGCTCAATCAAGCGAAGATATGCGGCATTTACTGTCGGCTCTGTGCTGAAATGATTAATAAGAGCAGCCATAAGATCAATCGGATATTCTTTAGGCTCACCGAGACTGATTGGTGAACCCGGTTCGATTGTCTGATTTTTGAGTTTCATATAGTCCTTCTGCTGTTTGAAAGAATGAACCATCTGTTTCGGGAATGTTACGCTCTTTCCGAAAGGATTGATTACAAAGCCCTTTACATCAGCCTGGGGATCCATTACCATCTGGGCAATACTGTCAAAGTCTGTAACAACCTTCTGTGCATTTTGAGTGTCTTTCCACTTGAAAAGTTCGTCTGTGTCCGTAAACACACCGAAAAACTTTTCTTTGTTGCCGTTTTCAAGAAGTCTGAACTGAACCTGAGTTGACTGCTGCATAACAGTCTGACCGTTGGTTGTCTTAGCCTCTGTCTTTGGTGTTACCTTTGCAGGGAGAATGAATTTCGCCTTCATAACCTCATCGATCATCTTGTTGATGTTTTCGGTTGTGTTGTCATCCTGCATTTTTTCAATAGCGGCTACGAGGTCTGGATTCTTGATTTCCTCTGCCGGCACTTTGCTTCCTTCCATTTTTGCGCCTTTAAGTTCGCTCATGCTTTGTTACCTCCGTTATTCTGCTGTATGATTTTTGTCGGGAAATACTGCAAATCGTCGGATACTTCACCGTCAAATAAAATAATATTCGGTGAATTTAAATTTCTTTTGATTACGCAGTCGTAAGTTCCGTCTTTTCTTTTTGTTTCTGCACCGGTGTGTGGTTTTGCATTACAGACATCGGTGCAAGCATAGCATAAAATTCATCTTTTACATATAAGTGAATTCAAGTCTTTCGTAAGTTTTGACGCCCTCGGCATTTTCCGCACGAAGCTCAAGCTTTGAAACATCGCTGTCACCGTGCTTGATTGTTACTTTGTCACCGTCTTTGTACGAAACAGCCTTTCCGCCGTCAAGGGAATATGTGGCATTATCTGTGTTTGAACAGGTGAGAGTTACCTCGTATGTATCATCGCTGTATGTAAACTCTGTTTTTGAGTCAACACCAACACTTGCAGGTCTTGCATATTCAGTGTATCCCTCATTATAAAGAACTACAACTGAATTTTCAGGGATATCCGTATCACAGGTAATCTTACCGTTTTTAACAGTATATTCGGTTTTGCGGTCAACGCGGTCAACATATGTTCCGTCAGCAAGATTTGTTTCAAAATCAACCTTGAGAGCATCATTTGTATTGACAATTACAGCTCCCTTTGTACCTCTTTCAATCATAAGAGCAGTTGAGTCAAGGTTAGGATTAACGAGATTTTCGTCTTCACCTTTCATTGCTGTTCTGAAGAAATTCACTGCGGAAACACGGTTGTCCTTGTACATATCGTCACCCTGTGTGCCGATTCGGTTCATGCCCCATGAATTGTCGATTGAACTGTTATACGGACGGTCAAAGAAGAGCGGTGTTCCGTCTTTTCTTGCCGTGATTATTGCCCAACCGAGGACAACCTGTTCGCTGTCGATATTGTTGTATGTGCAGTCGTTGATGTAGTTATCGTGGGATTCAACCCATGTTACGATATTCGGGTCTGCATTGCCAATCCAATAATCAGACACAACTGCCGTGTCGATATTGCCGCTTGCAATTCCCGAACGAATTTTACTACCGTAGGTGCTTGATGTGGTTCTGCCGATTTCTTTTATATAGTCGGCAAGTCTGTCATTGTCGCCCTGAAGCACTTCGCCGTAGATAAAAAGATTTTCTGCGTTATCAACTTCTTTTGTTGCTTTTTCCCAGAAGTTATTTTTAAAGCCGTCATCTTCTTTTGGATCATCGGAAAGTCCGATATGCTTTGCCGTGTCATATCTGAAACCGTCGGCACCGCAAGCAATACAATCGTTAATGTAATTAAAGAAATACTTTTGAAACGAAGGTCTTTCCGTGTTGATGTCGGGAAGTCCTCCCATCTCATGCGTGGTGCAGGCAAGTCTGTCACCGAAATCATTAAGGGGCGTTCTGCCCTCCTTGTGATAAAGGGTTTCAAGACTTCCGCCGCCGGCCTCAATAAGATCTTCGCTTACCTCATCGGTTGCCGGAGTAGTGTGGTTTGCAATTACATCGACAATAACCTTTATACCATACTTATGAGCCTCATCGCACATTGCCTTAAATTCATCACGAGTACCGAGCTGATAATTACCGATTTTGAAATCAGTCGGCTGATAGTGATAGTACCACTTTCCGTTGCCGTAAAGATCCATACCGCCGTCTTCGCCCTCAAGGCACTCGTTAATCGGAGATGTCTGCACAGCCGAAAAACCTGCTGCGGCAATATCCCCCATTGACTCCTTTATTGTGTTGAAATCCCAACAAAATGCTTGAAGAATCGCACCGTCAGCCACCTTGTCGGCTGTTTTGTAGTCAATTGACGCCGGCTGAGTTTGTGAGCAGCCCGTACCCGACACTGCAACGGCAGTAATCATAAGAGCCGAAAGAATTCCTGCTGATATTTTTTTAAACATATTTCACCGTCTTTCTGTTTTTAACTTACTTGAGATACAGTATAACATAAATGATATGATTTTTAAATAGTTTTTGGCATTTTTGCCATATTTTTTTATTAAAACGCCAATAATGACACAAACTATGTTTTTGAGCAAAAAATCGTTACAATGTTTACAATAGAAAAAAATTGAATATTGTCACAAAAGAAAAATTGTTGTATACTAAAAATATAAAAATGAAAGGAACAGCTGCATGAGTCACGCGATAATTATTCCTATTTATTGTGAAAACAGAAATACAATCAACCTCTGCAATGAATTACAGAATTTTGGAGCTGAGCATATTGTTGTTGTCAATGACGGTCTTAATCCCAAATCGGAATATTTTAACGAATTGACAAGTATTGGCTGTCATCTTGTTCACCTGAAAAATAACAACGGCAAAGGTGCAAGCCTTAAAGCAGGCATCAAATACGCTCACGATAACCTTTATAATATCACGGGCTACATTACCTGTGACGCTGACGGACAACATACTGCAAATGATGTTATGAAAATCAGCCGTATGCTTGACCTTAGAAACGGCAGTCTGATTCTTGGCAAAAGAGATTACAAAAAGTCTAAAATGCCGATTAATATACGAATCGGAAACAGACTGTCCTCGGCATATTTCAAGGTTATTACGGGCAAAAGCTGCAAGGACACTCAAACAGGACTGCGAGGTATTCCTGCATTTCTGTATGACACGGTGATGAAAACAAAGGGCAGTCGTTTTGATTTTGAAATGAATTTTCTAACAAAATGTGCCGACATGAGAGTCCCGTTTTACTTTGTGAACATTATAGCCGATTGCTCAAACTGCAGCAGCAATTTTCGGCTTATTAAGGACACCTACCTTATCTACAGAACTCCGTTGAGATTTGCGACGGCATCAATCGGCTGTACGATAATCGACCTTGTTTTGTTCACGATTTTTGCGTATATTCTGCCGTCACATATGTTCTTTAACATTATGCTGGCAACGCTTATGGCACGAGTTGTTTCGGGAGGAATTAATTTTCTCATCAACAGAAAAGTCATCTTCGGCAATACGGATAACGGAGCAAAACAGGCACTCAGGTTTTTCATTCTGTTTTTCTGCATAATGTGTGCAAGCTCACTTATTGTATCGGCACTTTGGTTCCTGCCGATTCCCGTTACACTCACAAAGGCGATTGTCGATCTTTTGTTGTGGACGGTCAATTACAAAATGCAGAGAATATGGGTTTTCAAGGACAGCAACAGACTTAAAAGAACTCCCAAAAGCAAAAGAAAATAAAACAAACGAAAACGGTGACACGAAAATGTCACCGTTATTTTTGTATAATTTTTAGTTGCTGTCAATATTTACAAAACCTCTGCCCTTTATTGCGCCTGCAGTCGTTACGATAATAAAGGCATTGGGATCAACATTTTTGATTCCCGATGTAATTTTGTAAACCTCTTGAGGACGGACTGCGCACATAATAACTTTTTTATCATTACCGCTGTATGCACCCTCACCGTTGAGGTATGTTACACCTCTCTTTAGGTTTTTCATAATATTGGCACTCACTTCTTCATAATTGTCCGAAATTACAAACATAAGCTTGCCGTTACCTCTTGAAGTACCGTAGCTTACAGCATCAATTACCTTTATGCTGATAAAAATTACAAGTAAAGCATAGAGTACATTTTCAATGCTGTGATAAACAAAGAACACCATTAATAGCACAAGAATATCGGACACAAGGATTATCGTACCCGTTGAAATGAACGGAAAATGCTTGTGAAGATTCAGTGCGATGATGTCTGTACCGCCTGTTGAACCGCCTCGGTAAAAGATAAGACCGAGTCCGAGACCGTTAAGCACTCCGCCGAATCCTGCGGCAAGAATTGTATCGCCCGTATATGCAGGCAAAATCGGTGTAAGAACATCAATCATAACCGAAACAAGTGCCGTTGCAACAAGGGTTCTTGTAAGAAAGCCCTTTCCGTTCTCGATAAATCCCCAGATGAAAAGCGGAATGTTCATCAAAAAAATCATAATACCTATCGGCAACGAGAACATATAGTTGAGCATTGTGGCAACACCCGTAAGTCCGCCCGGGGCAACATTGTTAGGTGATGTAAACATTGCTACCGATATGCCGTAAAGAACTGCTCCGGCGAAAATTACAAGATAATCAAAAAATAGTGTTCCTGCCTTTGCAAGACGGGAATTCGGTTTTAAATTCATTTGCATAAAATCACTCCCCGAAACGAGTATGTATAATTATTTCAAAAAGCTGATTTATTCTGTCAAATTCTTTATTAATCTGCAAGTATCCGAAAAGTGCTTCAAGTCCCGTTGCACTGTGATAATCGGCAACAGAACCGTTTTTTGGAGTACATTTCGGTGCGGCATTTCTGCCTCGCTTATAAACGGCAAGCTCCTTTTCGGTTAGAGTCGGCATAAGAATTTTTGCAAATTCAGCCTGACTTTTGCAGTTTACAAGCGAAACCTTTATTTTATTGAGTTCTCCGACACTGCGGTTAGCCTTGCGAACAAGGTATTCACGCACAAGCAGGTCATAGACGCCGTCACCCACAAAGGCAAGTGTAAGCGGAGAAATTTCATCGGCTAATGAATGAACAGATGTATTTTCCATATTAACTCCGTATCACGCAATATTAATCCATAAAGTCAAATTCAAGCTCATAAATTGAAACCGTGTCGCCGTCCGAACAGCCTTTTTTTCGGAGTGCGTCAATTACACCGCCGTTTATGAGAACTTTCTGGAAATAGTTAAGGCTTTCGTAATCGTCAAAATTGATACCCTTCATAACCTGCAACAGCCAGTCAGCCTCAACGGTATAGATTCCGTTCACATTCTTGATTATAACAGAATGGTCATCAAAATCATCAACGGTCACAATCGGAGCAGGCTCTGCCTCATAGTGAGTGATTGGAGGTAGTTTTGAAAGCATTTCCTGAATCTTTTTGAGGAGCGGATCAACATCATAGCGGATTGCCGCCATAATCGGGAAGAAATCATAACCTTGATCTTCGACAAACTTCTTGAAGTCTGCAATTTGCTCATCGGTTGCCATATCGCACTTGTTGCCTGCAACAACCATCGGACGCTCTGCAAGCTCGGGATTGAACTTTGCAAGCTCATTGTTGATTGTTATGAAATCCTCTTTCGGATCTCTGCCCTCACTGCCCGAAACATCGACAATGTGAACGAGCATACGGCAACGCTCAACATGGCGGAGGAACTGATGTCCAAGACCTGTACCCTGCCATGCACCCTCGATAAGTCCGGGAATATCAGCCATAACAAATGACGAGCCCTCGCCCATTGACACAACTCCGAGAACGGGAGTGATTGTTGTGAAGTGGTAGTTCGCAATCTCAGGCTTTGCCTGTGAAACTACGGAAACAAGGGTACTTTTTCCGACATTTGGGAAACCTACAAGACCTACATCGGCAAGAAGCTTGAGTTCAAGAACAACATCAAACTCTTCCCCCGGAAGTCCCGGTTTTGCAAAACGGGGAACCTGACGGACAGGAGTTGCAAAATGTGGATTGCCCCAACCGCCTTTACCGCCTTTTGCAACGATATAAGGTTCATCACCCGAAACATCGGCAAGGATTCTTCCGCTGTTCTCCTCTTTTACAACAGTTCCGACAGGAACACGGATAACAAGGTCTTCGGCATTTTTACCACGGCATCTGCCGCCTCTGCCGTTTTCGCCCTTTTTTGCGGCATATTTTCTTTTATAACGGAAATCGGCAAGTGTTGAAAGGTTGGAATCGGCAACAAAAACAATGTTACCGCCTCTGCCGCCGTCACCGCCGTCGGGACCGCCTGCCGCTACATATTTTTCACGGTGAAACGAAACGGCACCGTCACCGCCGTCTCCTGCTTTTATTTTAATTTTCGCTGTATCTACAAACATATTTTTCTCCGTAACAGTTTTGCTGTTTAATTATCAGTACAAATGTAAAGAATCTCAGACCTGTTTGTTATTAGTATAAACAGAAATGTAAAAAATAAGGGTGGATATAAAATCCACCCTCATAAATTTTGAGATTACTGCTCAACAGGATAAACGCTTGCACGCTTTCTGTCTTTGCCGACACGCTCAAATCTTACAACACCGTCAATCTTTGCGAACAGTGTATCGTCAGAGCCTTTGCCTACATTTTCACCAGGGTGAATATGTGTGCCTCTCTGCTTTACAAGGATGTTGCCTGCGAGAACCTTCTGACCGTCTGCACGCTTAACGCCAAGACGCTTTGATTCACTGTCACGGCCGTTCTTTGTAGAACCCATACCTTTTTTATGAGCGAATAACTGAATGTTTATTTTAAGCATTACCTTACACCTCCGAAAATTTAACTTTAATAAAATTTTTGTATTGCTCCGAAAGAGCAGTTAAGTGAAGCTTTAAGCCTGAGAGTATATCACAAGCCTTTAAAGCGTCATTCGGTGACATTCTTACTTTCATAAGACCGTCATCCTCGGTAACCTGTGCATTAATATGCAAAATCTCGGTGACAGTGTTTGCAGTCATATATGCGGCAGAACTGATTGCCGCACATACAATATCGCTGCCCTCTTCGGCAAAGTCGGAGTGCCCCGATATTTCAAAACCGCAAATTATATCATCTGATTTAAAAAATGTTACCGTAGTCATTTTTAGGCTTCGATTGAAGTAATCTTAACCTGTGTGTAAGGCTGTCTGTGACCTTTTGCTCTCTTTTCGCCCTTCTTAGGCTTGTAAGTGCAAACTCTGATTTTTTTGCCTTTACCGTTCTTTACAACTTCACCTGTAACCTTAGCACCCTCAACGAGCGGTGTGCCAACCTTGATGCCGTCGTCTGTGCCGACTGCCACAACATCAAATGTTACTGTGTCGTTTGCTTCTGCGTCAAGCTTCTCGATGAAAATAACCTCATCGTTAGTTACCTTGTACTGCTTGCCGCCTGTCTGAATAACTGCGTACATTTTAGTACCATCCTTTACATTGGGCTCGCTATGTGCAGGTGGAACGAATCACTTAAAACCCACAATATGCGGCTTATATACTATACCACAAAGAAAACTTTCTGTCAACAATTTTCCCGATATTTTTTGAGTATATCAAATGTTATTCTGTATTTTGCAAGCCTTGAGAGTATTTTTCATAAGAGTTGAAATTGTCATAGGACCTACACCGCCCGGTACGGGTGTGATAAACGAGCATTTATCCTTGACATTTTCAAAATCAACATCACCGCAGAGTTTGCCGTTTTCATCCCTGTCCATACCGACATCAATCACAACCGCACCCTCTTTTACCATATCGGCAGTAACAAACTTCGGTCTGCCGACTGCGGCTACGAGTATATCTGCCTGTGAACAGATTTCAGCAAGATTCTTTGTTCTGCTGTGACAGATTGTTACCGTGCCGTTTTCGTGGAGCAAAAGCATTGCCATAGGCTTGCCTACGATATTACTTCTGCCGATTACAACGCAGTTTTTACCGCTTACTTCAATGTTGTAGGAATGGAGCATCTCCATTACGCCTGCAGGCGTGCATGGAAGAAAATCATACTCGCCGAGCATAATTTTGCCGACATTTACGGCATGGAATGCGTCAACATCTTTAAGCGGGCTGATTGCCTCAATAACAGCCTTGTCATCAAGGTGTTTCGGCAACGGAAGCTGAACAAGAATACCGTTGATATCCTTCTTATTGTTGAGAGTTTCAACAAGGTTTAAAAGTTCTTCCTGTGTTGTTTCGGCAGGAAGTGCATACTCCTCAGACTTAAAGCCTACAAATTCACAAGCCTTTTTCTTGTTGTTTACATATACTCTTGATGCCGGATCGTCACCTACGATTACTACCGCAAGACCGGGGGTTATTTTGTGAGTTTCCTTTAACTCAAGCGTCTGCCTCTTTACCTCTTCCTTTACCTGTGCCGATACCTTTTTTCCGTCGATAATCTGCATAGAAAGAATCCTCCTTTTTTCTGTTTATAATTAAGAATACAATACCTGTTATAAAAATTACTGCCGAAAGAACCTGTGACACCCTTATGTCTGCTCCGAAAATTTGGAACGGAAGATAAAGGCTGTCTGTTCTCAGTCCTTCAACAACTGTTCTTTCAAATCCGTACCACACAAGGTACATAAAGAAAATCTGTCCCGAATATTTCTGCTTATATTTTCCGTAGAAATGGAGAAGTACAAATCCGAGCAGACACCACATTGATTCATAGAAAAAACACGGATGAACTCCTATGTTGTCTGTCCCCTCGCTCATCATTCTCCAGGGCAAATCCGTAGGAGAGCCGTATGCCTCCTGATTCATAAAATTGCCCCATCTGCCTATTCCCTGTCCGATAAGGAAACCGACCATTGCGATGTCAAGAACAGGCATGATTTCCATTTTCTGTATTTTGGCAACAGTCAGACCGCCGAGCAACGCACCGATAATTCCGCCGTAAATAGCAAGTCCGCCGTTGTTGATATAGAGAATTTCAATCGGGTTCTGTCCGTAATAATCCCATTTGAAGAAACAGAAGTACAGTCTTGCACCGATAATTCCCGTTATCATTCCTGCAAAAACACAGTTGACAAGCTTTGAACCGTCAACCTTGTAACGGGGAGCGCTTTTCCACGCATAAAGTACGGCAAGCAAAAGTCCGCAGGCGATGATTATTCCGTACCAATAGACCTTGTAATCACCGATTGAAAATGCAATCGGGTTAATATCAAATTCCCAGCCAAATCCGGGAAACTGCACATGATACGGCATAATTACACCTCATCAGGCTGTTTTACAACAGACAAAGTACAGTTGTCAACATCGAGCATCTCGGCAAGCCTTGCGTTGATATCCTCAAGCTTTGCATTTGCAACAGCATCAATGTAGGCAAAAATTTCGTTACCCTGCATTGCGTAGTCGATGATTGAATTTGAAATTGCGCTTACTGAGTTGAGCGATGAAACCGAATCACCGTAAACAGATTTTCTTGCAATTTCAAAGTCCTCTTTGTCAATACCGTTTTTCTTAATATCCGAGATATACTGCTTAATCATCTCAGCAGCCTGTTTCGGCGCTCTTGATTCACCGCCGAAGATTACCGAGCAATAACCCGGACCTTCAAAGAGTTCATAAGAAAAGCTTGAATTGATGAGGTTTGAATCCATAAGATTTCTGTAGAGCATGCTCGTGTTTGATGCAAGTGCCGAAAGAAGAATATCTGTGCATGCAAGCTGCTTTTCGTTAAGAGGCTTGTCTGCTTTCTCTTTGAAGCCGAGATTGAACAAAGGCATTGAAACAGGGAAAGTCTGCTCAACATAAGGTTCTTTGATTTCATAAGGCTCTGTTTCAAAATAGTTTTTGATTTCCTTTTTCTCACAAGGCTTGAGCATTTTGTCGGCAACTTTAAGCACACCGTCAACCGTTACATTACCCGCAACGCAGAGAATCATATTATTGAGGTTGTAGAACACATTGTAAACTTCATAAAGCTTTTCGGCTGTAATTTCTGCAATTGTTTCAACTGTACCTGCAATATCAATTTTTACAGGGTGATTGCGGTACATACCCTCAAGCATATTGAACATTACCCGCCAATCGGGAGAGTCGTCGTACATTTTGATTTCCTGACCGATAATGCCCTGTTCCTTTGCAACTGTCTGAGCCGTAAAGTAGGGATCCTGAACAAAATCGAGAAGAATTTCAAGACTTTCATCAAACTTGTCCGTACATGAGAAAAGATAGCAGGTTTTTTCAAAGCTTGTATATGCGTTTGCATTTGCACCTGTTTTTGCGTATCTTACAAACGCATCGCCTTCTTCACTTTCAAAAAGCTTGTGTTCAAGGTAATGGGCGATACCGTCGGGAACTGTAATTATATCACCGCCGTTAACGGAAAACTTTGTGTTGATACTGCCGTAGCGTGTGCCGAAAATTGCATATGAAGAAGTGTAACCCTCTTTTGGATAAACAAAAATTGTAAGTCCCGATGGATGTTCAACTTTATAATAGCTGTCGCCTGCAATTTCCGATTTGATTTCTGTAATATTCATTCTGTCCGCCTCCCTTACTTATTTTTGAGAACATAAACCGTATCGAGCAAGAGCTTGTTTGCGGCATTTACAATCTGCTCTTTTGTAACGGCATTAACCTCAGCGGAAACTTCTTCAACAGTTTCAAGGTCACCGTTAAAAATTCTCCCTGTGTACCAGTTTTCAATACCGCTTACGCTGTCGCTGCTTGACTTGAATGAATTAACAACAGCAAGCTTTGTTGCCTCAATTTCAAAATCTGTAATTTCACCGTTCTTCATGTCCTCAATTTCTTTGAGAATAGCTTTTTCGGCTTTTTCAAGATTTTCGCCCTCAACACCGCTGTTGATATACATTATACCCTTGATTGAATCATAGGAGGACGAGCAGTAATAGCAAAGGCTCTGCTTTTCACGAACATTGTTAAAGAGTTTTGAGCTTGCAGTACCGCCGAGAACAGCACACATAAGTCTTTCGGCAACCGCCTCTTCATCACCTGCGGAAATCTGTGTTCTGAATCCCATGACAAGTTTTGACTGTGAGAGCTCCATTTCCTCTGTAATATGTTTTTCTTTTAAAACATTCTTAACAACATCAGTAGACGAAGTCACAACATTTCTTTCGATATTTGCAAAGGCTTTCGCAAAAACCTCCTTCGCCTTATCGGCAGGGCTGTCGCCTATATAGAGAATCTCAAATTTTGCGGTTTTGAGAAGATTCTGCCATGCCTTGCAGAGTGATTCGGCAGTTGCGCCCTTGATTTTTTCGGCTGTGCCGTAACGCTTAATTCCGAAAACCTCATCCTTGCACATATGCTTTATAAGCTGTCCCATTGCATAGATTCGCTTTTCGTTGAATTCCGAATCAATCACATCAAGAAGTTGTCTGCGTTCCTGTTCAAGTTCACTTTCAATAAAAGCGTTGTTCTTGACATTAGGCTCAAAAATTACGCTGCACAAAAGCTCCGAAAGTTCTTTGGCAATGCTGACATCATCAAGAGAATATCTGTCATCAAGACCTGATACGGAAATTTTAATTACCTGGCTTTCACCGTGTTTTGAAAGCGATGAAGTGAGGTCTGCACCGTAAAGTGAGCTGAGTTTTTTGCTGAGAACAGTAAAATCGGGATATTTTTTGCATGAACGAACAAGCAATCCGCCCACAAGCGCATTCTCCGACGCTGTTTCGACAGAAAGCGGAACAACAATATTCACGCTGATTTTCATAGTTTTAAAACGGCTGTCCTTAATGTTTGTAAAGTAAACACCGTTTGCAATTTCATTTCTGTTGATGAAATTCATTTAATCAACTCCGTTTTCAGATTATCAGTCATATTGTATCACATTTTGATTTATTATAAAAGAGATATAAGAAAAAATCACAAAAGTGCAATAGCAATTTGAAACAATTTTACTTTTTCGTGCAAGGCTATCGACATATTTTCCGAATTTTACCTGCATAAGAATCTGTTAAGTTTATTGCTTTTAATTGTATCATAAATAAAAACAAATGCAACTATACGAACTTATTGACATTAAATTCCGGATTTTGCATTTATTCTTTGTCTTTGCTTATCGTATGATGACCGAGAAAGTGCCTGTTTTTCAAAAGCAGTCATTCTGAAAGAAATACGGCACAGCGGTTTCTATACCTACTGTGCCGTATTCACTATATTTCCATAACAGAGCGTAAAATATTACTTATCTTTAATTTTGGCAGAATGTTTTTTACTCTTACCGAATGCCGTTACTCCTTTCATAACGCCGCCGCTGATAATCAGCAACGCAATCCACAAAATAAGGTTGCTGTTGTCGCCTGTCTGAGGGGACTTTGAATCATCAGGCAATTTAGCCGTTACGGTGTCAGCCTTTTTGATTTCTTCGGTTGGCACATCTTCATGAGCAGAGATTGCCTTTTCGCAGTAATCACAGATATGGTCTTTATCTGCGTCATTATGCAGACATACATACCCACATTCTCGGCACACACCGTCTTTCCACTTATGTGCTTCACTTGCCACAATCACAGCACCACAGCAGTTCCATTTTTGTTCGTGAACAAAAGCGGTTCTTGTCGTCCACTCCTGTACACCGCCCTCGTGGTTTGTTCCGTCAAATTCTCCGTAGGGTTTACCGCAGACATCACATACCGCCTTTTCGGTACAGGTGGCATTGCCGCCTGAGCAATTTTCGGTTTCAAACGCATCGCATCCGTCCACGATACATTTTCGGGTATGCTTACCGTCATTGTCAGACACCCATTCGCCAAAGGTATGACCGTTGTTGACTGTTACGGTCATCTCTGCATTATTGCCCGCTTTGTCGGTGACAACTATCTTTTGCTCACCGTTTGTCGGTGGGAGAACAAAACCTCCGTCTGCATCAAGTGTAACCGCCGTACCGTTTACGGTAACGGTATCAACATACTTCTCATCGACAGTAACGGTTTGTACCTCACAATAGGTCTTGCCGTTCTCAATACCGCTGATTACAGGCTGAATATTATCAAGCGTTATACGGTCGGAGCGAAGGTATGTTATGTTAATATTTTCATCAACAAGCATTACATAAATAATATATTCTCCGTTGGGGTCTATGCAAAACGGTTCTTCATACGCACGGAATACAAGAGAGTTCAGTTCAGCCTCGGAGAGCTCCTTATCTGTTACCAAATAGGATACAAACACAACTCCGCTGTTATCTACGGCATTTATAGTTACCTCCTGTGTATCCTTAAAGAATATGCCAAAGGTAAGCTCGTTTAAGAATTCATTCCATTTATTCGTGCCTATGATAATTTCGCCCGTCGGTTTTTCGGTATCTTTCCACCGTGCCGTGATTGTAATGTTTTCGGCAGGCATGGTTTCGGGGATTTCCTTATCCCAGCCCTTAAAACTATAACCTTTTCTTGTAGGTTTGTCAGGGGCGGTAATCTGCGTGCCATAGTCCTGCGTGATGGGTGCAATCTCACTTCCGCCGTTGGTATCAAAGGCTATTGTGTACTGATTGATTTCCCATTGTGCTTTAACCGTTATATTCTCCGCCGGCATGGTTTTGGGGATTTCCTTATCCCACCCCTTAAAGGTATAACCTTTTCTTGTCGGATTATCAGGGGCGGTAATTTCCGTACCGTAGTCCTGTGTAATGGGTGCAATCTCACTTCCGCCGTTGGTATCAAAGGTTATTGTGTACTGATTGATTTCCCATTGTGCTTTAACCGTTATATTCTCCGCAGGCATGGTTTCGGGGATTTCCTTATCCCACCCCTTAAAGGTATAACCTTTTCTTGTTGGTTTATCAGGGGCGGTAATTTCCGTACCGTAGTCCTGTGTAATTGGTGCAATCTCACTTCCGCCGTTGGTATCAAAGGTTATTGTATACTGATTGATTTCCCATTGTGCTTTAACCGTTATATTCTCCGCAGGCATGGTTTCGGGGATTTCCTTATCCCAACCCTTAAAGGTATAACCTTTTCTTGTAGGATTGTCAGGGGCGGTAATTTCCGCACCGTAGTCCTGTGTAATTGGTGCAATATCACTTCCGCCGTTGGTATCAAAGGTTATTGTGTACTGATTGATTTCCCATTGTGCTTTAACCGTTATATTCTCCGCCGGCATGGTTTTGGGGATTTCCTTATCCCAGCCCTTAAAGGTATAACCTTTTCTTGTCGGGTTGTCAGGGGCGGTAATTTCTGTACCGTAATCCTGTGTAATTGGTGCAATCTCACTTCCGCCGTTGGTATCAAAGGCTATTGTATACTGATTGATTTCCCATTGTGCTTTAACAGTTATATTCTCCGCCGGCATGGTTTCGGGGATTTCCTTATCCCAACCCTTAAAGGTATAACCTTTTCTTGTCGGGTTGTCAGGGGCGGTAATTTCCGTACCGTAATCCTGTGTAATGGGTGCAATCTCACTTCCGCCGTTGGTATCAAAGGTTATTGTGTACTGATTAATTTCCCATTGTGCTTTAACCGTCATATTCTCCGCAGGCATGGTTTTGGGGATTTCCTTATCCCAACCCTTAAAGGTATAACCTTTTCTTGTCGGGTTGTCAGGGGCGGTAATTTCCGTACCGTAATCCTGAGTAATGGGTGCAATCTCACTTCCGCCGTTGGTATCAAAGGTTATTGTGTACTGATTGATTTCCCATTGTGCTTTAACCGTTATATTCTCCGCCGGCATGGTTTTGGGGATTTCCTTATCCCAGCCCTTAAAGGTATAACCCTCTCTTGTCAGGGTCGGAGCGGTAATCGGTGTGCCGTAATCCTGCGTTATGGTAATATCCGCTTTGCCGTTTTCGGGCTTGACTGTGACGGTATATTGATTGATTTCCCACTTCGCCCAATACTCTTTATTACCTGTTTCTGCACCGCCGATTGCCGTAACAGGAGAGCCGGTCAGATTTTCGTTGTCATACCAGCCCTTGAACGTGTGGCCTGTATAGGTCATATCGTCCGCCGCCGGGAGTGTTGCACCCACGCCGTAGGTGTATCCGGTGACATTGCCGTTGTTGATCGTGCCGCCGTTCGTATTCAAGGTTACGGCGTAGGTCGGTGCTGTCCACTGCACCGTCAGTTCCGTCACATCAGCAGGAACACTGCCGCCGGGTTCGTAGGAATTGCCATTGCCGTCAAGCCACATAAAATAATTATCGGTATCTCCGTCCGGGCGGGTCAGACCATCGGATGCGGGAGCGGTAAATGTACTGCCGTTTTTCACGATGATTTGAATATCCTCGGAGCTATTACCCAGCGTTCCGCCGCCAAGGTCAAGGGTAACGACCTTCAGTCCGTCAGAGCCCAGTGTATCAGGGTTCAGGACTTCAAGGACGGGGCGGAAGCCGAAGGTCGAGTAAGAAGTATTGTAGCTGGTCCAGAAACGGGCCGAACGTTTCCACCCGCGAACCGCACGGAACGACGCCGAAATTCTTATAGTAGTATCTTGTCCACACGAAAGCATCTCCCTCCAGTTTTTGATATATCCGTCGTCCTTATCCAGTATCTTATCCCATTCGTTGCTTTTGGGCGTGCCGCGTTCTGAATCACCTGAGCCTGTATAACTACTTCCCACAGACGGCGCACGCAGCGTATAGTCCACGCCGCCTGCGGCATAGTCCTTGCCGAAAATCAGACCTGCGGTATTCAGGTTATCCCAGCTTACCGTATGCGTTACGGCATAGTCCGCCACAAACAGGCTGTGAGCGTATTTATTCTTCTGAGCATACTCCTCGGTGGTTGCCGTTTCCGATGTGAGCCTATAAGCGTTGACCGTACCCACATAGGTAAAAGGCACATAATGCAGGGTGCTGTCCGGTAGATTGCTGTTCACCGTGCCGGGAATATCCATTGCCGAAAGGTCAAAATAGTATCTGCCGCCAGGGGCGAGGGTAAACTGTTCGTCAGGCTGACTTTCCACCGTCAGCGTGACATCCGCAAAAGCACTTGCAAGGTCGGTCTTGCAGTCACCGTTATACTGCTCGCTGAATACCTTCATGGTATAGTCGCCCGGTGCAATGTCAGACGGGATTTTGATTTCAACCCTTCCGCTTTTGGCAGTAGGTTGTGCTACTCTGCCGTAATACTGTGCGCCGTTGTTATCCGCCAGGATGACAGAGATATATTCATTTTTCCCTGTGGTCGCCCCTTTGTAATTCAGCGTAACGGTATCGTCGGGGGCGGCGCTGACAGTTTTTTCCGTCACGGCAAAATTGCGTCTACTATCTAAAAGCGTCAGCTTCCACTCGTTTCCGCTGTATTCGGGAATCGGGGTCAGCCCTCCGTCAGGCTTTCCGCCCACAGCGGCAGATGCAAAAAGGACAGAGTTCATATTTAATTTAAAAGCGGGACGAACAGTCCGATGATTATTGAAAATGAGGATAGTGTGCCCAGAGTATTGGACAGAACCATCACTAGTCACGACGGCGAGATGATATTTATTGGAGCCGGGGGAGCGCAGCCACCAAGCGGTTGTCACCCAATTCGGATGTGCAGGCTCCAAGGCACGCAGATCGTTGTTTACCGCAAACGCTTCCGCTGTGGAAAGCGGCCAGAATACAGCGTTATCCACCTGCCCTCCCGCTACACAGTCGGTATTCTCTCCGTCGTAACTTCCGCTTGTAAGCGCCCGTTTCTTTACGGCAGCATTTTCTTCTGTCGTCAGCTTTTCCGCAAGCGCATCTATCGCGGTTTTCAAATTACTCGGTGCGTATTCGTTGTTTAATATGGTATCGACAAATGGTATAACTCCCATAGCGCCTGCCGCAAGCAGGGTAATATCCCCCTGTGAGCTTGTAACACCGCTTCCGTCATAGCCGATAACTCGCCATGCAGCGGGATTATTTTCATGGTTTTGCCCGAAATACACAGTCGGTGCGGTCGCTGTGTTTACATTTTTACTTAACACACTTAGTGCATCTGCACCAAGCTTTATCGCAGCAGAGCCCCCTGCCCCAACCTCCTCGGCGAATACGCTTATCGGCGTAAAGCAGAGCGTCATGCATAAAGTCAGCAGGATACTAAGTATTCGTTTTTTCATTTTTCGCCACCTCCGTTATATAAATTTAATCAAGAGCAGTTATTGTAATAGTACCTCTGAAGCCACCGAGATAAGTATTGTATGCCGAATTTTCAAAACTCAACTGCAATGTAATGTCTTTATTTGACGCATCATACATTCTGTTGAAATTAAAGGAATGTTGATCATTGGTATACGGTATTTTTGCCCCGTCCCTTTTTATTCGTGTAAGCTCCCTGCACAGATCGTCATCATAACCGTCTGTCATCTGAATAGAGTAATTGCCGCTGTTGTTAAATTCGTTTGAACCAACTTCGAGAGAACCGCTTAAGCAGACATTGTAAATATGTCCTTTTTTGAGTGTAATATTATTCCTGTAGGATGAAATCAAGCCGCCCTTGTTTATTTTTTCGTAGACAGAAATATAGACACGACTGTTATTCAGTACTGTCCTCGGAGCGTTTGCCTCTCCGTAAAAATACCCCGAACAGCTGCCGTTCTGACCTGCGTCACCTTTGTCGCCTTTATCTCCTTTGTCACCCTTTTCGCCTTTTTCACCGGTGTCTCCTTTGTCTCCTTTTTCACCGTCAACTCCTGTGGCTTTCACTCCCGTATCGGTCGTTCCAATCCACCAGTTGCCGTTTTCACCGATGAATGGGGTGTTGCCGTCTTTGCCGTCAGAGCCGTTTTGTCCGTTTGTTCCGTCCTTACCATCGGCACCGTCTTTGCCGTCAACACCATCTTTACCGTCAACACCGTCTTTGCCGTTTATACCGTCCTTACCGTCTGCGCCGTCAAGACCTTTCAAAATTGAAAGATCGTAAAGGTTAAGCCATATTTCATCGCCGACATAACGCCACTGTAGGTCATTTTCATTTACACGGAACTCAGGTGTTTTTCCGTTTGCTCCGTCCTTACCGTTCTGTCCGGCATCTCCTTTATCTCCCTTGTCACCTTTTTCACCGTCAACACCTGCGGCTTTTACGCCAATGTCGGTCACTCCGAACCACCAGTTGCCGTTTTCACCGATGAACGGCGTATCACCGTTTTTGCCGTCAATACCATCGACACCGTTCTTTCCGTCGATTCCGTCTTTTCCGTCAAGACCTTTCAAATTTGAAAGATCGTAAAGGTTTAACCATATTTCATCGTTGACATAACGCCATTGAAGATTGTTTTCATCCACACGAAACTCAGGTGTTTTTCCGTTTGCTCCGTCCTTACCGTTCTGCCCTGTAGGTCCTTTTATATCGGAAATTGCAACAAGGTTTTGCCAGTCTTCTCCCTCATAGCGCCACTGTATATATTCTGTTGTTCTTTGTACCTCTATGTTTTTGCCGTCAGTACCGTCTTTACCGTCAGCACCATCTTTTCCGTCAAGACCATTCTTTCCGTCAATGCCGTCTTTACCGTCAGTACCGTCTTTTCCATTAGTACCGTCTTTGCCGTCAATGCCGTTTTTACCGTCAAGACCGTTCTTTCCGTCAATGCCGTTTTTACCGTCAAGACCGTTCTTTCCATTAGTACCGTCTTTGCCGTCAATGCCGTTTTTTCCGTCAGTACCGTCTTTGCCGTCAGTACCGTTCTTTCCGTCAGTGCCGTCTTTTCCGTCAGTACCATTTTTTCCGTCAATGCCGTTTTTACCGTCAAGACCGTTCTTTCCGTCAGTGCCGTTTTCTCCGACAGCACCTCTGAGCGTGTCAAGAGCTACAAGATCGTGCCATTCCTCTTCGGCGGTATCTCTCCATTGGATTGCTGTGCCATTGTTTCGCACCTCAGGCAACAGGGTTTTGCTATTTTCCGCTTTGCTGCATACGGCAGCAAATGCAATGCAAAGTACGATGCAAAGCACAAGACAGAGTGCGGTAGTAATACAGTATATTCGTTTTTTCATTTATCATTGCCTCCTCTCAAATATTGCGAACGGTATTTATCAGCAAACAGGGCAACACCCTGTTTTAAGACCTCCATTTGGGTTTTTAAATAATATTCATCCTCAAACATAGCATAGTGTACACAGGCACGGACAAATATAAAAATGAGCGGTGTAATCACCGTGTACGGAATGCCGATTTTCGGCTCAAGTCGCTTGGCATACTCGGTATAGCGCTCATTTACCCCCTCAAAAAATTTCTTGCCGTGCTCAATATATTTCGGATGGGTATAGACCTGATACATCAGTCGATATTTCTTGCCGTGCTTCTTTGCGGTCCAATACGGAACCTCTTTCACAAATCGAACAACATCCTTCGGGTCGGTGGGAGCTTCTTCCATAAAATCATCCTCGACCTTTTCCATACAGTATGCAGTTGATTCAATAATCAGTTCATCAACACTGTTGAAATAGGAATACAGATTTCCCGTTGTACAGCCACACGCTGCCGCCAAAGCCTTGATGCCCGTACCGGTCAATCCGTTTTCAGCATAGCATTCAAAGCATTTTTCCATTATTTCCCTCTTACGCTCGTTGTGCTGTTCCTCTGTTGTTCTCATAATATTCGCTTCCTTTTGATAACTAATCGATTAATTAATTATAGTATAGCACAGAGCTACGGAAATTTCAACAATTAACTACGAAAAAATCGCAAAATATTAAATTTTTATCACATCTGTCGGAAACTTTACTGCTATAACAGTACCCTTTTCCGAACTCTCTTCCACACGAATTTTACCATTGTGCAGTGCAACGATTTCCCACACCAAAGAAAGTCCCAATCCAACTCCGCCGTATTCTCTGCTTCGGGATTTATCCACACGAAAGAAGGGCTGAAAAATACTTTCTCTGTATTGTTCGGGGATGCCGTAGCCGGTATCCGCAACCGTAATAACAAGCTGATTGTCTTTGTGCGTTACGGTAATATTCACTGTACCGTCAAAACGGTTGTAGCGTATAGCGTTTTCGGTCAGATTATATAACAAACGATAAATCAGCGTGTCACTGCCTGTCATAACAGCATCGCCCGTGCTTTCAAGTGTAACATTGTTCTTCTCTGCAAGTGGTGCAAGGTCAGTGAAAATCTCTTCTACCATAGGGCCTATCTCTATGCGGTCGGCACACGATACTGTGCGAAGCTCGCTCATTTCCAACAGGGTTTTTGTCATTTGTGTCATTCGTTCGGTCTGCTCACGCAACAATCGGAGAAACTCCGCCGTTTCAGGCGATACCTCGGGATGCTCTGCCGAAAAAAGTTCAAGCTGTGCCTGCATAAGTGAAAGCGGCGTGCGCAACTCATGTGCGGCGTTTCCCGTGAACTGTCGTTGAGCGGTAAATCCCTCATCAAGACGGTCAAGCATCCGATTGAACGACTTGACAAACTGTCTCAGTTCAGGCGGAACTTCTTCGGTTATCTTCATATCCGTCAAATTGTTAGGTTGAACCTTTTCAACCCGAGCGGTAAAAGTACGCAGAGGCTTCAGCGCATGCCCGCTTAAAAAATACGCAAGCACGCCGCCTAACAATGTTGCCGCCGCCGTAATATACCAATTGGTAGCGATAAAGGATTCCTGTGCTCCGTTAATTACAATAGTCAATTCACGATCAAGCTTTTCGTGTTCGGGATCGAAAAAGTCAGGTTCTCCTTTGTCCGTATCACCGTAACCTGTAACATAAGAGCCTATGGAATCCATATAATGGCTGCCGGAATAGCCGATAAGAACATTCATAAAAATGCAGGTGGCTCCGATAAGAAGTGCAGTCATCAGAGTTATGCGCCATTGCAAGGATAGCTTTTTCATACTTTTTCTTCCTCCATAACATATCCTTCACCAATGCGATTGCGAATCGGGTCATAGCCGAGTGCCGCACGCAGTTTCTTTCGTAATGCAGAAATATGTACTCTTATTGAATTGCTGAAATTGTCAACACTGTTATCCCAAACATGGTCGAGCAGTTCTTCCTGACTGACGGGGCGACCTTGATTAAGAAGTAAATATTCAAGTATTCCGATTTCTTTTCGGGTAAGTGACAGCTCCTGACCGTCAGCAACGGCAACACGGGCTTTGGTGTCAAAAGCAACTTTTCCACAGTTCAAAACAACATTGTTTTGTGTAAACCGACGGCGAGTCAGACTGCGTATTCGTGCCTCAAGCTCCTCCAAATGAAAAGGCTTTGTCAGATAATCGTTTGCTCCGGCATCCAGCCCCTCCACCTTGTCGGCAACCTCACAGCGTGCCGAAAGAATTAACACTCCGGTATCTCTGTCGGTTTGTCGCAGAGTTCGCAGTACCGTCATCCCGTCTGCACCGGGTAAATTCAGATCAAGTAAAACAAGATCGTACTTTTCTATTCCGAGCAACTCATTTGCTTTGTTTCCGTCATAGCAAAAATCAACGCTGTATGCCAATCTTTTAAGGCTGCGAACAATTGTCTCGCACAGCGCACGCTCATCTTCAATTACTAAAATACGCATAGAAACTCTCCTTGTTGTGTTTTCATATTTCTTTGATAATTTAATTATATCATTATATCGCTCATACATAAAGTTTTTGTTAAGTTTTCGTTCTTAACAGGGATTTTACATCCTCTGTGCTACAATGAGAGCACAAAAGAAAGGAGTGACCGAATTGACTCGAAAGAAAAAAGCCGTATTTCAGATCGTACTGATTATCTGCGGAATTACGATGCTGTGTTACGGAGCTCTGCGTGGAGAGGCAGAAACCGTGTTAAGCAAGGCAATCCGGCTGTGTTTGGAGTGTGTGGGAATTGGATAACAAAGAACCGAAGAAAAAAAGAGGCGGTGTATCACAGTTCCTCTCACGCTTTCGATGGCTTATTCAAGCAGGAGCAACTTTGCTGAGTAATATTCATCTGCCGAATTTATTGAAGGGCAGAATTTATCAAGGCAAAGGAAAGGCTGTTTGCGTTCCGGGACTGAATTGCTATTCCTGCCCTGCGGCATCGGGTGCATGCCCAATCGGCTCGTTTCAGGCTGTGGTGGGTTCGTCAAAATTCAGTTTTTCATATTATATCACAGGATTCCTCATATTGATAGGAGTTCTGCTCGGGCGTTTTATCTGCGGTTTTTTGTGTCCGTTCGGATGGCTTCAGGAACTGTTACATAAGATACCGACAAAAAAGCTTTCCACTAAAAAGCTGAAGCCGCTGACATACATAAAATATGCAGTTTTGCTTTTTGCTGTAAGTTTGCTGCCAATGCTCATTACAAACGATGTGGGTATGGGAGATCCTTTTTTCTGTAAGTATCTTTGTCCTCAAGGGGTACTTGAGGGGGCAATCCCTCTTTCCGCCGTCGATTCGGGAATCCGCGCCGCACTGGGTACGCTCTTTTCGTGGAAGCTGGGCATATTGATTACGGTAATCGTACTGAGTGTGCTTTTCTACAGACCGTTCTGTAAGTGGCTGTGTCCTCTCGGTGCATTTTATGCATTGCTTAACAAGGTGTCACTTTTCGGAATGAAAGTAGACAAACACAAGTGCATTTCCTGCGGAAAATGTGCCAAAGCATGCAAGATGGATGTAGATGTAACCAAAACTCCCAACCACACCGAATGCATACGCTGCGGTAAGTGTATCCGTGCCTGTCCTGTCGAGGCGGTCAGCTTTTGCTACGGCTTTGGCAAAGGAAAAGAAAATGATTGTCCCGCTGAAAAAGCGGAAACAGCAAAACAAAAAATTGAAACAGAAATTGAAACAAAAATTAAAACAGGAATTGAAACAGAAAAGGAGTAAACACTATGAAAACGACTAAAATTTTAAGCTTACTGACTGCCCTGATGATGTTGTTAAGCTTTGCCGCCTGTGGCACAGACAAAGGCAATACGACGAATACTACCGCAAATAAGAAAAGCGAAACGGCTATGCTGACAGCTGTGAATCCAAAAACAAAAGACGAGGCCGCCGACTTGCATCAAAAACTGATGGCACAGGAAAATGCTATTCTTTCCGAAAACAGCAAACTTTGGGAAAAGGTATTTCTTTCAGCCGATAAGGGTATGGCGAAGATTGAGGACGGCAAAAACTACGGCGATTTTCTTCTGAAAACGATTGACGGTATCAAGGATCAGTTCAGTGCTGATGAGTTGAAACTGCTTAATAAAGGCGCCGAAGAGATTAAGGAAATTGAAGGAAAGCTGACAGTTTTGGAACAAAAATTTCCCGGATGCGGAGAAAAACCCTCTGATGGAGATATGAGCGTTCCGGCGGAAAACGGTAAGCCCATCGAAAAGGATAATCTGAAGAAATTCCCGACATTTGACGGCAAGGATCTTGACGGAAACGAAGTTAAGAGCAGTACGCTTTTTGCAAAAAATACCGTTACCGTAGTAAACTTCTGGTTTACCACCTGCAATCCCTGCGTGGAAGAACTTGCCGACCTGGAAGCTCTGAATAAACAGCTTGCAAAAAAAGGCGGAGCAGTAGTCGGAATCAATTCGTTTACACTTGACGGTGACAAAACGGCTATCTCTGACGCAAAGAATATTCTGGCAAAAAAGGGTGTGACCTACAAAAACATTTGGTTTGATTCAAAAAGTAAAGCCGGAGAATTTACATCCGGATTGTACTCCTACCCCACAACTTATGTTGTCGATAAAAACGGTAATATTGTGGGAGAGCCGATTGTCGGTGCAATAACCTCCGAAAAGCAGTCTGAAAAGCTGCAAAAGTTGATTGATCAGGCAATTGCAAACAGCAAGAACTGATGTGTGCCTGTCCCGACAAAGTATTAATAATGCATATTTTCAGGTTCTGTAAATTTTACATATAGATTCCAACAAATATGCCAATAATTAAGCCCATATAATTTTTCGTACAGCAAAACCTCCTGCAACAGATTTTACTCTGTGCAGGAGGTTTATTCTTATTTCGATATTTTTTATTTCATCGTTATATCTGTATAAAAATTTTACATAGCTGTAAAGCGGTTTGTCATCACAATAAATTTGTATTCTGTTCAAGTATTAAAAAAGAGGCTCTTTCGAGCCTCATTACCGCAAATGGTCTACCCTATTTTTGTTACTGTCAAAATGCAAATATCAAAACTGCCGATGCGAGAAAAAGTGCAAAGGTAATCGGTTGAATTTTTATGTATTTTTCAACTTTTGCAATTCGGTTTTTCCGAATACTATTGACGAAAAAATCACAATGTCGACAACAAAAGGCTTTTCTGTAATAACTGCTCATATTAAATTCTTATTGAATGTATTAGATTGATTTTTAGTGATTAAGTGTGTATAATGTATATCGGGAGGTATCTATGGGAAAACAAAATTATTTTTTCAGCGGAATTACGGACATACTGATTCTTGCCATTTTGTGTGAGCATGACAGTTATGTGTATGAAATTGTAAAATTCATAAAAGAAAAATCAAACGGATGCCTGTCCATATCTCAGAACACCGTTTACGCAGTCACCTACAAGCTTGTTAACGAAGGAAAAATCAGCGAATATTCAAAGCTTGTCGGCAAAAAGCGCACACGAATTTATTATCATATTGAGGACGAAGGTCGGGCATATTATGAAAACCTTTTGGAGAGCTTTCATAATGCATACAGCGGTGTAGAGAGCATTTTAAATATTTTAAAAGAGGACAAGGGCAATAAACAATAACGGGGATTCCCTACGTTGTCAAGAAAATAAGGACAGGCAAATACATCAAAAGACTTATTGCGGTTGTACTTATTCTTGCACTCATATCAACTGTTACATACTGCATTGTTTTGCATGAAGACCATCAGATTACAAAAAGACAGGAAGCTGTTATAGCCGAAGATGTAATCGAATAGTATAAATTCCATTCGGATATTTTTAAAATTTACAGACCGATTTCAAATTTGATTTTGAAGTCGGTCTTTTTTTGTATATACGCTTCTTACGCAATGAAAATACATATTCTGATTGTATTGTATCAATAGGCATTGCAAAAAGCAATACTTATTAATATTTCCTTTATCTAAAAGTCATATATTCATATCTGCCAATGCTTGAATAACCATATGCAAACATAGCAAACAATATAAATACTGACCAAAATTTCAAAAATTTTATAGCCGTATCATATTTCGATGTTGTGTACATTTTGTTTAAGTCATCTAAATAAGCAACTAATTATTAATTAGAATAGATACAAGATCAAGGTCGCTAAACGAATCGGCTACGGTTACCGTGATGATGACTTCTTTTTTACCTTGATTTGCTATCTTTCTATTCCTTCTGTCCGTTCACCATCCCACAAAAAATCGTGATGAACCGAAAACGATGGCTTTTTCTATGCTTAAATTTCATTATATTATGTACGGTCAATAAATCATACCGATGATAATATCGTTAATAATGTTGCTTACAAAACTAATTTCAAGAATCGGAATAAACAACAAATACGGTACATTGCACAATGAAACAATGTGAAGTAATTTGCTTTTCTGTTTTTCGGGAACATTCAGATTTTTATACACAACGGTCTGATTAAACAGATATATAAATGCGTAGGCTGTGAGAATTTCAAAAAATGCAACGATTATTCCGCTGTAATGTCCTGAACCAGTTATCGTCAGATTTCCGAGAAAGCCAAACAAAATACTGTCCGCAATTTTCTTGAAAATATTATCAAAATTAGATACGCATAAGCACATCACCGTCCATATGAGTGAAAACAGAAAAAATGAAATCAATATGCCAAGCTCGGAAAACACGCTTGATTTTAATATAAATCGTTTTTCATCAGTGAATTTTCGCACTTTGACTGCATATATGGCAGAGTTTGTAATAAGCAGGCGAATAAAGCTTACTGCCAACAATGCAATGAAAAAAAGCATCAAATACAGCATTTCCATACAATCACCTCAAATCACTTATAACGCATTACTTTTCTTTTGTAACTTCATCCAGACCGATAAAGTACATACCTTTTCTTTTAGATTTTTCAAGATGAATCTTTTCGGAATCAACAATCAAATCCGTGTAGAGGTTATTGTCAGTTTCGACAAAACAGAATATTCTGAATTTGCCGAAAGTTACGGTTTTGTCGGCTTTATGTGCAGAATCGGAATATGCGAGAATATCCGTTTCATGATTTGGTACTGCCACAAAAAGAACCTGTTCGCCTGTCTTTTTATCTCTGATTTTGTAACTTCTGATAAATGTGTAATCTTTTGAAAATGAACCGTTGTTAATTTCAATTTGTTCATACACATCAAAATCAGCATTCCTGTTAATCATAGAAACCCTACCGTTTCGCTTTGTATAAACTGCCGGTGTGATTATTTTCGTTTCCTCATCAATCATTAAAACAAATTTGCTGTTTGGTAAATCTATTAAGGTATCATAGACAAAATGTTTAATAGTAGTAAATCTCTTTTTAGAAATTGATACTTCCGATTTAATAGATTTATAATAAAGTGAATTAATAAACTCTTTTAACAAGAAACACAAAAGTAAATACAATCCATACGGGATAAGAAATGTAAAATCTAAAAGAGAACCATTAACATGATTAACACTTACGCTAAAAGCAATAACTTCCATATAATCACAACCTACCATTCAGCATACAACTTTCAAAAGAATTATCTTTATTGAGCAACAACACATTTTCGGCAAAATGTAATAACAAACCTGTTTCGGTCGTTATTGGAAATGAACAACCGTAGTTCTTGTTATCGTCATTTTGAAAACCGAATTTCAGCACGAACTTATAGTGTCCGAGATTATCGTATTCAGCAAGCCCTATTGAGAAAAATGACTCCGCAGACAAATCAGTATCGCCTATTTCCCAGTAAAATTCACTATGGTGCTTATCAATCAAATTTTTGATTAAGTCCGACAAAGCAATTATGTTTTCTTTTGTGACATATACTTTTGTTTCAGCACTAATATTTTTGGCTAATGCCTTTACAATAATTTGATAAAAATCAGCATCTTCCCATATTTTTTCAAACAACAAATTATTCATTTTTCCATATCACTTGTTCATTAAGCTTGAAAGTAATTTTTCATACTTTGCATTGATTGTAATTTGCGTTGCGGTATTGAATACAAACGAAGTTACTCCGTCATCGCAACCGTAATCGTCTATCTGTCTGACAGTGCAGATTCCGTTTTCCAGCGACAACGGTAATCCCGTGATATTCTCATTACCGCTGTGCAGTAATTCTATACTTACTACGAAGTTTTTAATGATTGCGGATTTTATTGCAGAATCAAATACAGCGTTACCGTCAATTTCAACGCTGTCTTCAAAAGTATCCGTTTCAATAAGTTTCTCCATTTTTTGATTATATTTTGAATCATACTCGATTCTGAAGAAATCTGATACTGTTTTTACAATTACACCGTCACAAGTTCCGTCTGTATTGTACATTTGAATTGCAACCTCATTTTCGTTAAGTGCAATAATCTTGCCGTAAATAAACTTGTCACATTCATCATCTGTATAAAAACTGCAATTTTTATTGCTTTGAAAAGCTTTTAATAATTCCGAATACATCGTATCACCTCATGTATTTTTTAGCTTTGTTTGATTTATCTTTATATTGTCTTTCATTTTATCTTAGTGTTAGCATCTAAATAATACAAAACAAAATGAGATATCCCCTTTAAGTGTTGTATAATAAAAAAAGGAGGAATTCATTATATCACAACAAAAAACTCATCACACCAAGCAATTCAAGTTGGATGCTATCAACTATCGCAAAGAGCACCCTGATCTTACACAGGTTGAATGTGCAAAGAACCTGGGTAATTGTTTGAGAGGGTATCTTCTCTGCCAGCAGCTTAGTTGGCAGAACTTCTCATTTTATTTTGTGCTAAATCTTGACACAGGACCAGAATGATACTTTATTTTAGCTCTTTTTTTGTATTAACATTTTACCATCATTATTAAATATTAATACAGAAAATGCTTTGTGACGAATTCCTTTTAGATGAGCCTCAATTTTAGGTATCTTATTGATTAATCTATCTGTCGAGTCAATTTGCATTACATATTTATTTTTATCAACATCAAAAAGCACTTATTTAACATCCTTTTCGTTAACTTAGCCCTATATACTTAAATATTTGTATCAAGCCAATCTAGTATTACTTCGAGATCACCATCACTTAAGCCATGTATATTATCATCACGCACACTAAAATATATATGTTTATTATTTTGTTTTAATTTTTTATACAAATCTTCTGCTTGTGAAAAAGAAACTTGTTCATCATATTTGCTATGAATAATCAAAACAGGTACAGTAATTTCTTCTGTCCAATAAATAGCTGATCTTTTTTCATATTCTTCTGGGTTTTGCTCAGGAGTTGTCCCAATATAGTTATAAAGTAATTTTTGCATATCTTCACGAGCTTCGTAAGATTGAAACAAATCACTAACAGCAGATATGGCTATAATTCCTTTAACTCTATTATCCTGCTTGGCAGTCATATAAGTCATCATACCACCACGAGAAACACCCGCAACACAAAAATCTTTCATGTTAATAAAGTCAAAATGTGTTTCACACAAATCAATTAGTTTTATAACATCATTAAGATCTTTACCACCAAACTCATCTTTACCACTTCCGCCACCTGCTCCTCTATATTGCGATGCAACAATAATCCTATTTGTCAATACACAAAGTTTTGCGGTATCTTCATCACCAAGCAAACCGATTTTGCTATTTCCTCCTCTGTTATACAATATACACTTTCCTAGCGATTGATTTTCAACAAGACTCAGAGGAATAGATATATAAGCTTTTACTTGATAACCATCAGAAATATATGTAAATTTATACGAGATACAACTTTTACTCAAACTATTACTTAACTCTATTTGCTCTATGTCGTATACTTCTTCATTTTGATAGTTTATGAAGTTATATATATTATCCTCAGCAATCTCTATGTTTTCACTACAACCACTCAAGGCAAACAAAAACAACAAAATAACGCTAATATTTATACATAAGAATTTTTTCATTACAATCACCTAACTTTATAAAATTCTCTATATGTCTATAAAAAAGAGATATGATTCATCGGTATAGTGTTAGCATCTAAATAGTACAAAACAAAATGAGATATCCCCTTTAAGTGTTGTATAATAAAAAAGAGGAGGAATTCATTATATCACAACAAAAAACTCATCACACCAAGCAATTCAAGTTGGATGCTATCAACTATCGCAAAGAGCACCCTGATCTTACACAGGTTGAATGTGCAAAGAACCTGGGTAATTGTTTGAGAGGGTATCTTCTCTGCCAGCAGCTTAGTTGGCAAAACTTCTCATTTTATTTTGTGCTAAATCTTGACACAGAACCAAGTATTTTTAATTTCACTTGCTTCTCACCCCTAATTACTACTTAATTTCTTAGTGTTAAAAATAATACATATTATAGAAAAGATAAAAGTTAGAATTGAAACGACCATAATCGGAATTTCATATGTCGCAAAATCAAAATACCTAATATTATATCGTATAAATGTAACTGTAAAATTATAAGCTGAATGTATTAGTATACCAGGTACTATTGAATTATATTTATCAACAAGGTAATTAAAAATCAAACTCAATAAAATTGCTGACAATACTGTGAATATAGATGATGAAAAATGAATAACACCAAAAGTCAACGAAACTAAAAGTGATGATACCCATATTGGAAAAGCCAATTTTAGTTTTGAATAGATTAAGCCACGAAATGTAACCTCCTCTACAATTGGAGCTAATATACTCTTGGCTACAAACAAAAAAACTACATTTATTCCATTGACTGATTTGTGCAAATCATTTGTATTTGAAACAGTATCTTCTCCCTGAAAGAATGGTATACAATTTAATAGAAAAATCAAACAAAAGCTGAATTAACCCTGTAAAACAGCGCAAAACCCCGCATTTCCCACAGAAAAAACACCCTGATTACTACGATTTTACTACCCAGGAATGAGCTTTGATACGAAGAAAAATCGGGAAATGCAAAGTTACGATCAGAACGCGAAGCCGTCGGCTCCCCCAGCAGGCGGCTTTTCTGAACCTCGAAATCGCACATTTGCGGCGCTGGTTTCTTCCATATATAATAGAAGGCACAAAGGAGGCGTGTCAAATGAGAAAGCGGAAACTTAAAATATATCTTACCCCCACGGAGAACAGCATTGTGATCCAGAGCCTTAACAACCTGCGCAACGCCATGCTGAAAGAAAACCGTGACACCGGCTGCGTGGATGATCTTTTGCTTAAAGTCATGTGCGCCCCTGTCAAGAGAATCTGAAAATTACATATTGTGCCGACTGAATCAAGCCGTTTATTCTTTCATAGAGTAGACGGCTTTTTTTCATACCTATTTTACCGCATACATAGCTGTCCGTCCTGCCAACGGGCAGCTAAATCTATGGAAAAGGAGGACATGAAAATGCCGGAACAAAGAAGCCGCCCGAAGAATGGCCGTGTGATCGCATTAGCCAATCAAAAAGGCGGCACAGGCAAAACGACCACGACGGTCAATCTGGGTATTGGCCTTGCACGGCTGGGGAAAAAGGTGCTGCTCATCGACGCAGACCCCCAGGGCGACCTTACCACCTGCCTGGGCTGGCAAGACCAGGACAGCTTGCAGACCACCCTTGCCACCGTCATGGGGAAAATCATCCGCGATGAGCCTTTCAGCGCAGATGAGGGCATTTTGCACCACCACGAGGGCGTAGACCTCATGCCTGCCAACATTGAATTGTCAGATTTAGAGGTCACGCTTGTCAACGCCATGAGCCGGGAAGTCACTTTGCGCACCTATGTCAACGAGGCAAAGAAAAACTACGACGTGGTGCTGATCGACTGTATGCCGTCCCTGGGCATGATTACCATTAACGCCCTGGCAGCGGCGGACAGCGTGATTATCCCCGTCCAGGCCCACTATCTCCCCGCAAAGGGCATGACCCAGCTTATCAAGAACATCACGAGGGTAAAAAGGCGGATTAACCCGGCCCTGAAGGTGGACGGGGTGCTGCTCACTTTGGTGGACGGGCGCACCAATCTGGCCCGCCAGACAGCGGACTTCCTGCGTCAGAGCTACGGGAGCGTTCTGAAAATCTACCGTTCCGAAATCCCTGTGGCAATTAAAGCCGCAGAAATCAGCGCCGCAGGCAAGAGCATTTACGCCTATGACAAGGGGAGCAAGGTGGCCCAGGCTTACGCGGACTTTTCAAAGGAGGTGCTGGCGGATGGCGAAAAACAACGCGCTAAACTTCAATCTTCCCTCAGCCGATAACCTGTTTTCCACAGAGGAAGAACGGACAGAGGCGCGTCTGGAGAAAGTCGTCAGCCTTAACCCCTCGGAAATCAGCGACTTCCCGGATCACCCTTTTAAGGTGCGGATGGATTCAGCCATGCAGGAAATGGCGGAGAGCGTGAAGCAGTATGGCGTTTTGGTGCCTGCCCTGGTGCGGCCCAAGCAGTCAGGCGGCTATGAGATGGTGGCCGGACACCGCAGGAAAAAGGCGGCGGAGCTGGCAAACCTCGCAGAAATCCCCTGTATCGTTCGGCAGCTCACCGACGATGAAGCCACGATCATCATGGTGGATTCCAACCTGCAAAGGGAACAAATCCTACCATCGGAAAAGGCGTTTGCCTACAAGATGAAGCTGGACGCGATGAAAAGGCAAGGCCAGAGGACGGATTTAACTTCCGACCCAGTGGGTTGGAAGTTAAGCGGAAAAGAATCTGCAAGTATTGTCGGCAAAGAAGGCGGTGATAGTCAAACGCAGGTGCGAAGATATATCCGCCTAACCAACCTCATCCCGGAAATCCTGGAGTTGGTGGACAATTCGGTGCTGAAAGACCCGGAAACGCTGCAAATTGCGCTGCGGCCTGCGGTGGAGCTGTCCTACCTGCGAAAAGAGGAACAATCCGACCTGTTTGCGCTCATGGACGAGATGGACTGTACCCCGTCCCACGCCCAGGCCATCAAAATGCGCCAGATGTCCGAAGCCAAAGACGGCGGGGAACGGCTGGCCAAAGACGCCCTTGTTTCCATTATGAAGGAGGAAAAGCCCAATCAGAAAGAACAATTCAAAATCCCAAAGGAAAAACTCAGCCGGTATTTTGCGCCGGGGACGCCCGCGCAGAAGATCGAGGACACCATCATCAAGGCGCTGGAGCTGTACCGCAAGCGTCAGCGCAGTTTAGAACGATAACCCTACTCACAAGGGAGAAGTGCGCCCATTTGCAGGGAAACGGCGGCTTTTGCCGGTTCCCCCTCTCCACACCTCACCCCTTCCTGACAACCTAAACAGCCTAAAAAAGAAGATATAGTAAGGCGGCTTAGAGCATAAAAAGCCCTGACTGTTTTTCATAAACAGACAGCAGATTATTTGAAAGAGTGAGAAAAGCCGGGCGCGCCTCTCTTTTTTAGAACGTAAACGAATCCAGCCGGAAGCAGCACATCCAGAAGCGATGTGCTTTTTTTGCGGCCAATTTTAGGAGGTAACAAGATGAAAACACTGAAAAAGCCTCTCTCCCTGCTCATGGCGCTCCTCATGTGCCTGGGCGTGTTTGCGGGGACAGGCGTTCCGGCGTTTGCCGCAGGAGAAACCATGACGACGTATATGGTGGATATTCCCCGTGCAAACGACCCCAATAAAGCAGGCTGGGGCCACCCGGCCCTCAGCTTCCTGGGCGGATGGTCAACCAGCGCAGGCACCCACTTTTCCGTCCACACTCAGGACGCATACAACGGGCGCGCCATCTACTGTATCGAACCGGGAATCGGCGTCCATTCCGGCGACCAGTACACGGGGCGCGGGGAGGATTTCTGGGATAACTACCCCTCAAGCCTCAACCCCACTATCCCGCCCAACACCATCAAGGAATATATCGGACGCATTATGACCTATGGATGGCAGGGCAACGCCAGCACCTCATGGATGAGCGGCAACCCTGAACACGCGAACCAGATGGCCGGATATATCGCCACCCAGCTTTTAGTCTGGGAAACCATTGTGGGCGAGCGTGACAGCCAGTTTAACTATGTGGACGCCAACGCCCAGGGAAAAAACAATGTAACGGAATATATCAGCGCGGAACATCCCTTACGCAGCCAGATTTTCAGCCAGTATTCCGCGATTGAAAGCGCGGTGAAGCGCCACACCATGCTGCCCAGCTTTTTCAGCAGCACCGCCGACGCGGGGGCCTATGAGCTGAAATGGGATGGGGAAAAGTATTCTGCCACCCTCACAGATACCAACGGAGTGCTGGGGGACTACACCTTTACCAGCAGCACCGCAGGGCTGAATTTTTCCGTAGACGGCAGCCAGCTCACCATCACGTCCAGCCAGGCCCTCAAAGGCTCTGTAACCGTGAAAGCGGAAAAGATCAGCGCCCAGCGCAGCGGCGTGGTGGTCTGGACGGACGGCGTGACCGGGGGTGGCACCCAGGACTTTGCCACCTACGGCACGACGGTTTCCGACCAGATGGTGGGCTACCTCAATCTGGAAGTGAAAACCGGAAATATGAAGCTGGTCAAAACTTCCGAGGATGGCAAGGTGGAGGGGATTTCCTTTACTATCACCGGCGAGGGATATAACGCCACCAAAACCACCAATTCCGCAGGGGAAATCGACATTACCGACCTCAATCCCGGCGTTTACACCGTAACCGAGCAGTCCATTGACAAATACGAACCCCAGGCCACCCAGCGCGTCACCATCGTCAGCGGCCAGACAGCCACTGTGACCTTTAACAATGTTCTCAAGCGCGGCAGTCTGGAAGTTACCAAGACCAGCGAGGACGGTTTGGCGGAGGGCATGACCTTCCACTTGTCCGGCACATCCCTCTCCGGCCTGCCGGTGGATGAGTACGCGGTGACGGATTCCACCGGGGTGGCAAGGTTTGAAAACGTGCTGATCGGCACGGGCTATGTGCTGGAGGAGGCGGATACCCCCATCCGCTATGTGGTGCCGGATTCCCAGACGGCTGTCATCGAATGGAATGAGGTCACGGATAAAACCGTGAACAATATCCTCAAAAAGTTCCGCGTCACCGTCACCAAGAGCGATGTGGAAACCGGAACACCCCAGGGCGACGGCTCTCTTGCCGGCGCCACCTATGGGCTGTATAAGGGCGATACCCTCATCGACAGCTTTACCACGGATGAAAATGGCCAGTTCACCACCGGCTATTATATCTGCGATTCCGACTGGACGATCCGTGAAATCAATCCCAGCGAGGGCTATCTTGTGGATTCCACCATCCACCATGTGGGCGCGGAGCCGGAGCTTTATACCATTGAGCTGAATGACACCGCCAACGATGTGACGGAACAGGTCATCAAAGGCGACATCGCCATCATCAAACACAGCGACGATGGGGAAACAGGAATAGAAACCCCGGAGGAAGGCGCAGAGTTCCAAATCTACCTGAAAGCTGCGGGCAACTATGACGCGGCAAAGGATTCCGAGCGCGATGTTCTCGTCTGCGATGAGAACGGTTTTGCGCAGTCGAAAAAGCTGCCCTACGGAACGTATATCGTCCACCAGACCAAAGGCTGGGAGGGCCGGGAGCTGATGGACGATTTCGAGGTGTATATCGCCCAGGACGGGCAAACCTACCGCTATCTCATCAACAATGCAGCTTTTGAAAGCTATATCAAAGTAGTCAAGGTGGACGCGGAAACCGGCGTCACCATCCCCTATGCGGGAGCTGGCTTCCAGATTTACCGCCCGGACGGCAGCAAGGTGGAAATGACCTTCACCTACCCGACACCCACCACGATTGATACCTTTTACACCAACGCCGAGGGCTATCTTGTCACCCCCGAAAAGCTGGAGTATGGTTCCGGCTATTCACTGGTGGAGGTGCAGGCCCCCTACGGCTATGTGCTGGACAGCACGCCAGTGTATTTTGATGTAACACAGGACGCTTCTTCGGAGGAGGGCGGCGTGACGGTCATTGAAGTCACCAAGCCCAACATGGCCCAGAAAGGCGTAATCAAGGTCAGCAAGACCGGCGAAGTATTTTCCTCTGTGACGGAATCCGATGGCGTTTATCAGCCGGTGTACGAAGTGACCGGCCTGCCGGGCGCGGTGTTTGAGATCACAGCTTTGGAGGACATCTACACGCTGGACGGCACCCTGCGCTATTCCGCTGGTGAAGTGGTGGACACCATCACCACCGGCGAGGACGGGACGGCCCAGAGCCAGCCCCTCTACCTGGGCAAGTTCCAGGTGAAGGAAACCGGGTTCCCCCACGGCATGGTGGACACCGGCGAGAACATCACCGAGGTGGAGCTTGTGTATGCGGGCCAGGAAGTCGAAATCACCGAAACCTCTACCAGCTTTTACAACCAGCGCCAGAAAGCCCTTGTGACGCTTGACAAGGTGCTGGAGCAGGAGGAAACCTTTGGCATTGGTATGAACGGCGAGATCACAGCCGTCACCTTTGGCCTTTACGCGAAAGAGGACATCCCCGCAGCGGACGGCTCCATCATCCCGGCAGACGGGCTTCTGGAAATCGTTTCGGTGGACGAGAACGGCCAGGCCATGTGCAAGACCGACCTGCCGTTTGGCAGCTTTTACCTGAAGGAGCTGTCCACCGACAGCCATTACCTGCTGAATGGTGAAACCTTCCCGTTCACCTTTGAATACGGCGGGCCTTCCCTGGCCGTGGTGGAGATTGCCGCCAATGACGGTGAAGCGATCACCAATGAGCTGATTCGCGGGGAAATCCGGGGCCTTAAAACCGATGAGAACGGCACGGGCCTTTCCGGTGCTGTGATCGGCCTCTTTCAGAGCGATGAAACCGAGTTTACCGCAGAAAACGCCCTTGCCACCGCCACCTCTGCGGAGGACGGCAGCTTCTCCTTTTCGGATGTGCCTTTTGGGGATTGGGTATTAAAAGAGCTGGAAAGCCCGGAAGGCTTTATCCTCTCTGATGAGGTCATCCCCGTTACCATTGAGGAAGATGGGCAGGTAGTGGAAATCTCCCTTGCCAACGAGCGCATTTACGGCAGCCTGCGCCTTACCAAAGTGGATAAGGATTACCGGGACAACAAGCTCACCGGGGCCGAGTTCGAGGTGTACCGCGATACCAATGGAAACAAGGAGCTGGACGAAGGTGACGAGCTGCTGGGCAAGCTGGAGGAAACCAGCACCGGCATTTATGAGCTGGCCCACATCCTCTACGGCGGCGTGTTCGTAAAGGAAACCAAAGCGCCGGAGGGCTTCCTGCTGGATGAAAACGCCTACTATGTGGAGATCACCGAACACGGCAAAATCTACGAGGTGGAAAACGAAGCCGGGAAAGGCTTTGTCAACGCGGCCCAGACCGGCTCCCTGCGGATTGAAAAGACATCCAGCGACGGCAAAGTGGAGGGCTTCTCCTTCCGCGTGACAGGCGCGAATGGCTACGACCAGACCTTCAAAACCGATAAAAACGGTGAAATCCACATCGAGGGCCTGCGCGTGGGCGATTATACCGTGTCCGAGGTGTCGGACGGGGCCAGCGCCAGCTATGTGCTGCCTGCGGATAAGACAGTGACAATCCTTGCGGACAAGACCACCGTGGCGCAAATGCACAACGAGCTGCGCGACACCCCGAAAACCGGCGATGAGAGCAAGCCGTGGCTTTGGATGGCCCTCATGGGCGTGTCCGCTGCGGGCGCTGCCACGCTGGGCGTCCTGGGGTATGTAAACAAGAGGAAAAAGGGTAACAAATCCGCGAAATAAGGCGGTTTGAATTTGTGTCAGGAGGAAATCATCATGGAATTAAAAGCAATCATTGCCATCGGGCTTGTTCTTTTCATCATTGGCGGGCTGGTCTTCCTTAAAATCAGAAGCCGGAAGAAATAACAGAAGCCACAGGGGCGGCCATGCGGGGCCGCCTCTCTTACATACAAAAAAAAGAACTGGAAAGGAGCTTGATGGCAGATGAAAGAACCCTTTGAACAGCGGCTGTTCCGCATTTTCGCCCAGGCGGGCTATTCCCCGGTGCAGCTTCTCACCGTCACCCCGGAGGAGATGGTGGAGATCCCCGGCATTACCGTACCCAATATCCGGGCGGTGCTGTGCGTCCAGAACAAGGTGCTGGCCGACCGCAACAAAATCCGCAGCGGCAGGCTGGTGGAGGAGCTTCTGAAAGAGGCAGGAGGACTGGAGGTGCGGCCATGAGCGGGCTGCACCTGTTGGATGTTCTGGCAGCCCGGCGCGGCTGCTACATTTCCGACCTCAATCTTGCCCCGTTCCTGCGCCGGATGGCGCTGTCCGACCTACGCCGGATGGAGGAAAACGCCTATCCGCTCTATCAATGGCAGGACGCGGTTCGTTACCTCACGGGGGATGAACGGGAGTTTACCAGTGTAAAGGAAATCAAGGACTTTATTTTGAAAGAAATGGAGGTTCAGAACAATGGAAAAGCAGGTTTTTGAATACGGTGGTTATCATTTTATTCCTGAACGGCAGTTTACTGGCAGAGAACGCGATTTCTTTGCCATCTCCCGCAGACAGCGTACAGATAAAGAACTCGGCCTTTGCAGGCCCGGTTATGCTTATGAAAGCAAATACCCCTATTCCCATAAAGGGTTTTATGCCGCCTCACCGGATAAGGAGTGCGACCTGTTCCGCTGTTTGGAGAACGGGAAGCTATACCTTCCCTGCGGAAACGACTTGCAGGAATATATGGAACAGCCCCAAAAAAGAAAAGATAAGGAGCGTGAGCGATGATGGATTACAGAGAAAATGCCGGATATGTCATAACGGATTCCTGCCATGTGGGCGAAAGCGAGTTTGTGCTGGGGGTTCATTTGACAGCGCCCCAGCAGTTTGTCACCTGGAAATGCAAAGACCGGACGGATTATTACTGGGGCCACTATTTCAGCAGCCTGTTTGAAGCGCAGAAAGATTTCGTTTTGCGGGCGCAGGAGGAGGTTCAATATCTGGAGCAGCGCAGCATTGACTCCAACAAGATGGAGCTGGAACCCGCCGATTCCCCCTGGGGAGAAATCCAGACCTGCCACACCCTTTGCCCCGGCGCTTATTCCGTCAGCACCGCAGGCCATGGCGGCGTCATGGTCAGCCGGGAGCTTGCAGACAAGGTGCTTTGCAAGGAAGCCAAAGATTGCGGCTTTATGGAGCGCGGCTACCTTTGCTTTGAGGAGGACTGCGCCGCGCCGGTGGCATTGCGGGAGCTGATGGACAGAGGGCTGTACCAAGCGCCTGTCAACGAGTATTTTGCCCCTGGGGAATACGAGGCTGTGATTAACGACAGCCTGCAAACCTTCCACCCGGAATACTGGCAGACGCGGGAAACGTTGAGGGCGGAAAAGGCGCGGACTCCCCACTCAAAAACTGCAAAACACAAGGAGCGTGAGCGATGATGAAACTTCCAATTACCAGCATGACCCCGGAGGAACGGCTGTACGCATACAGCCAGAGCAGCAAGATCGAGAGGCAGACGGGCTGTATCGGCTATCTGCGCGGGGATTTTGGCGCTGGAAAAGAGTTTTATACTTCCTGGTTCGACCATCAAAAGGAATATAAGGACGAAGAGTTCAAGGCAGAGTTTGATGAGGTAGTCAACACCCTGCGGGAAAAGGATGGGCTGCTTTGCAGCCGGGACAGCATGAGCAGGTTTTGTTATCAACATCCAGAGGCTGAATTTGAGGGGAACTACTGCACCGAATATGGGTTTCGTGTGCAAACGCCCCAGCACACCTATATGCTGCGGTGTAATCCCAACTATGGAGATTACGACTTCTACCTCTACGCCTACGTTGCCCGGTTTCTGGAACACCACATGGAGAAAGCCAAACAGGGCATCCGGTTTATCACGCCCGGCTACAAAGAACTGTTCCGTATTTCCGATGGCGACCACATCCGCATTTTCACTGGCGGCGGAGGAACCCGCGACCGTACCTGCCGGTTTATCGACGAAACCCATTTTGAAACCAGCGGAGGGTATTCCAGCGCCCTTTATCATATCTGCGAATTTGCAGAGCGTTTGGAACAGTCTCACGGGAGCGTGATTCCCCTGCGCTCCTCTTTGCCGGAACACTGCTATATTTATCTTCCCACAACGAGGGAAATCGGCATTGTAAAAAAAGGTGAAAGTGGGTATTACCGCAGCGACCTTACCCCTGTCTATGGGGAGGATGGCAAACAGTTTGTGGAAGAATTGAACCAGAAAGGCGGCATAACAAAAGCGCAGGAGGCCGCCATGCTTGCCGGCTCCATGTTCGGCTGGCAGACCCCAGCCGCCGATCCCAGAAACTATGACGAACAGGGACAGCCAATCAAACGAAAAAACAAAGACCAGGGTGAGGCCAGATGAAGGAAGCAAAGCACATCATCTGGAGCAACTACGGCCTGGACTATGAGGACTGGCGGGAAGATTTAGAGGCGGAATATCCAAGTCTGTCCGAAAATGAACGGCTGTTCCTGATGTATGAGATCAACAGCGAGTATCTGAATGATGAACGGATGAACCTCAATGTGCAGCTCTCCCAGCCCATTTTGATGGTTGGAGATTTAGAACTGTGGGATGGGCAGCGCACAGGGTATAAAGAAATCAAAAGCGGCAACATCCGCGACTGCCTTTATGGAGATACCGATTATTCCACCTGGTATGTAGACCGGCTGGGCGACCTGCGCTGTGAGGCCATCCACCACGACGGCACAAACCATTATCTCTACCGGGTATATAAGGATGGGGTGTCGGAATCACAGATTGACCTTCTAAAAGAAAAACTATGCCGGGGAACCGCGACCCGCGCTGATATAACGAGAGTAACCCGCAGGCTGGGCGACGACATCGCCAAAGTCTACGGGTTTTCTATTCCCCGGCAGCGCAAAGCTGCGTCATTGGAAAGGTAGGTGGAAAACATGGCAAAGCTGCCGCCCGTAAAACTGGAAACACACGCCACCTGGTTCAATCTTCTGCTCACGCTTCTGCATGAACACGCGGAAAGCAACCCGTATGAGGAATACCGCCGGATGGCACAGCGGCTGTTCTCCAAATGTATGGCCTACGGAACGCCTTTTACAGATGGAGATGGAGCGTCCTGCGTAGATCTGCGGCTGTACCCCAGCGAAGCCGGAGAAACTATCTGGCTGCTTCTGCTTACCCTTTGCAGGCAGTATGACCCGGATCGAGATTACAGCGCGGAGCTGAAAAACACAGAAAAAGAATAACAAAAAAAGGAGGTGCAACCGATGGCGATACGATACAAAGCATTGACGGAGCTATACCAGGAAGCCCAGCGCAGCGTGACAGCTCCAGGGGCATGGCAGAGGTTTCTTGTCTCAGCCTGCCGCAACTACCGCCTGCCTTTTGACGAGCAGCTTCTGGTTCACGCCCAGCGCCCGGACGCCACCGCCGTCCTGGAGATCGAGCGATGGAATAAACGGTTTGGGCGCTGGGTAAACCGGGGTGCGAATGGCATTGCTGTGTTTGACAGCAGGCATACAGACAGGCCCCGGCTGAAATACTACTTTGACATTTCCGACACCCATGAGGGCAACTTCCCCCAGCCCGTCCCTCTTTGGGCTGTGAGGCCGGAATATGAACCGGAAATCATCGAAACGCTGGAGAACAGCTTTGGGGAGCTGGAGCATAAAGAGGATTTAGGCGCGGCCCTGCTCTCTGCGGCAAAAAACGCGGTGGAGGACAACATTCAGGACTACCTCTCCGAGCTGAAAACCATTACGGAAGGCAGTTTTCTGGAAGAACTGGACGATCTGAACCTGGAGGTTCTATACCGCAAGGCCCTGGAAAACAGCATTGGATATATGCTCATGGTTCGCTGCGGCCTTGACCCTGCCGGAGCCTTTGAGGATGAGGATTTCCGGGATGTGCTGAATTTTAACACGCCGGAAACCCTCAACGCCCTGGGCGTGGCCACCGGCGACATCTCCCAGATGTGCCTTTCCGAGATTTCCCGCACCGTCCTTGCCCTGCAAAGACAGCCCCAAAAAGAAAATCGCACATTTGCAGGCCAGCCGCAAATCCAGTATGCTGTAACTGAACAGAGAAACCAGCCGTCAGAAAGGAGTTTTGAGAATGAACGGGATCACATACACGAGGCAGGGCGACTACAACCTGCCCAACCTTCTGCCCCCGCAGGAGGGGCCGGTTCCCCATGGGAAATACGCATTGCTTCGGAAGAAGTTTCTGAAAGAACACCGCAGGATCGCCTACACCAACCTGCTGACCAGCGGGCAACTCTCCAGCCACCTGTCGGAGATCGAGCAGACGGCCCTCTCCAGGCTGGAGCAGATGGTGACACAGATGGCCAAAGCCGAGGGCGTGACGGAGGAACTGAAAGAGCGCGACCCGATGAAGTGGGTGGGGCTGATGAACAACCTTCAGAACGCAGCGGAGGAGATCATACTGAAAGAGCTGATTTACAGCTAATTTCCGAAGCGGACAGCCCAGAGCTGCCCGCTTTTTTGGATGAAAGGCAGATCATGGCCGTTATCGCCAATAAGGACGACGGCCTCAAGTATAAGAAACAGCAGATCGAGCTTTTCTTCTCTGTCCACCCGGATACGCAGGAACGGGCCGATTATCTGAAAACAGCCTACCAGGACAGGTACACCGAAATCATGGCGGACGGCCAGCGTCTGGGATATAAGCCGCAGGAGGACGGGCTGCTCATGTGGGAAGGCTCTTATCCATCCCGCACCAAAGAAGCCGTGTTTTCCTGGGGGTTGGTGGCGGAATGGACGGCCCAGCTCATCAATAAAAAAGAATATTTCATCCAGACGGACATCCCAAGGCTCCCCACCCAGGAGGGCCAGCAGATGTCCCTTTTTGATTTTGGAGCTTTCAACCAGCCGCAGCCGGAGGGCGGAAACCAGATTTCCCTCTTTTCTCATGCGCTGCCCCAGCAGGTGATCGACGAGGCGCTTTGTATCGGCTCCAACCATGAAAACAGCCGCCTAATCGTCTGCGCCTATTTCAAAAAGGATAAGCCGGACAATGCCCGTTTCCTCGCAGAACACTATGGGGAAAACGGCGCGGGCTTCTATCTGGATGGGCGCAAGTATGCCGTCTGGTACAATGCCGAAGGAATCCGCATAGCCGAGGGCGAGAGCGCCCAGGGTTCCAGCGCCACGCTCATCCCCTGGGAACAGGCGGCAGCCCGTATCCGGGAATTGCTGGAGCTGGGGCGGTATATGCCCCAGAGCGAGCTTGACCTGGTAGACGATTATGAGCGCCGGGAACTGGCCGCACAGCTTTGGTATCTGCGGCAGGATTTTGAACAAGTTACCGCAGACGTTGGTTTTCTTCCTACTGTGAACAGTATTTACAACACGCACAAGGGCTTTCCTGATGAAAGCGCCGCCATCCAGGAACTGTTAAGACAGCCGGAAGCGTTGCAGACCCTGCGGGATGAGTTAAAGAGCTTTGTAAAGGTATATGAACTCGACAGGGAGCTTTTGCGTTTCCAGTTCCACCGCCCTCAAAAGCTGCTGGAGCAGCTTACAGATTTACAGCGGGAACCGCTGCACTTTACCGCCGCTGAAAGCTATGACCCTCAGCGGCGTTTGTATATCTCCATGGATGAGATCGACAGCCTTCTGCGCGGAGGAAAACGCAGCACCGACTACCGGCTGGCCGTGTATTCCTTTTACCGCAACCACACAGACCGCAGGGAGCGCGAGGATTTCTTAAAGCACTATCATGGGGAATACAGCGGGTATCATGGCGGAAATGACAACGTGACCTACCAATCCGGCAAGGGCGTCCATTTCAGCCACGGCAGTATCACAGAGCCTTACGCCAAGGTGGAGCTGAAATGGAACGCGGTGGAAAAGCGCGTCAGCGCCATGATCGGCCAGGGCCGGTTCTTATCCGAGGAAGACCGGGCCGCCATGCCGCAGTATGAGAAACACCAGCTTGCCCGGAACATCCGCACTTTCTTTGAGAACGTACCCCAGGAGCAGCCTCACCCCTATCCGTTTGGCTTTGACTATTGGGACGCGGTGAAGCTCATCGAGCCGCAGTTTGACGACCCGGCCCGCGTGGAGGAAATCTACCAGATGATGGTGCCGGTGTGGGAAGCCACCCCGCAGGACGACCGGATGTATGAATGGCGGAAAACAGGCTTTGAAAACCTCACCGCCTTCCGGCAGGGCACGTTTACCCTCTTTGCAGAACACAAGGAACCTGCGGCCCCCGCCATGCCCCCGTCCAAAGCCTATGACCTGGGCTATGGCTACCTGGGGAACGGCCTCACCGTCTGGAACCGTCTGGAGGAAGAACATGGGGACTACAAAACCGTGGCCCATATCGCCCCCGACCGCACCGTGCAGTTTTATGACGAGGAAATGCCTCAAACGGTGCGGGATCAGATTCAGCGGATTGCCGACACCTCGGAAATGACCATCTCCGCCACCCAGGACGCGCCGGTGTTCGCTGTGCCGCCCAAAGTGCAGGAACCACCTAAAAAAGAAGAAGCCGCAGACCCCTATTCCAAGCTGGCAGCCCAGGTGCTGCATTTTATTGGCGAGTTTGACGGCTCCCGGCTGGGCTATGGGGATACCGACGCGCAGGCAGTAGAAACCATTGCAGGACAGCTCCATGACCCGGCCCGGCGCGGGGAAATCCGAAGGCTTTTGCAATCCTTCCTCGACCATGCCGACCCGGAGGAAGAAATCGCGGCGGCCATCACCCTTTGTATGGAGGAAATCGAGGGGCTTCCCCCGGCGCTCACCCCGGAACAGGCCCAACGGGAAGAAATTGCGGGGTATCTGGAAGAAGCCGGGTTTGTGGCTTCCGAAGAATTGATCGCAGACGGCATTGCCGAATACCAAGCCCACGGAGGCGAAGGAAGCAGCCGGGAAATTGCAGGTTTTATTGAACGCGAGCTTTTGGCAGAAGAACCGGCTGCGGAAACCATACCATCCGGCCATGAAGATAAATACCGCTTACTCAGCCGTCTGAAAGCCGACTGCGATTACTTTCTGGGCGCTGGCAAACGGGCGGAGAAGCACCTTTGGTCTGGATATGTAAGAACGCATCTCGATAAAATGCGGAAATTATATGCTTCTCTCCCTGAAAAACCGGAATGGCTTGCCCCGGAGGATATAGGACGCTATGACCGTTTGATGTCCCCGCCTTATCAAGTAGTCGTGTATCATAACGAGGAGAAAGGGTTTGTAGACAAGCAGAGGTATCAAACGCTTGCAGAAGCGGAACAGGCTGCACAGAAGTATGTGGACGGCGTTATGGAGGGGGAAAGTGACTTTGCCTACGAGGGCGCTGCCGTCTATGATATTCATGAAAACAGATGGCTGTGCGTTTTCAGGAACTTCCCCAATCAATATGCAATCGAGCAAGCTGCACAGGCTCTCTCCTCAGAGGAACAGGCAGAATTACAACCCCTAAAAGAAAGATTTCTTCCGCAGTTGCCCAAGCGCCCCCACCGTGAGCGCATAACCTTTACCCCTTTACACCCGGAAATCCCCAGGGAACAGCGCCATGATTTTCACATCACCGACGACGCCCTGGGGCATGGCACACCCGGTGAGAAGTATGCGGCTAACGCAGCCGCCATCCGTACCCTAAAGCAGATCGAAGCCGAGGAACGGCTGGCCACCCCGGAAGAACAGGAAATCCTATCCCGCTATGTAGGCTGGGGCGGCCTTGCCGACTGCTTTGAAGAAACCAGCCCCCACTACCAGGAGCTGAAAAGCCTTTTAGACGAGGACGATTATGCGGCGGCAAGGGCCAGCTCCCTCACCGCCTTTTATACCCCGCCCGTTGTCATCCGGGGAATCTATAAAGCCCTCTCCCAGATGGGCTTCCAGCAGGGCAACATCCTGGAACCGTCCTGCGGCACCGGCAACTTTTTGGGGCTACTCCCGGCAGATATGGCGGGCTGCAAAGCCTACGGCGTGGAGCTGGACAGTATCAGCGGCAGAATCGCCCAGCAGCTTTACCAGAATGCCAGCATTTCCGTGAACGGCTTTGAAAAGGTGCAAATGCCGGACAGCTTCTTTGACGCGGCGGTGGGCAACGTCCCCTTTGGGGATTTCAAGGTGGTAGATAAGCGGTACGATAAGCACCACTGGCTCATCCACGACTATTTCTTTGGGAAGGCGCTGGACAAGGTGCGGCCCGGAGGGGTGATTGCTTTTATTACCAGCAAGGGCACCATGGACAAGGAAAACCCTGCCGTCCGCAAATATCTGGCCCAGCGCGCCGACCTCATCGGGGCCATCCGCCTGCCGGACAACACCTTTAAGCAAAACGCAGGAACGGAAGTCACCAGCGACATCCTCTTTCTGCAAAAGCGTGGCCATATCACCGATCTGGAGCCGGACTGGGTGCATTTGGATACGGATGAAAACGGAATCCGCATGAACCGCTATTTTGTGCAGCACCCGGAGATGATTTTAGGCGACATGGTGATGGAATCCGGCCGGTTTGGCCCGGACAGCGCCTGCAAAGCCCGCGAGGGTGAGGATTTATCCGAGCAGCTTGCCAGCGCCGTCCAGTTTTTACAGGCGGAGATCAAGCCCTACGAGCTGGAGGAACTGGACGAGGAGGAAGACCGCTCCATCCCCGCCGATCCGAATGTAAAGAACTTTAGTTATACCATTGCAGATGGACAGGTGTACTACCGGGAAAACAGCCGTATGCACCCAGTGGAGGTGTCTGTCACAGCAGAAAACCGAATCCGGGGCATGATCGGGCTGCGGGAATGTGTGCGCCGGCTCATCGACTACCAGACCGAGGGCTACCCGGACGCAGACATTAAGGCCGAGCAGGAAAAGCTCAATGCCCTGTATGATAGCTTCACAAAAAAATACGGCCTCATCAGCAGCCGGGGCAATAAGCTGGCCTTTTCGGAGGACTCCAGCTATTGCCTTTTGTGTTCCCTGGAGGTGCTGGACGAAGAAGGCAACCTAAAAAGAAAAGCGGATATGTTCACCAAACGCACCATCCGGCCCCATGTGGCTGTGACCAGCGTGGACACCGCCAGCGAGGCCCTGGCTGTTTCGATTGCAGAAAAAGCCCGTGTAGATTTGGGCTATATGGCCCAGCTTTCCGGCAAATCCCCAGAGGAGCTGGAGGCCGAGCTTTCCGGCGTGATCTTCCGCAACATCGAAGGCCCGGAAAACCCGGACGGGCTGCGGGGAGCTTCCCTCAGCCTGCAAGCCTTTTCCCCCGTGACGGCGGACGAATACCTTTCGGGGAATGTACGCCGCAAGCTGCGGATGGCAAAAGCCTTTCTGGAGGCGGCCCCGGACAGCCAAAAACCAGCCGCCCGCAAACAGGTGGAGGCTTTGGAGGCCGTCCAGCCCCAGGATCTGGGCGCTGGGGAGATCGGCGTGCGCATTGGCGCGAACTGGGTGCCTATCGACGTGTACCAGCAGTTCATGTGGGAGTTACTCACCCCTTATGGGCAGGCCAGAAGCCGTATTAAAATCCTGCGTTCCGAAGCCACCGGCCAATGGACGATTACCGAAAAAAACTTTGACCGGGCCAATGTCAAGGCCAACACCACCTACGGCACAAAGCGGATGAGCGCCTACCTCATCCTGGAGCAGACCCTGAACCAGAAGGATGTGCGGGTTTTTGATTATGTGGAGGATGAAAACGGAAATAAAAAGGCTGTCCTCAACAAGAAGGAAACCGCCATCGCCCAGGACAGGCAGGAGCTGATCAAGCAGAAGTTTTCCGAATGGGTTTGGAAAGACATCGACCGCAGGGAACGGCTGTGCGCCATCTACAACGAAACATTCAATTCCAGCCGTCCCCGTGAATACGATGGCCAGCATATCCGTTTCGAGGGCATGAACCCGGAAATTACCCTGCGGCCCCATCAGATCAATGCCATTGCCCATGTTATGTACGGCGGGAATACCCTGCTGGCCCACGAGGTGGGCGCGGGCAAAACCTTTGAAATGGTGGCCGCCGCCATGGAGATGAAACGGCTGGGGCTTTGTACCAAGTCACTTGTGGTGGTGCCAAACCACCTCACGGAACAATGGGCGGCGGAATGGCTCCAGCTCTATCCCAGCGCCAATATTCTGGTTGCCACGAAAAAAGACTTTGAAACCCAAAACCGCAAGAAGTTTTGCAGCCGTATTGCCACCGGCGACTATGACGCTGTTATCATCGGCCACAGCCAGTTTGAGAAAATCCCTATGAGCGCCGAGCGCCAGCGGGCCATTTTGGAGCGTCAGATTGAAGAAATCCTGGAAGGGATTGAACAGGCCAAGTCTCAGAAAGCGGAACGCTACACCGTCAAGCAGATGGAGCGCACCCGGAAATCCTTAGAGGCAAAGCTGGAAAAACTCAACGACCAGAGCCGCAAGGACGATGTGGTGACGTTTGAGCAGTTGGGGGTTGACCGCCTGTTTGTGGATGAGAGCCATTATTTTAAGAACCTCTTTTTAATGACGAAAATGCGCAACGTGGGCGGGATCGCCCAGACCGAAGCGCAGAAAAGCTCCGACCTCTTTATGAAATGCCGCTACCTGGATGAAATCACCGGAGGGCGCGGCGTCATTTTTGCTACCGGCACCCCCATCTCAAACAGTATGGTGGAGCTTTACACCATCCAGCGGTATTTGCAGTATGGGCTGTTACAGGAAATGGGCCTCATCCATTTTGACGATTGGGCCAGCGACTTTGGAGAAACCATCACCGCCATCGAGTTGTCCCCGGAGGGCACCGGCTATCGGGCCAAGACCCGGTTTGCCAAATTTTTCAATCTGCCGGAGCTGATGGCCGCTTTCAAACAGGTGGCCGACATCCAGACGGCGGATATGCTCCATCTTCCCGTGCCAAAGGCCAACTTCCACACCGAGGTCATCAAGCCTTCCGAGCTTCAGCAGGAGATGGTGAAAGGGCTGGCGGAACGGGCGGAAAAAATCAGGGGCGGAGGTGTTGACCCCCATGTGGACAATATGCTGCGCATTACCAACGATGGGCGCAAGCTGGCCCTGGATATGCGTCTTATCAATCCGCTGGCTGCCGACGACCCAAACGGCAAGGTGGCCGTCTGCTCCCGGAACGTCTACAAAATCTGGGAAAAGACCAAAGAACAGCGTTCCACCCAGCTTGTGTTCTGCGACCTGTCCACGCCCACCAAAGACGGCTCTTTCAACGTATATGACGATCTGAAAAAGAAGCTCATGGATCAGGGTATCCCGGAGGATGAAATTGCCTTTATCCATGACGCGGATTCCGAGGCGAAGAAGAAGCTGCTGTTTGGCCGGGTGAACGAGGGCCAGGTGCGGGTGCTGATCGGAAGCACCCAGAAGATGGGGGCCGGAACCAACGTACAGAAAAAACTCATCGCCCTGCATGACCTGGACTGTCCCTGGCGGCCTTCCGACCTTCAGCAGCGGCTGGGCCGTATTGTGCGCCAGGGCAACGATAACGAGGAGGTGGAGATTTACCGGTATGTAACCGAGGGCACCTTTGACGCTTACCTTTACCAGCTCGTGGAGAACAAGCAGAAATTCATTGCCCAGATCATGACCAGCAAAACCCCTGTCCGGGTGGCGGACGATGTGGACGAAACGGCTCTCAGCTATTCCGAGATTAAGGCGCTGGCAACCGGCAATCCCCTTATTATTGAGAAATGCAATTTGGATATGGAGGTGGCAAAGCTCAATATGCTCAAGGCCAGCTATCTCAATCAGCGGTATTCCCTGGAGGAGTTAGTGCTGCGCGAGTATCCGGCAGACATCGCCCGGATTACGGAACGGATTGCGGGCTATGAGAAAGACGTGGCGCTGGCAACCGCCCATCCGAAAAGCCAAGAGGGCTTCTGCGGCATGGTGATCGAGGGCAAGCCGTATGCTGAAAAAGAGGACGCCGGCAGGGCTATCCTGGACGTTTGCAGCAAAATGACCGGTTCCGACGCGGTTCTGCTGGGGGAATACCGGGGCTTTTCCATGGTGCTGGCCTATGATGGTATCAGCAACGAGTACCGCATTACCCTGAAAGGCACCCTCTCCCATACGGTGGCGCTGGGTGCGGATGTGTTCGGCAATATCACCCGTCTGGACAATACCCTGGAAAACCTTCCGGGGAGCTTGCAGGCAGAGAAAAACAGTCTGGAGGAAACCAAAGGCCAGCTTGAAAACGCCCGCGCCGAGCTGGACACGCCCTTTGCCCGCGAGGAGGAGCTGGCGGAGAAAACCGCCCGATTGAAAGAACTGAACATCCTGCTGAAAGTGGATGAGAAAGACAAGACGCTCATCGACAGCGTTCCCGACGAGGGCGAGGAAGCCCCGCAGAGGAAGGTGATGGGATTGGAGCGTTAATTCCCCTGTGCCGATTGGAGCAATCCAGTCGGCTTTTTACATATCAAGATGGACTTTTCTACAAAATGATGTATAATAAAAAAGGTTAGCTATAACTAATTTGTTTCGGAGGTGAGGGAAATGGGGCTGATTAAAAAATATTTCAGTAATACCCGGAAGCCGGACGGGATGTTTGGGAAGATGATGGTAAGCGGCATGAATAAAGCCCATGCGGAAGTGTCCGACTGGGGAATGGAGCATATATTTTCCATGCACCCCAAGACGATCATAGAATTGGGCTGCGGCGGCGGACGCAATGCAGCCCGGCTTCTCAGCAGTTTTCCAGAGGCAACATTGGCTGCATTGGATTATTCCGAGGTAGCCATAGAAAAAACAAAACAGATTAACCGAAAGGAAATCCAAAATAAGAGGTGCCACGTGTTGCAGGGGGATGTCGCTGCCCTGCCTTTTGCAGAAAACAGCTTTGATCTGGCCGCCGCATTTGAAACCGTCTATTTTTGGCCGGGGCCTACGGAAAGTTTTCGGGAAGTCTGGCGGGTCTTAAAGCCTGGCAGCCTGTTTTTGATTGTAAACGAATCCGATGGTACGAATAAAAACGATGAAAAATGGATGGACATTATCGACGGCTTACGGATTTTTGATAAAACACAGCTATCCACTTTTTTGAAAGACGCCGGATTTTCAAAAGTTACCATTGACCATGACGAGACAAAGCACCGGCTTTGTATCATGGCGGTGAAATAAAAAAATTTATGATTTTACGGGGCCGATTGGAGCAATCCAGTCGGCCTTTTCCATATCCGAAGAATACAGCCCCCTTTACATAGCCGGTTGCCCCACGCGGGCAGCTAATTTATGGCTATGGGAAGGGGGCTGTATTTTTTATGCCTTTTTACAACCAGGAGGAGATCGAAAAAGCGCGGGAGGTGGACTTGTTCACCTATCTGCAAGCCTGCGAACCCCAGGAGCTTGTCCATGTTTCCGGAAACGTCTACTGCACCAGAGAACACGACAGCCTGCGCATTTCCAATGGCAAATGGTGCTGGTTCTCCCGTGGGATCGGCGGTTTCAGCGCGCTGGACTACCTCATCAAAGTCAAGGGCTGCTCCTTTATGGAGGCGATGGAATCCATCGTGGGCAGGGCCGCCATCCCGCCGCCGTCCCTTGCGCCCATTCCAAGGGAAGAAACGCCGAAGCACCTGCTTTTGCCGCCGCCTGCCCCAGACAACCGGGCCATGCTCCAGTATCTTGCAGGCCGTGGGATTTCCATGGAGGTGCTGGACTTCTGCGTCCAGACCGGGCGGATTTACGAGAGCCGGAACAGGGGCCATGGAAATGTGGTCTTTGTAGGCTTTGACAAAACCGGCAAGGCGCGGTTCGGCTGCCTGCGCGGGATTGGCGAGGGCCGGTTCCACGGGGATTTAAGCGGCAGCGACAAGCACTATTCCTTTGCCCTGCCCGCCTGCGGGGAGAACCCGGCTGTCCATCTGTGCGAGTGCGCCATTGATGTCATGTCCTACGCCAGCCTTTGCAGGCTGAATGGAATCGACTGGAAACAGCACAACCTGCTGTCCCTGGCTGGAATCTACCAGCCGAAGAAAAGGATTGCAGAGAGCAAGCTGCCCGTGGCCCTCACCCGTTTTTTAGAGGATCACCCCCATGTAAAAACCGTCTATCTCCATCTGGATAACGACGGCCCCGGCAGGATGGCCGCTGAAGCCATCCAGACGGTGCTGCCCAGGGAATACGAGGTCAGGGACTGCCCGCCGCCCAGGGGAAAGGATGTGAACGACTACCTGTGCCACCGGCTGGGGCTTCCCATCCGGGGTGCGAAAGAAAAGGAGCGAGAACGATGAACGAGTATGACATTGCAATTCGAGAGACGCTGGAAATGACGGTCACAGTGGAGGCCGAGAACCGCGAGGAGGCCCGCCGGATGGTGGAAGAGCGATGGAAAAACGGCGAATATATCCTGGACGCGGACAGCTTCAAGGACGTGGAATTTTACCCCAGAGGCCGCAGCCGCGACCGGGGCGAGCGATGAATTGTTTTTTCGGACGTTTGGGATTCCCCTGCGGGGAATGGAACGTGTATGTACCAGCAAGCATCGCCTTTGTGATACCACAAAGGCAGCTTGTTAGGGGGAACGCCCCCTAATACCCCTTTATCAGAACGGAGGTTTTCTATGGAAGGATTGTTTTTTGCCATTGGTTTTCTGCTGGGCGGCGTGTTCGGCGTGCTGGTCATGTGCCTGCTTCAAATCAACCGCTTAGGCAGGAAGGAGGATTCGGAGGAATGAGAAAACGCAACGTACACGTCCAGTTTTGGCTGGACAAAAAAGAGGCGGAAGCCTTGAACAAAAAGGTGAAGCGCAGCGGGCTTTCCCGCGAGGTGTACCTGCGCCACCTGATAAACGGCCTGGTTCCCCAGGACGCGCCGCCCCCGGCATACTTTGATTTTATGCGGGAGCTGCACGGCATTGGAAACAACTTAAACCAGATCGCCCAGAAAGCCCATGTGCTGGGCGTCATAGACGAGCGCCGCTATGAGGAAGAAACACGGAAGTTTGACCAGCTCATCCGGGACATCACCAGGGCGGTGATTTTGCCAAAGCCCATGGAGTAAAGCAATGGCTACCACATCCATCTGGCGGGTGAACGGCTGGTTGGGCAAGGTTCTCATCTATATCGAAAACCCGGATAAGACCGAAAACCCCGCCGCCTACGAGAAACAGGGCATGGACGGCAAGGAGGCCCAGGGCCTCTCCGATGTAATCGAATATGCCATCCAGCAGAAGAAAACGGGAAAGATTGCGGTGGACGATGAGGATGTGCCCGTCATGCAGCGGTTTGTGTCCGGGGTGAATTGCAGCCCCACCACCGCCCGCGATGAGATGATTGCCGTCAAAAAGCGGTTCGGCAAGGAGGAAGGCACCGTAGCCTACCACGGCTACCAGAGCTTTGCCCCCGGCGAGGCCACCCCGGAAATGGCCCACGAGATCGGGCTGAAGCTGGCAAAGGCATTGTGGGGCGAGAAATACCAGGTACTGGTTGCCACCCATTTAGACAAAGCCCACCACCTGCACAACCATTTTGTGGTGAACACAGTTTCGTTTCTCGATGGGATCAAATACCACCGCACGGAAAAGGATTACTTCGACATGCAGAGGGAATCCGACCGATTGTGCCGGGAGTATGGGCTTTCTGTCATTGAAAACCCTCAGCGGGGAAAATCCAAACACTACGGGGAATGGCGGGCCGAGCAGGAGGGCCGCCCCACCTATCTCTCCCTCATCAAAGCCGATGTAGACGCTGCCATCCGCCAGTCGATGACGGAGAGGCAGTTTTTTTACCGCCTGCGGCAGATGGGCTACGAAGTCAAGGTGGGAAAAGACATCACAGTGCGCCCTTACGACCGGCCCCATGGCAGGAAGCTGGCGCGCAATTTAGGCGAGGACTACGCTCTGGAGAACATCCGCAAACGGATTCTGGCCCAGCGCCGCCCCCAGAGGGTGGAAACGCCGGAGCCGAGGCGGTGCAGGCTTTTGGGGGACTTAAAGCAGGCCAGGAAGGTCACGGGCTTTCGCGCCCTCTACTTCCACTACTGCTACCTGCTGGGGGTATTCCCTAAAAAGCAGAACCGGCAGCGGGGCCATGTGCCCCACGCGCTGCGGGAGGACTTGATCCGGGCGCAGGAATTGACGGACGAGGCGAGGCTGCTTTCCCGCCACCGCATTGACACCCTGGAGCAGCTCAACGCCTATCAATCCGAGGTAAAATCCCAGCTTGCCAGCCTAACCGAACAGCGGAAAAGGCTGTACCGGAAGCTGCGCACCAAGGCGGCGCTTGCCGACCCTGCCCGGCAGGAACAAATCCGGGCGGAGATCGCTGCACTCTCCGGCCAGCTTAAAGACCTGCGCCGGGAGGTGAAGCTGTGTGAGGACATTGCGGCGCGCTCCCTCTCCCTCAAAGAGAAGATACGGGCTGCCCGCGAGGAACAACAGGCTGGAAAAACAGAGAAAACCCGCCAGGAACAAGGCCGGAGGAAACGGCTGGAAAGGAGATGATCGGTTATGAATCACGCAGGCGACGCGGCGGAGCAGGTGGTGCGCATGAGCCTTGAGGGCGCGGAGGTTGCCCTTAAGATCACCGGCGTTGCCGCTAAAAATCTGGCCGCAGCCCTTTATACCATTTTGAAAGACCAGAAGAAAACAAAAGGCAAGGCCCGCATTGAGGCTATGCTGCGGGAAAAGCGGCCCTTAAAGGTTTACACCCTCAAAAAAGAGGATTGCCCGGAGTTTGCCAGGCAGGCCAAGGGCTACGGCATTTTGTACGCCCCCATCCCGGTGAGGAAGGGGGACGATACCATCGACATCCTGGTGTTCGAGGACGACGCGGCGAGAGCCAACCGGATCGTGGATAAGTTCAACCTCACGGTGGTGGATACGGCGTCCATCAAGGAGGACATCGAAAAATCCCGCGAGGAGCGCGGCGGCGAGCCGCAGGCCCCGGAAAAAGCCGCCCCGGAAAAGAGCGAGGACGACAGGCTCTTAGACGAACTGATGGAAAAACCTGCCCAAAAAGAGAAAAGCCAGCCGGAGAACCCCTCTGCGGAGAACAGCGTCCCTTTTACCCCAGCGGAGGAAAAATCCCATCCGTCCGCGCCTATCTCAGAGAACAGCAGCAAGTCCGCAAGGGGTACTTCTGATGAGCCGCAGAAGCCGTCTGTCCGTCAGGAGCTTCGTGACATCCAGGCCCAGCGGAAGAAAGAGGCGGAGGCTGCAAAGAGGGAGGAACCGGCTGCACCCCAAAAGAAGGCGGCCCAGAAAACCACGCGGCACCAGCCGCCCAAGCCCAAAAAGAAACCAAAATCGAAAGAGAGGTAATCGGTTATGAATAACTTTGACGATCTGTTTGAACAGCAGCCCCAGCCGGAGGCCACCGAGAAGCCGGAGCCGCAAAAGGAGAAGCCGAAAAAACAGTGGTGGCAGATCCGCGAGGAAAAGCAGCGCAAGGAAGCCTACGCCACCCTGGACAGGGTGTTCGGCGCGTTTTCCGAAGGGCACGGCGACATGAAGGCATATCTGGACACCCAGAGCCGCTTCCCCTTCCACTCCGCCCGCAACGCCATCCTCATCGGGGAGCAATGCCCCAACGCTAAACGTGTGGGCGGCTACAAGGAGTGGGCTTCCCAAGGCGTTGAGATTCTGGAGGAGGAAAAGCGCCTGCCCATCATCATTTTAGAGCCGGGCAAGGCGTACCGCCGCGAGGACGGCAGCGTGGGCCAAAACTTCTATGCCAAGGAGGTCTTTGACATTTCCCAGACCACGGCGCGGGACGAGGCCCAGCCCCAGGTGAGCTGCGACGACCGCCTGCTCTTAAAGGCCCTCATCAGCAATTCCCCCGTGCCCATCCGCGCGGTGGAGGAGCTGCCCGCCCAGGGGCGCGGGGCCATGTTCGACCCGGAACAGAACGCCATCCTGGTGAAAAAGGGCATGGACGCGCCGGACATCTTCCGCTGCGTCTCTCTGGAGCTTGCCAATGCCCAGCTTGCCCGCAGCAACCCAGAGTATTCCCGCGAAACCGAGGGCTACAAAGCCTATGCCGTCAGCTATATGCTCTGCCAGAGGTACGGCGTGGAAGCGGGAGGCTACAACATCTCCCGGCTGGACGGCGTGCTTCAGGGGCAAGACCCCAAGGAGGAAATCCCGGCAGCCCTCACCGATATGCGCGACACGTTTAAGGAGATCAACGGGCGCATGGCAAGGGCCATGGGCCTCTCACGCGCGGGCAGGCAGAAAGAACAGGAACGGTAAAGGAGGCTGAATGAATGGAACGACAGGAAAAGGTTGTCCTCACGCTGGACAGATACGAGCATGGCATTATGATCCGCGCCCTCAACAAACTGCGGAACGATCTGCTGGAGGAACAGCGCGACCCCGGCCCGGTGGAGGACGTGCTTCTCAAAACCATTGACGCCCCATCCCAAAAAGACAGGAAAGCGAAGCGGCGGGATGAAGCCCGATAACAAAACGGGAGGCCCCTGGCTCTATGCCCTGGGGCTGATCCCGGCGGTCTGGCTTGCCCTGCTCGTTGCCCCCTCTCTTTCCGGGGGGCTTTCCGAAATCCTGGAGGCCCTGCCTGCGGCGATGAACGACCCATTTCAAATCGTATGGTGTGAGGACAGTGCAAAAGCTGTCCTCATTTTTATTGCCGCCTATGGGCTGGGCATTGGCATTTACCTCTCATCCAGGCGCAGCTACCGCAGGGGCGAGGAACACGGCTCCGCCAAATGGGGCGATCCGCGGGCCGTGAACCGGAAATACCGGGATAAAAACCCGTTTCAAAACCGCATTTTTACCCAGCACGTCCGCATGGGGCTGGACGGGAAAAAGCACCGCAGGACGTTAAACACCCTGGTCTGCGGCGGCAGCGGCGCGGGAAAAAGCCGCTTTTACGCAAAGGTCAATATCTGCCAGGCCAACACCTCTTTTTTCATCCTGGACTGCAAAGGAGAGCTGCTGCGGGACTGCGGCGGCCTGCTGGAACGGCAGGGCTATGAGATCAGGGTGGTTGACCTTTTGAACATGAACAAAAGCCACTGCTACAACCCCTTTGCCTATCTGAAAAACGACAACGATGTGCAGAAGATGGTGACGAACCTGTTCAAAGCCACCACCCCCAAAGGGAGCCAGTCAAACGACCCCTTCTGGGATACGGCGGCTTCCATGCTTCTCATGGCGCTGGTGTTTTATCTCCACTACGAGGCCCCGGAGGACGAGCGAAATTTCCCGATGGTCATGGAAATGCTGCGTGCCGGTGAGGTGCGGGAGGACGACGACAGCTATCAATCCCCGCTGGACGAGCTGTTTGAACGGCTGGAAATGCGCTCCCCCGACCACATCGCGGTGAAGTATTACAAGGACTACCGCTCCGGCAGCGCCAAGACCTTAAAATCCATCCAGATCACGCTTGCCTCGCGGCTGGAGAAGTTCAACCTTTCATCCGTGGCGGCCCTTACGGCTACCGACGAGCTGGAGCTTGCCAGCCTGGGGGAAAAGAAGGTGGCGCTGTTTGCCCTTATCCCGGACAACGACGCCAGCTTCAATTTTTTAGTGAGCCTTTTGTATGCCAGCACCTTCCAGGAATTGTTTTATTCCGCCGACCGGGTGCATGGCGGGAGCCTGCCCGTGCCGGTGCATTTTTTGATGGACGAGTTCGCCAACGTTTCATTACCCGATGATTTTGACAAGCTGCTGGCCACCATGCGCTCACGAAACATCTCGGTTTCCATCATCATCCAGAACATCGCCCAGCTCAAGGCGCTGTATGAAAAGCAATGGGAATCCATCATGGGCAACTGCGATGAATTTCTGTACCTGGGCGGCAACGAATCGTCCACCCACAAGCTCATCTCGGAAAGCTATCTGGGCAAAAGCACCCTCTGGCTGGACACCTACGGGAAAAGCACCGGCCATTCCGGCAGCTACTCCACCAACAACCAGATCACGGGCCGGGAGCTTTTGACCCCGGACGAGGTGCGTATGCTGGACAACCGGCTGGCCCTGCTCTTTATCCGTGGGGAACCGCCGCTGATGGATGAAAAGTACGAATTGCTAAAGCACCCCAACGTGAAATACACCACCGATGGCGGCGCACCGGCCTATACCCACGGCGGCACGGAAAACGCGGTGGCGGGCTTGACCATCAGCCGCCTTACCCCCGGCGACCTTGCCAATCTCAAGGAGCCGGATGTGACCTGTGAGCTTCTGTCCGACGAGGACATGGAGAAAATCTTTCAATTCAAGGAGGAAAAGCAAAATGAGACTGTTTAACAAGGAGAACAAGAACAAGGAAACCCGCAGCCTGCCCATGGGCAAAAAGAGCAAAAGCGCCCTCACGGCCTACTCGGCCCTGGTGCTTATGCTGTGCTGCTGCACCACCACGGCCTTTGCCGCCAGCGACCCTTTGACGGTTATCAACAACCTCAGCGACTTCATTTTCGGCCTCATCCGGGCCATCGGTATGATTCTGCTGGGCTTCGGCGTGGTGCAGATCGGCCTGTCCCTCAAATCCCACGACCCCAGCCAGAGGGCCAACGGCTTCCTCACTTTGGCAGGCGGCGTTGTGATTACCTTTGCCAAGGAGATTTTGACCCTGATTACCGGCTGATGAAAAACGGCGGCATGGGGGCAGGTCAATGGTGGCCTGCCCCTGTTTCTGCCGGAAAGGAGGTCTTTGAATGTCCGATAACTGGGTTGTGCAAAACCTGCAAAACGCCCTCGACACCTGGAACAAGTACCTGTCTGAAATCTGGCAGCTCATCACCCAAAGCCCGGAACAGTTTAAGGGCGGCACGATCTGGAGCGTGATCGTCAACATCCACGACGCGGTGCGGGCCATCGGCCTGGCGCTTCTGGTGTTGTTCTTTGTCATCGGGATTGTGAAAACCTGCGGCAGCTTCGCAGAAGTGAAGAAGCCGGAACACGCCTTAAAGCTGTTCATCCGGTTTGCCATTGCCAAGGGTGTCGTGACCTATGGGCTGGAGCTGATGATGGCCCTTTTCAACATTGTCCAGGGCCTTGTCTCCACCATTATGAACGCGGCGGGCTTTGGAACCGCACAGCAGACGGTTCTCCCCCAGGAGATCGTCACGGCGGTGGAAAGCTGCGGATTTTTTGAGAGTATCCCTTTGTGGGCGGTGACGCTCATCGGCGGGCTGTTCATCACGGTTCTCAGCTTCATTATGATTATGACCGTCTACGGGCGGTTTTTTAAGCTCTATTTATACACGGCCATCGCGCCGGTGCCCCTCTCCACCTTTGGCGGGGAACCCAGCCAGAACGTGGGCAAGAGCTTCATCAAAAGCTATGCCGCCGTGTGCCTGGAGGGGGCGATCATCGTGCTGGCCTGCATTATCTTCTCGCTGTTTGCGGCTTCGCCCCCTGCGGTTGACCCCAATGCGGCGGCAGTCACCCAGGTTTGGAGCTATGTGGGCGAGCTGCTGTTCAACATGCTGGTGCTTGTGGGCGCGGTGAAAATGGCCGACCGCGTGGTGCGCGAGATGATGGGCCTGTAAAGGAGGAAAAGTCAATGGATGATACAAGAAACGAGGTTTGCCGCAAGGTGCTGGAAACGCCTCTTGCGGACATCCGGGAGGATGTGTTCTTCCGCGCCGACAACTTTCAAAATGAGCCGTGGTACGGCGAGTTTCAGATCTACCGCAGTCTGGGCGTTTGCCAGCCCAGGCCGGAACACGCCCTGGAGGTGCAGAAGGCGCTGAAGGTCATGGGCTATCCCACCCACACCGCCGAGCGGAACGGGAAAACCTATCTTCTCCCCGGTGAACAGCCCGAAAGAACTAAGACGCTGCGAGAAGAATGGAAAATGACGCGGCTGGAGGAACGGAAAGAAGCTGCCTCTCGGCTGTTTCAGAAATCTTCCCGGCAAAAAGGCCGGGAGCGTTAAGAAATGGAGGAATATGTTTTGAACATGAGCAAGGAAAAGCTGATGAGGCTTGCCGAGCGCGCCCTAAAGCGCACTGAACCCTATCAATGGAACCGGGGGCTGGACGTGCCGGATGAGGAAAACTACAAAATCGACTATCTGCTGGTCAAGGGAAGCAAGGCTTCCCCAGAGGACGTGATAGCCTATGCGTCCTTTGAGGACGATCTGGTGCGGTTCCATCCGCTGCTGGAAAACGACCGGCCTTTTGCGCATTACGGCGAGTGCTTCACCTACGATTCCGACCTGTTTGAGCCTTTGGAGCAAGGGTATTCCCTGGCTTGTATGTCGCCGGAGGCCCATGCCTGCGCCTGGTATGAAATCGAAGATTTACAGGGCGAGATCGAACACCAGTCAGGTATGCAGGGCTATCTGCACTACTGCAAGCAGCACGGCGTTACCAGGGAGCAACTGGCCCGTCTGGCGGACTATGACGGCATGGACGTGATGAAGCTCTATGACCGGCAGGCTGCCAGAGGGGCGCAGGGCAGGCAGAAAAAAGAGTTGGAACGATAACGGGAGGTGGCATTTTGGAAGTCAAGATCAACCGCGAAATCCGCAACTACACCGAATCCATGTTTTTCGGCTTGAGTATGCGGCAGTTCATTTTTTCCATCTTAGCCTGCGGCGTGGCCGTGGGCCTTTACTTTCTCCTGCGCCCTTACTTTGGCGTGGAAACCCTTTCCTGGGTTTGCATTTTGGGCGCGGCCCCCTTTGCCATGCTGGGGTTCATCACCTACCATGGCATGACGGCGGAACAGTTCATCTGGGCGTGGCTGCGCTCGGAAATGCTGGAGCCAAAGGAGATAAAGTTTGAGGACGGCAACTATTACTATGCTGCTTTGAAAGACGTGATCGAGGGGCGGCAGACCGGGCGGCCCGTCAGAAAGCAGCCCAAAGAGCCGAAACACTTTCACAAGCGGAAGGAGGCCAACCATGATTAAGACCTTAAAAATCATGTCCAAGCAGGACAAGGAGCGATATACCGTGCCCCGGAAAGTGCAGGATGTGATCCCCGTCCGCCGTATCTGGCAGGACGGCATTTTTTCGACTGGAAACAAGTTTTCCAAAAGCTATCGGTTCAGCGACATCAATTATCTGGTGGCAAGCCGCGAGGACAAAGAGAGTATGTTTCTCATCTATTCGGAGCTTCTCAACTCTCTGGATTCCGGGGCGGTGACGAAAATCACCATCAATAACCGGAGAACGAATAAGGCAAACTTTGAAAACTCCATCCTCATGCCTATGCAGGAGGACTTTCGGGACGAGTACCGCAGGGAATACAATCAAATGCTGCTGGATAAGGCCACCGGGGCCAATGGAATCACTCAGGAGAAATATATCACCATCTCCGTGGTGAAGAAAGACGTGGAAGAGGCCCGCGCCTACTTTTCCCGCGTGGGGGCCGACCTCATTTCCCACTTTGCGGCCCTGGGTTCCAAGTGCGTGGAGCTGGACGCTTCTGAAAGGCTGCGTATTCTGCACGACTTCTACCGCCAGGGCGAGGAGGCAGAGTTCTTCTTTGATTTGGCGGCTATGGCAAAACGCGGCCACGACTTCAAGGACTATATCTGCCCGGACAGCATAGAGAAGAACAGCGACTATGTGAAGCTGGGCGATAAGTTCTGCCGGGTGCTGTTCCTCAAAGACTATGCCAGCTATATCAAGGACAACATGGTGACGGAGCTGACGGATTTCAACCGCAATTTGATGTTCTCCATCGACATTGTGCCGGTGCCGACCGACGAGGCCGTGCGGGAGGTGGAAAACAGGCTCCTGGGCGTGGAGACGAACATCACCAACTGGCAGCGCCGCCAGAACGCCAATAACAACTTTTCTGCCGTGGTGCCTTATGACATGGAGCTTCAGCGCAAAGAGAGCAAGGAGTTTCTGGATGATCTCACCACCCGCGACCAGCGCATGATGTTTGCGGTGATTACCCTGGCCATCACCGCCGACACGAAGGAACAGCTTGACAGCGACACCGAGGCGGTGCTTTCCGTGGCAAGAAAGCACATGTGCCAGCTTGCGGTTCTCAAGTTCCAGCAGATTGACGGCCTCAACACGGCCCTGCCCATCGGGGTGCGCAAAATCAACGCCTTCCGCACCCTCACCACCGAGAGTTTGGCGGTGTTCATCCCCTTTAAGGTGCAGGAAATCCAGGACAAGGGCGGCATTTATTTTGGGGAGAACGCTATTTCCCACAACCTCATCATGTGCAACAAGGCGAACCTGTTAAACCAGTCGGCTTTTTACCTGGGCGTTCCTGGCGCGGGAAAATCCTTTGCGGTGAAAGAGCTGATCGCCTTTCTTATGCTCCATCCCAATTACGCCGATGATGAAATCCTTATTTGTGACCCGGAGGGCGAGTTCGGCGCGCTGGTGAAAGCCCTGGGCCGTGAAAAGGCTACGGTGGCCCACCTGGTGGCAGGCGGCAAAGACAAGCTCAATTCCATGTATATGGTGGAAGGCTACGGCGAACAGAACCCCATTGTAGAGAAGTCGCAGTTTGTCATGTCCCTCATCGAGCAGATCGACAAGCGCGGCGTGGGGCCGCAGCACAAATCCATCATCGACCGCTGCACCGCCCTCGTTTACCCGGAGGCGGAAAAAGAGGGCCGGGCCGCCACCCTCTGCGACCTGCGCCAAAAGCTGCTGGAGCAGCCGGAGGAAAAGGCGAAGGAGATCGCCCTTTCTTTGGAGCTTTACACCACCGGCTCCCTGGACATCTTTGGCCGCGACAGTACGGTGGATTTAAGCAAGCCCTATGTGGTGTTCGACATCCATGGCCTGGGCGAGCAGCTCAAGCCCGCCGGTTCCCTGGTTATTACCGACACGATTTTGAACCGCGTGACTCTCAACTGGAAAAGGGGTAAGCGCACCCACGTCTTTATCGACGAGTTCCATGTGATGTTTGAAAATGAGCAGAGCGGTATTTTTTTCAACAGCGCATGGCGGCAGTTCAGAAAGCGCGGGGCCTACCCCACGGCTATCACTCAGAATGTGGAGTATCTGCTGGATTCCGTGCAGGCCAGCACCATGCTTTCCAACTCCGAGTTTCTTGTGATGTTGAGCCAAGCCGCGTCCGACCGGGAAAAGCTGGCGAAGCTCCTCAATATCTCCAGAGAGCAGATGAGCTATGTTACCAACGCGGACGCAGGCTGCGGCCTCATCCGCTACGGCAGCGCCCTGGTGCCTTTTGTCAACCGCTTCCCGCGCGACACAAAGCTGTATGCCCTGATGACCACCAAGCCCGGTGAGGGCGTGTTCGGCGGCGAGGAGGTTTTGGTATGAGCAGGCTCAATATCCGCTTTGCGTCCGCAGAACACCGCGATTTCTTTTTTCGGATGATGGATGAGGCACGGAAAAACGACTGCTATCACCAGTCTTTCTTTTATGTCATGGGGATTGCCCCGGAAACACGGGCCAACATCCGCCAGATGTTTGATTTCAAGCAGGACTGTATCAAACCGGAGGGTATGCACGGAGGCTGGCAGACCAGCGGCACCGTCCGGGTGTGCCGTTTGGCCTTCAACCTCTGGAACGGCTACACCGAACCGGAACACAGCAACGCCTATTCCCCGGAGGATCTGTTCTGCTGTGAATTTGCCCCCTATTTCATGGAGGGTATGAAAATCCGTTACCCGGAATACTGCCGGGAGCTGCCCCCTGCCAAAAAACAGGCGGAACCGGCGCGATGATTCTTAGATGGGAGGAATGAAATATGGCTGAATTGACCTATACGCTGGGGGAACATCCCCAGATCATCGAGCTTCTCTCCGTGCTGGAGAAAAACAACCTTCAAAAGCAAAAGGAAGAAGTGCAGGCCCTGGTGGGGTATATCGACGGCATGGAGGATAAGCTGTCGCAGATGATGGAGGAAATGAAAGAAATCCGTTTGGAGGTTGGCAAGCTCCATGACAAGGGAATCCGGGCCAAATGCGTCCAGCTTGCAACGGCGGCGGAGGGGAAAATCCAGCAGGTAAAAGCGATGGTTTCCACCGCCAAGGCAAACCTCATTTCCTCTGCCGGGCGCATGGTGCAGACCTTTCAGGAAAAGGGGCGCGCTGCCCTGCGCCATGCGGTGCAGGCTTTGCGTATCCCCGCCGTTCTCTCACGCATGGAACACGGATTTTCTCATGCCGGCAAGGCGATGGAGCAGTGCGCTGGAAAGCTGGATGTGTTCCGGGAGGAGCTGCACCAGGCGGGAAGCCACATGAAAAGCGCCGGGCGCGCCCTTGCAGGCAAAGAAGTACAGCAGGCCCAGGAGCTGGAGGCCGACAAGGGCGTGCTTGCCAGGCTGCGGGGCCTGTTTCTGTCCTGCGGCAAGACCTTTTCCGGGATGGAGCGCGGCGCGGCCCGTCTGGCTGAAAAAGCAAGCGGTGAGAAATCATCCGTAAAATCGGAGCTGCGGGAACTGAAAGCGGCCCCGGACGCACCGCACCGGCAGGCGGCCAGCAAAGAGCAGGCGCGGTAAGGAGGGTGAAGAAAATGAGTGATAAAGTGAAAACCAGATGGATGATTGCAGGGGCGGCCTTTTGCGCCGCCCTTTTCCTTTTCTCCGGGGCCATGCTGGCCCGTGAATATCTCGACCAAAAGCAGAGCGCCGAAGCCTTTGACGAGGTGGCGGAGCTGGTCAAGGAAGATGTGGAGCTGCCCACTTTGACGGTGGAAGGCAGCCCGGCCCAGGAGCCGGAGGCACTCACAGCCTTTGAAAAATACGCGGACGTGTACGCCCAGAACAGCGACCTGGTGGGCTGGGTTTCCATCCCCGGCACCCGGATTGATTACCCTGTCATGCAGACCAAGGACAGCCCGGATTTTTACCTCAAGCACGCCTTTGACAAATCGTACAGCAGCTATGGGGTGCCTTATCTGGCCGAAAACTGCGATGTTGGCATTTCCGACAACCTGGTGCTGTACGGCCACCACATGAGCAACGGCTCGATGTTCTCCGACCTGTGCAGGTATGAAAGCGAGGATTTCTACCGGGAACACAAGACCATCCATTTTGACACGCTGGACAGCTTTGGCGAGTATGAGGTGATCGCCGCCTTTAAGACGGTGGCCTATTCCGGGGAGGGGTTCAAGTATTACCACTTTGTCCAGGCGGAAAACGCCGAGGCTTTTGAGGCGTATATTGCCGAGTGCAAGGCGCTGGCCCTTTATGATACGGGCGTGAGTGCGGAATACGGCGACAAGCTCATCACCCTTTCCACCTGCGAATATTCCCGGACAAACGGCAGGATGGTTGTGGTGGCAAAGCTGCTTGACGCATAAGGGCGCGCCCACCCTGGGAAGGAGGTGAAGCCTATGGGCAAGGGCATTAAGACAAAGAGTGTTGCAGAAAAGACGATCAAGGCGATTGATAAATCTGCGGTTGCTTCGGAGCGGATGAAGGAAGCATATATCCGCACCAAAGACAAGGGCGAGCATGGCCTGTATGCAGAGGAAGGCTCCCCCGGCGAGTATGCGTCCGACCGCATTTCTTCCGGGGTTGAAAATACGGCCCGTGAAGCTGTCCACCAATTTGACAAGCAGGGCCGCAAAGGGGTTAAGACCACCAAAGAGAACATTTCCAAGGTCAAAGAAAAAATCCAGAAGCGCAAGGCCGCAGCCGAACAGCCTAAAAAACAAGCGGAGAAGCAGGCGGCAAGGCAGACCAGACAGGCCGCAGACCGTCTTTCGGAGCCGGTGAAAACCATCCGGCAGGAGCGCGGGGCTGTCAAGACCCTGGATCGGGGCAAGAAAAGCATTAAAACAGTGGACAGGAGCCGCAAGACCATCAAGCAGGCGTCCTCTACCGCCAAAGGGACGGTGAAAACCGCCAGCAAATCCATCAAGACGGCGGAAAAGACAGCCAAAGCCAGTATCAAGACTGCCCAGCAAGCAGCAAAAACGGCTCAAAAAACAGCCCAGGCCACAGCCAGGGCCGCCAGAGCTGCCGCCCATGCTGCCCGCGTTGCGGCGAAAGCGGCTGTGACTGCGGCAAAGGTGGCGGTCAAGGCCACCATCGCGGCGGTGAAAGCCATCATAGCGGCAACGAAGGCGCTGATTGCGGCCATCGCTGCGGGCGGCTGGGTTGCGGTGCTGGTGATTATTGTGATCTGCCTCATTGGTATGATTGTCGGCTCCTGCTTTGGGATTTTCTTTTCCGGGGAGGATTCCGGCACCGGGCAGACCATGCAGACTGCGGTGCAGGAGATCAACGCCGAGTACGAGGAAAAGCTGGAGGAAATCAAAACTTCCCACACCTACGATGTGCTGGAGATGTCCGGCAGCCGGGCGGTTTGGAAAGAGGTGCTTGCGGTGTATGCCGTCAAGACCACCACCGACCCGGACGCTGCCCAGGAAGTGGCCACCATGGACGATTCCAAAAAGCAGCTCTTAAAGGATATTTTCTGGCAGATGAATGAAATCTCATCCAGCACCTCTACCCAGACGGAAACCATCATTGAAACCTCAGACGATGGGAACGGGAATATCGTAGAAACGGAAGTCACCGTCACCCGCACCTATCTGTATATCACGGTCAGCCACAAGACGGCGGAGGAAATGGCCAATCAGTTCAGCTTTAACGAAGATCAACGGGAACAGATGGCAGAGCTTCTGGCCGATGAGAACAGTTCCCTCTGGAGCCAGGTGCTTTATGGCATTACCGGAGGCGACGGCGAGATCGTCACCGTGGCGCTCTCCCAGGTGGGGAACACGGGCGGTGCGCCCTATTGGAGCTGGTACGGCTTTGACAGCCGTGTGGAATGGTGCGCCTGCTTTGTGAGCTGGTGCGCCAATGAGTGCGGCTATATTGACGCTGGTGTTATTCCGAAGTTTGCGGCCTGCGCGTCCCAGGGCGTACCCTGGTTTAAGGAACGCGGGCTGTGGCAGGACAACAGCTACGAGCCGCGCCCCGGTGACATCATCTTTTTCGATTGGGATGATGGAGGCCAGGATGGTTCTTCCGACCATGTGGGGATTGTGGAGAAGGTGGAAAATGGCCGCGTCTACACCGTGGAGGGCAACTCTGGCGATTCTGTGCGCCAGAACAGCTACCCCGTGGGATATTATGAGATTTACGGGTATGGCACACCTGCCTATTAACAGCCCCAAAAAAGAAGAAGCCCAGCCGCACAGGCGGCTGGGTACATAATGATAATAACAAAAGCATCGTCCCCTTGACAGCAAGACAAAAATATGCTATTCTAACTTTTGTTTGATAATTAAATTATCTTAAATAAAGTGATTATCCGAGAAGGGAGGAAATATTTTGAGTTACTGTTCCGACTTGACAAGAGAGCGAATTATGGAATGTGCGAAAGTGGAATTCCTAAAAAAAGGCTTTCAGGCAACGCAGCTTAAAGATATTGTTACCGCTGCAAAGGTTACAACAGGTGCAATATATCGACATTTTAAGGATAAAGAAGCGTTGTTTTTTGCCTTAATTGAAGATGTTTACCATTATACATTAGATTTTCTGGATAATGCAGAACCTTACGATAAAGTTGGAATTAGAGAAGCTATTGAGAGGGATTCTGTTGAAGCGTCATATGTTCAGGCAATGACATATGTCAACTATATGTACGAGCATTTGGAGGAATTTCAACTCTTGCTGAAATGCAGCAAAGGTTCTCGCGTCGAAAACTTTATAGAAGAAATTACAAATCAATATACGAAACAGAATGCCCTATTTGTAAAGGCGGCATATGAAGCGGGATATGCGAAATGTCTGCCAAGCGATATAGAAATACACATTTTGACGCATGGATATATTACTGCACTATGTGAGTGTATTTTGCACGATGTTCCTTATGAAAAGGCGGAGGATTATGTAAAAAACATCATAAAATTCCAGCACTATGGCTGGTATGGTGTATTAGGGCTTCCGCTAAAATAAGTGGCTTTTGCCATTTATTTTTTGCCAAATAGTTAGTTTTTGCTAACCTGTTTAAGGAGGATTCTTCCATGAAGAAAAAAACGAAAACTGGAGCCATTCAGCAATTGTTGAGTTATGCAGGAAATAATAAAAAGCAACTTTATCTTTCAACCTTTCTTGCAACGCTGGGAGAACTATTCGGGATGGCTCCCTTTATTACAGTGTCATTATTAGTCGCGGAACTATTTAACAAAACAGCTACTATTCAAAATGTATGTATCTTGTTTGCAGTCGCTTTGGGCGGGCAGATATTAAAGCTGTGGCTTACATATCAATCCTCTTTTATGTCGCATAAGGCTACATATAAAATATTGAAAAATATCCGTAGCAAAATCGCAGATAAAATGCTTCGGGTTCCAATGGGCATTATGTTGGATACGCCGACCGGAAATTTCAAAAATTTGATGGCAGATACAGTTTCAAAATTAGAGGATTCGATGGCTCATTTTATGCCTGAAATAACCTCTAATGTAGTGGCTCCCCTATGCTGTATACTACTGGTATTTATTCTTGACTGGCGCATGGGATTAGCTGCATTGATTACAATTCCCCTCGGACTTTTGGGTTACATTGGAATGATGAAAGATTATGTGAATAAAAGTACCACTTATATGAAATCGCAGAATGCGATGAACAGTACGCTGGTTGAATATGTAAACGGGATAGAGGTTATTAAGGCATTTAATCAAGGAAGTGCTTCTTATAGCAAATTTACAGGTGCAATTAACTTCTTCCATGACAGTACTCTGGCATGGTGGAAGCAGAGTTGGCTTTGGTCAGCAGTCATTCAGGCTGTAATGCCGACAACATTGTTGGGAACGCTTCCGATTGGCGCATGGCTTTATATGACTGGAACATTACCATTGTCAGATTTTATCACTTGCATTATCCTTCCTATTGGATTTATTGCCCCGCTTATGCGAGTAGGAAAATATTCTGAACAATTTAATATGGTGAAAGCCTGTCTCGATCAAATACGGGATTTTATTGAGAAACCGGAACTGAAACGTCCAGAAAAAAATGTTGCACTGGATGAAACAGCCTATTGCTTTGAAAATGTTTCTTTCGCTTATAACGAGACGGAAGTTCTGAAGAATGTATCCTTTGAAATCAAACCAGGTACTGTTTCAGCAATTGTCGGCCCTTCCGGTTCCGGAAAATCAACGATCGCAAAACTCATGGCTGGTTTTTGGGACGCCACAAAAGGAAAAGTTGTTTTTGGCGGAAAGAATATTAAAGAGATTCCTTTCGCACAGTTGATGGGTGAAGTCAGTTATGTTGCACAGGACAATTTTCTGTTCGATGAAAGTATCCGTGAAAACATCCGGCTCGGAAAACCGGATGCGACAGACGATGAGGTGGTAGCTGCTGCAAAAGCTGCCTGCTGTCATGAGTTTATTGTAAAGTTGGAAAACGGATATGATACAAATGCCGGAGACGCAGGAGGAAAACTTTCTGGCGGAGAACGTCAGCGAATTACTATCGCAAGGGCAATTCTAAAAAATGCAAGAGTAATTATTCTTGATGAGGCCACGGCCTATGCTGATCCAGAAAATGAGTATCTCATTCAAAACGCTATCAGTAAACTTGTAAAAGGAAAAACCCTCATCGTAGTAGCTCATCGTCTTGCGACCATTCAGAAGGCTGATCAAATCCTTGTGGTGGAAAATGGAAAGATTGTTGGCTGCGGCAGACAGGAAGAGCTTTTATCAGAATGCCCACTTTATCAAAGATTATGGAGTGATTATGTGAGTTCAGCCGATCAAGTGGAAGGAGGGACATTTTAATATGTTTTCAATTATAAAAAGGATTTTACGGTTATCTGGGAAATATCGTCCCCGTGTAATTGCCGGACTGATCTTCAATGCTCTGAAATCCTGCTGCGCCGCCTTTGTATTTTTTGCTGTGCTATTGGTAATGTTGAATATCGAACACTTAACAGAGACTGTCATTTTACAGGCATTTGGAATTGTTGCACTTAGTGTTTTGGGCCGCTTTTTGTTTCAGTACCTAAGCGATGTGCTAATGAGTGCGTCTGGATATGAGATTTTCCGGGAAAAGCGTCTTGAGATTGGAAATCAGCTCAAAAGGGCACCGATGGGCTATTTTACAGAAAATAATCTCGGCACCGTACAAACAGTATTGACAACAACAATTTCCGATCTGGAAGGGAATTGTATGCTTGCGCTAACATTTTTGGTAGGAGGTTTTGTACAGGCGCTTGCCATGACGCTAATGTTGGGTATATTTTGCTGGCAGATTGGGGTTTTGGCTTTAACAGGAATTTTAGCGGGAATTCTTGTACTGGGCCAGATAAAAAAGCGGGCCGGCGCGCATACGGAAGATATGCAAAATGCTCAGGAATTGTTGGTGGGAAGTGCATTAGAATACATAAAAGGCATTTCTGTTCTGCGCATATTCGGAAAAGGCAAAGAAGGAAAAGGAAAAGTGGATCAAGCCTTTGAAAATAAGTGTCGCAGCGATATAGCGGTTACAATTTCTACTGCCGGAATTATGAAGCTGTATGAAGCCGTATTTAAGATTACAAGTTGCCTGTTATTTTTATTGTCAGCTTTGCTCTATTTGTGGGGAGTTATCACATTGCCCTATTGCCTTTTATTTATCATCTGTGCATTTTTAATGTTCATGGAATTGGAATTGATGAATGACGGGGCCTTTTTGAGTAAAATGCTTGCTACGCAGTTGGATCGGCTGGATTTCATCTCAGATATACCGGTTTTAGATGGAGACGGAAAGGATATTGTCCTGAAATCATATGAGATTGAACTGAAAGATGTTACTTTCGCTTATGACAGCCGTCCGGTTTTAGATGGAATCACCTTGAAAATCCCACAGAACTCTACTTGTGCTATCGTTGGGCCGTCAGGTTCAGGGAAAACAACTTTGTGTAATATGATTGCAAGATTTTGGGACGTAAATTCCGGAAGTGTTAAAATTGGAGGACACGATGTAAAAGAATTTACTTGTGATAGCCTTTTATCATATGTAAGTATGGTATTCCAAAAGGTGTATCTGTTTAATGATACGATTGAAAATAACATCAAATTCGGAAAACCTAACGCGACCCATGCGGAGGTGGTAGAGGCCGCTAAAAGGGCCCGCTGCCATGATTTTATAGAGGCGCTCCCGCAAGGCTACGAAACAATGATAGGAGAAGCAGGTTCCACTTTGTCTGGAGGAGAAAAACAGAGAATTTCAATAGCAAGGGCGATATTGAAAGACGCGCCCATCGTTATTTTGGACGAAGCGACATCCAGCGTAGACCCGGAAAATGAAAAAGCTCTTTTGGACGCAATTTTTGAATTGACGAAAAATAAAACACTAATTTCTATCGCTCACAGGCTGTCTACTGTTCGGACGGCAGATCAAATTATTGTCATTGATCAAGGCCATATTGTTCAAAAGGGAACCCATAAGGAATTAGCAGAAAAAGAAGGGATTTATCGTACTTTTTTGAAGTGCAGGGAGAAATCCATCAGTTGGAAGCTATGAGGTGTGTTGCCATGAAAAAACAATTTCCAATTATATCTTTTGAACATGCCTCTTTTCAGTATGAAGGACAGTCTCAGGAAAGTCTAAAGGATGTAAAGCTTATCATAAAATCGGGAGAATTTCTTGTTATTACTGGGCAGAGCGGATGTGGAAAGACCACATTAACCAGGTGTATCAATAATTTGATTCCCCGCTTTTTTGAAGGCAGATTATCCGGCGAAGTCGTTGTATCGGGACGTTCCATAAAAGAATCGGACGCCGGTGAGGCTGGCAAAGAGATTGCTTCAATTTTTCAAGATCCCCGCAGTCAATTTTTTACTACAAACAGTTCCAGCGAAGTTGCGTTTGCCTGCGAAAACTATGGAATTCCACATAAAGAAATCGTTAAACGTGTTAACAGCGCCTTTCAGTCACTGAATATGGAGAACCTAAAAGACAGAGATATTTTTGCCCTGTCCAGTGGAGAAAGGCAAAAAGTTGCTTTTCTCGCAGCGACTACTCTTAATCCACAAATTTATGTGCTGGATGAGCCTTCGGCTAATTTAGACATTCATACAATCTTACAGGTAAGAGAGATTCTTTCTGCTTTGAAAGCCGCTGGACACACGATTATTGTTTCAGAACACAGATTGTTTTACTTATACGGACTCGCAGATCGCTTTTTAATTATGGAGGATGGTCAAATCTGCGAAGAATTAACGGGTGAGGAAATGGCAGAATTATCTGCTGTCCAAATGCACAACAGAAGGCTTCGCCCGTTAAATTTGGATTTAATACAAATAGAAAGGAAAGAATCTATTTGCCGCTCGGAAGTATTTCTCCAAATTAGAAATTTGAGCTTTTCGCATAAAGCCATGCCAGAACTTCTTCACAACATTTCATTAGAAGCCTACAAAGGCGAAACGATTGCCTTGATTGGAGAAAATGGTTGCGGGAAAACAACATTGGGGAAAATCCTGTCTGGCTTGATTCGCTGCCGCCAAGGTGCGTTTTACATTGATGGAAAGAATGTGAAGCAACAAAAATTATCCGACTATGTGTACTTTGTTATGCAGGAGGCAGATCACCAGCTTTATACAGACAGTGTGACGGAAGAATTGAGGTTAGGAAACAAAAGGATTCCAAGCATAGATGAAAAAGTGTCTCAAATTTTGAAAATGCTCCATTTGGAAAACTTCAAAGACTGCCATCCGTATGCTTTATCAGGCGGTCAAAAACAGAGACTAACAATAGGAGCGGCAATGCTTTCGGAAAAACCAATCATCGTTTTGGATGAACCAACAAGCGGGTTAGACTGGGATAATATGTGCGCTGTTGCCAATGCTGTTAATTATATGCGTGAGGCTGGAAAGCTGGTCTTTATTATTACGCATGATCTGGAGTTTATCAGCCTGACCGCCTCGCGCGCTTTGCTTTTGAAGGAAGGGATTATTAAAGATGATTTACAAATGACGGAACAAAACAATTTCAAAATCGTAAAGAATTTTATGGTGGAGGAAGGTGGTGAATAAATTGAGAAAGCATGGAGTATATTACGATTCTCGCATAAAACTTCTGTTGATTCTATTGACATCAGCTTTGGCGTTTGCTTTGGGTGGAGGCTTAACAGGCTTGTTACTCTTTGGCGTCGTTTGCCTGTTTGCTTTGCTAAGTGGACTTTGGAAAACAAGTATCAAATTTGCAATAGTTTATATCGTTCTGCTTATGTTAGCGCAAGTCCTTCCAATTCATTTATCTTCCGTGATAACATTCTTTTTACTAAGAATTTTGACTATTGCACTTGCTTTGAATATTCTATTTCAGACTACGGAAATATCGGAATTGATAGCAGCGCTTCAGGCAAGTCATATCCCTCAAGCAATTGTGATACCAGTAGCTATCATATTGAGATTTCTTCCATCTTTGAAACAAGATGTGCTTTATATAAAACAAGGGATGAAAACGAGAGGCGTGGGATTGTCTTTTTGGAGAATAGTAAGTCATCCGGCGCAGACATACGAAGGCTTTTTAATCCCTATACTTATGCGCCTTCTGATGACGGCGACAGAATTATCCGCATCAGCGGAAACGCGAGGCATCAGCTATCCTTGTGAAAAAACTCACTATATATTAGTTGATTTCCGCTTAAGAGATAGTATTTTGTTGATAGGTATGCTTGCTCTTTTTGCGGTTGTCATATGGACATCGTTCCAACCAATATCATTTTAAGGAGGAATTTATTTCATGCAAACCGAGAACAAAAAAGGCTTTCAAGTAAAGGATTTGATCGTCACAGCTCTTTTATCTTTGTGCGCACTTGTTATCTATATCCTTTGTGCGTTCCTATCTTTTTCTCCCTACACGATGTTAGTGGTAAGCCCATTGTGGTCACTATTGGCAGCTATTACATATTTCCTTGTAGCAGCTAAGACTAAGAAACCGTGGGCACTGTTCATTTTTTGTGCGGTAACAGGCATTTATGGGTTTTATCCGCCCATGATAATTTGCTGCATTATTGCTGGCATTATTTCTGCGTTGATCGCGTGGAAAACAGGTTGCACTAATGGAAAAACACTTACGATCAGTTATATCATTTATATGGTTTTAGCAGCATTCAGTGGTACATATATTCCCTTCTTGTTTTTCTCAAATCAAACACTTGAGCAGTATGCGGGAATGTTTGGCGAAAGTTATTTGGGAATTTTGCAAACGTTAGTATCACCTGTAACAGCTATCATAATGCTTGTCGTTGTTGCAATTTGCGCCTTTGTTGGCGCGCTCATCGCTAAGAAACTGCTCAAGAAGCATTTCAAAAAAGCAGGTATGGTGTAAATGAAGTAATTATATGTGTCAGAAGGAGGTGTGCCATTATGTCCTTAACATCATCTATGGAGGACTATTTAGAGGCTGTGCTGGTGCTTCAGCAGCAAAAGGGTTATGCTCGCTGCGTAGACGTGGCAGAGTTTTTGGATGTAAAAAAGCCTTCTGTGAGCCGGGCTGTCAAAGAACTGTCTAAAAAGAAATGCCTGATAAAAAAGGACGATGGCACACTCTCCCTCACAGAGCAGGGCCAGCAGATCGCCCAGCAAATCTATGAAAAGCACCAATTCTTTACCAGACAACTCATAGAGGCTGGTGTTCCCCAGGATATTGCGGCACAAGACGCTTGCAAGCTGGAGCATGTTATTAGTGAGATAAGTTTTAAGAAATTGAAAGAAGCCGTTTGGATAAATGACCGGGAGGTGATACCATCGGAGAAATAATCATTATGAAACTGAACGAGGAAGAAAAAAAGATTTTTGAAGATTTCCTTTCATTTTTACAGCTCCACCCAGAGCTGAAGAAATGGGAGCTTTCCTCGGAATCGGTGCTATCTCTCCCCGATCTTGAGATTGACCCCAGCCAAAGGCTGGTGCGCTGTAATCAAAAAGAAGTGGGCCTAACAGCAAAGGAATATAGTCTCCTATGCCTGCTGACAGTTAATAATGGACGAGTGTTGACCTATTCCCAAATCTATGAAAAGGTATGGGGTGAAGCTCTAACAGTAAATGAACGAGGCACCATAGGATACCATGTACGAAACCTACGCAAAAAGCTCTATTCCGCTGATCCGCACCACCCTTTTATTATAGAAAGTGTCCGTGAGGTTGGGTATCGCTTTCAAACAACTTCCTAAATATTCACAGAGCGCAGTCTGAATGGCTGCGCTTTTCCTTTTCTCAAGGTGAGGACATTCGGGAGGATTTTTCAAATCTCACACCTTGTCGTTTGTGTTTGACAAATCACACACAAGGCGTGTCTGAACTTGCGATGAAACTATACAAGTCCTCTTTGAAACCTCGCTGTTTCCTCTTTTTTATACATTATACTACCCCTATCAACAATTCAGTATGGGGAAAGGTGGTGATGTCTGTCAGCTTATCCCCATAAGGGGATAGTATGGAGCCTGAAAGAAAAAAGCCGGGCGGCTGTCCGCCCAAAACCGAACAAAAACCGTATTTCGTACATACCGCAGCCCTTACGGGGATTGCGGTATTTTTTTGTTCGACAGACTTTTTTCTTTTCTCCGGGCCTTACCCATCATCCGGCAAAAGCCAACAGCCGAGCGCACGCGCCTTTTGGTGTGTGCGCTTTTTCTTTGTCGGGAAATGCGGATTTCTGGCATTCCCCGGAAGGACAAGCCTTCCATGTTGCAGGGGGCCGCCGTCCGTCTGGATTTCTTCTCGAAATTCAGACGAAACGGAGGTACACAGCGTGGACGCTGGCAAAAAAAGAATATGGGTTCGCGGCCAATTTATCGAGGTCACGGATGAAGTGTATGCCGCCTATATGCAGGGCGACCGGAAAATGCGCTATTTTGAGAATGACTTGAAATGTGAACGTCCGGTTTATGGCAGCAACGGTGAAATTAAGCGGGTTATTCCCAGCCGGGAGGATTCCCTGGACAGGCTTATGGAAGAAAATGCCCGTCAGTTTGCAGCCAATGCGGAAAGCGTGGAAGATGTGGTGTTCCGAAAACTTGCGGTGGACAAGCTACATACTGCGCTTTTACAGCTCACCAAAGAAGAACGGGATTTAATCTATGCCCTGTTCTACGAGGAAAAGACAGAACGGGAATACGCCGGACAGCTCGGCCTTTATCGCAACGCTGTCCATGTGCGGAAAATCAAGGTTCTAAAAAAACTTAAAAAACTTTTGGAATAGTGTTGTGCAGACCTCTCACTCAACGGCAAATAGAGTGAGAGGTTCTTTTTGGCCTCTCCCGGAACCTTGAAAACCGAATACCCAATCATCAAGCACATTCCCGCTGCTTTGGCGAAAGCCAAAGCCCAGGCGGCGGCTGCGCGGCGATCTGCCGGAAGAAAACAACGAGACTCCACCGAAAAAGAAAAGTCGGTCTTTGGTTTGTTCTTCCCGGCAAGGAGCGAGAAACAGCAGGCTGCCAGTACCGGATGGCTACCGGTACGGCCACGACCAGCAGCGGGGACAATGATACTCCCGTCCAGCCTAACGTCCGAGCGTTGAAGCGGCTCTTGCCGTGATCCGTCGCAGGCAATGGGGGCGGTTGCGTGAGAACCACGCGAGGGGTGCGATTCCCCGTGGAGCTGGCAAGCCGCCAGCCGTTTGATGACTTCCCGCAGCGAACCGGGGCGTCGAGGACAAATAGGTTTGCTTTGAAATATGGGCCGTGCAGCAGGACAGGCCAATGGAAAACAGGAGGATTGTTTTATCTCTCCCCGGCCTTCATTCTGTTTTGCTGCACGGCCTCTACATAGGCGGGTTCTGCCGCCTAATTTTTCAAAAGGGAGGTCAAACACTATGAACAAAACATACTTGCGCGGCGATATGTACTATGCCGATCTGGGCCGGGGTATCGGTTCTGAACAGGAAGGGTATCGCCCCGTTGTCATCATCCAAAACAACACAGGGAACAAATACAGCCCCACCGTCATTGTAGCGGCCATCTCCAGCAAGGTGGACGCAAAGGCCAAGCTCCCCACCCACTACCTGTTAAAAGCAGAAAGCGGCCTGGAACTGCCCTCGCTTGTCCTTTTAGAGCAGCTTCGCACCATTGATAAAAAGCGGCTGGAGACATACATCGGCAGGCTGGAGGAAAAGCACATCCGCAGGATCGACCATGCCCTGGCTGTCAGTGTGGGGCTGATCGAGGAGGTTCCCGAAAACTTAATCATGTGCCTTTGCCCGGCCTGTGCCAATAACTTTTATGGTACAGGCTCTTATTATTTGAGGAGGGTAAACCCCGCGCAGCAGAAACGGGACATCTGCACCTATTGCAGCCAGCGCCCCGGCTTTGACTATGAAGTGGTTCACAGAAAAGAACACAGCGACGGGAAAGGAGGGCTGCGGTAATGAATTATCCAGACGTTCCTATCTGGGAAAAATATACCCTTACGATTGAAGAAGCCGCACGCTATTTTCGGATTGGCGAAAAGAAACTCCGAAAGCTGGTGGAGGAAAACCCGGACGCGGGCTGGCTGATTATGAACGGCAACCGCGCCCAAATCAAACGACGCCAGTTTGAAAAGGTCATAGATTCCCTCGACGTTATCTGAAATCGCACATTTGCACCGGGCCATGATTGCGGTATAATAAGGTTGTATCTCGTATCAAGGCTCATTCCGGGGCGGAAAGGAGCTGCATACTATGTCAGAGAAACGGCGCGACAGTAAAGGCCGCATTTTAAGAACCGGAGAGAGCCAAAGAAAAGACGGGAGATACGCATATAAGTACACAGACGCATACGGGAAGCCCCAATTTGTTTATGCTTGGAAGCTGGTGCCCACCGATAAGACCCCTGCGGGCAAGAGAGATGATAAATCTCTGCGGGAAAAAGAAAAGGAAATCCGCAGGGATATAGACGATGGGATCGACACCATCGGCAAAAAAATAACGGTGTGTCAGCTCTATGTCAAGCACACCTCTTTGAAAAAGAACGTCAAGCGCGGTACGGAAAAGGGCCGTAAAAACTTTCTGAAGCTGCTGGGTGATGATCCTCTCGGCTCGCAAAGCATTGAGGATGTAAAGCCATCCGACGCAAAAGCCTGGGCCATCCGAATGAGCGAGAAAGGCTACGGCTACCAGACTATTAAAAACTACCAGCGTTCTTTACTGGCGGTTTTCTACACAGCGGTGGAGGATAATTACATCCGTAAAAATCCTTTCCGGTTTGCGCTGAACACGGTGCTGGATGATGACCGTGAGGAAAAAATCATCCTTACCCCGGAACAGGAAGAACGCCTCATTGCCTTTGCACAGAGCGACCCGGTTTATTCCAAATATGCGGATGAGCTTATCATCCTCTCGGAAACAGGAGTGCGGATTTCAGAGCTTTGCGGTTTCACCACCCACCTGGATTTCAAAAACCGTGCAATCCTGGTAGACCACCAGCTTTTGCGGGACGCTGAAATAGGCTTCTATATTGAAACGCCCAAGACCAAAAAAGGCGTCCGGCAGCTTCACATGAGCGAGAAAGCCTATGAAGCGTTCCGGCGCATACTCAAACGGCGCGGCAAAGTGGAAACAATCACGGTGGATGGCTACACGGACTTCCTGTTCCTCAATCGGAATGGCTTGCCCAAGACTTCGGCCAACTATAATGCCATGATGAAAGGGCTTGTGAAGAAGTATAACAAGCTCCACAAGGAGCAGCTACCCAACATCACAGCCCACACGTTCCGGCATGATTTCTGCACAAGGATGGCCAATGCCGGCATGAACCCCAAAGCCTTGCAATACCTCATGGGCCATGCGTCCATCACTATGACGTTAGGCTATTATGCTCATGCGTCCTTTGAATCTGCAAAGGCGGAGATGGAACGGATTGAGGCCGCAAAAGCAGCGCCAGCCCCAATGGCTGCGTAGTAGTAAAGGCCGGTTTTACTACCCCTCTACTACTTTTGGACGCAATTTCATACCGAGATGTGCTACTATATGCGAGTTGTTTTCCCATAAAGCAAATGGCGAGAAAGCCTATAAACACAAGCTTTACCGCCATTTGCAGAGTTACATAGGGTTAGGTCAAAAAATTGTTTGAAGTTTAATAGAATTATAAAAATAAAATATACTGATAATCCTAAAAGAATAAAAGGCAATGCCGAACGCAGAGTTATTTTATTTAGTTTTATACTATCAACAAAATCATATCTCTTTACTTTTAGAATAAAATAAAAAATAATCATAATTAATGAACAAGCAATTATCTCCATAACATAGGTTGACATTTGAGGGAGATTTAAATTTATTTTACTAAAGCATACATATATAAATGAAATTATTAATGCACATATTATTGGTGTAAATGAAAAAATAAAAAAATAACTCACCGATTCACATATAGCTTTAAACTTATTCAAAACTATTCCTCCTATTAAAAACTAATTTTATATGATAACAAAACTGATTTTTGACAGAAAGTATGCAGGGGTACTATAGGTATTTAAAAACAATCTGTCTATTGAGTCGAACAGATTTATGATGTAATAGTATTTGTTCATAAGAAATTTCTTTCCGAAAAGATAAATAATCAGTCGATTGATATGTAATTAAATTTACTGTAATCAATTCCTGTGCTTTTCAAATTATCAAATTTAGAATATTTGAAATTGTTATTGCAATCGACCAGAATAATGGTATCATTGTTTAACAACTCCATTATAACATAATCATTTGAAGAATAACAATCCTTAATTTTATCAGCAAGAAGTTCTTTTGAACCGTTCAGAACATCCTCACCTTCTATCATTCCGCTTGAGTCAACCATATTTTTATCAATGACTTTAACACAATCCTTTTCGCCATCAGCAAGGTTGTGCCAAACAAGAAGCGTATTGTTTATTTTGACTGCATATCCATCACGATTAACCGAAAAATGTTCTCCTACTTTAAGATTTTTATAAGATTCATAATCATCAATCGAAGGATCACAGGCGGATAATAAACAAAGGATACACAAAGTACTCACTATTGTACAAACAACTTTTTTAAACATAAAAACACTCATTATCATTTTCAATATATTTCAGTATCTTTTTGACATACACTAAAAATTTTCTTCATAATATTTTAAGAATTCATCAGCCTGTTTGTTTGGATTTGCTGATTTTATGTATTTTGTAATACTGCAATCGCCGTACCAAACCGAGATATATTTTTATTACGGATAAAAAAGCTCTTTAGGCAACAAAAATGTGTAAGGTGCGGTTATTATTGCCATTGTAAGAGATGCAATTATTTTCTGCTTTTTAGAAAGTCCTTTATTGTTAAATGACACACGATAATTAAAAGCAAAAATAAAAATACTGCTAAACAGAATACCGCTGACAATAAACAAAACTCCGTAGATGCTGTCATAACAGGAGTGGTTAGTTGCAAGATATATTCCCGAAAGAATTTGTTTTCCGATATCGTTGCCCTCGTAATATTTCGCACCTGACCCAATAGATATTGCCATTAGATACAGCACACCTAAAAAATCAGAAAGAAATCCATACAGAAATACGGGAATTATTGATTTCTTATACAATTGCCAAGTGAATTTCTTGTAAATAAAAATTGAAATTATTAAGAGAACTATTGAATCTATTATGAAATTCCCTAAGGCTGATACAATCCAAAGAATGGGAACAAAGAAGAACAGCATAAACGGCGGCAAAATCATATTGTATAATTTAACATCTTTTTTCATAATATCACCTTTTTAATGATTATTTTCAGTTCACTATATACCAATTCGGTTTATGATAACAAATCAGCTTATTGCAAGCTGATCTTGCACAAATAAATTTTTAAGGCAATCCCCCATAGTATACTTCCTATCTGATTTCGATATTTTAAATACAAAGTAATATTATCACCAATGAAATGCAATACAACAACATCAGCAGTATATGCATTACAATTAGTTTGCATTTATAATTTTGGATTGATGTTACTTTTATATTTTGATTTTCCGATTTTATAAAATCAGAAATATTGTATGCCGTATGATACACTATACCTATACCTAAACACACATAAATAAAACAAATGAGGAATGCAGACTTGACACCAAAATATATTAGAAAACTACAGGTAATCGGCGGAATAATTGCATAAACAGTCGGCAAAATCAAAGGCTTTTTCAAGGTATGGTAATATTCCTTTTTATTTTTCTTTTCTGCATATGCAACAGCCTTCATAGGGTTGTCATATTTCCTATCCATAAATTTTGCATACTTTGAAATTTGAATAAAAAAGAGAATTCCGCAGAAAATGGAGCAAGCAATTCCGAACCATACGCACAAAAGAAGTTCGTTTGCTTTTTCTTCATATGTGAGATTATTTACAGATTGACCGATTAAATCGGAATCAAGCAAAATAGGTATAATTGACCCGATTAGCAAGCACCAAATTGTCGTTATACCGCTTGCAAGCCACTTTTTCATGTTATCCGATGAATACATTTTAAACAGCCATAACAACATAATTAAAGTTACAGCTATTAAAACAATTGAAACTGAAATTTCAAAAGGGTTATGACTTACAACAAACCTTGACACAAACTGAATCGGCAAACACAGACTTGTCAAAAAGATGTTTTCGGTACAACTCATCAAGTTTACAATAAAATTAATTATCGTAGACATTACAATGAATAACAACAAAAATAAATGAATTTTTTCTACCGACTTAATATTTTTGTAATTGAAATTTTTCATAGTTAACACCATCATTTTAAAGAATCGTAAATGCAATTGAAATTTGCAATTTCTTTCTCATTATACGGTGAATCGGGGTTGTATTCATACATTGACAAAATCCACTCAATCAGCGTGATATCATTGCCGCTTTTAACAAGACAATTGTCGAGCAAATATCTAATTACTGTTTCACGATTGTAGAAAAATGTACCTGAATACATTAGATAATCACACAACAGAATTGTATGCTTGGGTGTATTCTCATTTGAAATTAAGTAAAGAAGATAACAAAACATATCTCGGTTATCAACCGATGAAAATTCTTTTTCAATGTTCTCAAGTGTATATTCAAAGTCGGATTTTTTAAGTTCGTCATATACAAACTGAAAATCTCCGTGTTTGATTTTATTTTTTAATTCTTTGAAATCCGGCATAATATCACCTCGTATATTGATAATTCTTGCTAAATACCTTCAAAAACAATACATATAATTTTTACAATTTAATTATAACTATAAAAAATACAATATGCAACAAATTATGCGGCTTTGTCGGCAAATTTGGAATATATAACAAGGAAGAGTGAATAATTTCAGCAGTAATGACTGTTAAAAATCATCATGCTTTCTTACTGTATTTTCATGAATTTCAGCTTATTGCAAGCTGATCAATTAAGTAACCTTTCACCCATGAATTAGCCACTCCTCGAGGCAAAATGTAGTTAATTGTGTAACAATACAAGAAATTCTTTGTTGCAAGCAGTTCGTCACAGTCGCATTTGTCAGCAATTTTAGCAGGTTTATTAGAGCCGACTTCGAGTTTCCATATACCGTTATAGGGGCTTTCAACCGTTTTGCGTATTATCGCCGATTCTGTTTTCTCGGATATGTAGTAAACACAATCGTTATTGGATGTAATAAATTTAACATCGGGATGCTGAATTGTCGGATAATTTACATCTTTATCAAGACATACATTGTTTACGGTTTGGGTTTCATCGCAAAAGAACCAGAAAGTGTCTTGGCATACCGTTACATAGCGAAGTCCGTTTACATAATTTGCATTTTTACTTTTGAGCAATTTGCAGGATTTCAGGTCATATTTTTTGAAAATATACTGCTTTCCTACTTTGAGGCTGTAACCGTATTCATCTGTTTCATCCTCAAAAATACGCTCCGCAATATAGAGATTGCCATCTGAAATATTTATATAATAAATCTGATTATCAAACTTAATATTCCCTATATTTTCAATGGTATCAGAGTTTTTCAATATTACAGAATCATTCTTTGTATAAGCAATAACTTCATTGTTACAAACAAAACTTCGGCAATCGGTGTCTATGATTTTTCGTGTGTTTGTTGTTGTATCAAGACAGCAGAGCTTATTGCCGTTAATATAGAATAAATTATCGTTAATCAGACAACCGTTTGAAGGCAAATTTACGGTTGAATTGTTTTTTGAATCATAAGCTGTAACCTTAGTTTTTCTGTAATCTGCCGCTGCAAGCGTTCCGTCATTATAGGACAGGTAACTGTTGTTAAAATATGAATCTGTGTCGGAATCGTAAACCATATTAAATGAAGGATTATAAAAGAAAAGCAAATATGCAGATACAATGCAGACAACTGTCAATACGGATATTAAAACGAGAGTACATTTCTTTTTCATAAGTATCACCTCTTTGCACTTTTATTATACTATTTTAAAGCAATATTTGTCAAGATTTGTATTAGTTATTTTAATACATTAATCCCGATTTTTTAAATAAAAATCGGGGAACAGAAATTATTTTATCTGTTCCCCGAATGTGTTTTATAAAATATTAAATTCAGTAAATTATTCTTTTACAATGTTTTCAAATGTGTGCCAACCGAGAACTGCACATTTTACACGGGCAGGCATATGAGAAATGTCAGACAATGCTCCGCCCTCCTCAAGCTCTTCAATTTCTTCGTCAGTTGCTTTGCCTTGAATCATTTTAAGGAAAATATCTTTCAGATGTTCGGCTTCATCAACTGTTTTGCCGATAATCAAATCAAGCATAATATCGGCTGACGCCTGAGAAATTGCACAGCCGTCACCTGTAAACGAACCGTCTGTAATCACACCGTCTTTGATATTAAGATTAAGCACAATGTCATCACCGCAGCTTGGATTCACACCCTCAAGGCTTGCCGTTGCCGTATCAAGCGGATGTTTGTGCATTGGATGAAGATTGTGATCGGTCAGGATTTCATTGTAAAAGCTTCTGTTATTCTCCATATCCCATTCTCCTTCTGACAGATGACACGCTGTTCAAAAATGCATCAATGTCATCTTTCGTATTGTAGAAATAAATGCTTGCCCTTGTTGTTGACGGAACGCCTAAAAATTCCATCAAAGGCTGTGCGCAATGGTGTCCTGCACGGACTGCAATACCGTCAGCGTCAAGAATACTGCTGACATCATGCGGATGAACTCCGTCAATTGTAAAGCTGATAATTCCGCAATGCTCTTTCGGGTTGTTACTTCCTTGAATATGGATGTGAGGAATTTTCATAAGTCCGTCAAAGGCTCTTTTGGTAAGTTCTTCTTCAATACCGCCAATTGTATCAAAACCAATATTTTGAATATATTCAATTGCGGTTTTCAACCCCCATGCGCCAGCCGCATTTACCGTTCCTGCCTCGAATTTATGCGGTAAATCGGAATAGATAACCTTGTCCCTTGTAACGGAATCAATCATCTCACCGCCCGTTAAAAACGGCGGCATTTTTTCAAGAAGGCTTTCTTTGCCGTACAATACACCGATTCCGAAGGGTGCCATAAGTTTGTGACCGGAAAATGCAAGAAAATCTACATCAAGCGACTGAACATCAACGGGAATGTGCGGAACGCTCTGTGATGCGTCAAGCACAACAACTGCACCGCATTCCTTTGCAAGCTCTGTGATACGCTTTATGGGAGTTTTGCAACCGAGTACATTTGATATGTGAGTTACTGCCACAAGCCTTGTACGCTCCGAAAAAGCCTGTTTCAGCTGTTCTTCGGTAATTGTGCCGTCAGAGTTGCATTCAATGTACTTTACCGCTGCGCCCGTTTTTTCTGCAACAACTCTCCATGGCAACTGGTTGCTGTGGTGTTCCATTACAGTGACAAGAATTTCGTCACTTTTTTTTAGGAAATTCATTCCGTAGCTGTAGGCAACAAGATTGAGGCTCTCGGTTGCATTGCGTGTAAATATTATTTCACGCTCCGACCTTGCATTAATGAACTTTCTGACTGTTTCACGGGATTGCTCATAACACTCGGTTGCTTTGAAACCCAAATCATAAAGTCCACGCAGAGGATTTGCATTGCATTTTTTGTAGAACTCCATTTCCGAATTTATAACTGATTCAGGTCTTTGAGCAGTTGCGGCACTGTCGAGATAGACTACAGGATTTTCTCGCAAAAGCGGAAAATCTTCCTTAAAGTTTTTCATTTGCATAGCCTGTAACCTCCTCCAGACAGGATTTTGCAAGCGTTTCAAGCTCTTCATCACCGATTTTCGAGCATAAAGCGTCAAGCTTTGCACGAGCCATAAGGTTACAAGCCTCTTCTTCGTCAAGACCTCTGCTTGCAAGATAGAAAAGCACATCATCGGACGGTCTGCCGATTGACGCACCGTGGTTGCCCTCAACATCCTCTTCCGCACAAAGAATGAGCGGTACGGTCTGATTGATTACATCTTCACCTAAAATTAGAACATCTTCGTTCTCGTCACCTTTTGCACCTGATGAGCCGAGTGGGAAATCAATTGTACCACGGAATAATTTATGTGCTTTATCTCTCAAGACACCTCCGGCATTCATTGAGCTGACGGTCTTTTTGCCGATATGCTCGGCAACATAGTTCATATCAAGCAACTGCTCGTCCTTGCAATAGTAGCCGACATTGAGGTCAAGATTGCTCTGCCTGCCCAAAAGCGTTGTCTTTGTGCCTGTATAGGTTTCATTTCCGCCGATAAAAAGCTGTAATATCTCTGCGGTTGCATTATCTTCACATTCTGCACCGACATCGTTTATAAAGCGGAAATTTTGCGAAAGGAGATTAAGCTGTACGAGTCTGATTTTTGCGCCTTTTTCAGCTTTAAATTTCGTTCTTACGGCACAAATACCGTTTGCATTCCACGCTGACTGCATTGCCATAAACACGGTAAGTTCTGTGTTTTCGGGAGCGTAAAGTTCTACATCTGCAAAAGCGTTTTCACCGTTTTTGCAATTAAAAAACAGCTTTTCGCTTTTTGTTTTATCAGCCGATATTCTGATTTTTTCAGGCTGTGATATTTTTGAGATTTCGTCAATCTCCTCGCCCATACCTGTCTGAATATTTGCAAATGAATCCCAGATTTTTGAATCTGAAATATTTGTATATTTTTCGATTATTTCTTTTTGAACAGGAATACTGTTCCAACCGTCAACGGGAATATTTCGGATTTTTGCCCGATTCACTCCCAATCGGTTCCAAGTGGGTGACGGAAGAAAGTTCACTGTTAAGTCTTTATTATCAACCATAATGTCCTCCTTATCCGATACTGCCCTTCATCTCAAGCTGAATGAGATTGTTCATTTCAACCGCATATTCAAGCGGAAGTTCCTTTGACACATTGTCTGCAAAACCGCTGACTATCATCGCCCTTGCATCCTCTTCACTAAGACCTCTTGACATAAGGTAGAATACAGCCTCATCGCTGATTCTGCCTATTTTCGCCTCATGACCGATATCTGCGTGCGGAGTTCTGATATCCATTACAGGAATAGTATCTGAGCGTGACTTTGAATCAAGCATAAGCGACTGACACGAAACGGCAGATTTTGCATTTTCGGCAGATTTGTTTACAACAACGGAGCTTCTGAATGTGCTGATACCGCCGTCTTTTGAAATTGACCTTGTGTTCATAAACGAAGATGTTTCTTTGCCGATATGAACTACTTTTGCGCCTGTATCAAGATTCTGTCCCTTGCCTGCAAATGTAATGCCCGTAAACTCCATTCTTGAACGGTCGCCTTTTAAAATTGTCATCGGATAAAGATACGACACATGAGAACCGAATGAACCCGATACCCATTCCATAGTACCGCCATCTTCAACAAGCGCTCTTTTGGTGTTAAGGTTGTACATATTTTTTGACCAGTTTTCAATTGTTGAATATCTGAGTCTTGCATTTTTCTTTACAAAAAGCTCAACGCATCCTGCGTGAAGATTTGCTATGTTATATTTCGGAGCAGAACAACCCTCTATAAAATGCAGGTCTGCACCCTCGTCAACGATAATGAGCGTGTGTTCAAACTGACCTGCACCGGGTGCATTAAGTCTGAAATATGACTGCAACGGAATTTCTACAGATACTCCCGGCGGAACATACACAAACGAACCTCCTGACCATACTGCACCGTGAAGTGCGGCAAATTTGTGGTCATTCGGACGGACAAGTTTCATAAAATATTTTTTTACCATGTCGGCATACTCGCCCTTTAACGCACTCTCCATATCGGTATATACTACGCCCTGTGCGGCAACCTCTTCACGAACATTGTGGTACACAAGCTCGGAATCATACTGTGCTCCGACACCTGCAAGGGACTTTCTCTCTGCCTGAGGAATACCGAGTCTTTCAAATGTATTCTTGATATCTTCGGGGACTTCCGACCATTTTGCGGTCATCCTTGTGTTCGGACGGACATAGGTTGCAATATTGTCCATATTAAGTCCGTCAATGGGCGGTCCCCAGTTTGGAACTTTGAGTTCATTATAAATTTGAAGTGACTGCAAACGGAAATTCTGCATCCACACGGGATCGTTCTTTTCCTTTGAAATTTTTTCTACGATTGAGGCATCAAGACCTGATTTGATACGGTAGGCATCATTTTCTTCGTCTTTGATATCGTAGACACTTCTGTCAACATCATCGACATATGTTCTTTCTTTCATCTTAATACCTCCGTCAGAACTTTTCTGCATAAAGTTCAAGATACTTCTCAAAACCGTGTTCATTGATTTCATCAATCAACGATGCGTCGCCTGTTTTAACTATATGGCCGTTTACCATAATATGGGTATAATCAACTTTGAGAGATTCGAGAATACCTGTGCTGTGTGTGATGATGAGCAATGCACCGTCACGGTTTTTCTGATAGTGTTCAACGCCCTTTGAAACTGTGCGAACCGCATCAACATCAAGACCCGAGTCTGTTTCGTCAAGAATTGCAAGCTTTGGATTGAGTAAAAGCATCTGCAAAATTTCTGCTTTTTTCTTTTCACCGCCCGAAAAACCTACATTTAGATCACGCTCGGAATATGACGGATCCATCTGCAAAAGCTCCATAGCCTCCCTGAGCTCTTTTTTAAAGTCCCAAAGGCGGATTCTTTTGCCACGGTTCTTTTCAAGAGCATTACGAATAAATGATGAAAGTGAAAGCCCAGGAACTTCAAGGGGACTTTGGAATGAAAGAAAAATTCCGTCCTTTGACCTTTTATCGGGTGTTTCATCGTTAATGTTTTTTCCGTTAAAAAGTATTTCGCCTGAATTAAGCGTATATTTAGGACTGCCCATAAGTGCAAATCCAAGCGTTGACTTGCCTGCACCGTTAGGTCCCATAAGCACATGCGTTTCACCTTTGTTTATACTAAGATTTATATCGTGCAGAATTTCCTTTTCCTCTACACTTACAGTCAAACCGTTTACATCAAGTAATTTGTCTGCCATTTCATAATCCCACCTTGTTATATTATCAACCCACCAAAGGAGTGGATAATTAAAATATAACCTTTTCAACCCATTTTGTCAATGGGTTGGTATTGCATTTTTATCGTTTTTTGTATATAATCAAGGTATATAAGCAAAACAGGCTTACAAAATATGCAAGCCTTGCCAAAAGGGGATAATTTTATGCTGATTTCAAGTAAAGGTCGTTACACGCTGTATGTGCTTGTCGATCTGGCAAAAAACGGGCAGAACAGATATATTCCGCTCAAAGAAATTGCAGAAAGACAGAATATTTCCAAAAAATATATGGAAGGCATACTCAAAACCCTTGTTGACCGCAATCTGCTTGAGGGCGTAAAAGGAAAGGGCGGCGGATATAAGCTGACCAAAGAACCAAAAGATTATTCACTCGGTGAAATTCTCAGGCTTACGGAAGGCGACCTTGCATCTGTCCCATGTACTTCAAAAACTCACGAACATTGCAATCATATGGAATCGTGTCCCTCACATCCTATCTGGCAACAGCTTGACAATTTAATCAATAATTACCTTGACAGTGTAACTCTTGCAAATTTACTTAATAATGAATAAAATAAATACGCACAACCTCTTTGCTTTTGTGAAGATAATGTGCTATAATAACAATAGACAGATATAATTTAAGTTATTTTTGCACAAATTAAGCTGTCACTACGAATCTATCAGCAAAAGCAGGTGATTTTATGGCTTTCGATACATTTGACGAGGGTATTAATCCCGGTGGAATGAGAAGCAAAAACGAAATTAAAACCTTGATATGTTATTTGTATAATTCCGTAAAAGAAAATATAGACAAAGGAATTGTCATACAGGCAATTCTAAAGCAGGGACTTGCCAATTATTTTGAAACAAGTTCCGCCTTTGACGACCTTGTTACAAACGGTAACCTTGTGCCTGCCGATGATGAACACAAAACATATGCGCTCACGGAAAACGGTGTTGAAATTGCAAAACAGCTTGACAGCATTCTTGCGTACTCTATCAAAGAAAAGGCATACGCTTGTGCGGTTAAGCTCCTTGCCGTAAAGAAAAATGAGATTGAAAACAAGGTTGATATTGTAAAAAGTTCAAACGGATTTACTGTTAAATGTTCGGTGTCCGGCGGTGATATGGATTTGATGAAGCTTGATGTTTATGCTCCCGAAATGGAACAGGCTCTTATTCTCAAAAAAAATTTTCTTGACAACCCGAAAAAAGCGTACAAAATTATGCTTGCACTCCTGACCAAAGACAAAGAAACCGTTGGTGAGGCTCTTGAGGAACTTTACGGCATTGTATAAAATTTCATACAAACAATTAAGGGGCTGTCGATGTGACCGCCCCTTCTGTGATTATTCAGAAAAAAAGATTAAGACCGAGCATAAGCGTTACTCCGGGTATTCCTCCTATTATTGATACCAAAAGTGATAAAAGGCTTATGGGCAAAGTTACGCCCGTAAAAGCTCCCGTCAAATTGACCGCAAACAATGTTGCCGCTCCCAAAGTCATTGAAAGCAGAGAGCGTTTGAACGGATGCTTGTTTTTGCCGAGAAAGTGCAAGATTGCGAAAGTTATAAATGTTACAAAAATAATCAGACATATTCCCCACCAAGGCATTTTTAACAACTCCATATAAAAAGTAAAACCGCCAGAGGATTGCCCTGACGGTTAATTTTATGCTGATTATTAAGTTAATATGCTTACAGTATACCGAACTTTGAAAGCACATTAAGTGCAATTACAAAAATTACGAATATTGCAGCAAAAACTTTTGTCCAGCGTGAGAGGAACGCATCAATCGAACGAGCCTTATTCTTTGAGAAATAAGAATCGGCAACACCTGTTACAGCACCGATACCCTGCTGATTACCCTCCTGAAGGATAATTACAACGATAATGGCAACAGATACGATTGCGAGCAATACGCCTAAAACAATGCCCCAAATGCTCATTTTTATCTTCCTTTCATTTAATAAATACGAATAAAACAAATTCTGCTTTAATAACTGTTTTATAATACCACATAAACACAGCTTTTTCAAGAGATATTACAAGATTTTTATTAATTTTTTCAAAATCAAATCAGCGAAAGCTGTTCGTCTTTTGAATCATCGTTCACGGGCAACGCACCTCTTGCAGGAAGTGAACCTGTTCTGTAACGCTTTGGATTTGTAAAAGTACCGTCTTTATAGCGTTCTATGCTAAAAAGTCTGTGACCTTTTTGGGGCTTGAGAACGGCAACACCCTGTGTTGAACGGGTTGTTTTGAGAGCGAGTGCACCCGTGTGAACAAGGAGCATATTTCCCGATGACGCCTTGAAGAGTACCTCTTCGTCCTCAGGTATATAGAGAAGTCCGACAAGCGGAGATTTGTCGGAATATGCGCCCGTGAGCTTTTTACGGTTAGTCTTTGTTGCGTAGGATTCAAGCGGAACTTTTGCAGCCTTGCCGTTTTCAAAAGCAAAGAGCAGCATACCCTTGTAATCTTTTGTAACAACCATTTTCACAGCATTTTCGCCTTCATCAAAGCCAAGCTTTGCGGCAACATAGTCACCGAGTACGCTTGCCTTTGTCTGTGCAAAATCATCAGCCTTTGCCTTATACACCTGACACTTGTCTGTAAAGAACAAAAGGTCGCAGTTGTTTGTGAACTCAAGCTCCTGAATGATTTCGTCACCGTCTTTGAGCTTTTGTTCACCGCTCATTCTGAGCGACTGCGGAGTAATCTTCTTGAAATATCCCTCTTTTGTAAAGAAAAGATTAACAGGATAATCGGGAATCTCGACTGTCTCTTCCTCATATCTTGCAACATCGTCATAGATTATGATACTCTTTCTCGGCTGACCGTATTTCTCGGCAATTGATTTGAGTTCTTTGACAATGATTGTCTTGATTCTTGCCTTGCTCTTTAAAATTTCGTCAAGCTCGGCAATCTCTTTTTCAAGGTCTTCAAGGTCTTTTGTACGCTTTAAAATGTATTCACGGTTAAGGTGACGAAGTTTTATTTCGGCAACATATTCAGCCTGTATTTCGTCAATTCCGAATCCAATCATAAGGTTTGGCACAACATCGGATTCTTCATCGGTTTCACGAACAATCTTTACTGCCTTGTCAATATCGAGAAGAATTTTTTCAAGACCTCTTAAAAGATGAAGCTTGTCAGCTTTTTTGTTGCGGTCAAAATATGTTCTTCTTCTGACACACTCAATTCTGAAAGCAATCCATTCTTCAAGCAACGCCTTTACACCGAGAACTCTCGGAACACCTGCAATAAGCACATTGAAGTTGCAGGCATAGGAATCTTCGAGTGTTGTAAAGCGGTAAAGCTTTGTCATAAGCTTGTCGGCATCAATGCCACGCTTGAGGTCAATTGTAATTTTAAGTCCGTCAATACCTGTTTCGTCACGAATATCGGAAATTTCCTTGACTTTACCCTGCTTTACAAGGTCGATTACCTTTTCAATGATAACCTCACAAGTTGTTGTGGCAGGAATTGAAAGTATATCTATACAGTTTGCAGACTTGTCATAGACATACTTTGCACGGAGTTTGATACTTCCTCTGCCGGTTTCATAGACTTGATTGATGACATTTTCGTCATAGATAATCTGACAACCGCCTGTAAAATCAGGAGCCGGCAGAGTTGACTTTATATCATGGTCGGGATCACGGATTAGTGCCGCTGTTGTTTCGCAGATTTCACGCAGATTGAATGAACAGATATTTGACGCCATACCAACGGCAATACCTGTGTTTGCGTTTACAAGTACAGACGGAAATGCAACCGGCAAAAGTGACGGTTCTTTCATTGTATTATCGTAGTTATCTACAAAATCTACGGTATCTTTGTCTATATCACGAAACAGCTCGTTGCAGATTGCGTCAAGCTTTGCCTCAGTATAACGGGATGCCGCCCACGCCATGTCACGGCTGTAGAATTTACCGAAATTACCCTTTGAATCTACATACGGATGCAAAAGTGCCTCATAGCCCCTTGAAAGACGAACCATTGTGTCGTAAATTGCAGAGTCGCCGTGAGGATTGAGCTTCATTGTTGCACCGACAATGTTTGCCGATTTTGTTCTTCCGCCGTTCAGAAGTCCCATTTTGTACATCATATACAGGAGCTTTCTGTGCGATGGCTTGAACCCGTCGATTTCGGGAATTGCACGGGAGAGAATTACGCTCATTGCATACGGCATATAGTTCTCTCTGATAGTGGAAACGATTGGCTGTTCCACTACTTCACCCGCACCGTTGATTACACCGTGAGTTTTTGACGGTGAAGTTCTGCGGGGAGTCTTTGAAGATTTTTTCGCCATTTATTTCCACCTCCAATCAGCTTACATCAAGCTGGTCAATATATTCGTTGCCGTGTTCTACTATATAATCTTTTCTTCCCTGAAGATTGTCACCGAGAAGAACATCAAAAATTTCCGCTGTCTGTTCTGCATCGGCAGGAAGAACCTTGATAAGTCTGCGTGACTCGGGGTTCATTGTGGTAAGGTTCATCATATCGGGTTCGTTCTCACCAAGACCTTTTGAACGCTGAATTGTGAATTTCTCCTTGCCGAGCTGTTCAATGAACTTATCCTTTTCAACTTCATCGTATGCAAAATAAACATCGTTTTTGGATGTAATTTCATAAAGAGGCGATTCGGCAATAAACACCTTGCCTTCTTCAATGAGTGTAGGTGTAAGTCTGTAAAGCATGGTAAGTAAAAGAGTTCTGATCTGGAAGCCGTCAACATCGGCATCGGTGCAGAGAATAATTTTGCTCCAACGAAGTGCGTTCATATCAAAGCTTGAAAGATTCTTGTTTGCTTTTGACTTAACCTCAACACCGCAACCGAGAACCTTGAGCAAATCGGTAATGATTTCGCTCTTAAAAATCTTATCGTAGTCGGCTTTAAGGCAGTTAAGTATTTTACCTCTGATTGGCATAATCGCCTGAAAATCGGGGTTTCTTGCCTGTTTACAGGCACCGAGAGCAGAATCACCCTCTACTATGAACAGTTCACGCTGTTCCGTGTCTTTACTTCTGCAATCGACAAATTTTGCAACACGGTTTGTTATGTCGAGATTGCCCGAAAGCTTTTTCTTTATGTTAAGTCGTGTTTTCTCAGCATTTTCACGGCTGCGCTTATTGATAAGCACCTGTTCGCAGATTTTTTCTGCCTCAAGCGGATTTTCAATAAAATAGACTTCAAGACTTTGACGGAGAAATGCAGTCATAGCGTCCTGAATACCCTTGTTTGTAACCGCCTTTTTGGTCTGGTTTTCATATGATGAAACACTTGAAAAAGACGAAATAACGCACACAAGGCTGTCCTCAACATCGTCATACTTGATTTTGCTTTCGGTTTTGTTATATTTATTATTTTGTTTTAAGTAGCTATCAATCTGGTAAACAAAGGCATTCCGCACCGCCTTATCGGGAGCGCCGCCGTGTTCAAGCCAGCTTGAGTTGTGGTAGTATTCGGTGAGATGCACTTTATTTGAAAATGCAACCGAGATATCCATTTTGCACTTATATTCGGGCTTATCGTCACGGTCACGGGTTTTAACCTCGGTTTCCCAATGCTGAATTGAGCTGAGTCCGTTTTCACCGACTACCTCGGCAACATGGTCAACAATACCGTTTACATAGTTATAGCTTGTCGTATCAAAGCTTTTGCCGTTTTGATTGCGGAAAACAAATTCAATTCCTGCGTTGACAATAGCCTGTCTTTTCATTATGTCAAGAAAATATTCGGGCTGAATGTCGATATCCGTAAAGACTTCGAGGTCGGGTTTCCAATGAATTTTTGTACCCGTATCCTTTTTGCTGTACGGCTCTTTTTTAAGCTTGCCGACAATCTCGCCTTTTTCAAAACGGAGAGTGTATCGGTAGCCGTCACGGCGGATATCAACATCCATATACTCGGAGCTGTACTGGGTTGAACAAAGACCGAGGCCGTTCATACCAAGGGAAAATTCGTAGCTTTCACCCTCGCTGTTATTATACTTGCCGCCGGCATAGAGTTCGCAGAAAACCAGTTCCCAGTTGTAGCGCTTTTCGTTTTCGTTGTAGTCAACGGGAATTCCTCTGCCGTGATCTTCAACCTCAATTGAGCCGTCGGAATAGCGTGTAACTGTGATTTTTTTACCGTAACCCTCTCTCGCCTCATCTATTGAGTTCGAAAGAATCTCAAACACGGAGTGCTGACAGCCGTCAATACCGTCCGAGCCGAAAATTACGGCAGGACGCTTACGGACACGGTCGGCACCCTTTAGCGTTGTGATACTGGTATTATCATAATCGGTGGTTTTCTTTCTTGGCATTTTACTCTTCCTTTATCATTTTTCACCACGCAGTTTTTTGATTTTGTCACGCAGATATGCGGCGTGTTCAAATTCAAGCAACTTTGCGGCAGCTTTCATTTCCTTTGTCAGTTTTTCTATCAACTGTTGTTTCTGTGCCTTTGAAAGCTTTTTTGTATTTTTAAATTCACTGTCATCGTGAGTAGAAATTTCAAGTATATCGCTGACCTTTTTGACAATAGTCTTTGGAACGATGCCGTGCTCAACATTATATTTATTCTGAATTTCACGGCGGCGCTGTGTTTCGGTTATTGCAACCTTCATTGACGGTGTTACGCTGTCGGCATACATAATAACCGTACCCTCGCTGTTTCGTGCGGCTCTGCCGGCAATCTGAATAAGCGAACGGGTTGAACGGAGAAATCCCTCTTTGTCGGCATCAAGTACGGCAACAAGAGAAACCTCGGGAATATCAAGTCCTTCACGCAGAAGGTTGATTCCGACAAGAACATCAAATTCTCCGAGTCTTAAATCACGGACAATCTCCATTCTTTCAACGGTGTCAATGTCATGGTGCATATAACGAACCCTGATACCCAGCTTTTCAAGATATGCGGTAAGGTCTTCCGCCATTTTCTTGGTAAGGGTTGTGACAAGTGTTCTTTGATTTTTGGCTGTACGGATATTGATTTCGGACACAAGGTCATCGAGCTGACCTTCGGTTGGTCTTACCGAAATTTCAGGATCAAGAAGTCCTGTAGGTCTGATAATCTGCTCTGCAACAACAGCCGATTTTTCAAGCTCAAAATCGCCCGGTGTTGCGCTTACATAAACAGCCTGATTTATTTTTGAATAGAATTCGTCAAAGTTGAGCGGACGGTTATCAAGTGCAGACGGAAGTCTGAAACCGTAGTCAATAAGGCTCTTTTTTCTTGCATAGTCACCCGCAAACATTCCCCGTACCTGTGGAAGCGTTACATGGGACTCATCGACAAAGAGCAGAAAATCATCGGGGAAATAGCTTAAAAGCGTGTACGGCGATGAGCCCGGCGCTCTGCCCGACATTATTCTTGAATAGTTCTCGATACCCGTACAAAATCCGATTTCCTGCAACATTTCCATATCGTACCTTGTACGCTGTTCAAGTCGTTGTGCCTCAAGGAGCTTTCCGTTTTCACGAAAATATGCAAGTCTTTCCTCAAGCTCCCTGTCAATTTCCGCAAGAGCCTTTTTCATCTTATCTCCCGACACAATGTAGTGTGACGCAGGATAGATTGCGGCATGTTTCAGAACAGCTTTGAGTTCGCCCGTAAGCGGATTGATTTCGGAAATTCTGTCGATTTCATCTCCGAAAAATTCGACACGGATTATAGAATCGTTTGATGCGGCAGGGAAAATTTCAACCACATCACCACGAACCCTGAATTTATTACGGGTAAAGCTTACATCATTGCGTTCATACTGCAGTTCAACAAGCTTTTTTACAAGCTCGTCACGGGACTTTTCCATTCCGGGACGAAGTGAGATTACCATATTACGGTAGTCAATAGGATCGCCCAGGCTGTATATGCAAGAAACCGAGGCAACAATAATTACATCTCGTCTTTCGGAAAGTGCAAGCGTTGCGCTGTGGCGGAGTTTATCAATCTCGTCATTGATTGAACTGTCTTTTTCAATATAAGTATCCGTCTGTGCAACATATGCCTCAGGCTGATAGTAATCGTAGTATGACACAAAATATTCAACCGCATTTTCCGGAAAGAACTCTTTGAACTCACTGCAAAGCTGAGCCGCAAGAGTTTTGTTGTGTGCAAGCACAAGTGTCGGTCTTTGAACCCTCTGAATAACATTTGCCATTGTAAAAGTTTTACCCGAACCCGTTACACCGAGGAGCGTCTGTTCACGGTTGCCTGCATTTATACTGTTTACAAGCTTTTCGATTGTCTGCGGCTGGTCGCCTGTCGGCTGATATTTTGAATGAAGTTTAAATTCCATAATACACATCACATTCCAAATACGGATTTTTTATTATGTTTCCTGTTACAAGGCTCTTTATTACAAAAGTCCTGTAACAGAAAACATATCCGAACAAAATTTCGATTTTAATTATAGAACAGATGTTTTAAATTGTCAAATGTTTCTTTTAAAGAACATTATTACTTTTCATAATAGAAGATGTTCCCCGCAAGCCTGCTTTCACGGAGAGAAACATAATCATCATCGGTTATTATGAAATGGTCGATAAGCTCAACTCCGACAGTTGCAAGCGTACTCTTCAAAACTATTGTTGTGTCAAGGTCACTTCCCGAAGGCAGAGCTGTTCCGCTGGGATGATTATGTGCTATAAACGCAGTTTTGGCATTGTGACGAAGTGACAAATCAACAATTTTTCTGACGGGCATATCGGATGAATTGAGTGAACCTTTTGAAATTATATCAAAATAAATCATCTTGCCCTTTGCATCACCGAGCATGAGAGCGACACATTCGTTTGTTCGACCGATAAATTTTGCTTTAAATATTTTACCGAGATTTTCATAGTCGATGATATTATCATGTGACATCTTTGATTCGGTATAAAGCCTTGCCATTTCGGGCAACATTTTGAGCAATGCGGCGGCATTTTCAGACAGACCGAATTCCTTCATAAGCTCGTCAATCGGAGCGTCACACACTCCGCCGACAGTGATATAACGGTCAAGCAGACGATGTGCAAGAGGATTTGTGTCCTTTCTCGGAATAGCATAGTAAAGGAACATTTCAAGAGCCTCGTGCGTTTCAAACACATCAAAGCCGTTTTCTATGAACTTTTTACGCATTCTTTCACGATGACCGCTGTGTTCGTTATCGGTTGTCCGTGCCATATTATCCCCACCGCAAAATAAGTTTTTTCAAACTTTGGGGGCGGATAAAACCGCCCCGACTGATTAATATTAATAATTAAAAGCTGTTATTCCTTTACGCCGTACTGCTCATAGTAAGCGTCAATAGCGGCTTTGAGCTTGTCGTCAATAATAACCTTGCCCTTGTATTCCTTGTTGTAAAGGTGTTCAACAACCTCTGCCATTGTTACGATTGCAGTTGTTTTAAGGCCGTACTTTTCTTCAATCTCGGAAAGTGCGCTCTTTGTACCCTTGCCACGCTCCATACGGTCAACGGAAACAACAAGACCGATTGGGTTTACATCGCCCTGAGCCTTGATAATCGGGAGAGTTTCTTCAATTGAAGTGCCTGCTGTTGTAACATCTTCGATGATAACAACCCTGTCACCGTCATTGATAGGACTGCCGAGAAGAATGCCCTTGTCGCCGTGATCCTTAACTTCTTTTCTGTTTGAGCAATAACGGATATCCTGACCGTATTTTTCGCTGATTGCGATAGTTGCGGCAACAGAAAGCGGAATGCCCTTGTATGCAGGTCCGAAAAGAACATCAAAATCAAGACCGAACTTGCTGTTGACAGCCTCTGCATAATACTGACCGAGACGGCGGAGCTGAGCGCCTGTTCTGTAGAAACCTGTGTTTACGAAGAAAGGAGTTTTTCTTCCGCTCTTTGTAACAAAATCACCAAATTTGAGAACCTGACAATCAACCATAAATTCAATGAATTCCTTTTTGTAAGCTTCCATCAATAAAACCTCCGATACAAAATAGCTTTCGGACAAACATCTGTAATATCCGACAGTTTTACATAATTCAACATTTTAAATTCTACCACAATATCTCGTTTTTGTAAATGACAGTTACACAGCTGTAATCAATCGTAATGTTATGTTAAAACAGAAAAAGACTTCGCAACAGAGTACGAAGTCTTTTTTGATATAACTTTAATTACCACTGAGAACAAATCTCCCAGTTATCCAAAGATGTTGCAAAATCGCTTTCATTTTCAACAATTCCACCGGTATAGAAATATACATCTGTACAACCGACAATATATTTTTGTATGGTAGTGCTCTCTTTGACAGTTATGGGAAAGGCATTCCAATTCACTCTTGCTCTCAACTTCTGTGCACAGTTAAAATCAACCTCACCTACTATATATTTTTGAACAAGCGTAGCATCTACTACACTAACAACTCCGTCACCGTTAACGTCACCGAGAACAATATTCTGACAGGTCATTGTATTAAAAACTTCCAATAATTCATAGAAACATTCACTTATGTATTTCTGTTGTTTAATAGTATAATCTTTATCTAAAATTCCCTCGCCATACTCTTTAAGTTCAAAATTCGGATTGTTAACACTAAGGGCATTAAAAAGCTTTTCTCTTTTTTCAACAAATGTATTCCAAATTTCGTCAGAGTACCAGTTATTATCGTTTTTCTCATTAACAGCATAATAGCAAGTATAGCCGGCACCACTTGGGCTTATCCACGGATTCTCATAAAAATCCTTTAATTCATCATATTTATTTTGTAATTCTATACTCTCCGTTTCTTCCGATAAAGATAAAATTTCTTCTGCCAACTTATAACTATGGTCATAATAGTAATATGCGTACGGCTTTTTTCCACCGGTAGATGAAATATCCATCTTTACTTTTAACGCATAATTATAAATATACGAATAACTGCGTGACACCGCTGAAACAGAAAAAACGGCGGTGCTTGCAATTAATAATACAGCAAGTAATAAAGCACTTATTTTTTTAATATTCATAACAATTCTCCTATTGAAGTATTATTTGTAACTTTTTAAGAAACATTAAATATCCTTTTCTGCAACTCAGTAGCATCATTTGTATTAATGTTACCGTCCATATCGACATCAGCGGCTACTTTTTGTTCTTCGCTAAATGTTATCAGATTGACTATGTACTTTTGTATCATGGTAGCATCCGTAATAGTTATACTGCCATTTAAATCAACATCTCCTAATATGACAGCTTTTATTGATGTTGGTTCTGAATATACCGTAGTTGGATAAACAACATTTCCATATTTTTTGGCTGTTATCTTCACCCTGATATATCGTCCAAAATCATTATCGGTCACTTCATAGCTTGATTTTACAGCACCGCTTATATCATACCAATTATTACCATTGACTGACGATTGCCACTGATAACTCACATTATATGAATCTTTTATAGGATTGCCAATACAAGTTGCATTTAAAGTTTTTCCAACTATTGGTACTCCATCAATACTAACCTTGCTGATTTTGGATTTTGGATTTATCACAACGGTTTTTACTATATTATTATTAAATCTAAAATATAATTCCTGATATCTACCGTTAAGCGAAGTTAAATATTCTTTTTTTAACGTGACAGTACAATCGTTAATTTCATAATCAGTATCTTGATACAACACTCTATTATCAGAGTTAGATATATTGAACAATTCATAATCAGATACATACGAAACTGCAACATCTTCATCTGTATTAGTTACGGCATTAGGAAAAATAGACACAGAATAATCTTTGCTATCTGTATCTTTCAACACAGGTCTAATACAAAAATTTCCGTAAACATCATTTGCTGCTGCATCCTGCCACTTCAAATTACTTCCGCTATCAAAGCAATAGTAGCTTTCTCCACTTGAAATACCTCTTGCGGCATTATAACTACCCTCATAAGGAATATAAATTTTAGAATTACTACCATTAGGTATTATTTCAACAATTACAGCACATTTATCTCCAGAAGAAAATTCAAAAGGTTTACTTAATGTTACAGTAAAATAACCCTCACCGCTGTAAGTGCCTGATGATAATACTTGGTAATCGTTCACATTAGTCGGAACAGAATTATCTTGTAGCGGAATTATTCTTATGTTGTATGTGCAATCAATAGCTTTTAAATATAGCATCACTTTGTTTATGCAATCATAAGTATCAGTAAAAGATGACACATCATATACATTTGCCAAAAACACTCTATCTTTGAAAATATATTCTGGTTTAACCATGTTTGTTATTGGTAAATAATCATAAGAGAGCATATATTCGCTTTCGTCTGCAGGTTGGACTCCTGTTGTCACTGCAAACGGATTGTTTTTTGCGTTCAATGTAGCATCCTCATAGGAAATCCACATATATCCACTTCTTATGTCTTGATATCCCCAACTATTCTTCACCAACCATGCACCGTTACTTTTAGGTTTATAACCATTTCTAAAATTATCTTTTGAAAAATCATCATCCCACCCAACAATACTTATAGCATGATTCAAATAAGCATCAGACAAATTATTAAGAGTTTGTTCATTTCCATTTACATTTTTCACCATATTGGGCTTATAAAATATACCCGCACCAACAGCACCATAATTCTGAATAGCATACTTAATATTATCCATATCTTTGGAAATATATCTAAACCCCGTGAGATTAAATAATGATTTTGAATCTGTAAATGCATCTCCGTCATCCTTTATTTCAATCCAGTTATGGTGTTTATTATAAAAGGTTTGCATAATAGATAAAGGATATTCTGCCTCGCTGATATTTGAGCACCACTTATGGACATCGTTATAGAAAATCGGAGTATTCCAATTTGTTATGTACTGTGCAGCTACTGCAGTTGTAGAACTTCTATTAGGGCCAGTTTCATAATAACCCGGTTCAATTTGACTTTTATTTACTTTTTTAATACAGTCAGATAAAGCAACTGCACCATGCAATTCAGAAACATCAAATTTTCTACCGTACCGTGTTGCAATAAATTGTTCTTCTGTGGAAGCAGCGGCATACATCCAACAAATGCCGACATTGCTTTGATTTCTTATATCTGTTAAATGATTACTTTCTCTCGGGTCATATTTCGTAGTCAACGAATACCCGTCATGTTCAAATGGTACTTCCAAACGTTCCGTATCATCTGCAACATAGCCACCATTATCGTTTTCATCATCTACAGACTCTGATGCCAATACACTTTGAGTGGAAAAAATCGACAACAACAATAATGAAACCAACGAAATTATTCTAATTTTTTTCTTCATACTCTTCTCCTTTATAATATTTATATTTGTGTCCCTGATTAACTATTTTTAAATACAACCATTCTACCTTAGTACCAGTTTATCACCTATATAAGTATATGTCAATGTTTTTTTAAAAGAAAAATCGTATTTTAGAAATATTTTTAATATCATTGGTATCATTACTTTTAATATACACGACAAAATTACGCTTGACTTTATAGAACACTTGTTCTATAATTAAATAAAAACAAATGTTCGAGGCGATGCGTTGTGAATATTAATTGTGCCATTGACAAAAGCAAATATAGAAAAGACAGGGTTATTCTTCACAGCGACTGTAACGGATTTTATGCGAGCGTTGAGTGTTTGCATCATCCCGAAATCAGGAACAAACCTGTTGCCGTGAGCGGTGATGCGGAAAATCGGCACGGAATTATTCTTGCTAAAAATGAGATTGCAAAGAAGTATAATATAAAAACAGGCGAGGCAATCTGGCAGGCAAAGCAGAAATGTCCCGACCTCATAACCGTTCCTCCCCACTTTGATTTGTACAAGCGATTTTCAAAAATGGCGAGGAGAATTTACAGTGAATACACCGACAAAATCGAGCCGTTCGGACTTGACGAGGCATGGCTTGATGTTACCGACAATAAGAATATGAGCGGCAAAGAGATTGCACTCGAAATTAATCGCCGTATAAAGCAGGAGCTCGGAATAACCGTAAGCATCGGAGTCAGCTTTAATAAAATTTTTGCCAAATTCGGAAGTGACTATAAAAAGCCTGACGCTATAACCGAAATCACACGGGAAAATTACAGAGATATTGTGTGGAACTGTCCTGCAAAAGACCTTTTGTATGTTGGCAGAGCAACGGGCAGAAAGCTTGAATCTATCGGCATTTATACGATTGGAGATATCGCAACCGCAGATGTTACACTGTTGCGGTCATATCTTGGAAAATGGGGCGACCTAATTTACGGCTTTGCAAACGGATACGACTCTTCCCCTGTTGCCCATATGAACGAAAACAGCGAGGTAAAGTCAATCGGTAACTCAACCACAACGCCGAAAGATATGGTAACCTTTAACGATGTAAAACAGGTTATATTCGTTTTGTGTGACAGCGTTTGCAGAAGAATGCGTGAACAGGGATTTATGGCAAAAACTGTTTGCATTACGATTCGTGACAACGAGCTGATGTCATTCAACCGACAGCACACAACAGAAATCCACACAAATCTTACAAAGGATATAACAAATGCGGCTATTGAGCTTTTCAAAAAAAGCTATAAAATGGAAAAACCGCTGAGAAGTATCGGGGTAAGCGTTACGGATTTTATTCACGATGATCAGCCGCACCAGATGAGCCTTTTGCGTGATGAAAAGCGACTTATTCAGAACGAACAGCTTGACAAAACACTTGACAGATTAAAAAAGCGATTCGGCAATTATGCTGTTCGCCCTGCCGTTTTGCTTGATGACAAGGAGCTTTCGGATTTTAACCCAAAGGAGGATCATACAATTCATCCTGTCGGATATTTATGATAACGATGCATCTTAGGCGAAAAATTAAAGATGTTTCTCTGATTTTAATGGAGGTAACAAGCTATGAAAAAGTATGTTAAAGTTACTGCCACATTTGATTGTGACGGAGATCTTATCCCCGAATATATTGTGTGGGATGACGGAAGGAGATACCGCATTGACAAAATTTCCGATGTGCGGTATGCGGCATCTCTCAAAGCAGGCGGTGCGGGAATACGCTACACCTGCCATATTCTCGGCAAAGAACGATACCTGTTTTTGGAGGAAAACAGGTGGTTTGTCGATGCCAAACAATAAGCGGAGGATTATATGCATAAGGTCAAAGCAAAGGGAATTTTATCTGCCGCAAACGGCATGAACATTTACAGAGGATGTCAACACGGATGCATTTATTGTGACGCACGCAGTAAATGCTATCAGATGAATCACCGATTTGAAGATATTGAGGTGAAAGAAAATGCCCCGGAATTGCTTGAAAACGCTTTAAAAAGGAAACGCAGAAAATGTATGATTGGTACGGGTGCGATGAGCGATCCGTACATTCCTCTTGAAAAAGAACTGAAACTGACACGAAGATGTCTTGAAATAATCAACCGCTACGGATTCGGTGTAACCGTACATACAAAGTCGGCATCTGTTATGAGGGATATTGACCTGTTTACGAAAATAAACGATAAAAGCAAGGCTGTATTACAGATGACGCTTACAACGGCAGACGAAAGCCTTTGCAGAATAATTGAACCGAATGTTTCCGTTACTAAAGAAAGATTTGAAACGCTCAAGGCATTTCACGAAAACGGTATTCCGAGTGTTGTGTGGTTTTCTCCGTTTTTACCGTTTATAAATGATACAAAAGAAAATATCGACGGACTTTTAAAGTATTGCATTGACGCAAAGGTTAGTGGAATAATATGCTTTGGCATAGGTCTTACTCTGCGTGACGGTGACAGAGAATATTTTTACAGCCGGCTTGACAAACACTTTCCGAATATGAAGGAACGATACATTTATACATACGGAAATTCATATCAGCTTACAAGCAGTAACAATAATGTTCTGATGAACAGGATTTCAGAAGTTTGCAGAAATCACGGAATTATGTTCGGAGTCGAAAATGTGTTTTCGTATTTGCATAAGTTTGAAAGCAAAACCGAACAGCTAAGTCTGTTTGACGGAATATAGAAAAATGAAAAAGATATACGGCAGAAAATTTTACCGTATATCTTTTGTTTTTTAAGTATTCACTGTTTTACAAATGTTATTTCATAGTCGTTATATTTAAGCACAACAGCCGAAATTTTACCGTTCTTTTGTGTGAGTATGGCGGAAGTATTTGTTCCGTCATCAAATGACAAATTGACCTTGTCCGAAGCTGACACGGTATATTTTCCGCTGTGAGTTCCGTCATCCGGACTTCCCGGCGAAAGCCATAAAGTAAAAGTGCCATCATCGGAAAATGACATAGAACCCTGATAAGCGCTGTAATTTGTGTTGTAAACCTCACTCATTTCAACCTCATCACCACTCGCATTCTTAGCACCTTCGGGAACCCATGCAGATGAGGTAAGCTCGGCGGTTACTGACGGTGAAAGCACATTAACGGCAACGATTGCCGCAATGATAAATACGCAGGCGGCAATAACCGATGAAACAATTGCTGTTGTTTTCTTTTTCTTATTCTTCTTTTTTACAGCCCTGTTAGCCTCAAATTTTGCATAGTCAGGCTTTTTAACAGATTTCTTACTCATTTAATCACCGATATTTTACTTAAAGGATACAATAATTCCGCCGTAGTTTACGGTAATTTCAGCAGGAACATCACCGTTCCATTTGGTTACGGCAGCAATAACATTTTTATCGTTGGAATATGTTATTACAACGGAGTCGCCCTCAACTATGTACGCACCTGAATTTGCCGAGGCACTTGTGATTCCGTCAATGAATGTTCCGTCCTCATTAAAAGTAAATCCGCCGCCTGAATAAGCAGAGCCGAAAAGATCTCTCAAAGAATATTCTTCAGAAGAATTTTCATCTTTTGCATAGTACGGAATAAGAGTTGCACTGAATTTTGGCTTTTGCTTCTCTCCGCTGATTGTCGGAACAACAATTTCACTGTCATTTGAAGATGTTTCGGCTGTGTATCCCTGTTCTGTCGGCTCTTGTGAAGCTTCACCCGATTTGGTTGCAGGCTGTGTGGTTTCGGATACAGAGTCGGAAACATTCTGTGTTAAGTTTGTATTACCGATGGTTGTTGAAGCAGCCACAGTCGGTACTGTTGTTGCCGAATTATTATTTTTACCCGAAAGATTCATAAACAGGATAACCGCACCTGCAATTACTGCAACAAGTACAACAACACAAATAATTATTATCAATGATTTTTTTGAACTTTTAACTGCGTGTTTACCGCTCATTTTGCGTTCTTCCTTTCTTCAGCCTCTTTTTTAAGCTTTAAAAGATAACTTCTTTTCATCATTTTTCCGTTATAGAAAATAAATTCATCACCGTCAGCCGATTCATCAATTTCAAGATCCGAATAATCTTCTACGACAGGCTCTTCATCATCACGGAACTGACCTTTGCGTCTGTTCTCCATTTTCTTATCAATTGTTTTGCTCTTTGAATCCTTGTCAACAATCATTGAATACATATTCTTATAAACTGCAGAATTGATTATAAAAGATAAAATTGACGGAACAATGAACAATGCAAGAACAATTGTGAAAATGATGAGCAGTACCGGAGTAAAACTGCACATAAGCACCGTTGCGCAAACAAGGAATAAAATAAAAATTCCGAAAACTGCAAACAGATTGTGTTTAAGCTCACCGATTGTCATAAGTGCGCTGTTTTTGTAAATATCCTTCATCTTGATATCAAAAGTAACCGTCATAGGCGGAACATAGAAGAACATAAACAGAAAGAAAATTGCAATTAAAATACAAATAACAAGCGGAACATAAAACATTCCGTTCTTTGAACCGAGTCCGAGATAAAGAACAATTGAGTAGTAGCTGATAAAAACAGCGGCATACATCACAACGCCGTGTATGAGAAATCTGAGCAGATTTTCCTTTATTCCGCCGATGAAATTTGAGAAAACATCAACATTTTCCTCTCCCCTTACCATATGGGAAGTAACCTGAGTTACGCCGGCATAAAACGGAAAAAGCGGAATTATCGTAAGAAAATATATAAACATTGAATTAATACCCGTAAGTGTATTAATCAAAAAGAAAATTCCGAATATTACGGCAAACGGCAATGCAAAAAGCACATTCGTTAGCAAAAGTCGTGGTAAATTGTGAAACAATGACGAGAAAAATCCTGTCAATGCTACAGCGTTCTTTTCCGATGCCATAGCGCCCTCCAAAATTAAAAATTGAACGCTCCCGAAAACAAGCACCACAAAGCCGTATCCAGCAAAGTTGAACAAAAGGTCATTATGAGTGCCGAAACAGATTGGGAACAAAAATCAATCACCTCATTTTTCAAAGAATTTGTTTGATGAGAATGACCGATTAAGCTGAAAAACATCTGTTTTGAAATTTCAAAAGCATATGCCGACAGCTTTACGAGTGCCAAACAGAACAAAAATGTTCCCGGCAACACAACAAGCAGATAAAAACCTGCTCCTTTAAGTGAATATGTAATAATAAGATATGCCGCAGTAAGTCCTGTTCCAAAGCCTTTAAATGCTGAAACAAACTGCAAAAACGGTATTCCCCACGGTGCAAGTCCCAAGAGGAATACAACTGTGAGAAATATAAAATCAGATGCAAAGCAGGCGCAAAATGTGCTGACGGCATTCTGACCGAGCCTTGCATCAAGATTTGTAGTAAACAGAAAATCAAGGGAATCAAGCATTTGCTTATCGGCTTTGGATGCATAAATTGAACCGAAAACAAGTCCGGTAAGAAAAGCCGAAACAAAGATAAGCACCACGGAATATCGCCTTATAAAAAATCTGACATCAGACGGTGAAATTCCCTTTGATCTGCGAAAAAGATAACGCTTTTTAAAAGAAAATACAATGCTTTTCATAAAATACATTCCTCTCATTGGTTGTCCGTTAAAATATATGAGGAATGTATTCATTTTATGTTAAGGCAAAATTATTTGCCAAGCTCCTCTGCCCTCTTTGTACAAGCGTCCATGCCGTCAAGAACAGCCTCATAGAAGCCATGTTCTTTAAGCTTATCCATAGCGGCAATTGTTGTGCCTCCCTTTGAGCAAACCCTGTCTATGAGTGTTTCAACAGGCTCACCGCTGTCACGGAGCATTGCTGCCGAACCCTCAAGAGTTGCACAGACAAGGTTCATGGCCTTGTCATAGTCGATTCCGCAATTCTTTGCGTAATCAGCCATAGCCTTTGCAAAAAGATAAATATAAGCAGGGCTGCTGCCGTTTACCGCAATTATTTCATTCATATGGCTTTCGTCAATATATTCGCAAACACCGCTGCCTGCAAACATATTGTAAACGATAGTTTTGTCATCATCGCTGATATTCTCAGACGGACAAAGGGCTGTTGCACCCTTTTTGAGCAAGAGAGGCGTATTAGGCATAACCCTTACAACAGGGCAGTCACACTCAAGACCTTTTCTTACATATGCAATAGATATGCCTGCGGCAATTGATACTACGGTTTTGGCTGTTGTAATGCTGTTTTTGAGGGACTCAAGAACTTCGGGATAATTCTGTGGCTTGACTGCAAGAACAACAATTGAGCTGTTCTTTGCAATTTCATCGGCAGATGTCATTACATTTGCACCCATATTTTTCATAGCGGCACACTTTTCTTCGCTTACATCAAAAACATTGATAAAATCAGCCTTGCCGTCGTTTTGTGCCATAAGACCTTTTATAATGGCTGTTGCCATATTGCCTGCGCCTATGAAACCTATCTTTTTCATTTTAAGACCTTCTTTGCAAAAATTAATATCAGATACCGAAACTCGGGTTTGAGTAACATGAGAAATGGAATTTGTGATAATTGTGCTGACCGTCACGGTCATAATCGCCGTAGAGGAATGTTTCCGCCTCGTCAACTCTTCTGTACAAAAGTCCCCAATAGCAAGAACCTGCCGCATGGTGGTACTGCAAAAGTGCATCAATGAGGTTCTGCTTATTGACATTATTCAAATCTCTTGAACCGCCCGAAGCAGAAACATAGTCCTTGTGGATATATCCTGTTGTGCCGTTTGAAAGCTTAACTTTATACCAGTTTGTGTTATAACGCTTGCCGTCAACAAATTTAAGTTTTGTTCCGTAGTTCATACGGGTAACAACGGAGTAGTTAGTTCCTGCACCTCTTCTGAGGTTTACATCTGAACCTGTAACCGTACCCGAAGCGCCTGCTTTGATAGTACCGCTTGAACCTGTGTTCAAGAGAACAGACTGAAGTTCGGAATCATTGTAGAACACACCGCTGCCTACATTGTATGCAAAGCACACAAGTGCGTCAAACTGTTGCTGATTGAACTTTATACCGTTATTTACAAGGTAGGCATTTGTTGTAGTGGTATATCCGCCCTTGTTCACGGTCTGGCAAAGATAAGCATATGCCTGATTTGAAGTTATGTTGTTGTAGAACTGTTCGCCTGAAATTACAACCTTGCCGTAACCGAGTGTAGGATCGGTTGTAATGCTGTCTGCTGTGACTTTTGAGAGAAATCCCTCATAGTTTGCAATAAGCTTGATTACCTCGTCACTCGCTCTGCGCTCGGCACAAGCTGTGGTGGTTTTATTGGTTGTTGAGGTTACAAACACCTCGCCCTCACCGCCGCCTGCCGTGGTGTAATACTTTGATTCGGTTTTAAATTTAGAATATGCCTTAACAGACCATTTGCCTGATTTTGAAAGCTTTTGTGTACCTGTCCAGATATAGGAGTTACCGTCTTTAACCTTGCTTGTTGCGGTTACCTTATAAGAGGTTGAGCCGTTTGTAACTACAAAATACACGCCTACCCTGCCTGTGTCGGTAATAGCCTTAAAGCTTACATTTGAATTAAGCGGAGCGGAGTTTGGTGACGCATAGCAGAAACGCACGCTTTCCCTCGGCATAACATGAATGAGACAGGTTGCCGCACCGTATGATGTTGAGGCTGTGATTGTTACATAGCCCTTGCCTACCGTGTCAACTACACCGTTCTTAACTGTTGCGATCTTTGTATTTGAACTTGACCATGTGACACCGCTTGTTCTTGATTTCAAAAGCATTGACTTCTGCCACGGAAGATTTACATTGCTGTTGGATATATTTACAGATGAGCCGGATTTTACGGTAATTTTGCAGGTTGCAGAATGCGAACCGCTTTTCGCAGTAATTGTTGCAGAGCCTGCTTTCTTGGCTGTTACAATACCACGAGAGTCAACGGTTGCAACGCCTGTATTTGAGCTTGACCATGAAACACTTCCGGACGCTGTTGCAGTAATTGCAAATCTGTTGCCTGTGAAAATTGATTTGCTTGATACGGAAAGTTTAACAGATGAACCTGTTGACGGTTTTGTGGTTGTAGGCCGAGTCGTTGTAGGCTGTGTCTGACCGTTCATCTTAACATAGTCTTTCTTTACATAGCCTGTTTTTGAATTTGATGTAAGCTTAATATTATACCAATCATTGTTATAAAGCTTTGTGCTTACAAAAGTAACCTTTGTATTCAATCGCATACACTCAACGACAGAATATCTTGTACCGGCACCGCTTCTGAGATTTACATAATCGTCTGTTATATAACCGCTTACGGTTGACGCTGACGCAGTCGGCTGAGTTACAGGTTTGGTTGCCTTTGTTGTAGGTTGTGTTGCCTTTGTTGCAGGTTGGGTTGAACTGTTAATTTTTACATAGTCTTTTTTTATGTAACCTGTTTTAGCAGTTGAAGTAACCTTAACCTTATACCAGGCGGAGTTGTAGAGTGAAGTGCTTACAAAAGTAAGCTTAGTGTTCTTTCTCAGGCAACCAACAACAGAATAATTTGTGCCTGCTCCGCTTCTGAGATTTACATAATCATCAGAAACATAGCCTGTTACGCTTGATGCCGTTGCCGAAGAACTTACGGCAACATATTCCTTTGTAACATAGCCTGTCTTTGAATTTGATTTAAGCTTGATTTTGTACCACTTTGAGTTATAGAGCTTTCCGTCAACAAAAGTAAATTTTGTGTTCTTTGCCATACAGGTTATAACCGAATAATTCGTGCCTGCACCGCTTCTCAGATTTACATACGACGCATTTATATAGCCTGATGCGCCTGCTGATACGCTTGCGGAAACCTCCTCGGTTGATTGAGCCGCATTAGCCGAAAATGCAGTTATTGCAACAGCACCTACCGATACTGCCATAAGAACCACAAGGACTATGCAGACTATGCGGACAAACAATTTTTGCTTTTTCATTTAGGTCCACCTTCTCAAAACTTCTTTGAATTATAATTACTTGTGAAAATTACCGAATATTTTTCCTCTTAATCTGCGAACATACTGCATAACAAAGACGGTAATTGCATAATCATAGAGCAAAAAGAAAATATTTCCGGCAATCAAAAATGCCCACGGAACATAAAAACCGAAAACGGTAAATTCATCTGTCGGAATTGACAACAACCATGTTGCGACAAAGAACGAACCGATGGCGGCAACATTAAATACCGCAAACTTGAGTATGTATTGAACTGCCCTGTTTTTGATTTTAAATTCAAAAGCACCCTTTAAAATCGGATAATAGCCGAAAAGTGCAATGAAATATATAACAGCCTCTTTATCGCCGGCAAGGAGCGTTGAAAGCACGGCAGTTACACAAAACACACCGATTGCCCATCCATAACCGTATTCAACAACTATGCAGGAAATGAGAATTCCTGCAAGACAGGGCAAAGCGTATGTTCCGATTGGAACGAGAGATGTCATCATCATAAAAACGAGTGAGAGCGCCGCAATAATTCCGCAAACCGCAATACGCATTGTCCCCTTTTTAATACCGTTTTTCCTCATATTAACATCCCATTCTGCAACAATCACACAAGCAGTTTGCACACATCATTCCTGCACAAATATCGCAGAAGGATGAACCTGTTGCGTTAGGATTTGTTTGAGTATAACCGCCGTAGTTGTATGCTCTCTGGTTCTGCATATTGTTAAGAGCGGCTCTGTATTCCGTGTTGTTGGGGTCCATATTGCACGCAGTTGTGAAATATGAAAAAGCCTGTTCAGACCAACCTCTGCGGTATGCAATCATGCCCTTGAGATAATGCCATTCGGCGGTTCTCATCGACTGTGCTGTGTTTTCAAGAATCTGATCAGCCTGATCAAGAAGTCCTCTCTGAATGTAAATTCTTACATTGTAGAACTGTGAGCTTGAAGAATTTGCGTTATAGGACGAACTGCCTGTTGAGCCTGTACCCTTGCCCTTCTGACGCATCTGATTAATCATATCGTATGCCTCATTAATCTCCTTCATTTTCTGCTCTGCAACATCCGCAAGAGGACTGTCGGTGTAGTTATCGGGATGATATTTTTTAGCAAGGTTTCTGTACGCTGCTTTTACTTCTTCATCGGTAGCTGTTTCAGACACACCGAGAACCTCATAAGGATTATTCATTATTGACCTCCGTATCAAGTTTGCTTGTTACTCTGTTTTGTGATGCAGGGAATCCCAAAAGCATCATATTATCTAAAATTCCCTTAAAATCGGTAAAGTTCAAAAGATTGTAGGCATCATATGCCCTTGCAAGTGACTGATTCAGCACCGCTTTTATAAAATCCGATGATTTTACCTCACCTGTTTTCTTGTTTACAAACGGATTAAATCCGTTTGATTTGATATCTTTTTCTATATCATCTGCGGCATCGACAAGATAAATCCACCTGCCGATATGATAGCCGAATTCATAGAGAACTCTTTTTTGAATTTCATCATGAGCCTCAGCCGACAATACAGCAGCGAGCATTAATGCCGTTGGATGAGCCGACATATCTACAGACGGCTTTTCCGAATGTTCAGCGTCATACTGCATCTTCATCATATCAGAAACTGCTTTGTCCATATCGGGATACTTATCTGCCGCCTTTTTCCTCTGATGAGAAAAGAAAGGCTTTATGATTCTGCACAACAGCTTTTTAAAAAATCCGCTGTCCTGAATATCATCAATGATTTTATAATAAACCGATATCATTGAAAATGCGGCAGCCTTTCTGTATGCGTCACCCGAATCTGTTGCAAACTTGCATTTTTTAAGAGGATTACAGGTGCATCTGCCGTTTTTAAAGCCTTTGCATGAACGGTTAAGCGACATTAAAAGCATTGCATAAAATGTGCAGTCATAGCTTAGCGTAAATCTTGTAAACACGGAGTAATCCTTACCCATTTGCCTGCAAAGACCGCAATACACAGCCTTATAAGCCTCGGATTCACGAACAAGCAGTTCGCTCTTTTGAATCTGCAAATAACCAAACACGGATTTTCTCCTTTATACAATAATACATAGTATATTGTACAACAAAACAGAGTTAAAAGCAACAGAATAACAGTATATTCTTTGGATAATCAGCCAAAATGAGCTTGTTAACGGGAAATGTTGCAAAAATTTTCTTCTCATATTATAATCATAGTGCAGATGTTCTCTTCTATTAAGAATTGAATATCAAAAATTATTTGCAAAACTAAAAAGGAATTTGCATATTATGAATGTTTACGATTTTGACAAAACGATTTACTACGGGGACTCAACAGCCGACTTCTATTTATTCTGCCTTAAAAGACATAAAAAAATACTCACTCTTGCCCCATCGCTTTTGGGAGCATTTTTAAAATTCTATGTATTCAAAAAAGGTACAAAAACTGATTTTAAAGAAAAAATGTACAGATTTCTTACCTATTGCGATACTGAAAAGGATGTAAATGATTTCTGGAAGGAATACATAGGAAATATAAAACCGTTTTACCTTGAACAAAAGAAAGATGATGATGTAATTATTTCGGCGTCACCCGAATTTTTGCTGAAACCCGTTTGCAAAAGGCTCAAAATAAAAAACCTTATGGCATCAAAGGTAGATATGCACAGCGGAAAATATTCGGGTGTAAACTGTCACGGCAAGGAAAAGGTAAAGCGATTTTATGAGGCTTTTCCTGACGGAAAAATTGACAATTTTTATTCGGACAGTTACAGTGATTCGCCACTTGCGGAAATTGCAGAAAAAGCTTTTATGGTTGACGGCGACAAGGTTGAAGGTTGGATATTCTTTAAATAATTTTTACGGAGCAGATTTCTGTTCCGTATTTTTATTTTTTCGGGTTGCCAAAACATTGAGCCGTGTTTGTTTGTGTCCGACAAGTGTTTCAGCGGTTTTACCTGTTGAAATAGAAAAATTGCTATATGTCATACTTCCGTCCTCGCCAATGCGGCTTGTTCATCGTCATACTTTCATCAACGCTCTCCCTAAAAGCAGTTGTTTTCTTCTATCCACTTTTATTTTTACGGTTACTCTCTCCCCGTCATATTCACTAATACAAATTGATATAACGGTAACTTGCGAGTGACGGTGATTGCTATATGTCAAACTTCCGTCCTCGCCAATGCGGCTTGTTCATCGTCATACTTTCATCAACGCTCTCCCTAAAAACAGTTGATTTCTTCTATCCACTTTTATTTTTACGGTTACTCTCTCCCCGTCATATTCACTAATACAAATTGATAACGGTAACTTGCGAGTGACGGTGATTGCTATATATCAAACTTCCGTCCTCGCCAATGCGGCTTGTTCATCGTCAAAGTGTCATCAACGCTCTCCCTAAAAACAGTCCACCGGACTGTTTTCTTAACGGTCGCCTTCAAGTCCCGTCATCGCTTGCTGGTACAAATTAAAAGAGGATTGATACTAAAGCATCAATCCTCTTTTAATGGTGCGAGTGACGGGACTTGAACCCGTACGTCGTGAAACACACGCCCCTCAAACGTGCCTGTCTGCCTATTCCAGCACACTCGCATTTATTAGATTTTTGTCGGTTTCTTAACTCAACAATCAAGATTATATCATAAGGTATTTAACTTGTCAACACATATTTGAAAGTTTTTTCAATTTTCTTACATAATTTTTTCTCTATCTGCAAAAAACGCATAAAAACTGAAACTTTATGCTTTTACAAGAATGACATCGGGATAGGCTGTATCCCGACATCATCCTATTGTTTGGCAATCAGCCGAGAATTTTATCTGCAACTTTTGGCAATTCATCGAACGAACTGATTGTATATTCGGGATTTTCCGTTGTGCCGAATCCGTATGATGCAAACACGAACGGTATTTCTGCATCTTTGGCGGCAAGCTGATCACCGATTGTATCGCCGAGATACACAGCCTTATCAATGCCGTTACGCTCCATAACAAGCTTTATATTCTCTCCCTTTGTCAGATTTGTTCTGCCTGACATTTCAAAATCGGAGAAATATTTTTCAAGCTTATGAGCAAACAAAAATGCCTCTATATATCCGCATTGACAATTGCTGATTATGCCGAGAAAATAATTCTTTGAAAGAATTTCAAGTGTACTTTCAAGATTATAATACAAATGACCGCCCGTTTTACGAAGTGACGGAATCTGTTCCGCACAACACTCCTTTACAATTGCGACCGAATTTTCAAGCGGAAGCTCAGGCAACATTATTGACGCAATCTGTTCAACCGTCTTTCCCATATAACTGTTCATTTCTTCAAGTGTAATTTGCTTTGTTGTTTCTTTATGTTTTTTAAGTATATCGTTCCACACAGGCAAAATCACATCACAAGTGTGCCACAATGTGCCGTCAAGGTCAAATAAAACTGCTTTTTCCATAAATTCATATCTCCAAATTAAATATGTTTAACGGACTCCCGTTGCCAAAACGATATTATCACAACGGATTTTGCTTGTCAAGGTATGGTGCTGTAGATATGTTACTTTACCTGTGGGCGTTCGATAAACGCCCTTACTGACTACAAAAAAATTATGTGGTAAAAAAACAAGTCCCGTCATATTCCCTATTACAATTTGTTGTAATGATAACTGCGAGTGACGGTGATTGCTATATGTCAAACTTACAACCTCGCCAATGTGGCTTGTTCATCATCATACTTTCATCAACGCTCTCCCTAAAAACAGTTGTTTTCTTCTATCCACTTTTGTTTTTACGGTTACTCTCTCCCCGTCTGAAATATAGTCGCATTGCGTTGTGCATGGATGCACTTCCTTATGCTCCTTATTTCAGACAGCGCTTTGCTCCCTTTTTCCGCCACAGGCGGCGGTCGCAAGGCTACCTCAAGTCCCGTCATCGCTTGCTTGCATAAAATAGAAAAGACTTGATACGCAAAGTATCAAGTCTTTTCTATGGTGCGAGTGACGGGACTTGAACCCGTACGTCGTGAAACACACGCCCCTCAAACGTGCCTGTCTGCCTATTCCAGCACACTCGCATTTATCTCTCACTTTTTTCGTGAGCAGTATTGATTATACGGTAAAACTGAATTTTTGTCAATACTTTTTTAAAAGTTTTTTAATATTTCTTTTCCCTTTCCCCTGCATCGGATTGCAACACAGGGGAAAGATTTTAGATTCTAAATAAATCAGTTTTCCGAACTTGTACCCTTTTTGACCTGCTTTTCAAACTTATCAAGACAGGTATTCCAGTTATCGTATGACGGATCGTTACGCTTATCTTTGAAGAGCTTTGTATCGTCAAGATACTTTCCGATATAATTTGTCAGCTTCACAGCACCTTTGTAGTTAAGGTGATCGCCTTTATCCTTTGAATCCTTTTTCCAATCAATCGGGATATCATCACGGAGCAAATTGGTGTCGATATAATCAACACCGAGATCCTTTGAAACCGCTTCCATAGCATTATGTCGCTGATAGTTCCAGTTCTTTGTGCTTGGGGTACTTATCAGCACAAGTTTTGTACCGTGCTTTTTACAGAATTTCGCAATTTCTTTGAGATACTTTTTGTTGGTAGAAAGTATCGGTGCAGAAACATCGGAATACTTCATATATTTCTTGATAGCCTTATCTGTCGCAGGCTTAGACTTTTTAGTAAAGTAATAACCTTTGTTATTCTCGTTCGCAGTATATTCAACTGTAGCCGAAAAATCCTTGAGCTGAAGATTCTTCCAACGGTCATGATATCTGAACACAGGGAAAATCTGCTCTGCCTTATATGTGATTTCATCCTCAAAATAAGATTTTCTGAAAATCGCATTGGTTTCAAGGAACACAATCTTCGGACTTTGTTTTTCAAAAGTTTTTTTCAAAAATTCCATTGAGTACACAAGCTTTTGAGCAGGAGAAGAAACATCATACGAGGTAATTCCGTAATCCCTCCAGATATAGAGCGGAATGAACGAATGATACACCTCACTGTCACCGATAAATACAGTGTCAATACTGTCTTTAGGTTCACTGAAAATACCGTTTGCTCTCGGATAATGAATGCCCGCCGCCTTGTCATTTGACTTTGGCTGAAATATGAGTGAGGACACCTGAAGTAATCCGAGAAGTATTGCAACAAACAGGACACAGCTGACAATTCTCTTAATTATTTTCTTCATAATCAGACCTCCTTAGAAGTTCGCATAAATCGGATCAACAGGAACATAGCCCTTGCCGTAAGCACCGAAGATTATGATGAACATAATAAGAGCGTAAACAGCCGCCCATCTTATAACAACATTTCTCTTTGCAATTGCACCACGCACACATATTCCTTTTTCATTGAGAACGCTGATTACAAAAATAAATGCAAGCGCAATAAGCACGATCATAACATCATGCATATCAATTTTAAGCTTTTTCATAAGCTCATAGTTAAGGCTTGAAAAGCTGAAATCGGTCACCATTTTCCCGAACATTGAAAGACCTGTTGTAAGTCTTTCTGCTCTGAAAAACATTTCGCCGATAACAACAAGTATGCATGTACGAACTATCTGAAACACTTTGTACGCAAAGCATTCGGAATTGATGTGAAGCTTTTTATTGAATGCGGTAACCGCAGGGGCAATGATGTTGCCCGACAGAATAAGCACAAAGTGGTACATACCGAAGAATATGTAACCCCACGCAGAACCGTGCCACAGTCCATTGCAGAACCATACACAGAACAACGCTATGCTTCCCGCAAGCAACGGACCAAAGTGGTTGCCGAGCTTTTTGCGTGCGGAAGATGTAAGATTTTTCATCGGCTTTGACATGGTGACGGGATAGAAGATATAATCCTTGAACCATGTGCCGAGTGTAATATGCCACCTTTTCCAAAATTCTGAAATTGATTTTGAAAAGAAAGGTCTTTCAAAGTTTTCGGGCATTGTAACGCCGAAAATCTGAGCAACACCCATTACGGCATCCATTGTGCCGGAGAAATCGCAATAGAGCTGAATTGTATAGGCAATTGCTCCGAGAGCGATTATTCCGCCCTGATAGTCGTCGTAATGGCTGAAAATCTGCTTAATCATAGGATTAAGTCTGTCAGCGATTACGAGTTTTTTCATAAGACCGAAAAGAATACGGACTGCACCGAGTTTTAAGTTTTCAAACTCAATTTGCTTTACATTCCACAGCTGATTGGCTGTCTGACCGTAACGGCAGATAGGACCTTCTACAATCTGCGGAAAGAAAGACATAAACAACGCAAGTCTTAATATGTTGTCATCTGCTTTAATAAGTCCTCTGTAAACATCAAAGAGGTACGATACAGCCTGCAAAGTAAAGAATGAAATACCAATCGGCATTATATAACTCGGAATATCAAACTGAATCGGAATATTCAAAAGCAATAACAGCGAATTTACATTTGTTGTAAAAAACGGTGAGTATTTGATTACAAGCAGACCGCCTATCATAAGTACGGCGGCAAACAACAGAACTCTGCGACTGCGGTGGAGATAAACCTTTTTAAGAGCCTTTTTCTCCTCCTTAGGCACAGCCTTTAGTGCCGCACTTTTTTGCGTTTGAATACGGTCAAGCCACAGGCCGAAATAATGGACGCCCATTATTATCAGGCATAAATAGGCAATCAACTGACCGCTTATCAGCCAAAAGAAAGCAAAACTTGCAATAAGCAGAAAATACTTTCTTGCTTTTTGCGGAATGACGGCATACACAACAACTGAAACAGGCAGAAAAATGACAAGAAACGCTACCGAAAAATATGAGGTCAGCGTGTCAAGACTGCCCGCCATCAGTAATGATGGAAGATCCATCTTATTCCTCCTCTTGGAGTCTTTCAATCATACTCCACATTGCCTTTACTGAATTAAAGTTTGCAGGAACAACTTCCACTGCAGGAACTGTCACATCAAAAGCATCCTCAATCTCAGCAATAAGAGAAATGATTGAAAGAGAGTCAAGATAGTGACCGTCAATAAGGTTTTCGCAGCCTTCGTAATCTACATCCGGTTTAATGTCCTCTAAAATCTCAATAAGTTCATCCATTTTAATTCGTTTCCTTTCTGTAATTGGGTTTGTTTAAATTAAATGTTTCAAAGGAATCACGGACGCAAAGATATGTTCCGTCCTCCTTCTTTATATAAACCGAGGGAATGTCACGACTTAAAAACAAAGAAATTCCCTCTGTCATACAATAAGCGCCTGTGTTTTCAAAACAAATTACATCACCGATTTCAATATCAGGCAAAGAAATCTGTTTTGCGATTATATCATTCATTGAACAAAGTGAACCGCAGATATTCCATGATTCGGTACACGGCTCAGTTTCTTTTCCGCAAACCGAAAGGTACGGCTGTTTCATTGCCATATGCTGACCGTAGTACACAATATGGTTCATTCCGCCGTCAACAAGAAGGTAGTTCTCCCCTTTGTTGCACTTTTTATCAACGATATGCGTGTAGTATTTACCGCAGATTGCGGCAATGCTTCGTCCGAGCTCAAGCGTGATTTTCGGCTTTGAAGTCATCTCATTCAAAAGCTGTGCAAATCCGCCGATAAGCTCGTCCTCATTTATGGTATCTTCCTTGAAATAGGCTGCAGGGAATCCTGTGCCGTATTCAAGCTCTTCTGCGGTATAATCATATTTCTCTTTGAGAAGAATAAGAAGATTGTCAAGTTTGTCAACTTCTCTCTTGAGTTTTTTAAGAGAGGTTTTCTGTGTTCCTGAAAAGAACTGAATACCGAGTATGTCGAGATATTCAAATTCGTTTCTTTTTGAAATAATTTCTTCGATTTCATCGGAATTAATTCCGAACTGACTTCCGTTTGTAAGTCTTAAAAGCAAAGAAATTTTCTTTTTATATTTTTCGGACAATTCTTTGAAAAGATTAAACTGTGTAAGTGACTCTACGGTGAATATTCTGTCGCATTTTCCGTTTGCAACCATATTTTCCATAACTTCTGGAGTTTTGTACACACCCGAAATCACCATCATTTTGTCGGGAATATCAAGCAAATCGCAGATTTCAGCCTCACCCGGTGAGCAGATTTCAAAGCGGTCAACATCATTTTCAAGTTCTGCCGTAATAAATGTGTTCGCCTTGATTGCATAGCAGATTGCAACATCTTCGGGAAGCATTTTTCTGAGATATGCTACTCTGTCTTTGAGAGTTTTTACATCAAAAACATAGAATGCAGTTTTGTTCTGCTTTAATATTTCGTTCATTTTCTTCTGCCCCCTGCAATTTCAGCAAGCTTTTTACGGTCAATTTTGCCGTTCTTTGTTAGCGGCATTTCATCAACCCTGCGGATAACGCCCGGAACCATAAACGCAGGCAAATCTCTTGACATTGATGCGGCAAGCTCGTCCTTTTCAATTGAGCCTACGAAAAAACCCTTGAGCCTTGATTTTTTCTCATCAAAAATACAACAGCATTGCTCAACACCGTCAACAGCCGACATCTCACGCTCGATTTCCTCAAGCTCTATGCGATGTCCCATATATTTAATCTGAAAATCCTTTCTTCCGCTGAAAACAAGTTCACCGTTTTCGTTGTATCTTGCAAGGTCACCTGTTCTGTAAATTAATTCAGGATAGTACGGATTAAGCGGATTCTGAACAAAAGCCTTTGCATTCTGTTCGGGATTTGAGTAGTAACCGAGTGCAAGAGCAGTACCTCTCACGCAGATTTCACCGACTTTGCCAACCTCTGAAATTCTGTTATTATTCTCATCAAGAAGAATAACATCTTCATTAGGGAACGGTTTGCCTATCGGAATACCGTCTGCATAGTCGCAGTCGTTGTCGAGAATATGGTATGTGCAGTTACAGGTGATTTCAGTCGGTCCATAAAGGTTGACATACTTTGCATTTGGAAGATGTGAACGGAAATTTTTAAGCGCCTTGAGCGGCATAACCTCACCGCTGAAAAGAATCTTATTAACGGTTTCGGGAGTTCTGTAGTCAAGCGCATGGAATGTGCTGATAAGGCAGAGAGCCGAAACAGCCCATATCATAACAGTAATCCTGCGGTCACATATGAAATCAATGAGTTCGGCAGGAGCGGAGAACATTCTCCTCGGCACAACAACAAGAGTTGCGCCTGTTTTAACAGCCGAATAGATATCCTTGACGGACACATCAAAATCAAACGGTGCTTGATTTGCTATTACATCGTTATTATCAATGCCGAATATTTCGGTAAAATGGTCAATAAAGTCAATTACACTTCTGTGACACACAACAATTCCCTTTGGAGTGCCTGTTGAACCGGAAGTGAAGTTGATGTAGAGCGGATCTGTGTCAATTTTATGGCTGCGGATTTCGCCAAGCTTTGCATAATCAGGCTCCGATTTTGCCAAATCTTCAAAGGTCACAATTTTTCTTTCAGAGAAATATTCTTTCGCTGTTTCAAGCAAGTTTTCAGAAGTTACAATCACCTTTGGATTGAGTACGGAAACTGTGGTCTGAAGTCTGTTCTGCGGAAGCTCCGTGTTGAGAACAGAATAAAATCCGCCTGCGTACACGGTTGCAAAAAATGCCGCTACCGCATCGGCACATTTTTCCATATATATGCCTACTGCATCTCCCGATGTGATAAGTTCAGAAAGGGCGGTTCCGACAGATGAGCTGAGTTTTACAAGCTCGGAATATGAATAGGAAACCTTTTCGTCAGTTACCGCACATTTTTCGGGAAAGTATTCGGCTGAGTTTTCAAGATAAGCCAGCACACTGCTGTTCATAGCTGCACCTCATTATATATCTGTATATTAATTATCAAATTATAAATTCGTTAACCAAATATTATATATTGCAAACGCATTACCATAATACCACAAAATTCGTCAAAAAGCATCACAAAAATGTCACAAGTAAGCGATTATTTGTATTTTCAGCAATTTGCACAAATAATCAGTCAATAATCGGCAGTTTCACTTCAAATACGGCACCGTCAAGGTAGTTATACGCTGTTACACTGCCCTTGTGAAGATGTATAATCTCATTTGCAAGCGACAAACCGATGCCAGTTCCGCCGTCACTGCCTTTGTAGAATCTGTCGAAGATATGTTCAATATCATCACGGTTTATACCGTTACCGTCATCCTTGAATCGGATATAAACATATTTCTGATTGGTTTCGCAGGCAACAGTAATTTTCTTTTTTGAATATTTCAGACCGTTTATTATGATATTTCGGAATGCCCTTGCCATTTGATCTTCATCACATTTTACATAGATTTCTTCATCGGGAAATTCAGGCACAATGCTTATGCCGTTCATCTGCTGAACAGCATCAAGTGACCGAAAACAATCGTAAAGAACCTCTTTTATGTCAAGCTTTACAAGGTCAAGCTTAAAATGTCGTGAATCGATTTATGAAATTGAAAGAATTTCCTCAACAAGACTTGTCATTCTCTCGGTTTCCTGCATAATTATGCCTGCGGCATTTTGCGGATCTACAACATCCATTTCAATGCCCTCGGCATAGCCTTGAATTGCCATAAGAGGGGTTTTGAGTTCGTGAGAAGAATTCTGAAAGAATCTGCGCTGAGTTTTCTGTGACTCCTCGATTTTAACGCCGAGTCTGTAACCGATTATGCTCATCACAACAATTGCGCAAAGAAAAATTGCTGAAATAAGCCAGTTAAGCGAACGGGTATATTTTACGATATGGTCGATATTTATGTACATTAAATACACAGGCGAATCGTTTGCATCGGATTCTGCATCGTCCCAATAATCATAATTCTGCGGTTCTTCATAAACGGTAAATACATAATAGCCGTTATCTGTTTGAAGTGTATATATTTGTTCTTCGGATATATTGTGATTCTTAACCCATTCGGTGAGTTCGTATGTACTTTTTAATGAAGTTGAATTTGAGCCGACAAGGCTGTTGCCCTCGGAGGTATTTTTATCATTAAGGGCGTCTGTTACATCAATATAGTCAATATCCGAGGTGAAATACGAATCCTGATAACCGCTTTCAAACTTTTTTTGAAGAGTTGATTCTTCATTAGAATCTTCTTCATAATAATCCGAAGAATCATCTTCGCTCTCGCCGTTGCTGTTAGAAATATAATGCTGATAATCAATTTCGTATTCAAGAGCGTCTTCTGCCTCACTTACGAAGTGGGACGGCAAAACTATATTTAAAATTCCTGCAAATGCGAAAAAAAGTAAAATCATTGACGACCATACAATAATCAAAATACGGAATTTTATGTGTTTCACTTTTTATCCTCCGCAATGCTTATTCTGTAACCAAAGCCCCATATCGTGCCTATGCTGACATTACTGCCTGCAAGGCTTAACTTTCTGCGTATTCTTCGCAAGGTTTCATCTGTTACACGGGTTTCAACTTCGGTATCGAATCCCCACACACCTTCAAGAATTTCTTCTCTTGAAAATGCCTTTTTCGGTTCTTTTAACATATATGTAAGCATTTTAAGTTCTGTTTTGCTCAAAGAAACAGGCTTGCCTTTGCAATAAAGGCAGTTTTCCTGCGCCGAAAATCTAAGATTTCCGATTTTAATATCCGAAAGCTCCTGACCTGTCACCTTTTTGGTGTTCATATCCATTCTTCTTAAAAGGGATTTTACTCTCATTAAAAGGGTTGTAAGTCTGAACGGCTTTGTCAGGTAATCATCGCCCCCGAGGGTTATTCCCCTTACATAGTCATATTCGGAATCTTTTGCGGTCAGCATAATTATAGGAACATCCGTTATCGTTCTGAGCTGACGACATATTGTCAGGCCGTCTGTTCCGGGCATCATTATATCAAAAATTACAAGTTCACACGGTTTTTTAAGGAATTCCTCCATAAGCTCGTCACCGGTTTCAAAGGCGGTAACGCTGTAACCGTCACTCTCAAGAAACTTTGTAATAAGGTCACGAATGTTCTTTTCATCATCCGCAATATAAATTGATGCGCCCATAGTAAAAATGCCCTTTCTGAACAGAACCGCAAGTTTTAAGTATAATTTTCATCACAATCATATGTATTATACCAAATTTCAAAGTAAAAATCCACCGAGAAATGAATCTGAATTGTAATAAAAGTGTCACAAAATGTATTAAACAGAGTAATTGCAATGAAAAATTTTTTGAAGTTGACAAAATAAAAAAATTATAGTATAATTTCCGAAATATATAATGGTTTAATTGGAAACGCACATTTCTCCTTAAGGAAATGATAACGAACAACACTTATATGTTTACTAAGTTATCATTTTTATAAAGGAGATTTTTTATGCCAAAAACTAAATTTCAGGAAGTTATTTTTACGATTATCATGGTGTTCTTTATGGTTTATGCCATGATTTGCTACAACACAGCTCTTAATATCGGCGAAATGAAAAACGAAGTTTTTCTTTCCGCCTTCAAAGAACTTTCTTTTATGGGGCCGATTGCATTTATTCTTGACTTTTTCATTATCGCTCACATTGCCAAAAAGCTTGCTTTTAAGATTGTAAACCCTGCAAAGGATAATCCTTTCTTCCTTGTACTCGCAATTTCTGCAATTTCGGTTATCTTTATGTGTCCTCTTATGAGCCTTGCTGCCACTCTTATTTTTAAAAATGCGGGTGTTGAGATTATTTCGGTATGGCTTGAAACTACCGCACTCAACTTCCCTATGGCACTTTGCTGGCAGTTGTTTTTTGCAGGCCCAGTTGTCCGATTCATTTTCAGACATATTTTCAGAAGGTCACTTACAGCAGACAACACACATTGATTACACAATTACAAATAAAAATGCTCTGTATCGTTTGTTTTGGTACAGAGCATTTTTGTTTTTGCATGATTTTTAATCTTCAAAAAGCGAATTCATCAGATTTTTAATTTTTTCTTTTCTGGCTTTTGTTTCATCGCTGTTCAGAAAATAGCTGTTTTCCTGAAAGTTGATTACATCGCCTTCTTTGATATTTTTCGGCAGGGCTTTAAGTTCAAGATTCACCATATCGCCGTTTTCACACTCAAGAACAGCCTTGTCGCCTTCTATTCTGTCAACAATAAATTTTTTCAAGCTTATTCATCCCTTTTCATTGAAGTTTGTCCCGTTTTGATTGTCACACCTGAACCCTCGGTTGAAATGACAACTGTTCCGTTTTCATCGGTTCTGTATGTTTCAACTCCGAATTCATCAAGCAGCTTTAATGTGCTTTTGTGCGGATGTCCGTAGCTGTTATCCTTGCCGAGTGAAATAACCGCATATTTTGGATTCACCTTTTCAAGCAACGCTTTTGTTGTTGATGTTCTGCTTCCGTGATGACCTACTTTAAGAACTTCTGCACTCATATCTGCCGTAACAGTTTCAAGCTCTTTCTTTTCGGCATCTCCGAGGAACAGAAAGCTGTCGTTTTTATAAGTTATTTTTAGAATTACAGAGCAATTGTTCAGATTATCCTCGTCAATTGTTACGGGAGCAAGAATATTTATGCTGAAATCGTTGTCATCAATAATATTCATACCCGCTTTGGCTGACTTGACTTTAAGTCCCTTGTCTGCAATTGCCGTGAGCAGATTCTCATAGGTCTTGGTTGTGGTTGTAACCTTAGGCATATAGATTTCGCCGATATTATTATGCTTTACAACATAAGCCATTGAACCGATATGGTCGGCATGAGGGTGAGTTGCAACGAGATAATCAATATTTGTGTATCCGAGATTATTGATATATTCGGTAATACTTTTGCCGTACATATTTTCGCCTGCATCAATCAGCATACACTTTTGATTCGGCAGTTCAATAAATATGCTGTCACCCTGTCCGACATCAAGGTAATGAACCGATAATGTTCCGATTTCTGAAACAGTTGTTTTGCTTTCCGAATCGGAACCGTTCACATTGATATTGATTGAACACGAACAAAGTGCAAGACAGATTACCGCAAACAATGCAGTAAGCTTTAAAATCAATTTTGAATTAATTTTAATTTTTAACACCTCACAATTCTGAGTCTTATTGTACAATAAACAAGTCAATATTTCAAGAACAGAAAAAGGAGAGCCTTTGCGACTCTCCCCTTTCGATTATCATTATGCGGTTTTGCCTGTATAAAGCTGATAGTATCTGCCCTTTTGTTCAAGAAGCCGTTCGTGTGAACCACGCTCGATAATTCTGCCCTTTTCAAGAACCATAATACAGTCTGAATTCTTGATTGTAGAAAGTCTGTGGGCAATAACAAAGGTTGTTCTGCCGTGCATAAGCTTATCCATGCTGTCCTGAACCATCTTTTCGGTACGGGTATCAATTGAACTTGTAGCCTCATCAAGGATAAGTGCGGGCGGATCTGCAACAGCGGCTCTTGCAATCGCAAGCATCTGGCGCTGTCCCTGACTGAGATTGCCACCGTCACCTTTGAGCAGAGTATTGTAGCCGTCAGGAAGTTTTCTGATAAAGCTGTCTGCGTTGGCAAGCTTTGCCGCTGCGATAACCTCTTCGTCTGTTGCGTCAAGTCTGCCGTAACGGATATTTTCCATTACGGTATCCGTGAACAGGTGTGTATCCTGTAAAACTATACCGAGTGAACGGCGAAGGTCGCCTTTTTTGATTTTGTTGATATTGATTCCGTCATAACGGATTTTACCGTCCTGAATATCATAGAATCGGTTAATAAGGTTTGTGATTGTTGTTTTGCCTGCACCTGTTGAACCGACAAACGCAATCTTCTGACCGGGTTCTGCGTACAAATCAATATTGTGAAGAACGATTTTATCATCCGTGTAGCCAAAGTCAACATCGTCCATAACAAGCGCGCCCTCGAGTTCACGGTACTCTGTTTTGCCTGTTATGCTGTGAGTATACTTCCAAGCCCACATACCTGTTTTTTCCTCAGTTTCAACAAGCCTGTCGCCCTCTTTGCGTACATTAACAAGTGTTACATATCCGTCATCAACCTCAGGCTCTTCGTCAAGAAGTTTAAAGATACGGTCTGCACCTGCAAGTGCCATAACAATTGAGTTAAACTGCTGGCTGACCTGATTGATAGGCTGGGTAAAGCTCTTGTTAAATGTGAGGAAGCTTACGAGTTTACCGATTGTAAATCCGAGGAAGTTGTTGAGAGCAAAGATACAACCTACGATTGCACAAAGCACATAGCTGATGTTACCAATCTGTGCGTTAATCGGCATAAGGATATTTGCAAACTTGTTTGCGTTGTATGAACTGTTGAAAAGCCTGTCATTAAGCTCATTGAATTCTTCAATGCTCTTTTTCTCATGGTTAAATACTTTTACAACCTTCTGACCGTTCATCATTTCCTCAATGTAACCGTTAGTCGCACCGAGGTCTGCCTGCTGTCTTGCAAAAAACCTTCCGCTTCGTGACGCAAGCTGTTTTGTTACAAAAAGCATTACACCAACCATTACAAGTGTAAGAATTGTAAGAGGAATACTGAGTGTAAACATACTGACAAGAACGGCTATGATTGTAATTCCGCTGTTGAAAAGCTGAGGAATACTCTGGCTGATCATCTGACGGAGGGTGTCAATATCGTTTGTGTAAACGCTCATGATATCGCCGTGAGGGTGTGTGTCAAAGTATTTTATCGGAAGGCTTTCCATATGTTCAAATATCTGACAACGCAAATCACGCATTGTACCCTGTGTTACATAAACCATAATTTTGGCGTAGATAAACGCCGACGCCGCACCGATTGCATAGAAAATTGCAACTCTTAAAATTGCTCCGAGCATCGGTCCGAAGTCACGGCTTCCGCTCTGAATCATCGGAGTGATGTAATCGTCAATAAGATTCTGAATAAACAATGAACCCTGAACATTTGCGAGTACGCTGATGAGGATGCAGACGAAAACAATAATCATCTGAAATTTATATTTTTTGAAGATAATACCGATTAGTCTTTTAAGAACCTGACCTGAATTTTCAACCTTTTGTGCAGGTCCTCGGTTTCTTCTTCCCATTGGTCCCGGCATAATTACAGCTCTCCTTTCGCATCAAAATCACCGTTGCCGCTTGTCTGGGCAACATAAATTTCATTGTAAATCGGACTGTTTTTGATAAGTTCTTCGTGAGTACCCACTGCGCTTATCTCGCCGTCATCCATTACAATAATCTTGTCTGCGTGTGAAACGCTTGATACACGCTGTGAAATAATCAGCTTTGTAGTATCGGGGATATTCTCGCTGAATGCCTTGCGGATACTTGCGTCTGTTGCGGTATCAACTGCACTTGTCGAATCATCAAGAATAAGAATTTTCGGATTTTTCAGCAAAGCTCTTGCAATGCAAAGACGCTGTTTCTGACCGCCCGAAACATTAGTACCGCCCTGTTCGATTTTTGTGTTGTACTTATCGGGGAAGCTTTCGATAAACGCATCTGCACACGCCAGCTTGCAGGCATTGACGCATTCTTCCTCTGTAGCATTTTCGTTGCCCCATCTGAGGTTGTCAAGGATTGTACCGCTGAAAAGAACATTCGACTGGAGCACAACCGAAACCTTGTCACGCAGAGTTTCGATATCATAGTCACGAACATCTTTTCCGCCGACCTTAACAGAACCTTCGGTTACATCATAAAGTCTTGCAATAAGGTTTACAAGGCTTGTTTTTGAAGAACCCGTACCGCCGATAATACCGATTGTTTCGCCTGATTTGATTTTTAGGTTGATATCGTTGAGAATCGGTTTTTCGGCTTTTGTGTTGTATGAGAATGAAACATTGTCAAACTCAATGCTTCCGTCCTTAACCTCGTAAACAGGATTTTCGGGATTTGCAAGCGTTGATTTTTCATTAAGCACACCTGCAACACGCTTGCCGCTTGCAAGGCTCATTGTGAGCATTACAAACACCATTGCCACCATAAGAAGATTCATAAGAATGTTCATACAATATGTGAGCATACTTGTAAGTTCACCTGTTGTAAGCTCACTGCTTACGATCATATTTGCGCCAAACCAGCTTACAAGGATGATTGATGCGTATGAAGTAACCATCATAATCGGTGATACTGTTACCATGGCATTTTCAGCCTTAACAAAAAGTCTGTAAACATTGTCGGCTGCCTTGCGGAACTTGCCAACTTCGTGTTTTTCACGAACGAAAGCCTTTACAACTCTGATTGAAGTTACATTTTCCTGAACGCTTGCGTTGAGTTCATCGTACTTTTCAAAAACCTGACTGAAATACTTGTATGTTGCCTTCATAATAAAGGCAAGAACAACAGAAAGTAAAATTGTTGCAATGAGATAAATACAGGCAAGCCTTGCATTGATGATGAATGTCATTGCCATTGCACAGATGAGCGATACAGGCGCTCTGAAACACATTCTTAAAAGCATCTGATATGCATTCTGAAGATTTGTTACATCCGTTGTCATACGTGTAACAAGTCCTGCGGTTGAGTAACGGTCAATGTTGGCAAACGAGAATGACTGGATATTTGCAAACATTGAGCGTCTGAGGTTTCTTGCAAAGCCTGCCGAAGCTTTTGCACCGTAGATACCGCCCATCATACCTGCAAACAAGCCCGTGAGTGCAAGTGCACCCATATAACCGCCCGTTATGAATATGTGCTGCATATCGCCCTTGTTGATACCGTCGTCAATCATTGATGACATAAGAAACGGAATAATTGTTTCAACAATTACTTCGAGTATCATAAAGAACGGAGTCAGAACGGATTCTTTGACGAAACCTTTGATATTTTTTGCCAAAGTTTTTATCATACTTATCTCCTTCCGTTTTAATTTGCATTTTCAAGTCCGCTGAGAATTTTATTTATAAGAAAAAGAAATTGTTTCTTTTCTTCTTTTGTCAGCAGACTGTCAAGCAAAGTTTCGTTTTTGGTTATCATATTTTCGATTTTGTAATGAAGTTCAATACCTGTTTCGGTCAAGACAAGTTTTTTGAGCCTTGCATCACTTTCAACGCTCTCCCTCGTTATGTAATTTTTCTTTTCCATAAGTTTAAGAATACTTGTAACGGTTGAACGGGCAATTGAAAATGCGTTTTCAATATCTTTTTGATAAACATCTTCATCACGATGATCATAGAGATATGCAATAATCCAGCCGTGCATAAGAGTCAGCTTATCCACACCCTTATCCTTGGCGGAATAGATTAACTTTCTCTGCAAAACCTGATTAAGCACCTTGATTTCGTGACCGATTGAATCATTAAAGCGTTTGTTGCACTTACAGCTTTTTACGCTTTTGTCATCACACATTATTTCACCTCCGAAATCACACTTATGAGATATTGTTCTATATAGAATAGTTCGATACAAAACAATTTGTATCAGTAATTATAGCACCTTCATTTTGAATGTCAAGAGAAATTACAAATAATTATTCAAAGTTTCACATTGCTGTCACAAATCAAAAGCGACAGCTAAAATTACAGCTGTCGCAGTTAAAATCATATTCACTTTGCACAAATTATGACAATTGTCACTTTTTTAGGATTTCTGTCGCATCACGGATATCGGGGGTTTTATCACCGTTGATATCGCAAACAAAAAGAGCATACTGATTTTCGTCATAATCGTCAAAGGTGAGGTCTTTGATAAGATACTTCTGAATAAGCTCAGCGTCCTTTTCATCTGTTTTTCCGTCAATGTTGAGGTCTTTCATATTTTTGGGAACGCAACCGCCGTCAAGTACAAAATCAATACCGCTGTCGTTCATGAGTTCATCGGCTCTGTTTTTGTCAACATCAACAATGTAAAGTCCCAATGTGTCAAAGCATTGATAAACATACTTTGCATCCTTTAAAATCTCGGCTTTCTTTTCTTTTGCCCTGTCATTTGTTATTCCTGCACCTTGAAGGTGTGAGTCAAGCTTTGCAATCATCTCCATTGCGTAATCGTTATCCGTCATTGCACGGTCGAGATCAACACCGTTTGTCATATAGAACCAACCGAGCGAACCCATAACATATAGATTATTCACATCAAGTCCGCAGTAAACGGCAATTTTCCCGTCCTTGTACTGACCTTTTTTCATCGACATTTTGGAATAGCCCTTGATTATACTGTAACCGAGCTTCATTCCGTCCTCGCTGATATAGCCAAGATCAAATGCCGCTGCACTTGTGCATGAAAAGCACGCTCCGCCGATGAGCATTGTAAATACGAGCAATATTGAAATCACCTTTTTAGAAAATTTTCTTTTCACAAAAAACACCTCCATTGGTAGTATCACCGAACGGAAGTGTTTTATTTTGATTTATTTACTTTTATTTGACTTATTATTTTTTCTTTCTTTTCTTATTTGATTAAGCTCTGAACCTTTGGTTTTTACCTTTCTTTTAAATTTTGCAACGGTAAACGCTTTTATCCTGTCATGATAGACATAATTGATTTCCGCACAAACCATAAGACAAACCATAAGAAAGTAAAACCAAATCATAATAACGGCAATTCTTGTAAGACCTCCGTACACGGAAAATCCGTTGAAATCCGACACATAAACCGAAATACCGAACGAAAGCACATACCACGAAACCGTGCAGAGAAACGCACCGGGCAACTGTGACTTAAAGCCGTATTCCTTATGCTCGCTGCGTGAGATGTTCGGAAAGTTCCTGTAAATCAGAGCAAACAATACCGTGAGAAACATAAAGATAAGTATATATCTGAGATGATAGATTATTCCGATTATGTCCGGCAACGATTTTAGATGCGGTGAAAGAAAATCGTTAATTGTTGAACCAAGGACAATAAGTACAAGTGACGCAAGCAAAATTACAAACAACGCAATTGTGTAGAACATCGCCCTTATTCTTAAAAAGAACCAGTTTCTGTTTTCGTAAGCGTCATAAATTCTGTTGAGTCCGTTTGTGATTGCGTGGATTCCCTGTGCCGCCGACCACAGAGTGACTACAAGCGTTACAAGAGAAATTCCCACAGCACTTTCATAGGCAGAGGTCAGAAAGTATGTTAAGTCATCGGCAATTTTTGACGAAAACACACTACTGAGTCCGTGATAAACAAAATCAATCGGAATGTGTAGGTTTTGCAAAAGTGACACAAAGAACATTGAGAGCGGCACAGCCGATAATATAATAAAGAATGCCGACTGTCCGGCAATTGCAAAAATATTATCGTGAACGCATTTGCTTGTTATCGGTTCAAATCTGCCTGTTATTCTTTTGTAAAGTTTTATCGCCTTGTCAACGAATTTTATCCTCAATGTGTCACCTCCCCTATTTCTATATGATAATTATTTTATACCGTTTTTCTTCATCTGCACATTATAAGAAATTCTTGTGAGAAGTTTTTCGGGTGCAAAATGTCTGAAAAACGACACCGCTTTCATTTCAAAGCCGGGTGTGATAATCATTTTGCCCTTCATGGTCATGTCAATGGCATACCTTGCAACAAACTTCGGGTCAAGTCCTCTTATGCAGAATTTTACATCCGCAACATTATTGAAGTTGGTTTTTACGGGACCCGGGCAAAGTACGGAAACCTTGACATTTTTATTATCCCTACGCATTTCCTCATGAATTGCCTGAGTAAGACGGACAACATAATTCTTTGACGCATAGTAGCTTGCAAATGTCGGGCCTGCAAGGAATCCTGCGGCAGAACCTACATTGAGAATATATCCGCTGTTTCTCTCCGCCATATCTTTAAGAAAAAGCTTTGTGAGAATGTGAACCGTTGAAACATTTGTGTGAATGAGTTCAAGCTCTCTTTCAAGCGGAACATCCAAAAATTTTCCGTATGCTCCAAAGCCTGCGTTGTTGACAAGAAAATCAATCTGTTCATTTTCATTCTTAATATGCTCATACAAATCCATGCTGTCACTTTCTCGTGAAAAATCAAGCGTAATTACCCTGACATTCACATTTGAAAGTTCCTCTTTCAGCTTGTTAAGCTTATCTGTTGAGCGTGATACAAGAATAAGGTCATAACCGAGTTCTGCAAGATATCGGGCGATTTCTTTTCCTATGCCCGAACTTGCACCTGTAATCAAAGCCTTCATTAGTTTTCATCATCCTTCGGTTTTTGTGCTGTAGCACAAAGCCATGTTGTACCTTCTTTAGTGTATGTGTTTATGTTTTCAAAGCCTGCCGATTCAAGTACGGCTCTGATTTCCTGCGGAGTTACCGACTTGATATTCAGCATATTTTCAACCTTTTCCCACTTGAACGGATCATCGTCTGTTCTGAGCATTTCAAAAAGCAGCATAACCGTTCCGCCCTGTTTGAGAACACGGAAAACTTCTTTTACATCATTTTCCTTATCAGGCCAGAAGTAGTAGGTTTCAACTGCCGTGATATTGTCGAATGTATTGTCATCAAAAGGCATATCGGATACTGATGCCTGAAGAATTTTCGCTTTGTTGCAGAGTATATTTTTTGAATTGAGTTTTTCGGAGGATTTTACCGAGAGTTCGGAATAGTCAATTCCGTAAACCTTGCCGTTGGCAACAATTGAGCAAAGTCGGTCAACGGTTTTACCGCCGCCGCAGCCTATGTCAAGTACAGTTGCGGTGCGTTCAATATTCATATGTTCAAGTCCCCATGAGGTAAGGCTTGAATGCCCTTTATTCATAGCCTTAATCATCATTTTGCCCCAAAAGCCGTTTGGCTTTTTAGCATTCTCCACCAACTTGCGGTATTTCATAAAAATCACTCCAATCTGAAATTTTCATCTGTTTACTGTCTTATTGTCTATTATTTTCTTTTTCTTCCTGTTGAATTAAGTTTTTGAAGCAAAAGTGCAAGGAAAAATGCACCGCCTACTATAACGATGAACCAAACAAATGACATATACAACGGTTGATTCATCACACGCAAAAACGGGTATGGACCGTCAACTACACCGACTATATTAAGTATAATAAGCAGAATCGCATATATTAATGTAGGGATTGTAGCCGTGAAAGCTGATTTTGTGTTAAGGTGAGGTTCTTTTTCAAAAAGCACAAACGATAAAATTGTAAGAATCGGACACAAAGTATGTAAAAAGGTGAAGTCTTTGTTAAAAAGCATATAGAGCCAACCGTTTATGCCATCTCCACGCATCGGGGAAAGCACGGCAAGAACTACGATAAATGTTACCGAAAGCACAGCCGCCGCCATATATTTGAACATTTGAACCGAGTGCGGAATTTCTTTTCCGCTTTTGAGATATCGCACCTGAAAGCCTGCCATAACCGCACAGGCAACAAGTGCAAACAGGTTGCTGTCCTCAGTGTAATATACAAGCGGATAGCAGCCTATTTTGAAAAACACGATAATTATTGCGGCAATCTCACAAGCGATAATCGCAAGATTAAATGCCAAAGCTGTTTTTGTTCGTTTAATTTTAAGAGTATTTTGCATTTTTAATCCTTTTCTATTGTTAGTTTTTTTCAATCAATGTCACGCTTTCCGCAAAGCTCGTCTGAGTATGATGAATTTCTCGGCTGATTTTGGGTTCAAGGGAATACATCCACAGCCTTTTTCGTGGTTCTGCTGTTTGTGGGGATATGTCCGTGAAACTGAAGTTTTCGCATTATCTATTTCAATGTAAATAATGCTTTTTCATAATCCTTAACATAATACTTGATATTAGTTTTTCCTTTTTGCACTACAGTATGTCCCTCAGTTTCAAGCATTTTCTTTTGTGCCTCAATTCCTCCGGGATACTTTGCATTTAATTCTCCATTCGCTTTTAATGTTCTCCAATAAGGGGTTTTATCCTCTGTGCGCTGATAACTCGCCCATGCAACTATTGAAACAAAAATTCCGGCTGTGATAGGCTCTGTAAAATCGGCACTGCTTAACTCTGCAAAGTATTCTCGTATTTTTCCGACAGTAATCACTTTACCATACGGAATTTTTTTCATTACTTTGTCATAGTCGATTGGCGGTGCAAAATACATTTTATCTCCACCATATTTTTTAATACTCTTTTCATCTGTGATTATTTGAAATTTAGGCATATCCTTGCTATCCATAAGCATAGCATTAAAATCCTTTTTATCTTCATTTGCCATAATGTATCACCTCCAAGCCAATCATATCTCAATAAACAGACTCATGCAATGAGACGCTTTTATAATTTCTCGCAAAACATTAAAATTTCCATTTACTCTTCTTTCATCTTTTCTTCCAGTTCAAGTAAATATCTGTCATAGTCAGACATAAACAATCTGTCCTGAATGATGCGATATTTCTCAAATTCCGTTTCTGCGTGAAGTTTTGCCTGCTCTGCACTTATCTTTCCTGCTCCTGTGAGAATTTCAGTACCGTTAAATTCGAGGAAACCGTCAAGTCTTTTCGCCCAATCCTCCATGCTCATAGGAATATGACGTTCGGCTTGTAACTCTGCATAATCGAGATACAGCGATACAATACGTTCCAAAAAAGACAATTCTTTTTCAGTAAGATAGTTTTTTGCTACAGATACATCGCTTTTCACTATTTTACCATCAGGAGCATTTTCCCAAGAGGTTAGTCCCATATGTTCCTTTTCCGCATCCGCTCGTTCAACAATCAGTTCCGCAGCAGTATGTCTGTGCGTAGCATAGTGCATTTTGTTCTGCACAGTTTTGAAAAAGAGTCTTGTGGTTTTTGCATCTTTATCATAGTCGAAAGCTGTTGCATAAAGGTCTGTAACCTTTTGGTAGAATTTTCGCTCAGACAGGCGAATTTCACGAATGTATTCTAACTGACGGTCAAAATATTCATCTGTGAACATCGTGCCCTTCTTCAGACGGTCTACATCCATTGTCCAGCCCTGAATGGTATAATCTTTTACAATTTGACCTGCCCATTTACGGAATCGAACTGCTCGTTCATTATTAACTTTAAATCCAACTGCAATAATTGCCTGAAGATTATAATGTTTTGTTTGATAATTCTTCCCGTCGTCGGCAGTTGTTAAGTATTTCTTAATAACTGAATTCTCGACTAATTCGCCGTCTTCAAAGATTTTTTTTAGATGTTGATTGATCGCAGGCACAGAAACATCATACAGCGTTGCCATCATTTTCTGTGTGAGCCATATATTTTCGTCCTCATAACGCATTTCAAAGCTATCTGCCTGATTCCCCACAGAAGCAACATATGTGAGATATTCCGCAGCACTTGAGCGAATACTTATTTCATTTTTCTTCTTTGCCATTTTGTGCACCTCCATCAAAAAGCATCACCATCGGTGTCACTTTTTCTTTTTAAATAAGTCAATTCAATATCGTACCCCAAACCCCAATCATATTTCATTTTATTTGTTTCACTATTCAATAATCATAAATCATAATAAATATGTTACTTTTGACTTTCATTAATTACAGAACCTTCATCATATACCTTGGTTCATATTCTATATATCCGTGTTTCGGATAAAAAACATAAGATTCAAACCACTGCTCTTTTGGTGTCCCCAAATGTACTTTTGAAACAGCAATACCGTTTTCACGCATCCATAACTCTGCCGTATTAAGTAACTTTGAGCCGATTCCCTTTCGTTTTAATGACGGTTTTATATAAAGCCTATGCAAAAATGCCTGATCTGTATCAGTAATTCTTGAACATCCAATACATCCGACTACCCTGTCATTTTCATCTATTGCAAGCCAAAACATATCATTGGAATCAAGATAGTTTGCCTTAATATCAAGAAGGTCAGGATTTATAGTAGGTTTTCTACCCAAAGCATCTTTTGCCTGTAAAACCGTAAAAATCATATCATCACGATAGATTTCTTCAAATTTAATAATTTTCACACTTTTACTCCTGTACTTTAGTCAACAGAGCCACGCTCTCAACATGGGAGGTTCCGGAGAACATATCGCAGGGGGTGATTTCTTTGGGGGTGTAGCCGTTTTCTGTGAAGAATTTTAAATCTCTTGCGAGGGTTGCGGGGTCACAGGATACATAGACTACACGGCTCGGCGACATTCTTGAAATTGTCTTTACAAGCTCTTCGCCGCAACCTTTTCTCGGTGGATCAAGGATTACGCAATCGGGTTTTAAACCCTCTTTTTCAAGCTGAAATGCGGCATCTGAGGCATCTCCGCAGACGAATCGTGCATTTTCAATGCCGTTTGCTTTTGCATTTTCATTTGCATCTTTCACGGCATCTTCAACAATCTCCGCACCGATAAGCTGTTTACAGGAATCAGCCATTGTAAGACCTATTGTACCCGTTCCGCAGTATAAATCAAGCAGAATTTCGTCAGATTTAAGATTTGCATATTCTTTGGCTTTGCCGTAAAGCTTTTCAGCCTGTTTTCTGTTGATCTGCCAGAACGAAAACGGTGAAATCTTAAACTGCAATCCGCACAGTGTGTCGGTAATATGGTCACTTCCGTAGATTGTTCTGTTTTTTCTGCCGAGAACAACATTGGTTTTTTCTCTGTTAGAATTAATAATAACACTTTTTAACTGCGGAAGTTCGGATTTGAGCATTTTCACGAGTAAATCTTCCTGTTTAAGACCGTTTGCGTTGACAACATAGCACACCATAAGCTCGCCCGAAACCTCGCCGATTCTGATATAAATGTGGCGAAGTCTGCCCTTGCCTGTTGTTTCATCATAAATTTCCGTGTTAGTTTTTGCGATAAAATCTTTTGTGATTTCAATTACCCTTGCAAAAATTTCGGGCTGTAAAATACAGTCGGTGCAATTGATTATGCGGTGGCTGTGGAATGAATAAAAACCCGTCACAACATTTCCGTCACGGTCAAGACCGACAGGATACTGCGCCTTGTTGCGGTATCTTGTGATATTATCCGACGAAATTATCGGCTTGAAAACAACATTATCAAGACCGCCGATGCGTGTTACGGCATCCTCAACTCTTTGCTGTTTTATTTTGCATTCTTCTTCATAAGAAATATGTCGCCATGTGCAACCGCCGCACTTCATAAAGTTTTCGCAGTCGGGAGTAATTCTCGCCTTGGACGGAACGAGAATTTCTTCGATTTTGCCGAAAGCGTAGGTTTTCTTAACCTTTAATATACGCACCTTGAGTTCGTCACCGATTGCAGAACCCTGTACAAAAACGGCAATGCCGTCATCTGTTCTTCCGACTCCGCTGCCCTCGGCAGTTGCCGAAGTTATTGTAAGATTTACAATATCGTTCTTTTTTAAAGTCATTTTATCACTCTGCCATTTTATGTGTATTTTTATTTATAATCCTATTCCCCTTTATTTTAGCATTTACTCTACAATTTGGCAACAATTAAAACACAGTATCCGTACAATACACAAAAATTGCACAAATATCAAATTAGGTATTTATTTTTTTGTCCATTCGTCTTATAATATGAGTATTGCAGTTCTGTCACAGCATTGCTCTTTGAATGCAAATCAACCTGTGTTCCGACTTAAATACAGGCAAAACGGAATGATTTTTCTGACAGACAAATATACTTATCAGGAATGGAGTGGACTATTGTGAATTACGACAGTCTTATGGATAACATAAAAAGAATACATTTTATCGGTATAGGCGGCAGCGGAATGTGTCCGCTGGCTGAGATTCTTCACCACGAGGGTTACGAACTTTCGGGTTCGGATATGAACGAGGGTGAAACTCTTGGCAGAATTAAGGGTTACGGAATTCCCGTATTTATGGGACACGCCGCAGAAAATATCAAGGGTGCAGAGCTTGTTGTTTACTCAGCGGCTATTAAGGAAACTAACCCCGAAAGACAGGCAGCAAAGGAACTCGGTATTCCGTGTATTGAAAGAAGCGTAATGCTCGGTATTGTTACAAGAAGATACAGAAGAAGTATTGCGGTTTCGGGCACACACGGCAAAACAACTACAACCGCTATGCTTTCACAGGTGCTTATCGGCAGCGGTTTTGATCCGTCAGCTATTATCGGAGGAAAACTTCCGTTTATCGGCGGAAACAGCTATGTCGGTCACAGCGATATAATCGTTTGTGAGGCCTGTGAGTATGTTGACACATTCTTACAGCTCAATCCTTTTATTTCGATTATTCTTAATATTGACGCAGATCATCTTGACTACTTCAAGAATCTTGACAACATTAAGAAGTCATTCAACAAATTTGCTCATCAGACAACAGGCTTGCTTGTTATCAACGGTGACGACAAAAACACTCTTGATGCCGTAAAGGATGTTGAGATTGAGAAAATCACCTATGGTTTTGGCGAAAACTGCGATTACAGAGCTGAAAACATCAGCGCAGACAAGGGTGTTCACGAGCAGTTTGACCTCTACTATAAGGGTGAGAAGCTCACACAGATTAAGCTTATCGTTCCGGGAAAGCACAACATTTATAATGCACTTGCCGCTGCGGCTACTGCACATTATCTTGGCGCTACTCCGAAGGAAATTTCCGAGAATCTTCACAAGTTCGGCGGTGTTCACAGAAGATTTGAAATTCTCGGCACACCTGACGGAATTACTGTTGCCGATGACTTTGCTCATCATCCCACAGAACTTACCGCAACACTCAATGCCGCAATGAAAATGGGCTTTAACAAGGTTTGGGCAATATTCCAGCCGCATACATTTTCAAGAACAGCCATGCTCCTTGACGATTTTGCGGAGGCTCTTAAAATTCCGGATCAGGCAATTATTTCGGCTATTCTCCCTGTTCGTGAAACAAACACATATAACATCTATTCTACTGACCTCGGTGCAAAAGTTCCGGGTTCTGTATGTCTTGACACATTTGAAGAAATTACCGACTATGTTTGCAAGAATGCAAAAGAGGGCGACCTCATTCTCACAATGGGCGGCGGTAATGTGTATATGTGTGCCAATATGATTTACAAACAGCTTAAATATATGGAAGAAAATAAATAAGATTTTTAAACAAACAGAAGAACCGTGCTTTTATGGCACGGTTCTTTTTTTCTTTTATTATATTATTTTAAAAAAGGAGTCACGGAATATCTCGGCTCCTTAATTGATATGACTAATTTTAATTAGAAGTCAAACCTTCTCTTTGCAAAGAACATTCCTGCAACTGCAAGTGTAAGAGCTGAAAGAAGAGCAATTGAAACTACAGGCGAGTCACCTGTTTTAACAACTCCGTTATCGTTGTTACTGTTTTTGCTGTCCTTTAACACAACATCAGATGTTGAAGATGATACATCAGTTGAAGTTGTCGGATTTGTGTTATCATTACTTTCCGGTGTAATTGTGCCAAGTTCGACAAATGTAAATTCATCACTGTCCTGAACATATGTTAAAAGTACATCACTTTTAATTGTTGTAGTGAAAATTTTTTCAATTACAGTACCTTTACCTGTTGAAATAACGGCAGTATAAGTACCGACAGGGAGATTTTCGGAAGTATGCGTATATACACCGTCGTGAGATGCAGGCCGGAAATATAACATATCTACAATGGTGTCATTTTTCATAAGATAACCCGAGGGTACTTCATAAGGAGCTTTTTCGGACTCATACACAATAACATCCACTTTATTTGTTACAGTATAGTAGTTGATTCTGATTGAACCGTCTTTAGAAAGGGTGAAATCTTTATCAACTAAAAAATCATTGCCGTTACGAACATTAACATTATAAGTACCTGCTTTAAGGTTATCAGCAACACCTGTTATGCAATCATAACGTTCTGATGATGTTGAAAGAAGAATACCTTGAACTAAATCTCCGCCATCGGTTGTGATTAAAGCCTCATATTTTTCATTGGGGGCAAGCGGTTCATCATAAACTACTGCTTCAATATCATTCGTCACATAATAGTAGTAAATTCTAACAGAGCCGTCCTTTGTAAGTTTAACTTCCGTTGTTGCAGGCTCGTTAAAATAGGGACTGCCTGTTGCTCCGAATTCATAAGTCCCTGCAGTAAGGTTGTTATAAACTGCGGTTACAGTATCATAATGCTCATTTGAATATACCATTTCGGTATTTTTCAAGTCACCTGTTGTTTTGTTAATGCAATAGCTTTTGAAAGGGTATTCTTGACCGTCAACAACAGTATCAGGAGTTGAAACTGCACCTACGACTGTTACTGTTGCCACCAAAAGCATAGTTGCCACAGTAAGCAGACAAACGATTTTCTTTGTAATTCTTTTCATAATTATTCCTCCGTTATTTTTATTATTGCACATTTTGCAATTCAACGTGATTATAATAGCAAAATTTCACAATTACAAGCTGTTTTCACGAACGGGAACTATTGCGACACGAACAGAAATAAAATTACACAATACGGCTTGCATTTTGCTGTTAAAACACTTAATATATGTATATACAGCAATAAAATTATGATTTACGGAGAAAAGAATATGAAAACAAAAAAATTAAAGTATCTTCCTGCCATTGCGGCATTAGCAATCACTCTGGCAATAATCGGATTTGTTGTCACGGCACTCCTTTTTTCACCCAACAAGCCAGATACTCTTGCCGACACACCAACAGAAAACATTTGGAGTTACGAAATTCTAAAGGACGGAAAAGTAAGCTCCGTTTATCCTGTATTCGAAGATAAATTAACTGCAACCGTAAACGATACTGATTTTTCGGCTTTGTGTATGAAAATAACCCTCCCCGAAATAACCGATGACAAATTTTTGAATTTCTCTCCATCCGGAGTAGCAACCGAGGTGTTCATAGAAAACTATCTTGCCTATTCAAATATTGATTTGACCGGTGATGACATAAAAAGAAATAAAGACGGATTTCTTAAAATTCCCGATAATTATCTGTTCACGGGACCGTCATATTATACCACCGCAAGTATTCCGATATCGCCTGATTTTTCGGGGAATGAAATGAGAATATACACATATTACACGGACGAAAATCCTTATTATTTTACTACATATCCGTCGCTTGCAGATATGTTTCAAAAATCCACAGATGCTGTTGTGGGATCTGTCGGTGCCGTTATTTTATCAACTCTAAGTTTTATTGCGGCAATTGCATTATGTCTAATCTTCTTTGTAAGAACAAAAAACGGACATAAAAATTACAAAATCCTACTCATGATATTGTTTTTAATACTGTTTGCTTTAAGATGTGTGTGTTACTCATCTTCACAGTTGCATATGAGTTCAAAGGTTCTTTCATCATTCGACTTTTCGATACTATCACGAATATATGTTATACCGATTGTATTCTTCGTAGCGTTTATGTTCACTAACTGGAGAAAATACATTCTTCTTGTATCATCTTTTATACTGCTCGGGACATACTGCATCTGCTACGGATTTTTCAGTGAATCCATTGAGTTTATCAATTTTACTGAAGTTTCACTCTCGCTGTACTTTTTGATAACCGCTATAATGCTTGTTTTAGATTATATTTTTGATGGGCAGAAGTATAAAAAATACAAAAGCTCAAAATATATTCTGCTGTTTATAATCTGCATTTTTTGCGGTTACACTTTGGCGGCATGTACAAGCGACTCTGCCTTTCTAAGTTACGGAAATAATATTTTGGGCAGCATTTTTGAATTTGGCGAATTCTCACCCCTCAATACTATGCTCTGCACAGTTACGGCAATTATTTCTGTATTGATAATTATCAAAGAATTTATTGACGATTATACGGAGTATAAGAAAAGAATTTATATAGTAAATGAGCGTGCAAGATATGCTTTGCAGAGCTATCAGATGTTAAAAAACGGCGAAAAAGAAACCAAAGCCGCTCGCCACGAAATGAATCATCATATGGTTGCAATTTCGGCTATGCTTGATAATAATGACACTCAGAGAGCCAAAGAGTACATAGAAAAAGTCACTGACAAGCTTAGCAAACTTCCGAAAATTAAATACTGCGACAATATTCTGATAAACTCAATTACAGGTATATATGCAGAAATGGCTAACGATAACTGCATTAAATTTGAATGTAGTGCAAATGTTCCGGAACAAATCAGCATTGCCGATGAAGATTTGTGTGTGTTTCTTGAAAACATGTTTGACAATGCAATTGAGGCTTGTTTAAAAACCGATACAGAACACAGATTTATAAAAACAGATATTAAAGCAAATAAAAATTTTCTGTTTATCTCCTGTTCAAACTGCTGTTTTGAAAATCTTGTATTTGACAAAAACCATTTTCCCATTTCAGACAAAAGCGACAAAAACAATCACGGGTACGGAATTATTGCGATGAATTCAATTTCAGAAAAATATAACAGCATTTTGATAATTGATTGTACTGATAATGTCTTTACGGTAAAAACAAATATGAGTATAATAAGCTCGGAGGGTGAATAAATGTACAGAATTGCAATTTGCGATGATGAAAAAATTATTAACGAATCAGCTCAAGTCTTGCTCGAAAACATTGCACTGAAAAACGGAATTGATATTTCAGTTGAATCGTATTTGAATGCCGACATATTATTAAACGACCTTGAAAACGGAAATAAATATTTTGACCTTGTTTTGTTTGATATAATCATCGGAAACAAAAACGGAATTAACATTGCATGCAAAATCAAGCAGAATTTCACGGACATTAAATTTATATTTATGACCTCATATTCCGAATATGCAATTGACGGTTATGAAGCGGAACCCTCGGGATTCCTTATTAAGCCTCTGAATGAAGCCAAGTTGAAAAGAGCTTTTTTGAGGGCATTTCAAAATTACAAATCACAAAGCCTTATAATTAAGGAAAACGGTAAAAGCCATTCTATCAATTTAAAAAGTATTTTGTATGTCGAAATTTACGGTAAAACTCTCACCTTCCATTTGAAAGATAACAAAATTTTAGAGTTTACAAAAACGCTTTCAGAGATTATAAAGCTCCTGCCAAAGGATGATTTTATTCAATGTCACAGAAGCTTTTTGGTTGCACTTAATGAAATTGAATCAATCACAAGATATCAAATTCTTTTAAGCGGAGGAATGAAAATTCCTGTAAGCAAATTAAGATATACTGATGTGCAAAAAGCTTTAATTGAAAGCGCTGCGGAAAAAAATATATAAAAATGAACAAAGCTCCGTGCGGTTACGGAGCTTTGTTCGTTAAGAGAGAGTTTTTGTCTACAGCTTTGGCTGTATGAATATTTATATAAAAAGCTAAAAAGCTTGTTGGCTGTTATTGACCGAACATATAGTTCCAGATTGAGTCGCTGTCACTGTTATCGGAACTTTTGCCCTGTGATTGTGACGACTTATTCTGTGTGTTTGAATTGCCTGTTGAAGAACTGCCGCTCGGTGAATATTCTGCAAGAGTGAGCTTGAGATTTGCAGTCTTACCTCTTCTTGTAACGGTAAAAGTCACTGTGTCTCCCACCTTTGAATCCTTGAGGGCTGTTTCAATGTCTGATTTTGAAGAAACACTTGTACCGTTTACTGCGGTAATCATATCGCCTCTCATAAATCCTGCTTTTTCTGCATTAGAACCACTTGTTACCGAAAGAACATAACAGCCTGTGTTGCTGAGTCCGTAGTAGAATGCGGAATCGTCGGATGTGATATCTGTAAGCTCCATACCGAGGTCAACCTTGCCCTTTACATAACCGTATGTTTTGAGATCGTCAATTATATCAAGAACATTGTTAATCGGAATAGCAAATGCAATACCTTCAACCTCTGTTGCACTGTCCTTTGCGTTTACAATACCGATAAGCTCACCGTTTGAGTTAAAGAGTCCGCCGCCTGAGTTACCGGGGCTGATCTGAGCGTTGTGCTGGAGAAGCGTCATACTCTTACCCTCAACCGTTACCTGACGGGCAAGTGCGCTGATAATACCGTCTGTTACTGTACCGCCGAGCTGTCCGAGCGGATTACCGATTGCAACAACATAGTCGCCTACTGCAAGATCTGAGCTGTTGCCCATTGTTGCGGCTGAAAGACCTGTTGCATCTATTTTAAGAAGTGCGATATCGTTGTCCTCATCACTGCCGATTAACTTAGCCTTGTATGAAGTTGCACCGTCACGGAGTGTTACCGTGATATTCTCCGCACCTTCGATTACATGGTGGTTTGTGATGATGTAACCGTCCTCGGAAATGATAACACCTGAACCTGCACCTTGCTGAACATACTGCTGAGCAAATCCGCCTGTTACAACGCTTTCGGTAGCAATTTCAACTACGCTGTCGGCTGTTTTCTTAACAATTTCGGAAGTTGTTCCGCTGAGAGCGGCATTGCTTGTGGTTGATGTGCTGTTTGCGGATGCCTGTTTGATGTTTACACTTGAAGATGAGTTGTTGTTAAGTGATGATACAAGCATACTGCCGCCGAATCCTGCACCGCCGCCGAGAATGATTGCAGCTACAAGCATTGCGGCTACAAAACCCTTTGATGCGGGTTTCTTCGGCTTTTTAGGCTTTTTAACTTTTACTTTCTTAGCCTTTGGTGCGGAATACTGTTGATTTGCATACGGTGAACCCGACTGTGAGCCGTATGGATTCTGTGACGGATTGCCGTATGAATAGTTGTTAGTCTGCTGTGAAGAATATGGGTTTGAAGAATACTGTGAACCGTATGGATCCGATGAGTAGTTCTGTGAAGATGTACCCGATGCTGTGTTTGAAGAATAAGCATTTTCATAACGGTTAGGGTTGTGTGACGCATTCTCGTTGTTACCGTTTATATACGAATGGCGGTACTCACCCGAATTTACACTTGATGTTGAATTTGTGTTCCATTCATAAGAGCTTTCTGTGTTTTCTGCAGTTGATGCAGACTGTGAATCTGATGATGAATGAATATCCTGATAGTTGTTGTCAGCAGTATTATTATCTGACGAATAACCGTCATAACCGTTTTTATTGTTTTCAAAGTTATCGTTCATAACTGTACCTCCGATTAAAAGTTATATTTTCAAAAGACTTCATCGAATGTCGGTGTTGTTTTTTGATGTTGTAGATATAATAAAGCCCCAAAGTGAAAAGTATATGAAATACGGCTGAATTAATGTTGAAAGCAAGAAAATAGTATGTGAAAATTCGGTGTGCGTTGTGAGGAGTACGACACAATCATCTGTATTCACGAAAAAAGGGCAGAACAAAACGCTCTGCCCTATATAGTGTTTAAGATAATAACAATTTTAAATATCAGTTATCCTAAATTTGATAATAACGAAATAATTCATCAAGAATACTTTTCATATTTTTAAATTGAGTATTTGTGATTTTTATGATTACACAAAGGAATAAAGTCAGAATAGCTACAATTATAGTTGGAAATCCCAAAATTCCTGCAACCGAAATAAAATGAATACCGATCAAGAAGAAGTACAAAAAGATTGCTAAACCAACAGCCATTATTGGATTTGGAAACATTCTGATTGTTAAATCAGAATATCCACAATCTTCCTCTATCTTACCTAAAAAAATCGGACTCAGGCTATAAATTCCACCAAAATTTACAGACTGTACAAACTTCATTTTAAAGCCCTTATCAGTAAAGTTTACATCATAGGAAAATTCATTTCCTTTGATACTAGGACCACACTTAGAACGACTTCTGATTATATCATTTATCTGTGATTCTGATAAAGAAAGTTTATAATGAAGTTTATCAAAGAATTTTATAATCATAGAAATAACTCCATATGAAAATGTACTCAGTTTGCCGAAACGGTGTTGACCTGTTCTTTTGTTTCGGGCTTCTTTTCAACCTTTTCGTTAAGCTTTTTCTTTACCGAAACTTCGTCAAACTTCTTTTTGAAGGATACTCTGCCGTTGAACTTCTTTCTGCAATATTTGCATGAAAATTCGGCGGTAAAGCTTTTGTTGTGAAGTCGCCACTTTGAAAGCTGAACAAGCGGTTTTCCGCAATCTTCACAATCGAAAAACATAACGCTTTTGTCAACATCGGGGCTGTTGATATCTGTAACAAAATGATTTTTGAACAGCAATCTGTCATAGAATTCGTCACAAACAGCATCCTTAATGTACGGCTTTAACGGATACTTACCGTAAAAAGCCTTCATACATTCCAATGTTAGGTACACATCAGCAAGCGCCCTGTGCTGATTATCTTCCGAAAAATCAACACCTGCCATTTCGGCACAGGCACCGAGTCCCAGCTGACAGGATGAATCATGCAAATCAAGACAATCTTCACAATAGCTTTGCAGATTGCAATAGCGTGAGAGAAACGGAAGTCTGGTTCTGCCCGTGTAGTAGCTGTAGTTTTCGATAAGAGCATGAAGGTCGGAGTCGCTCCATGTCATAAGCACACCGTCACCCAGAAAATCCGAGAACAGGCTGATTGCTCTGATAAAGCTGACGCCCTCGTCCTTCAACTCTTCATTTGTTATTTTAGTAAGCTGTTTTACCTTACTGCATAGCTTTTTGCCGATTTTCGGAGCAACAAGCATTGTAAAGGTATCGCATACATTCAGTTCATCATCAAGCTTAACCGCACCGATTTCAATTATTTCATTGACAAATTTGTGCAGAACCTTGCTGTATGAACCGTTCCATTCAAGGTCAAGAATTACATAACTCATTATTTTAATTATTTCTTACGGAATGCCTGTTTCATACGCTGTTCTTTTGAAAGAATACGCTTACGCATACGGATATTTTCGGGAGTAACCTCAACAAGCTCATCATCAGCAATGAATTCAAGGCACTGTTCAAGTGACATAATTGTCGGAGGTGTAAGCTTGAGGGCATCATCAGAACCCGATGCACGGGTGTTTGTGATGTGCTTTTTCTTGCAGACATTAACTGTGATATCCTCAGACTTAGGACTTGCGCCTACAATCATACCCTCGTAAACAGGAACACCGGGTCCGATAAAGAGTCTGCCTCTTTCCTGAGCGGCATAAAGACCGTAGGTTACAGTTTCGCCTGTTTCAAAAGCGATAAGTGAACCCTGATGGCGGGTTACGATTTCACCCTTGTATGGCTCATAACCGTCAAATACATGGTTCATAATACCGTTACCGTTTGTATCTGTAAGGAATTCGGGGCGATAACCCATAAGACCTCTTGACGGGATTCTGAATTCGATGTGAGTAACACCGCCTTCACGAGTACCCATATTGATAAGCTCACCTTTTCTTGAACCGAGCTTTTCCATTACAGGACCGACATATGTGTCGGGAACTTCGATGATAAGAAACTCCATAGGCTCATGAAGCTTGCCGTCAATCATCTTTGTAATAACCTGCGGACGGGAAACCTGAAATTCATAATTTTGACGGCGCATTGTTTCGATAAGGATTGAAAGGTGGAGTTCACCTCTGCCCGATACCTTGAATGTATCGGCGCTGTCTGTTTCTTCAACACGGAGTGCAACATTTGTTTCAATTTCCTTGAAAAGTCTGTCACGGAGGTTACGGGAGGTCACATACTTACCCTCTCTGCCTGCAAACGGTGAGTTGTTTACGATAAAGTTCATTGAAACCGTAGGCTCGTCAATCTTTACGAACGGAAGCGGCTCAACACAATCATTTGAACAGATTGTTTCACCGATGTTGATATCCTGAACACCGCTTACGCAAACAATGTCGCCGACTGTTGCAGTGTCACATTCAACTCTTTTAAGTCCTTCAAACTGATACAGCTTTGCAATTCTTACATTCTGAGTCGTACCGTCTGTGTGACAGAGAACGGCAGCCTCTCCGTTCTTTGCAGTACCTCTTTCAACACGGCCTACACCGATTCTGCCGACAAACTTATCGGAGTCAATGTTTGAAATAAGGAGCTGGAGTCCTCCGTTCATATCACCCTGAGGAGCAGGGATTTCTTTTACGATTGCGTCAAAGAGAGGTTTCATATCCGTACCGGGTTCATGATAATCCTCTGATGCATAGCCGTCACGGGCAGACGCATAAATTACAGGGAATTCAAGCTGATCTTCGTCGGCGCCGAGTTCGATAAAGAGGTCGAGAACCTCGTCAACAACCTCCTCGGGTCTTGCACCGGGACGGTCGATTTTGTTAAGAACAACAAGCGGCTTTTTGCCGAGGCCGAGTGCCTTTTTAAGAACAAATCTTGTCTGCGGCATACAACCCTCAAATGCGTCAACAAGCAATACAACACCGTCAACCATCTGGAGAATACGCTCAACCTCACCGCCGAAATCGGCATGGCCGGGGGTGTCAACAATGTTAATTTTGATGCCGTTGTACATTACGGCTGTCGGCTTTGAAAGGATTGTGATACCTCTTTCACGCTCAAGGTCATTAGAGTCCATTACTCTTTCTTCTACATTTTCATTTGCTCTGAAAACACCGCTCTGCTTCAAAAGCTGGTCAACCAGAGTAGTTTTGCCATGGTCAACATGGGCGATAATTGCAATATTTCTTAAATTCTCTCTTACATCCATAAAAATACCTCGTTTTGCTAAAATCACTTAAATCTTATTGCATACATCAAGCATTATAACACTATAAAAGCTAAAATTCAATTTATATTTTTCATCACCTTTTATCCTAATATCCGACACTTTTTGAACATTTTTCCGATAGAAAACCGCAAAAAATATTTTTTAGTGAAAAAATAACGATTTTTGCTCATTTCGTGTGATTTTTTCTTTACAATATCTCAAGATTGTTATATAATTAACATAGTGTTTTGCATTTTTTGCAGGACCTGAATTATGATATGATAGGCATTAATTTTTAGGAGGTAATATTATGGGCTACACGATTGCGCAGAAAATCATCAAGAATCATCTTGTCTGCGGAGAAATGACCGTTGGCAGTGATATCGGTCTTAAAATCGACCAGACTCTTACTCAGGATGCAACAGGCACTATGGCTTATATCGAATATGAGGCTATGGGCATTCCGAGAGTAAAAACAGAAAAAAGCGTTGCTTACATTGACCACAACACACTTCAGACAGGTTTTGAAAACGCCGATGACCACAGATTCATTCAGTCTGTTTGTAAAAAACATGGTATCTATTTTTCAAGACCCGGCAACGGCATTTGTCACCAGGTTCACCTTGAAAGATTCGGTAAACCGGGAAAGACTTTAATCGGTTCTGACAGCCACACTCCGACGGGCGGCGGTATCGGTATGCTCGCAATCGGTGCAGGCGGTCTTGATGTTGCTGTTGCCATGGGCGGCGGCGCATACTATATTACTATGCCGAAAATGGTAAGAGTTAATCTTACGGGCAAACTCAGTCCGTGGGTTTCTGCAAAAGATATTATCCTCGCAGTTCTTCGTGTTATGAGCGTTAAGGGCGGCGTCGGCAAGATTGTTGAATACGGCGGAGAAGGTGTTGCAACACTTACAGTTCCCGAAAGAGCAACAATCACAAATATGGGTGCAGAGCTTGGTGCTACAACTTCTGTATTCCCGTCAGACGAAACAACAAGAAAGTTCCTCAAGGCTCAGGGTCGTGAGGAAGATTATACAGAACTCAAAGCTGATGACGATGCAGTTTATGATGAGGTTATCGAAATCAACCTTTCAGAGCTTGAACCGCTTGCAGCCTGTCCGCATTCACCCGACAATGTTAAGCCAATCAAAGAGCTTGAGGGCAAGAAGATTGATCAGGTTTGTATCGGTTCATGTACAAACTCAAGCTACCTTGACCTTATGAGAGTTGCCCACATTCTCAAGGGCAAAAAGGTTGCAGATAATGTATCGCTTGCAATTGCTCCGGGTTCAAAGCAGGTATTTAATATGCTCGCTCTCAACGGCGCACTCGGCGACATGATTGCGGCAGGTGCAAGAATCCTTGAAAGTGCCTGCGGTCCGTGTATCGGTATGGGTCAGTCACCTAACAGCGGCGGTATTTCACTCAGAACATTCAACCGTAACTTTGAAGGCAGAAGCGGAACGGCAGACGGTCAGATTTATCTTGTATCTCCGGAAACTGCGGCTGTTTCTGCAATCAACGGCGTATTTACAGACCCGAGATGTCTTGGTGCGGCTGCTGAGATTGAAATGCCCGAAAAATTCCTCATCAATGACAATATGGTTATTGATCCCGCTCCTGTTGAAGAAATGGACAGCGTAGAAATCCTCCGTGGTCCTAACATCAAGAGTTATCCCGAAACTCATCCGCTCACAGATTCTATCGAGGCGTCATGTTCACTCAAGGTCGGCGACAACATTACAACCGACCATATTATGCCTGCAGGTGCAAAGATTCTTCCGCTCCGTTCAAATATTCCGAAAATTTCAGAGCATTGCTTTACAGTATGCGACAAGGAATTCCCAACCCGTGCAAAGACACTCGGCAAGAGCATTATTGTCGGCGGTGAAAACTACGGTCAGGGTTCATCCCGTGAGCATGCAGCTCTCGCTCCCCTTTTCCTCGGTGTTAAGGCTGTACTCGTAAAGAGCTTTGCAAGAATTCACAAGAGCAACCTTATCAATGCAGGAATTCTTCCGCTTACATTTGTAAACACAGAAGATTATGATAAAATCAAGCTTGGCGATATGCTTGAACTCCCGAATGTTAAGGACGAAATTGCAAACGGCAAGCAGGTTACTGTTGTAAACAAGACAACAGGCGACACAATTGTTGCTGACTGTGAGCTTTCAGACAGAACAAGAAACATTATCATTGCAGGCGGTCTGCTTGACTACACAAAGGAGAACAGCTGATATGGAAAAAATTAAAATGGTCACTCCTCTCGTAGAGATGGACGGCGACGAGATGACAAGAGTCATCTGGAAACAGATTAAAGACATTCTCATCACACCTTATGTTGACCTCAAAACAGAATATTATGACCTCGGTCTTGAGCACAGAAACGAGACAGACGATCAGGTTACAGTTGACAGCGCCAACGCAACAAAGAAATACGGTGTTGCCGTTAAGTGTGCCACAATCACACCTAATGCCGCAAGAATGACAGAGTACAACCTCAAGAGTATGTGGAAATCACCTAACGGTACGATTCGTGCTATCCTTGACGGTACGGTATTCAGAAGCCCGATTCTTGTTAAGGGCATTGTTCCCTACATTCCTACATGGAAAAAGCCAATCTGCATTGCCCGTCACGCATACGGTGATGTTTATAAGAACACAGAGATGAAGGTTGAGGCAGGAAGCAAGGCAGAGCTTTGTGTTACAAAGCCTGACGGTACCGAGGAAAGAAGCACAATCTTTGACTTCAAGACTGACGGTATTATTCAGGGTATGCACAACATTGACAAGAGTATCTCATCATTTGCCCGTTCATGCTTTAACTATGCACTTGATCAGAAGCTTGATGTTTGGTTTGCTACAAAGGATACAATCAGCAAGATTTATGACCACAGATTCAAGGACATCTTCAACGAAATCTTTGAGAATGAGTACAAGGAGAAGTTTGAGAACGCAGGTATTACATATTTCTACACACTTATTGATGACGCTGTTGCAAGAGTTATCAGAAGTGAAGGCGGTTATATGTGGGCTTGTAAGAACTATGACGGTGATGTTATGAGTGATATGATTGCAACTGCATTCGGTTCGCTCGCAATGATGACAAGCGTGCTTGTTTCTCCCGACGGCATCTATGAATACGAGGCTGCTCACGGCACAGTTCAGCGCCACTACTACAAGTATCTCAAGGGCGAAGAAACTTCCACAAACTCTGTTGCAACATTGTTTGCATGGACAGGCGCTCTCCGCAAAAGAGGCGAGCTTGACGGTCTTGACGATCTTATGAAGTTTGCAGACAAGCTTGAGGCAGCAACAATCAAGACAATTGAGGACGGCGTTATGACAGGCGATCTCTACGCTATCTCGACACTTGAGAACAAAAAGAAAGTAAACACAGAAGAATTTCTCAAGGCTATTGACGAGCGCCTTGCAGCATCTCTCTGATTTTAAAGTTAAAGGAGCATAGTGAGTAATGTCTAAGAATGACAGTATTTCAATGTCGGTTATCAGGCGTTTGCCAAGATATTACCGCTTTTTATCAGAACTGAATGACCAGAACATTGACAAAATTTCTTCAACTAAGCTTGCACAAATTATGAATGTGACCGCCTCACAGGTAAGACAGGATCTTAACTGCTTCGGCGGATTCGGTCAGCAGGGTTACGGTTACAGCGTAAGTCAGCTAAAAGAGGAAATCAAGAACATTCTGGGACTTAACAACGATTACAAGGCCATTCTTATCGGTGCGGGTAATCTTGGTAAGGCCGTTGCAATGCATATGAATTTTGAAAAACTCGGTTTTGAGCTTATCGCTTGTTTTGACAGCAACGAACAAAAAGTCGGTTCAAAGCTCAACGGAATTACAGTTAAAAACGAAAGTGAACTCGACGATTTTTGTAATAAAAATCATATTGACACAGCGTTTTTGTGCATTCCCCGTGTTTGTGTTGAAAATGTTCTCGATAAGCTATATTCACACGGAATCAAGAATTACTGGAATTTCAGCCACTATGATATAAATGCTCGTTATAATGATACTATGGTAGAGAATGTTCATCTCAGCGACAGCCTTATGACTCTCTGCTACAGAATGAACAACAACTGATAAACCAATGACTCCCCGACAGTTTTATAAGCTGTCGGGGAGTTTTCCGTTACAGAGCAATAATAACCTTTTTTAGCGATTAAAAGGGCTGACCGTTTAAGGTCAGCCCTCTTTTGCAATTTGTGTATGTGATTTCAGATTAACCGAGTGTAACCTGCTCAGCGATTGGAGCGTTGGGGTTAGTGTCAGGGTTATCTGTGTAGAATGTAAGGTATGTACTGCCCATAACAGCAGAGTCATCAATTACAATCCACATTTCGTTATCTACAAAGCCCTTGTAGTCAATTGTTTGGTTAGTAGCGTTATCGGATACAATTACATTGTATGTACCTGCTCCCTTATATGTGAAGCTGTAATCAAACCAACCGTTTTCACCTTCAGTCATAGGATCACCCGGCCACTCTGACATAAAGTTGCCTGAGTCTTTGCCCTTGAGGTCTGAACCCCATATCCAGAGATATGGCGTCCATGTAAGTGAACCGTTGTGCTTTACATGAAGTTTGATGTCAAGGCTTGAAGCGATGTAGTAGTAGTTTACCTCAGCCTCACCGTAAGGAATTAAGCCAGACTGATTTTCCGGCATTCTGTCCGGATCAACAGCGTAGCCAACAACCTTGAATGCAGTTGACTTATATGTGCTTCCTGCTCTGCCTGCGAATACGATTGAATCAGTGAGCTTCTGCTGTTTTCCGTCAGCGTCTGTGTAGTAGTAGTTTACTGTTACTTTACCGGAAGATACAGGAATTCCAGCAACATACTTCATTATCATTGTTGAGTCTTCAATGTTGAAAGTACCGTCATAGTTTAGGTCAAGAACTGATTCATCAACTGTAGGAGTTTCAAGCTTTGCAATATACTTCTGAAGAAGTGTAGCGTCAATTACATTAATTTCACCGTCACCGTTGAAGTCAGCGTTCTTGAGTGATTCAGGAATGTAGTCTGTGTAGTAGTATGTAACCTCCTGCATATCGGAAGTATATTTGCCTTCTGCATTTCCGCCAATACGACTTACGATGTATGTATCGGGAATAACTGCACTCGGAACTGTTACATAACCTGAGCCTACAGAACCCTGAAGGATTACAGAATCTTCAAGCTTTTCGCCTGTTGCTTCGTAAACATAGTTTACTTTTACCTTACCTTTTGAAGAATGGATGCCTGCCGACTCATAGCCTGCCTTGTCAACAGCTACGATAGCCGAACGAGCAGGTACTGTGAATGTTGAGCCTGTCACCTCGCCGAGTGAGTCAAGACCTGCTGTTTCACCGTTAGCGATAACAACCCAATCTGTTACGGATGTATCCGAAAGGGTTACATCTGCAGCTGTGGTTGCATTGTTATAAATAACAGCCATCTTGTTCCATTCACCCTCAACATCGTTCTGAATTGTGAATGAAATCTGATTTGTTGAAGCAGAAACCTTTTTTGTGAATGTGTATTTGTCAGCATATGAATTATCCATAGCTGTGAGAGGCGAGAATGCTGACTTAATCTGCATCATACCCTTGTAGTAAGAAACTACATCGGCATAGTCAACAACATTCTGCCATTTAATCATATTAAGGTCAGCTGCCGACTTGTAGCTGTTTGTGTCACCGTCTTTTGAACGAGCCATTTCTTCACCGGCAAGTGTGAATGAAATACCCTGTGATGTGTAGATAATTGCACTTGCAAGCCTGTTCATCTTAACAGCCTCGGAATTTCTCTCTCCGTAGTCTGCCAGACCTGTTGACGCAATAATCTGATCGTAAAGTGTTGCGTTATCGTGACACGCATCATAGGTTACGCACTGTGAAGGAGCCTGAGCCTTCCACTTGTATGTACCTGAGCTGTTGGCACGAACACCGTAGCTTACACCCTTTGCGGATGACTTTGAGCCCTGTATAAAACCAACATCGTTGATTTCCATTGCACTGCCCTTTATACCGTCACGGATGCCGTCATTGAAAATAGCGATTCTGTCGCTGAGTCTTGACGCATTAGCCTGTGTTGCAGGATAGAATTTTGTGCCTGAGCAAGTGTTAGTCGGGTGGTAGGAGTCACCGCCTGCCCAGCCTTCACCCCACATTGTGATTCGTGGGTCAATTTGGTCAAGCGCTTCTCTTGCCATATTCATTGTTTCAACATCCATAAGACCCATAAGGTCAAAACGGAAGCCGTCAACATGATATTCGTTTACCCAATACTTGAGTGAATCAATAACATACTGTCTGTACATTGCACGCTCTGTTGCACCTTCGTTGCCGCAACCAGAACCGTCTGAGAATGCGCCTGTTGTTTTCATTCTGTAGTAGTAGTTAGGAACTGTGTGCTGGAAGCATGAATCAGTTGAATAAGTATGGTTGTAAACAACATCCATTACAACAGAAATGCCGGCATCATGGAGAGCCTTGATCATTTCCTTGCACTCTTTGATTCTTACTTTACCGTCATATGGATTTGAAGAATACGAGCCCTCCGGAACATTGTAGTTCTGTGGGTCATAACCCCAGTTAAACTGAGAATCATCGCCTGCCTCATTTACTGACTGGAAGTCATAGAACGGGTTAAGCTGTACTGTTGTTACTCCGAGTTCCTTGAGGTAATCAATACAGGTTGAAACCTTGCCCTCGCCGTTAAGAGTTGTACCTGATTCTGTGAAAGCAAGGTACTTACCTCTGTTAGCGTCGCTTACGCCCGAAGCCTTGTCATAAGAAAAGTCTTTGATATGGAGTTCCCATACTGATGACTTTGTTGATTTGTCAAGAAGAACATGGTTATCGTTTGACCAGCCCTCAGGATCTGTCTCGTCAAGATCAACAATCATTGAGCGCTTGCCGTTTACGCCTGTTGCCGTTGAGTATACATCCTGTGTTTCATAAGTCTTTGTTGCATCTGAACCGATGTGTGTTGTGTCTGTTGTTGTAACTGAGTATGTGTAATAATAATCCTTCCATTCGCCGACGAGTGTAATCGTCCAAACACCGTTCCACTCACCGTCAACGAGCATTTTTTCAAGTGTGTAGCTGGCAACTTTAGATGCACCCTGCTCGTCATCCGAACCTTTTGTAAAGATATTGAGCTTAACACCGGTTGCTGTCGGTGACCAAACCTTGAATGTTGTAGCATCTTTTGTGTAAGTAACACCAAGATCATTGCCGGAATAAGCATACTGAGCGTCAATATCTTCAGCAGCCTTTGTGTAAGAATTGTCTCTTGCGTAGTCGCTTGAAACTGCCGAACTGTCATCGGCTGTTGCGGCAAAGCTTGATACAACCGCTGTTGAGGCAAGCATGCACGCTGCAAGAACTGCAGAAACAATTTTCTTCGTAGTTCTCATAGATAATATTCCTCCTTATTAATTCTTATAATCTATTCCGTTAGCATACGGAAATAACTACCTTTAATTAATCTTCTTCAATGTCAAGCTCTGCCATAATGCGCTTTTTACGCTTGTTTGAAGAATAAATAACCGATGCCGCACACAGAGCAATTATAAGACCGGTGCCGACATACACAAACGGAAGCATCTGCTTGAGCGGATCGGGGTTTGACGAGTAGCTGAACACTACATTGATTTCGCCCGATTTAAATGTTCCGTTTGCCTTTTCGGGAACGCTTACAAGATCTTTTTCCTCATATGTATTTTGAGAAAGTGAATAAGCCTGTCCTTCAACACCTGTGATTGTCTTTGTATCAAGAATTTTTCCCGAATCGTCCATATAAATGGCATTGACTCTGCAAACAGTCTTATCCTCATCATCAGTTACACGGGTATATTTGTATGTAACGGTCTTGCTTGCGGAATCAAGCTTGCCTGCACCGTTTGTCGGGAGGTCGTCAAGAACAAGCTTATAATTTTTAATTGACGGAAGGTCGGGAGTATAATACTGCTCGCCCTTTCTGTTTTTTACAAGAAAAGAATCTTCAATTTCCGTATTATTTGTTTCGTCAACAAACTTTACGGTAACTGTTGATATCTCACCGTCATATTCTTCAACATAAACCTTTGCATGACCTACCTGATCCGTGAACACACCTTTAATTTCACCGTCGGTTTTCTTAACATCATAATTAAGAGTTGACGCAAGATTTGTCAAATCATAGCTTGTGCCGAGCTCGCCTGTGAGCGTCTGTGACTTGATGAGTTTTTCGGTTTTGTTGTCATAATAATCAATGACAACAGCGCCCTCATCATCCATAATTCCCGCAGAATCATAGCTCTTTGTGTCAACCATAATAACGGCTGAATGAGCCTCAACCTTTACGCTGTTTGTAACATTCTTTATGTTGCGAAGTCCTGCTGTCTTGTTATCTGCAAGAACAACCCAGTCGCCTTTTGCGGTAACATTCTGTGCAGAATCGGAGCCGTTGAAGATTACGCACATCTGACTCCATTTTCCGCTCTCGGTGTTATTTATTGTGTAGCCCATAACACCCTTTGGAACATCGGAAAGATATGCAAGGCTGTTGGCCGTTGCAGCAGTAGAATCCGAGAATGCCGCAAAGGCGTCACGGATTTTATAAAGACCTCTGTAATATTCAATTACATCTGAATAGAGATCGACATTTTCCCAGTCAAGCATATTTTCTTTTCTGCTTGACGCATAACTGTTTTCATCACCGTCTTTACTGCGACAAAACTCCTCACCGCCGAGTGAGAACGGAATACCCTGTGAAGTAATAACAATTGCCGCAGAAAGCTTGTTCATTGCAACAAGATCTTCATATCTTTTGCGATATTTACCGTCGGCACCGTAAACAGAGCCGACAAGCTTATCGTAAAGACAAAGGTTATCGTGACATGATGCATATGTTACGCATTGTGACGGAACATTTGCCCAACCTGTTGTTGTGTCACTCTGACCTGCTATGCCCGTTTTCAGGTTGGCTCTGCGTGAACCTTCCTGAACAAAAGCACCGTCCGTACCGCCTGTACTGCCCTTGATTGCATCACGGATTGTATCATCAAACGCACCGATGCGGTCGCTCAATTGCTTGAGATTTTTCTGACTTGCCAATACTGTGCCTTCGTCACAATTGGTTGCCATATCCCACGCCTCACCGTACATAAGAATCTGACTGCCGCTGCCGTCTGCATAAAGATTGTCAAGTGCGGTACGAATTGAATTCATAGTTGTTACATCATGAAGGCCCATAAGGTCAAAGCGGAAACCGTCAATGTGATATTCGCTTGCCCAATATGTAACGGAATCAATCATATACTTTCTGAACATAAGATGTTCGCTTGCTGTATCGTTTGAACAGCCCGAACCGTTTGAGAAAGTTCCGTCATTGTTCATTCTGTAGTAATAATTCGGAACTGTTCTCTGAAGCCAAGAATCAGAGGTGTAGGTGTGGTTATAGACAACATCCATAATTACACCGATTCCGGCATTATGAAGTGCCTGAATCATCTGCTTGCATTCCTTGATTCTCACTTCACCCTTTTTAGGATTTGTTGAATAAGAACCCTCGGGGCAGTTGTAGTTGACGGGATCGTAGCCCCAGTTGTACTGGTCCATAATGTTCTTGCTCTCGTCAACAGAACCGAAATCATAGAACGGCATAATCTGCACATACTTAACGCCGAGCTTTTTCAGATAGTCAACGCAGGTTGAAGATGCCCCCTGAACACCGTTGACTGTTGTACCTTCTTCGGTAAAAGCAAGGTACTTGCCACGGTTAGCCTCACTCACGCCGCTTGATTCGGATGATGAAAAGTCTGCTACAGAGATTTCCCAGACCGACGCATCAGTCTGATTCTTTACAAGCACATGCTTATCATTTTCCCAACCATCGGGATTGGTTGTGCTTAAATCGACAACCATTGAGCGTTGACCGTTCACACCGCACGCCTTTGCATAGACATCGGCTGTTTCCTTGGTAGTTTTTCCGTGTGTTACCGAGTAGGTATAATATTTGTTAAGCAGGTCACCGTTAATTGTAACAGACCACACGCCCGTTGTTTTGTCAAGCGACATGGCTCTTGACATTATAGAACCTGCATCTCCCTCATTATCACTGCCGTGTTCAAAAATATTCACACGAACAGACGCCGCATTAGGCGACCATACCTTGAAGGTAGTTGCCTTTTTTGAGTAAGAAGCCCCCAAATCATTACCTGAATATGCCGACTTATCCAGATTTGCAGCATATGCCTGATAATCTGTTACAGTTTTCTTTTCCGCTGCCGAAACATCAGCCGCACACATTCCTGTAATCATCATAGCTGTCATTACTCCTGCCAATAATCTTTTTAGAAACAATCAAAAATGCCTCCTGACTTATTCGGATATGAGCAAAACAAAGGTTACAATCAGCACTGTTTTACAATAGTCCATACGAATTCCAATGTTAGCATTTCATTAGTTAATTTTATCATATAAGGCAATATATTTTAATTCCGATTAAGAATATAGCAATTGATAAAGGCTTTATTGTTGTAGAATTTTCTTTGACAAATATGTGTAATATGCTGAATTTCTAAAAGTTTATTTTTAAATTTATATTAAGCAAAGAAAAATCTGTCAAAAAAATACAATTTGGCAATTAAATTTACATAATAATAAAATTTTGTTCTTAAAAGACAAACACCCCAACCTCAGTCGGGGTGAAATCTGTTATATTCCGTAGGTTGAAGTGTTGACAATTGCACTCTCAATCCGAAGAAGTCTGTTATATTTTGCAACTCTGTCGGTTCTGCACGGAGCACCTGTTTTGATCTGTCCCGAATTAACCGCAACGGCAATATCCGCAATGGTTGTGTCCTCCGTTTCGCCGCTTCTGTGTGAAATAATCGTGCGATAACCTGCCTTGTGAGCCGTGTCAATTGCATCAAGCGTTTCCGTCAGCGTTCCTATCTGATTAATTTTAATCAAAATTGCGTTGCCTGCTCCGAGCTCTATGCCTTTTTTAAGTCTTTTTGTGTTTGTAACAAACAAATCATCGCCGACAAGCTGAACTTTGTTGCCGATTTTTGAAGTAATATTCTGCCAACCGTCCCAATCGTGTTCGGAAAGTGGATCTTCAAGCGAGATAATCGGATAATCAGAACAGAGCTTGTCAAAATAATTAATAAGTTCGTCGCTTGAAAGCGAATCGCCTCTCTTTGGAAGAATATATTTTCCGTCGGAATACCATTCGGAAGATGCGGAATCGAGCGCAATTTTAATTTCATCGGTAGTATAACCTGTTTTTTCAATCGCTTTAATTATATACTCAATTGCATCCTCATCACTTTTCAGGCTCGGTGCATAACCGCCCTCATCGCCTACACCTGTTGACATATTATTCTCTTTTAGAATTTTGCCGAGTGTATGGTAGATTTCACAGCACTGCATCATTCCCTCGGAAAAACACCTTGCGCCGACAGGCATAATCATAAATTCCTGAATGTCGATATTGTTTGACGCATGAGCGCCGCCGTTGAGAATATTCATCATTGGAACAGGCATTCTGACCGCATATGTTCCGCCGATATAACGGAATAACGGCAGTCTGAGATTCTTTGCCGCTGCCTTTGCACAGGCAAGCGATACGGCAAGAATAGCATTTGCACCGAGCAATTCCTTATTTTCCGTGCCGTCAAGTTCAATCATTTTGCTGTCGATTGCACACTGGTCAAAAGGTGAGTCGCAACAAAGATTAGGTGAAATTATGCTGTTGATATTTTCAACGGCTCTCTGCACACCTTTGCCGAGATAGCGTTTTTCACCGTCACGAAGTTCAACCGCCTCAAATTCTCCCGTTGACGCACCCGAAGGGACAGACGCTTTTGCAAAGGTTCCGTCGGAAAGTCCGACCTCCGCCTCAACCGTAGGATTTCCTCTTGAATCAATTATTTCTCTGCCGATTATCGTATCTATTTTTATTTCCATTTATATGCCCTCTCGTATTGAAATTTTAAAACATAAACCGTTTTCAGATATTTTTAATCTTAGCAACGCTGTGTTTTGTCTGCATTGTTATTTTTCCGTACACGGTTTATTTTATGCAGGAGTAACGCATTTTTGTCACAGGCATATATTGTTACTATGAAAAGCAAGGAGGACAGATATGGAAATGGTTCAGTACACCGTTCGTCCGGGCAATACGCTTTTTGGCATTGCGCAGTTCTTTCAGACAACGGTGAATGACATATTAAAATACAACAACATTCAAACTCCTGACGCTATTTTTGTAGGTCAGGTTCTTACGGTTCCCGCAGGTAGTGCGGAAACGCAGTATCATGTTGCCCGTCCGGGCGATTCGCTGTGGATAATTGCACAAATGCACGGAACAACCGTTGAGAATCTCTCACGGCTTAACGGACTTTCAAATCCGAATGTAATTTATCCGGGGCAGATTATAAAGGTAAGATAACAAAGGAGGACAGCTTTCTGTTTAGAAAAGCTGTCCTCTTAAAATTTCATTTGATTATTTCCTGTGTTTTCTAAGGTAATCGTCAATCTGATTTCTGTCAAAAATTCCGAGGTCATCGCAACCTGCAAGATACTCGTTATGATGGCGAACCTCGTGATGAAGTATTTCAACGAGCTTTTTTCGGTATTCCTCATTATCAAGTGAGCCGTAAACCCTGTTGATTGAACCGTAGTAAAACACAATTGCATTGCCGAGAGAATTGCGTATGTACTCACCCAAAATGAACAAATCATTGTTAAGTGCTTTTGGATGAACCTTTAACTGCGGAAGAAGTGAAATCCCTCCGTTTAAATCTCTGTATAATTCATAGGGCATGGAATCTGCAATTTCGTCAAGCATTGCGCCGCATTCATCAAAAGTAATCATAAAGTCTGATTAATAGTCAAGATAGTCCTTGAGCTTTCTGCTTCTTGAAGGATGACGGAGCTTGCGGAGAGCCTTTGCCTCAATCTGACGGATACGCTCACGGGTTACATTAAACTCCTTGCCGACTTCTTCAAGAGTTCTGCTTCTGCCGTCCTCAAGACCGAAACGGAGTTTGAGAACCTTGGCTTCACGGGGAGTGAGGGTTGAAAGAACATCCGAAAGCTGTTCACGGAGCATTGTGTGTGATGCGGCATCGGCAGGTGCGGGAGCATCGTTATCGGGGATAAAGTCACCGAGATGGCTGTCTTCCTCCTCGCCTATAGGAGTTTCAAGTGAAACAGGCTCCTGAGCAACACGCATAATTTCACGAACCTTGTCAACAGGCATATCAATTTCTGCGGCAATTTCATCGGCAGACGGCTCATGACCGTTCTGGTGAAGGAGCTGACTCTGAACCTTTTTTACCTTGTTGATAGTTTCAACCATATGAACAGGAATACGGATTGTACGAGCCTGATCGGCAATTGCACGGGTAATGGCCTGTCTGATCCACCATGTTGCATATGTTGAAAACTTAAAGCCCTTTGTATAGTCAAACTTTTCTACAGCCTTGATAAGACCGAGATTGCCTTCCTGAATAAGGTCAAGAAACTGCATTCCCCTGCCGAGATAACGCTTTGCAATTGAAACAACAAGACGAAGGTTTGCCTCGGAAAGACGCTGTTTTGCGGCAACATCACCGTCAGCGATTCTGATTGCGAGGTTGATTTCTTCATCGGAAGAAAGTAGTGGAACCCGTCCGATTTCTTTAAGATATACCTTTACGGGATCGTCAACCGAAACGCTGCCTGTTTCTGCAACCTGAGCGTGTGAGTCGCCGTCTTTGCTTTCATCAAAGCCGAGGTCGATATCGTCAATTTTAATATCGCCCGAATCCTCTACGATTTCAATGCCAAGCTGTGCAAGTGAATCATAAAGCTTTTCAAGCTGTTCGGGGTCAAAGTCAATTTCACCGATTGCATCAAGAATGTCCTGGTTTGTAAGCTGACCTTTCTGCTTACCGAGTTCCATAAGTTCTCTTACGACTGTTTTCTTATCGGGTGTAGCTGCCATACTCATTTTCCTTTCCTGCGTTTACTGTTTCTTTTTCCTTATTTTATCAAGATATGCCATAAGCTCCTCATTTGAAACATCGGCTAAATCGCCGGAATTGAGCTTTGAGCTTTCCTCGTTGATAACATTTATGTATTCATTCATTGCCTCAGCGGTTGACGCCCCCGGAATTGCCTGTGACATCAGCTGATAAAGCTTTGAATTTTCATCCTGTGTAAAATCTGCCGCCGTATTCGTAAGAGGATCTTCTCCCCTCTCAATGCGAGCGCTGAAATATTCAAAAAACCTCCGCATCAGAGTATTCTGAAATTGTTCGGGCTTTACCCTTGCAGAAATCTCCTCATATGCATCGGGATTGTTTAAAAGATAAACCAAAAGAGCTTCTTCGGCACTTGAACTGCGTGGCTTTTGGAAATGTTCGGGATTGATTTTGTCATTTCTTCGGCTGAGTTCAAGCTGAATTTGACGAGCCTGTTTCTTTTCTTCAGCCCTTTCACCTCTGCGTGACACCCTTGACACCTGCTGTTTGAATGCATTTTTGTCAACTCCGAGTTCGGATGCAACCTTTGAAGAATAGACATCCCGTTCAATCGGACTGCTGATTGTTGCAATCAGCTTTGCCGCCTCCTCAAGAAAAGCAACCTTGCCCTCCGTCAGCTGAATATTGTGTGCATTTTTTAGCTTTTGCAGTCGGTATTCAACATCGTTACCGCATTTGTCAAGCAACGCTTTGAATGCGGCAGGACCGTCATTACCCTTTGATTTGATAAATTCATCGGGATCCTTACCGCTTGGAATTGTCAGAACCTTAACATTAAGTCCCGAATTTCTGAGTATAGGAATTGCCCTTGCGGTAGCCTTTTGACCTGCCTCATCGGCATCGTAACAGATAATCACCTCATCGGCATACCGTTTCATCAAAACAGCCTGTTCACCTGTAAGAGCCGTTCCCAGGGTTGCAACGGCATTTGTAAAACCTGCCTGATTCACAGCGATGACATCCATATAGCCCTCGCAAAGAATCAGAGTTCTCTTGCCCGAATTTTTTGCGTTGTTGAGTGAAAACAGGTTTGCACTCTTTTTAAATACGGGGGTATCGGAGGTGTTGAGATATTTAGGCTTTGCATCGGACATAATTCTTCCGCCGAATGCAATAACATTTCCTCTCAGATCAATAATCGGAAACATAACACGGTCTGTGAATCTGTCATAGATTCCGTTGCCGTTTCTGTGCCGAACCGCAAGATTTGCGGCAACAAGTTCGCTGTCATTAAAGCCTTTTGATTTGAGATGATTGCATAGTGACGACCAGTTATCATCGGCATAACCGAGTCCGAAATGACGGATTGTTCTGTCGGATAAGGCTCTTGAATGAAAATAATCAAGACCTTTTCTGCCTTGCGGAGAACACAAAGCGGCATAATAAAACCTTGCCGCCTCACGGTTAGCTTCAAACACTCTGTTTCTAAGACGGCTCATGCTGTCATCATAGCTGTTTTCGGGCATTTCAAGTCCTGCCCGCTGTGCAAGATACTTCACGGCATCGACATAGTCAAGATTTTCAATTTTCATAATAAAAGAGATGACATCTCCGCCTACTCCGCAACCAAAACAATAGAACGAACCGTTTTCGGTATATACATTAAAAGAGGGAGTTTTTTCGCCGTGGAACGGACAAAGACCGACCATATTTCTTCCCCGTCTTTTGAGATTGACATAACCCGAAACAACATCTGTGATATCGTTTCGCATTTTTAAATCCTGCAAGAAACTTTCAGGGAAAGCCATAAAACTCCTCCTCTCGCTTACCTATTAGCTTTTTACGAAATTTTTTTGAATATTCCTTTAAATATTTGAAATTATTTTGAAAAATATTTCATTTTTTAGCTTTTGAGGTCGAAAGCATAAAAAGTTTTGTCATAAAGAAAACTTTATAACTCAACGGCATAATATTTTTCCTCATCAAAAACCGCCTGAACCTCACCCGCAGTTGCATCTGCAAGCTTTTTGTTAAGCTGTGGCAGTAAATCGGGTTTAATATGGAATTTAATCAGCACATCGCCTTCATAGACAGTATCGTCAACAGCACCGCCGTTATCATTTACAAGTGCCGAAACCTTGCCGTACTGGTTGTATGTACAACGAGCAGAACAGACAAGACAGTTCTGCATCATAACGATTTTTGCGGCGTCAAGAGCAATTTTTGCACCGTGAGAATATGCTCTCACAAGTCCGCCAGTGCCAAGCAAAACACCGCCGAAGTAACGGGTAACGACAACACATACATCATAAATTTCATTTTTTACAATTACATCAAGGCAAGGCATACCGGCAGTACCCGAGGGTTCACCGTCATCGCTGTAACGCTTTATGTTGCCCTCACGCAGAGAATAGGCATAGACATTGTGAGTTGCGTTCCAATGTTCACTGCGTTTTTCGTTGATAAAATCAACAGCCTCCTGCTCACAGGTTACAGGCTTGCAATAGCCGATAAAGCGTGAACGCTTTTCAACAAATTCGTCTTTTGCGTTACTTAAAACGGTTTTGTAATCCTTTGCCATAATAATACCTCAATTATACAGACACTCTGCACACGATTATGCAAAGTTTCCGTAAAGTAAACAAGGCGGCACAATGTGCCGCCTAAACAATTACATAATAAATTATTTATCCATACCGAAACGCTTCTTGAATCTGTCAACGCGTCCGCCGGTATCAACTAATTTCTGCTTTCCTGTAAAGAATGGGTGGCATTTTGAACAAATTTCAACACGGATGTCCTTCTTTGTTGAACCTGTTTCAATAACATTACCGCAAGCACAAGTAATTGTTGTTTTCTCATACTTAGGATGGATATTCTCTTTCATTGTTTTCACCTACCTGACATTACACAATTAACGGATTAATTATACAACATAATATTGCAAAATGCAAGCATTTTTAAAAAATATTTATTTTATTTTGGGATTGCCTGTTTTTGAAGGTAGCTTTTGTACTCTTCAAGGCACATTCCGTAGGAACGCATACGCTTTGCGTTTTCAATCCCCACATATCTGTACAGCGAGTCTGACGGATTCATTCGTGTTACTGAGGTTTTGCTTTCGGTATATCTCTGAACAAATCCGTATTCAACGCAGTTTCGCTCAAGAAATGCCTTTGAACCCGAATTTGAAAAATCAAATTCAACAAGCAACCCCGTCTGTGACTCCGACTGTCCGCCGTGAGGCGTGGTTTTTAAGACCTCCGCCTCTGCTCTGACAGTTGTATATTTTGATGATTGCAACATCTTTTGAAGTTCGGATTGAAACCTTTCTTCCTGTTCATCATAACTCACATATGCAGTCTTGATTTTAAGCTCGGTGCCGTTTTCTTTTGACGCTTTCAAAAGATTCTCAAGCGGTTTCAGTGCGTCCCTGTTCACTCTGAATCCGTTCACGGTTTCAAGATCGGGCACATAATCCTTATCAAGCGGATTTGCGCTGTCAACAACCGTCAGCAGCATTTCGCTTTCTGCCTGAATCTGTTCGGGAGTTTCGGGATTACTTTTCTGATTACTTTTAAGTATTGAAAAAATTCCGAACGCAATAGCTACGACAAGAATCACACCGACACAAGCTAACACAATGTACCTTCGCCGAGGATTTGATACAGGAAGAATTCTTCCCGTTCTCTCCTCAATAAGCGCCTGTTTTCGTCTGCGTTTTGATTCTCTGTAGCTGTTTCTATCAAACGGAGTGAATCCTCCGGACATCAGCATCCCTCCGAAAAATTTTCAGAATTATTTTTCTTTTGTATCTACTTCGTTCTTAACAAGAGCAACAAATTCGTCAACAGGCATATTCGGGATTTCTCCTCTTTTTCTTGAACGAACCGTAACTGTTGATGAATTCATCTCGTTGTCGCCGATTACAAGGATATACGGAATTCTTTCAAGTCTTGCAGCCTTAATCTTTGGACCGATATTTTCATCTCTGCTGTCAACAGTAACTCTCATGCCGAGTGAAGTAAGTCTGTCTGCAATACCCTGTGCATACTCAACATTACCCTCTTTTATCGGAAGAAGTCTGATCTGCTCGGGAGCAAGCCAAAGCGGCATTACACCGGCAAATCTCTCAATCATATATGCAAGAGTTCTTTCAAAGCAACCGAGTGAAGTTCTGTGAATAATATACGGAAGCTTCTTCTGACCGTCCTTGTCGATGTAGTACATACCGAATCTTTCGGCAAGGAGCATATCAATCTGGATTGTAACAATTGTGTCTTCCTTACCGAATACATTCTTGTACTGAATATCAAGCTTCGGACCGTAGAATGCGGCCTCGTCAATACCAATCTCATAGTCAACATCAAGGTCATCGAGAATAGTTTTCATAACAGCCTGTGACTCTTCCCACTGTTCCTTTGTACCCTCATACTTATTATTCTTGTTTTCAGGATCCCACTGTGAGAATCTGAAAGTACAGTTTTCAAGAAGTCCTACCGTGTCAAGGAAATATTTAGCAAGCTCAAGACAACCCTTGAATTCCTGTTCAAGCTGATCGGGACGAAGAATGTAGTGTCCCTCTGAAATTGTGAACTGACGAACACGGATAAGACCGTGCATCTCACCGCTTGCCTCGTTACGGAAAAGTGTTGATGTTTCCGTAAGACGCATCGGAAGGTCACGATATGAACGCTGTTTGTTAAGATAAACCTGATACTGGAACGGGCAAGTCATAGGACGAAGTGCGAAGCATTCCTTTTCTTCATCATGCGGATCGCCGAGTACAAACATACCGTCAAGATAATGATCCCAGTGACCTGAAATCTTATAAAGATCTCTCTTGGCAAGAAGAGGAGTTTTTGTAAGAAGACAGCCCTTTGACTGCTCAACATCTTCAACCCATCTCTGTAAAAGCTGAACAACTCTTGCACCCTTTGGAAGAAGAATAGGAAGTCCCTGACCTACATAGTCAACAGTTGTAAAGTATTCAAGTTCACGACCGAGCTTGTTGTGGTCACGAAGCTTTGCTTCTTCAAGCTTTTTGAGGTGTTCTTCAAGCATTGACGCCTTAGGGAACGCTACACCGTAAACACGGCAAAGCTGTGCGTTGTTTGCGTCGCCTCTCCAGTAAGCGCCTGTGCAGGCAGTCAGTTCAATAGCCTTGATCGGTGCAACACTCATGAGGTGAGGACCTGCGCAGAGGTCGATAAACTCACCCTGTTTGTAGAATGTGATATGCTCGCCCTTGTCGGAATGTTCCTTAACAAGTTCAACCTTGTAAGGCTCGTTCATCTCTTCAAGTTTCTTTTTAGCCTCCTCGGGAGAAAGCTCAACTCTTTCAAGCTCAAGACCTGATTTTACGATTTTCTTCATCTCAGCCTTGATTTTTTCAAGGTCTTCGGGTGAGAAAGGCTTTTCAACATCAAAATCATAGTAAAAACCGTTGTCAACGGCAGGACCGATTGCACACTTTGCATTCGGATAAAGTCTTTTTACTGCCTGAGCAAGGACATGAGAGGCTGTGTGCCAGAAAGTTTTCTGACCGTCAACATTATCAAATGTGAGAAGTTCAACCTTACAATCTTTTTCAAGCGGTGTTCTGAGGTCACAAAGGTCGCCGTCAACCTTTGCACAGCAAACAGACTTGTACAAACCTGCACCGATTGATTTTGCAATTTCGGCAGGAGTTGTACCGTTTTCAAATTCCTTGACTGCTCCGCCTTTTAATTCAACATTAATCATAACCATTCTCCTTTTTAATATGTGATGAAAACAAAAAATCCCAATATTCCAAAAACGGAATATTGGGACGAATAAATCGTGGTTCCACCCAAGTTCGGCTTAAAGCCCTCTTGACGGTTTTAACGCAACCAAACGCCGTGCCATTTCCTGCACAGTCTTAAAGGTGGTAACTTGCAATGCTTTTTGCGAAATATCACAGCAAATAATTTCGCTCTCTGGAAAAAGCAGGACTGCAAATCATGTCCTCATCAAAAATCAATTTTCTTTTCATTTGTATGGTACCACTTTAAAACCTGAATGTCAACACCTAATTCGATGTTCTTAATTATTTTTTATCTTCAAGTTCCTTGAGAAGTCTGTCGATTTCGCTCATTCTGTCGTCTGAAACCTCTGTGCCTTCAACAGGGGCTTTAACAGGAGCTTCTGCCTTTACAGGCTCGGTTTTTTCCTCTGAAACATCAAGACGCTTTGCGTACACGGGTTCTTCGGGAATTTCAGGCTCTGCAGGAGCTTCTGCAACAGGCTTTGCAGTTTCCTCTTTTAAAGGCTCTGTGGCAATTTTTTCTGCAAGCTGAGTCTGATTTTCATCGCCGTAGCCGAGAACAAGACCGTCATTTATATTTTCGTTTTTGATTGTTGCATCGTCATATTTTTCCTCATCGTAGCCCATCACAAAATCGGAAAGTCCCTGTGCAACTGCCTCGTAGCTGTCATCGCTTGCAGGAACATCATCTTCCTTTTTATCGGAAACAACAAGCTCATCGTAACCGCCTGAGCTGATATAGCTGTTTTCGTATGTATCCTCATCTTCGGGAAGGCTTTCGATAATCTCAACCTCCGCCTTTGTAAGGCAGCCTGCGAACATTTCAACAGAAAACGAAACAATATAAATGCCGAGAACAATAAACATAACTCCGTTCACAAGAGCACTGATGCCTGTGTTTTCAACGGATGATGTCAAAACAGCACCGACACCGTATGAAAGTGAAACAGCGGCAGCGGGCATACCGTAAATAAAGCAGGCCTTAACAGGGTTTCTGCCCTTTACCCTTGAAACAACCATTGAACTTGAGAAAAGGTAAAGTGTGATGAAAATGTAGCAGAAGAGCGGTGTCATATCGCTTGCTGAGATTGAAACCTTTGTTGCGGCGAGAAATTCCGAAACGAGTTCACTGCATCCCCAGAGTGCCGGGAAAACAAAGAACATCGACACATTTGATACGATTGATTTGCCTGAAAAATGCACCTTGCCGATCATAATCATAGCAATAGCCGCAGGAATTGAGAACAGAGCCGCAATGATGCTCAAAAGATAATTATCCGTGTTACCCGGAGTTGCGTTAATCAAAGCCAAAAATGACGAACCGACAATCGCAATACCCGAAATTACTGCAAACACACCCGAAACAAAATTCTTTTTAACGGGATATACGGGAGCCGTCTTTCTGTCAAAAAGGTTAATTAAAACACAAACCGCAAAAAGCCCGAGTATGATTTCAATTATGAAATAGTTAATGCCCGACTTGTTCATGCCGAACAACAATCCGTTGCCGTCAACTGCGAACATACTCATAATTTTAAGACCTATAGCAGCTATTACAGCCGGAATAAATGGTATAACTGAATATTTGGTTTTCATAAAAATCTCCGTTTCTGTACCGTAACAAGACAATTTTAAAAAACGACTTTGTTACACGATTATTGATATGCCGCCGAAAAATCAAACAGCAAAAACAAATACAAAATGAATTGTAAGTAATTATTATTTCGAATCAATCATATATTATTTTAAGCCAACATAACCGTTATGTCAAGAAAAAATAAGTCACAAAATACAATAGTATTATTTATTTTTTTGTGCGAAATAAAGGAGCATAGTAATGAAGGAAAAATTAATTGCAGTTGTCCTTCTGCTGATTCTCACGGCAATCCTCCCCATTGCAGTTTCAAAATGTTCTGAACGGCCTTTTGCAAAACCGACAGTTTCAACATCCGACACCCCCGAAAAGCCAAAAGATTCGGGTGAAATTCTCTGTGCGTTGACGGCAGGATTGTATAAAGACAGCTACTCTGCCGAAACACTAAAGGCGATTGCAATTCTTATGAACACAAATTACAGAGCTAATCCCGATTCTTTCAAGGCAAACGATTTTCTGTATGAAGAAAACGCATCGGGAAGTATAAAGGATGTTTACGGTGAAATAAAAAAAGCCGCTGAGAGTGCAAAAAACAAAACGCTCCGCAAAAACAGCGAAGCGTTGTTTGTTCCCTATTCCGAAACTTCAAACGGTACTACATACAAAAACGAAAATTACAGGTATATTCACAGCGTTGCATCTCCGTGGGATTGTTACCAAACCGATTTTGACGCAAATGCCGAATGTGTCGGAGTGAGTCTTTCGGGAATTGATTACCTTTGCAAAAACGGCTGCAGTGCCGAAGAAGCATTGCTGTGGTATCTTCCCGATTTTGAAATTGCTGACGATTAATTTACATAATAAGACGCAATATGTCTGAGTTTATCCCTTGCCTTCATAATGTGACGGGAAACCGTTGACGAGTTGACTCCCAGCTCTTTTGCAATCTCCTTTTCCTTTTTGCCGTTGAGATAGTAATCTACAATACAGATTCTCTGTCTTTCGGTAAGCTCGTTCAGAACAGCCATTGAAAGAATTTTCTTCATCTTATCACGGGAGTTTTCATTTGTACTGCCGTGCCAAAATCCCGAATCCGACATTAATCTGTGTTTGTTGTTGTCTGTAATATGTATAAATTTTCTTTTCATTTTATCATGCTCCGTAATATCTATCCATAAGATGATTTGAAATGTGAATGCATTCATTATAATAAATCTTGTATTTTGCAATTTTCAAATCAAGTTCTTTTTTGTTGATTTCCGATTTGCCTCTTTTTTCTGCTTTGAGTCTGTCGATAACATCCTGAATGCTGTCGGCAGTATTTTTATATTCCATTGACCATTCAAAATAATTAACCATACCGATATCCTTTCCTTGATTTTATTCATTTAGAAGGTCGGCGGGGCTTTCAACCTTCTAATTCCATTATACAGAACATATCGAACAAATTCAAGAACATTTGTTCGATATTATAAGTGACATACATTCACTGTCCCTTTGTACGGACTATGCTCTGTTTTTTCAAAATTTCTTTGTTTATGACATATAATTCGGATAATCAACAAAAAGATTTTGCGTTTTAACCAAAATTTTGGTGTGTAAATCAATTACAAAAGCATAATAAAAAGTGTATAATAAGAGTAATCGTGCAGCATTGAATGGCATAAGTCCGGATTTTCAATGCTGCACATTTTTTGTGTCAAAAACATCGGAGGTTATATAATGGAAAAAACGCAAAAAATGAATAAAATGGGAACTGAAAAAATAAGCAGGCTTTTGCTTACTATGGGTGTTCCGATGATAATTTCAATGGTTGTACAGGCTGTGTACAATATCGTTGACAGCTACTTTGTAAGCTGTATGAAAGATCCGAATATACCCGCACTCGGTGATTATGCGGTAAATGCACTCACGCTGGCATTTCCTGTTCAGATGCTTATGGTTGCGGTCGGAGTCGGTACGGGAGTCGGCATCAACTCGATTTTGTCAAGAAGTCTTGGTGAGGGCAATAAAGAAAAGTGCAGTAAAATTTCGGGCAACTCAATTTTTCTTGCACTTTGCACCTGTGTTGTATTTGTGCTTTTCGGAATTTTCGGAGTTGACGCATACATAGCCTCACAAACAAGCGATCCGATTATCACATCAATGGCTGTTTCGTATCTGAAAATCTGCACCTACAGTTCACTGGGCGTTAGTATGTACATGATTTTTGAAAAGCTGTTACAGGCAACGGGATATACAATGCAGACAACAGTTGCGCAGATTGTCGGTGCGGTTGTGAACATGATACTTGATCCGATTATGATTTTCGGTTGGTGCGGTTGCCCGAAGCTTGGTATTGACGGTGCGGCTATCGCAACGGTTATAGGTCAGTTCATTTCATTCTTTATTGACGCATATTTCTATTTCAGATGCAATTCAAAGCATTTCAACACATCATTAAAGTATATGAAACCCGAAGGCAGGATTATCAGGCAAATTTATCAGGTTGGTATCCCCGCTATTATTATGCAGGCGCTTATGTCGATTTTAACATACAGCATTAATGTTATTTTTGTAAGAGTTTCAACGGATGCGGTTACGGCTTACGGTATTTACTACAAAATTCAGCAGTTTGTATTTTTTGCCGCATTCGGCATGAACAATGCGATGATTCCGATTATAGCGTTCAATTACGGCAAACAGGATAAAAAGCGAGTAAACGACAGTATTAAATACGGACTTATTTACACGGTATCAATTCTTTGTGCAGGAATTATAATTCTTCAAATTTTTGCAAAACAGATACTCGGAATATTCTCGCTTACAGAATCGACAACCGACCTTGCAATGCTTGCAATTAGAATAATCACACCCGGATTTATATTTGTCGGTGCTAACATTGCGTATCAGGGAATTTTTCAGGCACTCGGCAACGGTGTGCATTCGCTGATACTTTCGCTTGTACGACTTATTGTTGTTCCTCTGCCCATTGCATACATTTTTTCATGCTTTGATTTTGCATCTTCAATAATCTGGATTGCATTCCCGATCGGCGAAGCTGTAGCATTTATCGTTGCACTTATTTTTATGGCAAATATCCGCAGGAAAAAGATTAATCCAATTAAAAATGGTGTTTAACAGTAAAAACAATATTTCTTATCGATTTACTTTTTGTTTATTTTGTATAGAGCCAATTATTAAAATCATCGTTTTTGTCGGGTAATTTAAGATTCTAAAAAAATACTGCACAAACATCTTCTTGATTTTTTGTATAGTTTGTCTTTTCGACTGTATGAATATTAGAATTGCACCCTCTCACCTTGAATTTACCCCTAAAAATCGGTATAATATAAGACAATGAACAAAGATAAAGTTCAAAACTTTAATCTTACCTGTTCGTTAAATATTAGGCAAAAATGTTTGCTTCTTTATTGAAACATTCATTTTCATAAAACACACAATCGCGAAAAGGATCGTCATTTGACGGTCTTTTTTGCGTTTGGAAAAAATTCATAATTACATAATTTCTGCATAAAAATCGGAGCCGTGAAAAATCACGACTCCTTTTTTGCTTTATCTTATTTTTTCAGTATAATCAAGTGCTATCCAGCCGGCACCGCTTTTGAGTTTGCCCCACTTGGCTGCACCTGCACCCGACTTTTCATCGACTATCGTGTACGCTCCGCCCTTTGGAACAGCACCGTTCACATCGTAATTTGTACCCGGACCTTTACGGATATTCACGCCGTTTGACGAGGTTATTCTCACGATATAACGCCTGAAAGCTTTATCCGAACCCGCTTTTGAACTGTCTGAGCCTGCAGAGTCAGTTTTGTATTTCACATCAAAATAATTGCACATACCCTTGCAGATTGCCTCTCCGATTGCAACTGTATTCTTGCGTATCCAATCCGAGCCTGTCACGGTGTCGTGAAACTCGCACTCAACATACACGGTTAATGCCTTCGGCACATTGATTTCGTAGAGATCGGTTTTGTAGCTGACTGAATCGTCCTTGCCGGGCGAGATTGCTCCGAGGGCAGACTTTACCGCCTCGGCAGCCTTTCTGCCGTTTGAGTTCAGGCAAAACACTCTTGTACCGCCCGTATATTTGCCGTTAAACGCATTAGTGTGGATCGGCATATGAATGTCTGCTCCAAACTTATCCGATTCGGGACAGCGTGTCTGCATAAGCGTGCCCGACTTTGCGACCATAACATCGAATCCGCAACGCTTAAGTGCTTTGGCTGCGGCGGCGGCAATTTTGTCGCACTGAGCCATTTCATTCGTACCGCCCGTTGCATAGGTGTTGCCGTTTTGGTTTGACGGACTGAGATATATTTTTTTACTCATTGTCTTTATCTTCTCCCTCTTTTAAATTCATTACTGCCGATGCACCTGCCGCAACAGCCGCAACAGCAAGACCGATGAGAGCGTTCTTTACAACATCACCGTCGTTAAAATCAAGACCGCCCAAAGCGAGCGTTACATTGGTGATAACATAACCGAGAGCAGTCTGAATAAATGTTCTGAACGCTCTTTTTAAACACGGCTTTTTTAAGCATATTTTTATTTTACTCATTATATTATATTTTCCTTTCCTTGTTTTGTTCGTTTTCCAAATCCGCTATTCTGTGTTCCGCTGTTTTGATTTTGTTGTCATTAACTGCCTCGTGCTGCTCAATAAGATATACACGCTCAACAAGATTATTATGCTTGTCAACCTTTTTTTCGAGCTGTTCAATGCGATAATTTGATAATCTTGACGCTGTAAAAATGCCTGCAAGTGAGCCTGCAAGAGTTCCTGCAAATGAAATCAACGCTATAAGAATTTGGTCTGTCAAAAAAATCACCTCCCACTTACAGGCTCAAAAAAAGGAGAAATTGCACTAAACAATGCAATTTCTCCGAAATTTCTTTATATTATTTTTTAAAACGATTATTTTTTCTCTATAAGAATTATAACAACGGTTTAAGATACTGTCCCGTAAATGATTTTTCAACCTTTGCAACCTGTTCGGGAGTGCCTTTGGCAACGATTGTACCGCCGCCGTCACCGCCCTCGGGACCGAGGTCGATAAGATAATCGGCTGTCTTGATAAGGTCAAGGTTGTGTTCAATTACAACAACCGTGTTTCCGCCGTCAACAAGAAGCTGAAGGACATCAACAAGTCTGTGTACATCAGCAATGTGCAAGCCCGTTGTCGGCTCGTCAAGAATATAAATTGTCTTACCCGTACTGCGTTTTGAAAGCTCTGTTGCAAGCTTTACACGCTGAGCCTCACCGCCCGAAAGCGTTGTTGCAGGCTGACCGAGCTTTATATAACCAAGACCCACTTCATACAGGGTTTTCAACTTTCTGTAAATCTTCGGGATATTTGAGAAGAACTCCATTCCCTCCTCAACGGACATTTCAAGAACATCATTGATTGACTTGCCCTTGTACTTTACTTCGAGGGTTTCACGGTTATATCTCTTGCCCTTGCAGACCTCACACGGAACATAAACATCTGACAAAAAGTGCATTTCAATCTTGATAATACCGTCACCCTGACAAGCCTCACATCTGCCGCCCTTTACATTGAATGAAAATCTGCTTGGTGTAAAACCACGCATTTTCGCATCGGTTGTAGCGGCATAAAGCATTCTGATATCCGTAAACACACCTGTGTATGTTGCAGGATTTGAACGGGGAGTTCTGCCGATAGGACTTTGGTCAATGGCAATTACCTTGTCAAGATTTTCCATACCCTTGATTTCCTTGTGCTTGCCGGGAATCGTCTTTGCTCGATTAAGGTCACGGGCAAGGGCTTTGTAGAGAATTTCGTTTACAAGTGAGCTTTTGCCCGAACCCGAAACGCCTGTTACGCAGACAAATTCACCGAGCGGAATTTTAACATTGATATTTTTAAGGTTATTTTCAGCCGCTCCTCTGACTTCAAGGAAAAGTCCGTTGCCTTTTCTGCGCTTTTCGGGAACGGGAACTTTGCGTTCGCCCGAAAGATACTTGCCTGTGATTGAATTCGGACATTGCTTAATCTTTTCAACATCACCGACACAGACAATTTCACCGCCGTGAATACCTGCCCCGGGACCTACATCCACAATGCAATCTGCGGCATACATAGTGTCCTCATCGTGTTCAACAACGATAACAGTATTTCCGAGGTCACGAAGTCGCTTTAAGGTTGCAAGAAGTTTTTCATTGTCACGCTGATGAAGTCCGATACTCGGCTCGTCAAGAATATACAGCACACCCATAAGCGAACTGCCGATTTGCGTTGCAAGGCGGATTCGCTGACTTTCACCGCCACTGAGTGTTCCCGAGCTTCTTGAAAGAGTAAGGTAACCAAGTCCTACGCTCTTGAGGAAGTTAAGTCTTTCGTTAATTTCTTTTATAATTTCAGCACCGATAATCTGCTCTTTTTCTGTAAGCTTGAGCTGACCTACAAATTCGAGTGCGTCAATAACCGACATTTTGCAGAAATCGGCAATGTTAAGTCCGCCGACTGTTACTGCAAGGCTTTCGGCTGAAAGTCTGTCACCGTGACAAAGATCGCACGGAATTTCTGCCATATACGAACGGATTTCATCCTTAATCCAGTTACTGCTTGTGTCATGATAACGGCGTTCAAGGTTGTTGATTATACCCTCAAATTTATGCTGATAAGTACCTCCGCCGTAAACCGATTTTTTATTGATTGTCAGCTCATCATCACCTGTGCCGTAGAGGATTTTGTCGATAGTTTCCTTCGGGAGATTTTCAAGCGGTTCATCAAGCGAAAAATTGTACTTTTTCGCTAAAGCCTCCATATACATTGCGGCAATTGTACTGCCTTCCATTGCCCATCCGCTGCCCTTGATACCGCCGTCACGGATACTCTTCGACATATCGGGAATAATTTTGTTCTCATCAATTTTGAGGAATACGCCGAGTCCCGTACACTTTGGGCACGCACCGAACGGATTGTTGAATGAAAACATTCTCGGTGAAAGCTCGTCAATGCTCACACCGTGTTCGGGGCAGGCATATTTTTGTGAAAAAGTCACATCCTCATCGCCGTTGAAGTTCACCGTAACAAGACCGCCGCCAAGCTTTGACGCTGTTTCGATGCTGTCTGAAAGTCTTGATGCTATTTCAGGCTTGATTACAAGACGGTCAACAATGATTTCTATATTATGCTTTTTATTTTTCTCAATCGGAATATTTTCCGACAAATCATAGATGATCCCGTCAACTCTTGCACGGACATAACCCGATTTTCCGGCACTGTCAAGAACCTTTGCGTGTTCGCCCTTTCTGCCCCTTACAACGGGAGCCATAATCTGAATTTTCGTACCCGTTTCATAGGTCATAATCTTATCGACAATCTGGTCAACTGTCTGCTGACGGATTTCCCTTCCGCAAACCGTACAATGCGGAACACCTATTCTTGCGTACAAAAGGCGGAGATAATCGTAAATTTCCGTAACCGTACCGACCGTTGAACGGGGATTCTTTGAAGTAGTTTTCTGATCGATTGATATTGCAGGCGAAAGTCCCTCTATGCTTTCAACATTAGGCTTATCCATCTGACCGAGAAACATTCTTGCATAGGAAGAAAGGCTTTCAACATATCTTCTCTGTCCCTCGGCATAGATTGTGTCAAACGCAAGCGAGCTTTTGCCCGAACCCGAAAGTCCTGTAATTACGACAAGTTTGTTACGGGGAATTTCAACATTTACATTTTTGAGGTTATGCTCTTTTGCACCTCTCACAATAATTTTATCCTGTGCCATTTAATCTACCCTTTACTGTGTCAAACATCTGACACAACTTCATACATTCGTTTAAATTTTGATTCATATACACGCATAGCCTCTCATTGCGAGAGGCTATGTTTATTTGATATTAACCTTCTGTGGACTCGTCAACCTTTGTTTCGGCTGAGGGTTCTTTGTCGGCAGTTTCCTGCTCAACTTCTTCGGGTTCTTTATATGTGCCGTTCATTACGGCAGTAAAGTCCTCGCTGCCCATCTTCTCATGCTTGATAAGATATTTTGCAATGTCGTGGAGCTTATCCATATTATCGCTGAGAATCTTAGTAGCGTCGCCATATGCCTTGTTGACCATATCAAGAACAAGCTGATCGATTTTAGCTGCGGTAGCCTCGGAATAATCCTGAGTTCTGCTGCCCATATCTCTGCCGAGGAATACGGAGTTGTTGTCTGTGCCGTAGCATACACAACCGAGTTCCTTAGTCATACCGTACTTTGTAACCATTGCACGGGCTGTTTTTGTAGCCTTTTCAATATCGTTTGACGCACCTGTTGAGATGTCATCCATAATAAGTTCTTCGGCAACTCGACCGCCAAGACTTACAACGATATCCTCATACATACCTCTGCGTGAGTTATATGACTTGTCCTCACTCGGGAGCGGCATTGTGTAACCGCCTGCCATACCTGTCGGAATAATTGAAATCTCGTGAACAGGATCCTGAGTTTCGAGCTTATCAAAGAGAATTGCGTGACCAGCCTCATGATAGGCTGTGAGCTTTTTCTCTTTCTCACTCATTACTTTGCTCTTTTTCTCTGCACCGACAACAACCTTGACTGTTGCCTCCTTGATTTCGTCCATAGTAATGGCTTTTTTATCTTTTCTTGCGGCAAGAAGTGCGGCCTCATTAAGAAGATTTTCAAGGTCTGCACCTGTAAATCCGGCTGTTGTTTTAGCAATAGTCTTGAGATTTACATCGGGTGCAAGAGGTTTCTTTCTTGCATGAACCCTGAGGATAGCCTCACGGCCGTTTACATCGGGATAGCTTACAACAACCTGACGGTCAAATCTGCCCGGACGCATAAGAGCCGGATCGAGAACATCGGGTCTGTTAGTTGCGGCAATAAGGATTACACCTTCATTTGCACCGAAACCGTCCATTTCAACAAGCAACTGGTTAAGAGTCTGCTCACGCTCATCGTTGCCGCCGCCAAGACCTGCGCCTCTCTGACGACCTACGGCATCAATTTCATCAATGAAAATGATGCAAGGTGAGTTTTTCTTTGCCTGATCAAAGAGGTCACGAACACGGGACGCACCGACACCGACAAACATCTCAACAAAGTCTGAACCTGAAATTGAGAAGAACGGCACACCTGCCTCACCTGCAACAGCTCTTGCAAGCAATGTTTTACCTGTACCGGGAGGGCCTACAAGGAGAACGCCCTTTGGTATTCTTGCGCCGAGTTTGTTATACTTTTCAGGAGCCTTGAGGAATTCAACAACCTCTGCAAGCTCTTCCTTTTCTTCATCGGCACCTGCAACATCATCAAATGTTGTCTTGCGCTTTTCATCGTTTGTATTCTTAATCTTGGCTTTGCCAAAGCTCATTTCCTTGCCGCCAAGACCTCCGCCGCCCATTTTCTTCATAATGAGCACCCAGGCAACGATGAGAATAATCATAATGATTAGTGTCGGAATCATTTCCATAAGTATGGAATTATCCGTTGCACGGGTAAGGTTATGCGGAATTTCATCAGTTGACGCCGGATTGTAGTACGGCTTGATGTCATCAAGGAAACGCTGAATATCGGCAAGCTGTCCTTTTACAACAATCTTTGATTTTTTGCTGTTCGAACGGGTTTCCTGCTGTTCAGTTGCAGTCTGAGCAGCAGTTGTTGCGGATTGAGAGTCGGAATCGGTTGATTTGATGGGACTCATGCCCTCTTTAAGGGTAATTTCAATCTGACCTGAACCGTAGTCAATGTTAAAGCTGTCAACCATATCCTGAACAAAATACTGCTCAAGCTCCGAGGTTTTCGGTGAAGTTGACTTATTTGTGCTCAGCACAGCCGCTGTTATAATGATTATCAGAATGGGAATTCCGAGATAAAGCAGCAGATTGCGCACTTTCTTTTTATTGTCCAATGCTGTCACTCCTCTGTATAGTATTATTTTTCCGAGGTGGAAATATGTAATGCCACGAAAATTTGTGGCTTATTTTCGCATTAAAATCACGAATAAACTGACGGCTTTAATACGCCTACATAAGGAAGATTTCTGTACTTTTCGTCATAGTCAAGACCGTAGCCAACGATAAATTCATCCGGAATTACCGCACCTGCGTAGTCAATATGGATATCGGCAACCCGTCTGTCCGGCTTGTTAAAAAGTGTACAGAGCTTTACTGATTTTGCCTTCTTGGCTTTGAGATATTTTGTGATAAAGTCAAGAGTATTGCCTGAGTCGATAATATCCTCAACAATGAGAATATCCTTGCCCTCAACAGACTGGGAAATATCCTTCTGAATATTAACTCTGCCTGAGCTTACAGTACCGCTGCCATAGCTTGAAGCAACGATAAAGTCGATTGAAAAATCAAGATTAACCTTTCTCATAAGGTCAACCATAAAGGCAACGCTGCCCTTGAGCAGACCGACCATTATAAAATCTTTGTCATTATAATCTTTTTCAATCTGTTTTGCAATAGTGTTCACAATATTTTCAATATCTTTTTCTGAATACAGAATTTTTTCAATATCCTTATGCATAATTAACCCTCTTTGTCTATATTTATGAGTAATTTTTCGGTTTTTTCGGTGTCATCTGCCTTTCCCTGCAATGAAACACCAAGCTTTTCACACCACAAAACGGTGTTGGATACCGCAAGCAGTAACAGCCTGTCCCTCATTTCGGACGGGATTTTCTGTTCGTTAAAAACCTTGCGGAGCGGTTTTGTGACCATGCGGTCCGGATATGTAAACCTGTCGCCTGCTCTGCGTGTGCGAAAAACAGGATTTTCGCCAAGCCGCTTTTTGGAAACGAGGTTATTTTGATTTGTTACTTTTTCGGTAATTTCATTTACCGTGTATATTTTTCCGTCATAAGAAAAGGTCATATTATTCTTTAACGGAATTTCATTAAAATCAGGGGAGTTTTTAGGACATACAAAGCGGAGTATTCCCTGTTTTGAAACGGCTGTGCATTGTTTTGACAGTTCAACGCTTCCTCCGTTTCTGATTATTTCACACAATAGTAAAATTGTTTTTCTTTCGGGAGAAATGTTGCGATTATTCTTTAACAAAATAAACAACATTTCCTTCAGAACGGCAGAATCAAGGCTCAACAGCTTTTTGCAGTCGTAGCCAAAATCACCTTTGCAGTCATGCACGGCTTTTTCGGCACATTTCTTAATGAAAGCAACCGATTCTCCGGCATTTTCACTCAAGCCTAAAGCCGTCCGTTCAAAAGAAGGATTCAGCTTTTTAAGACACGGAATAATGTTATGCCTAATGTAATTTCGTGTGTAATCATCAGCAAGATTCGTACTGTCGGTAACATATTCAAGGTTGTTTTCCTCACAATAGCTTTCAATGTCACCTCTCGAAAGTTCAATCAGCGGTCTGATTATGTTCCCCCGTTTTGGAGGAATTGCCGACAAGCCTGCCAAAGACGCACCCCTTGCAATATTGAATATCAGCGTTTCGGCATTGTCGGATGCCGTGTGAGCGGTTGCAATCTTTGCACAAAGTTTTTGCGAAAGCTCTTCAAAGAAAGCGTAGCGGACATTTCTTCCGCAAAGCTCTTCGCTGATTTTCTGCTGTTTGGCAAGTGTGGGAACATCAACGCTTTTTATGAAAAGTTCCGTGTTAAATTTCTTACAAAGAATTTTGCAGAAATTTTCATCACGCTTTGCCTCATCACCACGAATATTGTGGTTGATATGAGCGGCATAAATCGAAAGATTGTATTTTTCTTTCAGAGAAATAAAAATACTTAACAAAGCCGTAGAATCAGCTCCGCCCGAAAGTGCAACGATTACGCTGTCACCTTTTTCAAGCAAGCCGTATTTTTCAACGGTTGCTGTAACACGGTTAAGCATCTCGGTTGTCCGTTCCCGTAAAGCGCATGAACTCGCCCTGCCAATGCAGTTTTACAATATTAGTTTCACCGTGACGGTTCTTTGCTACGATACACTCGCCCGAATTCATATCGGCTGTCGGTGCGGCAGAATCCTCTCCGCCCTCTTTGTCATAGTAGCCCTCACGATAAAGGAACAGTACGATATCGGCATCCTGCTCGATAGAACCCGAATCTCTCAGGTCGGCAATCTGCGGTCTGTGGTCATCACGCTTTTCTGCAGCACGGGAAAGCTGTGACAGGGTGATTACGGGAACATTCATTTCCTTTGCAAGAATTTTCAGATTTCGTGTGATTTCCGAAATTTCATTTACACGGCTGTCAATCTTCCTGCCGCTCGACATAAGCTGAAGATAGTCGATTACAACGAGGTCAAGGTTGTGAAGTCGGCGAAGTCTTGACTTCATCTCAGGAATTGTAATACCCGGAGTATCGTCAAGATAGAGGTCGGTTTTGCTGAGAATATCGCTTGCGGGGATAAGTCTTGACCACTCCTCCTCGGTAAGCTGACCTGTTCTCAGTTTTGTACCGCCGATAAGTGCCTCACTTGAAAGCAGACGGCTTGCAAGCTGTTCCTTTGACATTTCAAGCGAGAAAAACGCAACGGTCTTTTTAGACTTACACGCAACATTTCGTGCAATATTGAGTGCGAAACTCGTTTTACCCATACCCGGTCGGGCGGCAAGAATGATAAGGTCGGAACGGTTAAGTCCCGTAATCATTCGGTCAAGGTCGCCTATGCCCGTTGGGATAGGTTTCATACTGTTGTCGGTTTCGCTGTTGAGTGCGTCAAGTCGGTCAAAAGTCTGTAAAATTACCGAGTTGATACGCTCAAGACCGTGCTTTTCATTGCCCTGTCTGATGTCAAAAATCTTCTGTTCTGCCGAATCAATCAGAACCGAGGGATCATCGTTGCCTGCAGTTGCGTCATCAATAATTTCTCGGGACGCCGTAATAAGTCTGCGAACATTGTACTTTTCCGCAATAATCTTCGCATACTCCTCGGCATTGGAAATTGACGGACAATTGTTGACAAGATCCATAAGGTAGGTTTTTCCCGTTGTCTCGTCAAAAGCCTTATTCTGTTTTAACCTTTCAAGCAGTGTAACAAAGTCGATGTTCAGACCGAGTCCGATCATCTCCTGCATCTGTGCAAAAATCAGCTTATGCAAAGAAACATAGAAATAATCGGGGCTTTTCAGGGTATCAACAACCTTGTCAAAGGTGTCGCTTTCAAGAATGATTGCACCTAAAACTGCTTGTTCCGCTTCGGGGCTGTACGGCAGATGAAGTCCGTCATAACTGCCCGCAAAATTTAAATCAGCCATTTTTACTCCTGTTTATTATGCCTCGGATACCTGAACATCAATCTTTGCAGAAACGCCTGTAAAGAGCTTTACCTCTGCGTGATATGTACCGAATTCTTTAATGTCGCAGTCAAGAACAACCTTGCGCTTGTCAACATCAATGTTGTACTGCTTTTTGATTTCTTCGGCAACCTGCTTTGAAGTTACGCTGCCAAAAAGTCTGCCGCCCTGTCCTGCTTTTGCAGTCATCTTGAAGGTTTTGCCCTCAAGAGTCTTTTTGTCATGTTCTGCCTGAGCCTTTTGGGTTGCAATTTTATAATTTTTGGAATTCTCGGCATTCTTATATTCATTCATAGCCTGAGCGTTTGCCTCTTTTGCAAGCTTTCTCGGAAGGAGAAAGTTTCTTGCATAGCCGTCAGATGCCTCAACAAGCTCGCCTTTTTTGCCGAGTGATTTTACATCCTGCATTAAAATTACTTTCATAACCAATCAACCTTTCTTACGAGTTTTCCTCATCATCAAGTGTGTTGTCAATTTCAGACAGCAACTGTTGATAAGCAAGCTCTTTTGTAGTGTTTTTAAGCTGTGTCGCCGCCATGGTCTGATGACCGCCGCCGCCAAGCTTTTCCATTATAATCTGAACATTAACATTACCGTAGCTTCTTGCTGAAATGTTAATTTGACTGTTGTCTTCAAAAAGAACGAAGGATGCGTCAACACCTTTGAGGTTGAGCATTTCATCAGCCGCCTGAGCCGACGCAAGCCTTATATCGCCGTCACCGCTCGGCGCAATCGAAATTGCACAGCCACGGTAAACATGAGCCTTGCACACAATGTCAACCTTTTCACGGTAGGTTTCGATGTTATCGGAGAACATACCCTTTACGGTGAGCGTGTTTGCACCTCTTTTTCTCAGATAAGCCGCCGCCTCAAATGTGCGCACACCTGTTTTAACGGCAAAATTCTTTGTGTCAAGTGTAATGCCTGCAAGCATTGCGTCTGCCTGAACATATGTGAGCGGAGAATCATCAAGACAGCTGATTATTTCACTGCACATTTCACAGGTTGAAGACGCCGAGGGTTCGTGACAGAACACAAGAGCGTTGTTTATGTAATCAACCGCCTTTCTGTGGTGGTCGATAATGATAACCTTTTTACATTTTTCGTAGAGTTCCGTACTTTCAAGAGAACGCTTCAGGTGCGTATCAACTATGATAAGAAGCGACTTCTGGGTAAGTCCCGAAAGAGCGGCTTCCGGAGAAATGAATATATCGGTGTCGAGTTTTTCATCAGTATATTCAATGAGCTGTTTTGCCATTGAGGTTTCTCGGTTAATGACAACCTTTGAATAACGCTTGAAAGTTTTCTCCATTATGCATTGAAGTCCGATTGCCGCACCTACACAGTCAAGGTCGGAAAACTTGTGTCCCATAATAAAGATCTTGTCGCAGTCGGCAACAACACGGCTGATTGCGTTTGCAATAACTCTCATACGCACCTTGCTTGCCTTTTCCGCTGCGGCAACCTTTCCGCCGAAGAACTCGTATGTATTGTCTTTTTTAATGACAGCAACCTGATCGCCACCTCTGCCCAGTGCCATTTCAAGGGCTTTTCTTGCGTTGAGCTCGCTCTCTTTGATGTTATTATAACCTCGGCAAAGACCTACCGAGATTGACGCACTGTGGTTGTTTATCGTAATTCCTCGAATAGTTTTAAGAATCGGAAACTTATCGGCTGCCATTTTTTCAACATCGGCATCTCTGAAAATTATCATATAACGGTTGTTGCCGATTTTTTTGTAAAGAGCCGAATACTGCTCCGCCCACTTTTGCAGGCAAACTTCAATATCGAGCATTGCCTCGGAAAACGACTCGTCCGAGTTATCGGAAAAGTCCTCTGCATTATCAAAAACGGCAATCGCAACGCACGGCTTGGAAGCAAGATATTCCCTTGTAATCTGCTTGTAATAGGTGTTTTCGATAAATTCACAGACAGCGCCCTCGCCTGTAGAACGGCAATAAACCGTGTATTCTCTGCCGTCAATGGCAACATCACAGCCCTCACCCTTTTTCAGACAGTCAATTTCTTTTCCCGAAAGGTAGGCTTTGATATTATCGCCCTCTGCACCCTTTCCGCCGCACATAGCCTTGCGGAATCGTGAATTGCACCATACAATGTCACCCTGTCTGCCTATAACGGCAACAGGGCAACTGAATTTTTCAAGGTACTCTTCGTTAATACCCTTTATACTTCCGACTATATTTTTTACCGTACTTTTTACATAGCTTGTAAATCGCAATGAAGTTATAAGCACAACGGCTAAGGAAAGAACAGACACACCGAGTTCGATATAGAACACAACAGGCGAATAGTCATAGCTGACAACAGCCATGGCAAACATTATCACCGAAAAAATTATGAACCACGGTGTAAGCGTCCAATTTCTTTTTCTCATGTCAAACCTCTGTTAATAACAAAATAGCAAAAAATAAATCAGCGAATAAAACTTAAACCTCCTGAAGAATAGGAAGAATCATCGGAGCTCTCCTTGTACGCTGACCGATAAGTTTTGAAACATCATCCTTGATTCTGTTCTTAATAATGCCCCATTCGTGAACATTATTCTCTGCACAATCCTCAAGAATTGCAAGAGCGGTCTGCTTGACCTCTTCAAGAAGTCTTTCGCTCTCACGAACATATACAAATCCTCTTGAAACAATATCGGGACCGCTGATAACATGACCGTCATAAACATCAAGAGAAGCAACAATAATGATAAGTCCGTCCTGTCCGAGGTGCTTTCTGTCTCGAAGAACGATACTTCCGACATCACCAACGCCAAGACCGTCAACGAACACCTTGCCTGCCTGAACAGGCGGAAGCTCTTTCATATAATCCTCGTTGATTTCAAGAACACTTCCGACATCACCGATATAAATGTTCTTGCGTTCCATACCGAGAAACATTGCAAGGTCGGCATGTTTTCTGAGGTGTTTCTGTTCGCCGTGAACAGGGATAAAATACTTTGGCTTTACAAGCTTCTGCATGATTTTGAGTTCCTCCTGACAGGCATGACCTGAAACATGAACTTCATACATTGACTCATAAATTACCTTACAACCCTTTTTAAGAAGTTCGTCAACAACATTGCCGACTGTTTTCTCATTACCGGGAATCGGATTGGCTGAAATTATGATGAAATCACCCTCACCGACCATTACCTTGCGGTGGTCTGAATATGCCATTCTTGAAAGTGCGCTCATCGGCTCGCCCTGACTGCCTGTTGTAACAAGAACAACCTGCTGCGGCATATACTTGTCGAGCATATCAATATCGATAAGAATATTTTCGGGAAGATGAAGATATCCGAGCTTTTGTGCAACATCCATATAGTTGACCATACTTCTGCCCGAAAAAGCAACCTTTCTTCCGTACTTTTCTGCACAGTCAATAATCTGCTGAACACGGTTTACATTTGATGCAAAAGTTGCAATTATAATTCTGTAATTTTCCGCACTCTTGAAAAGATTATCAAGGCTGTCGGATACAGTTCTTTCCGTAGGGGTGTATCCGGGTCTTTCGGCATTTGTACTCTCCGAAAGAAGTGCAAGAACACCTTCGTCGCCCACTCTTGCAAAGCTTGAAAGGTCAATCATATCACCCGTGATAGGTGTGCAGTCAATCTTGAAGTCGCCCGTGTGAACAATAGTACCGCCCGGAGTGTGAATTGCAAAAGCAACAGCATCGGGAATCGAATGGTTTACATGAATGAAGTCAATCTTCATACAACCGAGCTTTATTGACTGACCTGCATTTATTACATTAAGCTGAGATTGATTGTAAAGACTATGCTCCTTGAGCTTGTTGCCTACAAGACCGAGCGTAAGCGGTGTACCGTAAATCGGAACATTCACCTTTGAAAGAAGAAAAGGCAAACCGCCGATGTGATCCTCATGTCCGTGTGTAAGGATAATACCCTTAACTCTGTCGGCATTCTGTTCAATATATGTGAAATCCGGAATTACAAGGTCAACGCCGAGCATATCCCCGTCAGGAAATGCCATACCGCAGTCGATGATGATTATATCGTTTTCACATTCAACAAGGGTGATGTTCTTGCCTATTTCGTTAAGACCGCCGAGAAATGCAATCTTAATTGACGGCTTCTGAGCATTCTTTTTTGGATAACCCTTTGACTTTGACGGATATTTCTTTTTGCCGTAATTTGACTTTCCGTTCGATTTCGGCTGAAATCCGTCATCATTTTTCTTATAGTAAGCGTTGTAGGAATTTTTACCCGAACCGCTCTTTTTTGAAGCATTATTTTTAGAGTATTGCTTCACATTCTTTTTGCCTTTTGAGTACCTTGACTGTTTAAGCATATAGTTTTCGTTCCTCTTTTCTGTACTCACAAATCTACCTCCATTTTCTGAAATATGTACTGAATAAAAGAAAAATAAATATATCAAAGACCTCTGAGCGCCCGTGAGGTCTTAATTTATTTATAAAATAAATTCTCCGTTCTGATAACGGTGAACATCTGTATTTATAATAATATCCGTAAAATATACGAATTTTATTCCCGTAATTATGACAACACATAGCTACCCTATCATAGTTTTTCATTTTATTTTACCGCATATCCTACTGTAATGTCAAGAAATTTTCATAACAAACACAAAACCCAAGGCTTGCAATCCGCATAACAAAGGCAATTTTATGCATAAAAATTTGAAATTTCCGTAAAATAAAACCCGTAAGCGATTTTTTAATTGCAATATTGTGTATAAATTTCAAAATTTGTTCAAACACCTACCAAAGTTATCAGAATTATATCAAATAATGGGTTGCAATTGTCGTTTCAGCGTATTATAATCTATAGTGCGGATTTTAATATTTTGAATAATTAGTACACTCTGAATTAAAGGAGAATTATTTTTGAAACAAGTTGAAATTTTTACAGACGGTGCTTGCAGCGGAAATCCCGGTCCCGGCGGTTGGGGTGCTGTTTTAAGATATAACGGTCACGAAAAGGAAATTTCAGGCGGTGAGGCAAACACAACCAACAACCGTATGGAGCTTTCGGCTGTTATCAATGCACTTGCTCTGCTCAAAGAACCGTGCAAGGTAACGCTTTACAGCGACTCGCAGTATGTTTGCAACGCACTAAAGCTCGGTTGGGCTAAAAAGTGGAAAGCAAACAACTGGATGCGTAATAAAAAAGAAAAGGCTTTGAACCCCGAACTTTGGGACAGGCTTCTTACCCTGTATGATACTCACGAGGTTGAAATTGTGTGGGTAAAAGGACACGCAGGTCATCCCGAAAACGAGCGTTGCGACCGACTTGCCGTTGCAGCCGCAAAACAATTTGCATAACAATAAACTTATATAAAGGTGGATATAAAATGAGATATGTTTATGCCGACAACTCGGCTACTACAGCACTTTCGCCGAAGGTGCTTGAAAAAATGATGCCATACCTCACCGAGGTTTACGGAAACCCGTCAAGCATTTATACAATCGGTGCAAAGGCAAAGGCTGCCGTAGAAACTGCAAGAGAAAACATTGCAAAGAATCTCGGTGCGGCTAACCCGAATGAAATTTACTTTACCTCAGGCGGAAGTGAATCCGACAACTGGGCACTCAAGGGTGTTTGTCACGCTCTAAAGGCAAAGGGCAAAAAGCACATCATTACTTCAAAGTTTGAACATCACGCTATTCTTCACACATGTGATGCTCTTGAAAAGGAAGGCTTTGAGGTTACTTATCTTGATGTTTACGAAAACGGTATTGTTCATCCCGAGGATGTTGAAAATGCAATTCGTGAGGATACGGCTATAGTATCGATTATGTATGCAAACAACGAAATCGGTACAATTCAGCCGATTTCCGAAATCGGTGCAATTTGCAGAAAGCACGGTGTTCTTTTCCATACAGACGCAGTTCAGGCGGCAGGTTATGTGAAGATTGATGTTCAGAAAGAAAACATTGACCTTCTTTCAATGACAGCACACAAGCTCCACGGACCGAAGGGCTGCGGTCTTCTCTACATCAGAAAAGGCGTAAGAATTGAAAACCTCATCTGCGGCGGTGCTCAGGAGAGGAACAAGCGTGCCGGTACCGAAAATGTTGCAGGTATTGTCGGTCTTGATGCCGCGCTTCAGCTTGCAGTTGACGGTATGGACGAAAGAAACGCAAAGCTTGAAAAGATGCGTGACAGACTTATCGACGGTCTTTTAAAGATTGAGCGTTCAAGAATCAACGGTGACAGAGTTCACAGACTCCCCGGCAATGTCAATATGTGCTTTGAGGGTATTGAGGGTGAAAGCCTTCTTTTAAGACTTGACCTCAAGGGTGTCTCGGCATCATCGGGTTCTGCATGTACATCGGGCAGTCTTGATCCGAGTCATGTACTTCTTGCAATCGGTCTTCCCCACGAAATTGCTCACGGCAGTATGCGTCTTTCATTCTCTGACGACAATACAAAGGAAGATATTGATTATATTCTTGAAATCGTTCCCGAAATTGTTTCGTACCTCAGAAGTATGTCACCTCTTTGGGAAAAGATTAAAAAGCAGGAAGCTCAGGGTTGATTGACAACCCGTTAAAATTCGTATAGAATTGAATAGATATTCGGCAACAATATATTCAGGAGGATTAAAATGGCTTATTCGGAAAAAGTAATGGATCATTTCGCTAATCCGAGAAATGTAGGCGAAATTGAAAACGCAGACGGCATTGGCGAGGTCGGTAACTCAAAATGCGGCGATATTATGAAAATGTACATTAAGGTTGATAACGATATCATCACAGATGTAAAATTTAAAACATTCGGCTGCGGTGCGGCTATTGCAACAAGCAGTATGGCAACAGAGCTTATCAAGGGCAAGTCAATCAATGACGCTCTCAAGCTCACAAACAAGGCGGTTATGGAGGCTCTTGACGGACTTCCGCCTGTCAAGGTTCACTGCTCTGTTCTTGCAGAACAGGCAATCAAGGCAGCCGTTTCGGACTACTACAAAAGAAGAGGCGTTGATCCCGAGCCAATCGTGGGCAATGTTCCCGAATGTGACAGCTGTGGCTGTGAAGGCTAATTAACTTAAAATCATACATCTGCCCGACTGCGTAAAAGTCGGGCATTTTTTTGCTCCCGATTATACCGTAGAATCAGTTGCACAAAAAAACGATTGAAATCCGAAAGGAAATCAATCGTTTTTTATTTGTGTGATTATTATTTTGCAATATATCAGCCGATTGCGGCATTAAAGATTTTTTCGCTGTTTTTCATCAATCTGTCAACCGCCTGCTGACCGCATTTTTTGGCAATACATTCGATTGCATCGGAATAAAGCTCAGGTGTATTATGATTGAATGAATGTGCGTCCGTACCGATAATGTCGATAAGTCCCGCACTTACAAGCTTTAACATTCTGCGGCGTTTCATCATCGGAGCTTTCTTTGTGTAATTTGAAATATTTGTCTGAATAACAACACCGAGCCGTTTTAAATCTTCAATCACATCAGGATTGTCAACAAGAAAGCTGTAACGCTCAACATGAGGAATTACGGGAATAAGTCCCTGTTCGCTCATAAGCCTGTCGAGCATTTCATACGAATTGTCCGAAAATGTTGCATTATACGGAAACTCAGTGAGAATATAGTTTGAATTTCCGTAGTTTATACCTTTGATATTTTCATTGTTGAAAAGATACTTTGTAACATAAACCTCTGTTCCGAGAACGATATTCATACCGTTCGGAATGTGCGGCTTGAATTTTTCAAACTTTTCCGCCCTCTCGGCAATAAAATCTTCAAGGCTGATTTCATTTGTATAAAAATGAGGTGTAAGACAAACATTCGTTACTCCCTGATTTTTAAGACAGGAGAGCAACTCCAGACTGTCCTCAACCGTTTTTGCACCGTCATCTATACCCGGAAGAATATGAGAGTGCATATCGAAAAGCTGCATACCGTTCACCAATTAAAGTGCCTCACAAACACGGTCGCCCATTTCGTCACAGCCAACCTTTGTGAAGCCCTCTTCATAGATATCGGGCGTACGGTAGGTTTCAAGAACCTTTGCAACAGCTGCCTCAATTGCGTCTGCCGCCTCGCTCTGATCAAGTGAATAACGGAGCATCATTGCAACAGAAAGAATTGTAGCAAGCGGATTTGCGATATTCTGACCCGCAATGTCAGGAGCAGAACCGTGGATAGGCTCATAAAGACCGAGCTTGCTGCCCGAAAGGCTTGCAGATGCGAGCATACCGATTGAGCCGGCAATCATTGATGCCTCGTCAGAAAGAATATCACCGAAGATATTTGATGTGAGAATAACATCAAACTGACGTGGATTTCTTACAAGCTGCATAGCGCAGTTGTCAACATACATATGGTTAAGCTCAACCTCGGGATAATCCTCGGCAACTCTCTTAACTGTTTCTCTCCAAAGTCTTGAAGACTCAAGAACATTTGCCTTATCTACGCTTGTGAGCTTTTTATTTCTCTTCATAGCAAGGTCAAAAGCAACTCTTGCAATTCTCTCAACCTCACCGATTGTGTACATTTCCGTATCCCAAGCCGCAGGCTGACCGTTAACTTCTTTTCTGCCTCTTTCGCCAAAGTAGATACCGCCTGTAAGCTCACGAACAATCATAACATCGAGGTTGCCGCCGATAATTTCATCCTTGATAGGTGATGCACTTTTGAGCGGTCCGAAAATAACCGACGGACGAAGATTTGCGAAAAGTCCGAGTGCGCCTCTGATACCGAGAAGTCCTGCCTCGGGACGGTTGTTACCCGGCTGTGAATCCCACTTAGGACCGCCTACCGCACCGAGAAGCACGCTGTCCGACGCCTTACACTTTGCAACTGTTTCATCGGGAAGCGGAACACCTGTTGCGTCAATAGCACAACCGCCGAGAAGTGCCTCGTCATATGTAACGCCAAAGCCAAATTTTTCAGCGGCACAATCAAGAACCTTTACAGCCTGATTTACGATTTCAGGACCGATACCGTCGCCCTTTAAAAGAGTAATTTTATAATCTGCCATTTTTATATCTCCTTAATCAATTGTTTATCAATGGATATTATCCCACAATATACGGCAAAAGATTGTAAACTGTGCTACAATTCTGCCAAAGTTTCAAAAAATCAGTCATTCTCCGACGGAAGCGGAATCGTCTGAAAAACTTCACAGACTTTATCCCTCTGCCAAAGTACGGGAGTAACTCTGAGTGAATAGCCGAAACCATTGTCCATTGTCCATTCAAACGGTTTTGCCTGCGGAAGTCCGTAGACTGCAAGCAAGGTCATAATAACACCGCCGTGAGTGACAATTACACTTTCGGTTGTGCCTGTTTTCATAAGTCCCTCAACAATGCTTTCAAACATTTTGCATACTCTGCGTGTAAAATCAGCATTGCTCTCCCCCCTCGGAGGTTTTACGGAAGAATCGCCTGCGAGCCACTTTTTAAAATCGGGATCGTTTTTCAGCTCATCGGCAGTTTTGCCCTCCCATTCACCGAAATTACATTCGGAAAGGTTGTCGATAACAAGCGGATTTTGTTCGGGATAAAGAATTTTTGCGGTTTCGGTACAACGCTTTAACGGACTTGTGAACACAACCTGCGTACCCGGATATTTGTACTCATAATCGAGTTTTCTCAAATCCATTCTGCCCCTGTCGGAAAGCGGAGCGTCTGTTGTTCCGATATATTTCCCCGCAAGTGTATCATCAATCGAACCGTGTCTTATAAAATGAATTATGTATGATTTCATAACTTCTCCCATAAACCGACTTTCAGCAAATCGGCACTTAATTATTTACAAAAAGTAAATTTTGTATTATACTGTCTGTATAGAAAGTATATTGCTGTAAATGCTTTCAATGCACTATATATTATCAGAGCAATTTCTGCTTTGCTTTTTCTGACAATCAAGTTAATTATACTATCTTTAAAAATGAGGTGTCAAGTCTTGAACAAAGATTTTCCGAGAATTATAACATTTCTTCGTAAAGAAAGAGGTTTGAGTCAAAAACAGGTTGCAGGCGATATGGGAATTTCGCAGGCACTTTTGTCACATTATGAAAAGGGAATCCGTGAATGCGGTCTCGATTTTCTCGTAAAAACAGCCGAATACTACGGTGTTTCAACCGATTATCTTCTCGGCAGAACCGTACAGAGAAATTTCACAGCCGATCCTTTTGAGGCTGCCGAAGAAGAGGTTGTCATCAATACCGAAAAAGGCAGTATGATCAACAAAATAAACCGCAGTCTTTTGATGAACACCACCTCGGTAATCTACGATTTGCTTGCAAAAATCGGCAACAAGCACCTTACAAACTCAGTCAGCAACTACCTTATGAGCGCCGAATATGTAATTTTCCGCACGATTTATAATTCCGAAAAAAATAACTCGCAAACTATGTTTTCGCTTGATAAGAACCGCTACAGAAATCTCACGGACGCATCAATGATTCTTGACCTTGAAATCATCAACGAACTTATTGAAAATGAGAAGCTTACCCTCACCCTCTCTCCCGATGTCATTTCGGTATGTTTTGAAAAAAACGCCCCGTCACTATTCAACCTAATTCAATATTCCGAAAGAAACATAAAAAATGTCTATGCAGGAAAAAGATGATTTTTAACTGCTTTTCAGAATAATAAGTTTACTTTCGTGCTACATATACGCTTATAATGTAGCATAGAAGTAAAGTAACACAACAAACAACGGTCGGTTGGCTTGGAGTTTTTCTCAAGCTGAACCGACCGTTTTGTTGTCTGTTTATTTTCTTTTATAGCATTATCCGTATGTAATGCGGAATTATGCGTTAAGACCGAACGAGATTGATATTGCGTTATTTATTTCGTTCATAGAATTTTCATCAACAGTACCCATTTTTTCTTTGAGCCGTTTTTTGTCGATTGTTCGTACCTGTTCAAGCAAAACAACGCTGTCTTTGGCGAGTCCTGAGCTGTCGGCGTGCAATGGAATGTGGGTAGGCAAATTCGCCTTTGACTGCTGACTTGTAATTGCGGCGGCGATTACAGTCGGACTGAATCGGTTGCCGACATTATTCTGAACAATAAGCACAGGTCTGATTCCGCCCTGCTCAGAGCCTACAACGGGACTCAGGTCGGCATAATAAATATCTCCTCTTCGTATATTCAAGGCTTTCACGCTCCAAATAATTGTTTACTTGTATTTTTGCCTTTCCAAAAGCTTTTATACAGCTATTACATAATATTTTTGAGCGTAAAATTTGTGAATCGGTTCAGCCGTTTGCATCTTTCACATTGGAAAGCACCATTTCGTAATCTTCGCCGTCAACGCTGATTTTGCTTATGCAGCCCTTTGAATTTGTGCTGACAACGGCTTTGCCGAACGCTGAATCAAGTCTGTATGTACACACATCTTCGCACTTCCCCTCAAAAACCGCCCTGCCGTCTGCAATTCCGTATAAAATTTCTTTTGTAATATTCGGGAAACTGCTTTCGGGAATGTACGCTTCATCGGCGGAGCAAATCATATTCTCCCTTGAAATTTCAATATCCGAACCCTTGTATGTAACCGACAAACCGCTGACCGTGTTCGGAGAATCAAGCGAAATGTTGATGAGTTTTTTACCGCTTGCCGACAGCTTTCCCGTGATGTTCATTTTTCTGTATTCACAGCTGAAATCGGCAGTAAACGAGGATTTCGGAGTAAGATTTTCCTGCACTTCATCACACCCCGTAATGATAAAAACGGGCATAACAAAAAGGACACATAATGCAATCAAGATTTTCCGTGCCATAAGACACCTCCCGATACATTATATGTCCCGTGAAATTTTTAATACATTGTACAAATAAGTGACGATTGAATTTAAACTATAACTTAGTATATTAACTCATTTTCATTATCTAATTATTTTCTATGAGATCTAATTTTAAACACCAATATTATTATAGTTAAAACTATAAGAATTATAATGCCCGCCACGAGTACATTTACATATGTATAGTCACCACCTGACCCCAACATACCATCTTTTAATACTGTAACATGTTTAAATTGTTTTGTATTCGAGGAATTATCATTACCGTAACTAACTGAAGAAGTTGTTTCAGATTCACCAGAATTTTTTGTTTTCACCACTTCATGACTAGACTTATTCGGAGTATTTTCTTCTCCCATTCCGTCAATATAATTAATAAATCCTCCTTGAAATTTAGAATCATTTACACAATCAGCATTAACAATTGGTGTAACATTTTCTATCTCTTCTGTTCCATTAACAGACACACTACAAGTGATAGTATATGACTTAAGATAGGTCATATCATCGCCGTAAATATCAGTAATGAAATAAGAAAGATCTGTTTCCCCAACCTTTTCCACCTTGAATTCAATTGAAAAAAGTGAAGTATCAGAATGAATTTCAGTAGGATTTTTAACATCAGTCCAAAAAAAAGTATAACAATTTTCAGCACTATCATTTATATCAGAATTAGAAAAAGAATCAGTTATGAATGAATTTTCAACAATAGACAAATATTCTTTATCATAAAAGCCGCTCATCTTAACTCCAACAACATCTTCAGTAGTATCAGACATATAAATAGAATATTTTATTATATCTCCTACTTGAGCAGTAACAACATCGTCTCCGCTAGTTGAAATATGGATTTTTAAACTATCATCTAAAGCACTCGTAGAAATACAAAACATTGAGATTAATAGAATGGCAACAAATGCTACTGGCATTAGCAATTTAGTTATTCTAAACATTATAACTTCCCCCTCCCGTCTTAATTATAAACACCTAAAATAATTTTGTCAACAGATTTTTTAAATAATTATACAATTATTTTATGTATTTTTAAGCCACGTGCATAATCTGAATTAAAAACAGCCATGCAAGTCCGTAATAGGTTACAACTGCAACCAAATCATTCACCGTAGTGATGAGTGGACCCGAAGCAACGGCAGGGTCAACTTTGATTTTCTTGAAGAATATAGGAACTAAAGTTCCGACAAGGCTTGAAATAATGATTGAAACAAGCAATGCAACACCGACACATCCCGAAATTAAAAATGCCGTTCCGATTGCATAGCCTTTAAACAAAACTATATAAACTCCCAGACAGACAAGTGCGAACACACCGAGCAATCCGCCGTTGCAGAAGCCTATTTTCATCTCTTTAAGCGTCAATTTAAGCTTGTCTTTACCGTTTAATTTTTCGTCCATTAACACTCTGATTGTAACCGCAAGCGACTGTGTGCCGACATTTCCTGCCATATCGAGAATTAAAGACTGAAAGCAAATTACAACAGGCAAAACAGCCACAACGCCTTCAAAGGCTCCTACTACTGCCGAAACGCCCATTCCGAGAAACAGAAGAATAATCAGCCACGGAAGACGCTTTTTCATACTTTCCTTTGTAGTTTCGTTAAGGTCTTCTTCCGAGGACAAGCCGGCAAGCTTTGCGTAATCGTCGCCCATCTCGTCATCAACCGTTTCAATGACATCCTGTGCGGTGATAATGCCGACCATTTTCTTTTTCCTGTTAAGAACCGGAAGCGAATCCTCAGCGTAATCTTTTATCTTCACAACGCTGTCGGAAATTTTCTCGTTATCGTACAAGTAGGGATATGCGTAGCTTATGAGGGTTTTCAATTCAACATTTTCTCTTGCGACAATCAAATCCTTCAAATCAATTGCACCGCAAAAACAACCCTTATCATTAACCACATATATTGTTGAAATATTATCATTTTCACCCGCCTGTCTTACAAGCTCGTGCATTGCTTCACGGATTGTAAGATTTTCCCTGATACATATATAGTTTGTTGTAATCAAACTTCCGATTTCGTCATCGTCATAAGAATAGATTAGCCTGATGTCCGTTTTGGTTTCATCATCAATCATCGGACGAAGCTTTATTTTTACACTTTCATCAATATTACGCCAAAGATCAACAGCATCATCGGCATCCATTTCGTTTACAATTTCAGCCAATTTATCAATTTCAATTTCTTCGATATACTGTGACGGGTTATCAATGTAAGAAATAATTTCGGCAAGCCATTTTGCATCAAGTGCGCTGTACAAAAGATTTCTTTCGGCTCTGTTTAAAAATTCAAAACTTTGCGCAATGTCATTGTCATGGTAATCCTTCAGCTTGTTGCGCATCTCTTCCATTGAGCAAGACAGTTTGACTGCATTTACAATTCTTTCTGCATAAATCGGTTCTTTTAATACTTTATTTTTCATCATTTAGCCTCCTTTTCACTAAAAAAGGGCGTAAAAAGCCCATCGTAACATTAACTGCCACAAAAATAAGCTGTGAATAGTTTGTAACGATGGGTAAAGGCTTTATGATTATTTACTGCTAAAAAACGGCGCACCTACAGACACCTGAAATAGCTTCCAAGTCTGTATCCATCGTTATGTGTACTTCGACTTCGACTATCACAACTGTCCATACTGTTCGCCTCCTTAAATTCTTTTCACGGTGATTATAACACCGTTTTGAATTAAAATCAAGTTTTGTTGTGTAAAAAATTTGTAACTGACCGTGTTCGGAGAATCAAGCGAAATGTTGATGAGCTTTTTGCCACTTACCGACAGCTTTCCCGTGATGTTCATTTTTCTGTATTCACAGCTGAAATCGGCAATAAACGAAGATTTCGGAGTGAGATTTTCCTGCACTTCATCACACCCCGTAATGACAAAAACAGGCATAACAAAAAGGACACATAATGCAATCAAGATTTTCCGTGTCATAAGACACCTCCCGATACATTATATGTCCTGTGAATTTTTTAATACATTGTACAAATAAGTGATTAATGCATTTTATCTTAATATCCGTGATCAATATGCTGCCATTTTCCGCCTTTTGTTCTGACTAAAATCCAGTTCCAGTTATTATATGTGGAATTCGGATTTAATGATCCGTCGCCGCCTGATGAATCAACATCAAATGAAGATAACAGCACAATAACTTCATCTGCATTATTCCTGTCGGCAAATTCCTGAAAATCGGTGCAGTAATCATCTCCTGCATAATAAATTTCCGTGAGGGTACAGCCGTTCCAATTGGCGTCGAACTCTTTTTCAATAGTATCAACAGCAGAGTTAATATCATCTGCGGAATAGATTTCAGAATCCACATCGTGAGTCTTCACTTTGCTTATATCTCCTCCGCAGGCACTCAAACCGATAACAAGAAATACACACATAACTAAACATAAAATTTTCTTCATAATTACTTCTTTCAAAATCGTCATCATTTTGACAACTTTTTTTCGCAAAAAGATTCCCGTTTCTTACTTGTATTTTAAATCAAAATCCGCAACGCTTTTTATTCTTATAAAGAACAATTCAACTTACGATTGATTAACTGTTTTGTATATATTATTTCCTGTTTTTTTCTCAAAATAATTTTTTAATCTTATGTTTGAATTCCATTTTTCTTGTGGGTAATAACCATATCTTTGTTTTACATCTCTCATACGATCTTCAATATTCAACACACTGTCACTGCCTGCCAACGCATCGCATAACTGAATTAATTTGTCATAATCATCCATATTTACTTTAGCAAGAGCAGTTTCTATCAATTCAAGTTCTTCATCAGAAACATCGAATTTACCAATGTATTCCTTTACGGTTGAATTATTAAACGAATGTGTAAGGCAAATTTTTGCGACCTCATCATATCCCAATGACATCATATATGTATATCCGTCAGAAACATGACCTAAATGCCTAACACCAAACTTTCTGCCAATATCATGGAGTAACCCTAATATGTATGCCTTTTCCGAATCCAAATTTTCACATAATTCCGCAATCTTTTCAGCACATTTTGCTGTAATGCGACTGTGATTTACCCAAGGACCCGAATTACATTGTTCAGCTTCTTCTAATATTTTTTCAGCTTCCGCTCTTGTTGGCATCATTTTTATTCGCCTCCATAAACAGAGTTATATGTAAAACATTACCTCACACTACTGCATAAAAGTAATTTTGTGACATTTATATAATCTGACTTAATATAAATTATGTGCTGTTACTTGTGGGTGGATAATATCTGCCCCTACAAAATCGTCTTCATTTTCACAACTTTTTTCGCAAAAAGATTCACGTTTCTACTTGTATTTTAAATCAAAATCCGCAACGCTTATAGGCAAGGGGAATACAATTTATCAGGTCTGTGGGGAGCATTGAGATTTTGCCGTATTTTTCGGCGGCAATGTCGCCTGCAAGACCGTGGAGATATACTGCCGCTGCGGCTGATGAGAACGCACTTGCGCCCTGTGCAAGGATTGATGCGGTCATTCCTGCAAGCACATCACCGCTGCCGCCTGTTGCCATTCCCGAATTGCCTGTCGGGTTCACAAGCACCTTGCCGTTTGGCGAGGCAATTACCGTTCCTGCTCCTTTGAGAACGGTTACAACACCGTACTTTTGTGCAAAATCGAGGGCAACTCTCTCCCTTTCCGCATTTACAAGCGGAGTTGCAAGACCTGTAAGTCTTGACATTTCGCCCGGGTGAGGAGTAATTATAATCGGGGCTTTTTTCCTTAAAAGAATTTCAGGCTGTTTTGCAACACAATTGAGTGCATCTGCGTCAAGCACAAGCGGTGTTGTGGAATTTTCTATTAAAGAAAATACAATTTTTAATGTATCGTCGCACACACCGAGTCCGCAACCGACAAGAGTTGCAGAGGATTTGCACGATTCGCTGACTAAAAACGGAACATTTACCTTTGAGATTCTGCCGTCTGCATTTTCGCTGAGAGGATAGTAAACGCTCTCAAGAATCGTTTGGGCAACAATCGGGTAAATGCTTCTCGGCAAGGCACATTTTGCAAGACCTATGCCCGTTCTTAACGCACCCTTTGCCGACATAACCGCCGCTCCTGCCATTCCGTAGCTTCCGCAAACGCAGAGCAATGAACCCAGAGTTCCCTTGTTTGCATCATCGGGGCGTTCAAAAATTGCACTTTTTAGAACATTTACATCTGTTACTGTCATACAATCAACTCATTTTTCTTTTATAGAATAACTGAACCACAATATTCTTGTTGAGGTGCGGTTTCATACCGTTGAGAATATCCTCGTTCGGAGTAAAAACAAGAAGACATCTGCCGTATGCAGGACTGTTGAAAACAGCGAAATAGTTTTCGTCCTTGGAGTCAATATCTCTTGCGGCGATAAAAGTTTTGAGAAATCTCATCTTCTTGATTTCGGTATCGTCTTTTTCAAGTCTTTCAATCTCGTTAATCTGAACCTTGCACATGGTTTTTCTTTTGCGCAATGCAACAACCTTTGCAATTTCAAGCTCATTACCCGAAACCGAATATTCAAAATCGACCTTCTGAATACTGAACACATACCAAACAGCATAAATTCCGCCTACAAACACGAAAAAAGCCACATAGATAAGATATGCAATTGTTGCAAAAGCAAGTAAAAACAATGTTGTCGGCACTAAAATAAGCAAAAGCACCGAAACAATTTTTATAATCAGATTTTTAGGTTTGTTAACCCGTCTTACAACCTGTTCGTTAAAATTATTCAATGTATTTTCTCCTTTATGATTGATATTTCATATGATATCACAGGCTGTTGTTTTTTTCAACAAAAGATACAAAAACTCTTGCAAAAAAAATGTTTTGGTGTTATCATAGAAAAAGATAACATGATGACGAAGAAAGTAGCGTTTGCGTGATACCGTCAAAGAGAATGTGTGCCAAGGCTGAAAGCATACAACGGTGTTGCAGGTGTGAAGTTCCCTTCCGAGTGGTGAGGTTGAAATTTTCAGTAGATCTCAACGGCTGACTCCGTTACAGGTTGTGAAAGTGTCTGCTTTCGGGAGTGTTTGCTTTGATGCAAAAATCAGGGTGGTACCACGGATTATTTCGTCCCTGCGTAATTGATTTTACGCAGGGCTTTATTATTTTTACGGAGGTAATTTATGAACGAGAAATTATTAAGTTTAAAAGACGAAATCAAGTCAAGACTCGGCGAAACACAAGATTTGACCGACCTTGATAAAATCAGAGTTTCTTATCTTGGCAAAAAGGGCAGCATCACGGCTCTTTTAAAGGGTATGAAAGACCTTCCCAACGAGGAAAGAAAAACTTTCGGTGCTGAGGTAAACAAGCTCAAAGCACAGGCCGCACAGCTTATTGAAGAAAGACTTGCGGAACTTAAAGAAAAGGAAATTCAGCGTGAAATCGCCTTGATGCCGCAGTTTGACATTACATCGCCTGTTGCGCTTGCAAGGGGTTCTTATCACCCAATCACCCTTGTTCAGAGAGAATGCGAAAAGATTTTCTCATCAATGGGATTTAACATTGAGGACTACTCCGAAATCGTAACCGACTACGAATGCTTTGAGGCTCTTAACATTCCGAAGCACCACCCCGCAAGAGATATGCAGGACACTTACTACCTTGACAACGGTCAGCTTTTAAAGTCACACACATCAGCCGCACAGAACGCAATTCTTAAAAAGTACGGCAAGGGACTTATTGAAAACGGCACACCTATAAAAGCCATCTTCCCCGGCAGATGCTTCAGAAACGAGGCTACGGACGCTTGTCACGAAAACACATTTTTCCAGATGGAAGGCGTTATGGTTGACAAGGACATTTCAATTTCAAACCTTATCTACTTTATGAAAACAATGCTTTCCGAGGTATTCAAAAAGGATATCAAGGTTAGACTTCGCCCCGGCTTTTTCCCATTCGTTGAACCGGGTTTTGAACTCGACATCAGCTGTCTTATCTGCGGCGGCGAGGGTTGTCCGTCATGTAAGCACAGCGGTTGGCTTGAGTTATGCCCCTGCGGTATGATTCATCCCAATGTTCTGCGTGAGGGCGGAATTGATCCCGAAAAATACACAGGCTTTGCGTTTGGTCTCGGTCTTACAAGACTTGCAATGATGAAGTACGGAATCAAGGATATCCGTGACCTTAACAGCGGCAGTCTTAAAGCACTTTCACAGTTTACTGATGACGAATAAGAGAGGAGATACAAAATGTTTTTATCTATGAACTGGATTCAGGACTTTGTTGATTTGAGCGGTCTTGATAAAATTGAACTTATCCGCAAATTTTCTCTTTCCACAGCCGAGGTTGAAAACGATATTCTCCGCAAGGGCAGTGAAATCAGCGGTATTGTTGTAGGTGAAATTAAGTCGGTTGAAAATCATCCCGATTCAAAGAAACTTCATCTCCTCAAAATTGATGCAGGCGAAAATGAACTTATTGATGTTGTCTGCGGTGCTCCGAATGTAAGAGTCGGTCTTAAAACCGCTTTTGCAAAGGTTGGCGCTAAAATCGGCGAAATCACGATTACACCAAGAGCTCTTGCTGGCTTTACATCAAACGGTATGTGCTGCAGTGAGGCTGAAATCGGTATCAGCGATGACAACTCTGGCATTATGGAAATTACAGACGATGTAAAGAACGGCACAGACCTTAAAGACATTTATGAAATTGACGATATCGTTTTTGAGGTTGATAACAAGTCGCTTACAAACCGTCCCGACCTTTGGGGACACTATGGAATTGCAAGAGAATTTGCCGCACTTGCAGGCAGAGAGCTTAAACCTTTTGACCTTGACGATTTAAAGGCATATGACGGTCTTAAAAAGATTGATATGAAGATTGAGGACACTCTCTGTCAGAGATACAGCTGCTTACAGATTGAGAATATCAACCGCAATGTAAGCCCCGTAAATATGAGAATCCGTCTTTTCTACTGCGGTATGAGAGCAATAAACTATCTTGCCGACCTTACAAACTACCTTATGCTTGAAATGGGACAGCCGATGCACGCTTTCGATTCAAGAAAGGTTGAAAAAATCAGAATCAAGCGTTTTGACAAGCCCTTCACTTTCAAAACACTTGACGGTGTTGAAAGAAACATTGACGAAAACACACTTATGATTTGCAACGGCGACACTCCTGTAGCAATTGCAGGCATCATGGGCGGTCTTGATTCGGAAATTGTTGACGATACAACTACTCTCACACTCGAATCCGCAACATTCAACGCAGTTTCCGTAAGAAAGTCAACAGTAAGACTTGCTCACAGAACAGACGCATCAATGAGATATGAAAAATGTCTTGATCCTGAAATGACTGTTACTGCAATTGCAAGATTTGTATATCTTCTCAAAAAGTATGACAGCGACATCAAGGTTGTTTCTTCGCTCACAGACGAGTACGCATTCAGGTATGACACAGTTGTTCTTGACTTTGACAAAAACTTTGTTGACCGCTACACAGGCATTGAAATCAGCAACGACAGAATTGTTGCAACACTCGAAAGCCTCGGCTTTAAGGTTGAGCTCAACAACGATAACTTCAGCGTAACGGTTCCAAGCTGGAGAGCAACAAAGGATGTTACAATCAAGGCTGACATCATTGAAGAAATCACCCGTATTTACGGCTATGACAACTTTGAAATTCACACAACACGCTCTCCCCTCTACCCCGTAAGAGCAAGCGTTGTTAAAACTACGGAAAACAAAATCAAGGATATGCTCGTTAAGAGGTACAATCTCCACGAGCTTCACTCATATGTATGGGCATACAACGATGAACTCAAGGCAATTGACATTCCTGTTGAGGATAATGTTAAGCTTGCAAACGCAACTAACCCGAATATTGAAACATTAAGAAATTCAATTGTTCCCACACAGCTTTGTCAGATTAAATCAAACCTTTCATTCTCAAACGATTTCGGTATTTTTGAAATCGGCAGAGTTGTAAACGGTCTTGATGAAAACGGTCTTTGCATTGAGAACAAAAAGCTTGCAATCACACTTTACAGCAAGACAAGAAATGTTAAGGACATCTATTTTGAACTCCGTGACATTCTCGCAGTTGTAACGGATGAAATCAAGCACAAGGCTCTCACATTTGAAAAGGCTGAACCGACTCACAGCTACGAACACCCCGTAAACCTCTATTCGGTATGCCTTGACGGCAGAAATATCGGTACAATCGGCATTGTTCATCCGACAGTAAACAAGAAGATTGACAAAAAAGCCGCAATTGTATTTGCAGAAATTGATGTGAACGCTTATGCAAACACAAAGGCCGCTCCGATTGTTTATGACGAACCGTCAAAGTTCCCGCCGATGGACTACGACATCAGCGTTGAAGTTCCTCAGGGAATGTTCTTCTCACACCTTGCAGAGTGTTGGAAAAACGAAGGCGGAGAGATTCTCAAAAGCACAAAGATTGTTGACACATATGACACAGATACAGTTCACAGCGTAACAATCCGCTTTGAGTTCTCGTCAAATGAAAGAACACTTTCATCAGCCGAGGTTCAGAAGATTATGGACAAGATAATTTCAAATCTTTCTGAAAACGGAGTAAAGCTCAGAGGCTAAAAATTATGGGGGCGGTTTTTCCGTCCCCTTTTTGTGACATAATCTGACAAGCATAAGATAAAATTAAAAAATATTACTGCTGTTTTATCACACAAAGCAATGTTTTTGACATTGAAATAACATAAATTAGGCATATTTATTAAAAAGTGCTTGAAATTTACTTTGAAATATGGTATAGTAGCAGAATAGGAGGTGTTTCAGTATGTTGGATAAAACAATGATTTTTTCTCTTGGTGAGGAAAAAGATGACCAGATAAAAGCAGGGCTTACAATCGTTTATGATGCCCTCCGTCAAAAAGGATATAACCCTATTAATCAGATTGTGGGATATATTTTAAGCGAGGATCCGACCTATATTACAACATATAATAACGCTCGCAACATCATCAGCAAGATCGACCGTGACGACCTACTTGAAGCACTGGTAAAATCGTATCTTAATGTTTAAGAAAGGATGATGCCTTGTGGCAGATACCAAAAAGACCGAAAAGAAATTTTCGACTTACAAGGGCAGACCGCTCGTTCGTTGCAATGACGAGATTTACTACGGCAGTATGGAAGAACCGTATGTTATAAGAATGCAAATCAAAAGTAAAAAGGATGTCAACGGAACTGAGATTGCCGATAAGGTAACAGTTCAGCTAATGGCTACAGACCCTTATCTTTCACCGAGAAAACAGCTTGTTAAGTCAAGCGAGAAAAAGGGATTGTTCCTTGCTATGGATATTGCAGACATCTGGCTTGAAAGAGCCCTTGCAAACAAAATGTAATTTAACATTGAATTTACGGAGTAATCGGTTTTGGTTACTCCGTTTTTTCTTATACGGCTACGGCGTATTGCCGCCCCTCTCGTGAAGATTGTAATTACATTGTCATTATTTTCAATATCTGTATTCAAGCCAAAAGCAGGGCAACAAAATTATGTTGTCCTGCTGATTTTTGTATTTGATTTATAAGTTACGCTCGGAAATATTTACTTTCGCCTATACGAAATTGTCTTTATGAACCGAGGACGGTGGCACACCGCTTATGCTTTGTAAAATTTAATTTATAAGTTACGCTCGGGAATATTTACTTTTGCCTATACGAAACTGGCTTCACGAACCGGGGACGGTGGCACACCGCTTACGCTTTGTAAAATTCAATTTATAAGTTACGCTCGGGAATATTTGCCTTTGCCTATACGAAACTGTCTTCACGAACCGGGGACGGTGGCACACCGTTTATTTTACTGTGTATCCTGCGTCCTCTACTGCTTTTTTAAGAACGGAATCTTCAACATTTTTTGACATTGTAAGAACGGCTGAGCCTTTCTCGTGGCTTACTTCTGCCGATTCAACACCGTCAATTGCCTCAAGAATTTTCTTTACTGTTGCCTCGCAATGCGGACACATCATACCTTCGATTTTCATTGTTTTTTTCATGGTTTTATTCTCCTTTTTATTTTTATGTTTTATTTTTCTGTCATGCTTTGAGCTGTGAACCTTAACAAAATTAAGCCTTAATGCGTTTGTTACAACGCAAAAGCTTGAAAGGCTCATTGCCGCCGCACCGAACATCGGATTTAACTGCCAGCCGAAAAGATTGATAAATGCACCCATGGCAAGCGGAATACCGATTACATTATAAATAAATGCCCAGAAAAGATTTTCGTGAATGTTACGGAGTGTTGCTCTGCCGAGTCTGATTGTTGCAGGAACATCTGCAAGACGGCTCTTTACGAGTACAACATCTGCCGCATCAATTGCAACATCCGTTCCCGCTCCGATTGCAATACCCAAGTCTGCGCTTGTGAGGGCAGGCGCATCGTTAATGCCGTCACCGACCATTGCAACCTTGCCGTATTTTTTCAGCTCTTTTACATTCTTTTCCTTGCCGTCAGGAAGAACTCCTGCAACAACTTCATCAATGTCTGCATTTTTTGCAACGGCTTTTGCGGTTTTTTCGTTATCGCCCGTAAGCATTACAACACGCACACCCATATTTTTGAGTTCATTAACAGCCTGTTTTCCGTCCTCTTTTATTATGTCCGCAACAGCAATAATACCGAGAAATTTATTTCCTTTACTGAAATACAGCGGAGTTTTGCCCTCTTCCGCAAGCTGTTCAGCCTTTGCTTTTTCGTCTGATGAAATTTCAGCAAACTGTGAAATATATCTGTAATTACCGCCGTAAACGCTTTCTGAGCCGATTTTTGCGGTAAGTCCGTTACCCGTTACGGCATTGAACTCAGTCACTGCATCGCCGATAATATGCCTGTCGTTTGCATAAACTACAACTGCCTTTGCAAGTGGATGTTCACTTGATTTTTCAAGAGCAACGGCTGTTTTCAAAAGCTCGGTTTCCGAGATATTTTCGACTGTAACAATATCTGTAACGGCGGGTTCACCCTTAGTAACCGTGCCTGTTTTGTCAAGAACAACCGTGTCAATTCTGCCTGCCGTTTCAAGCGAAACTGCGGTTTTAAAGAGGATTCCGTTCTTTGCGCCTACACCGTTGCCGACCATAATCGCAACAGGGGTTGCAAGTCCCAATGCACACGGACAACTGATTACAAGAACGGAAATGGCTCTTGCAAGCGAAAAGCCTACACTTTGACCGAGCAACAGCCACACGATTGCAGTAATCACGGCAATTGTGATAACTGCAGGAACAAACACGCCCGATACCCTGTCGGCAATTTTTGCGATAGGCGCTTTGGTGGCAGACGCATCACTGACCATTTTAATAATCTGCGACAGCGTTGTGTCCTCACCGATTCTCGTAGCCTCACAGCGGATATATCCCGACTGATTGATTGTTGCGGCTGAAACCGTATCGCCGACAAGCTTGTCAACAGGAACGCTTTCACCCGTCAGAGCGGATTCATTGACCGCACTTTCACCGTCAATAACGACTCCGTCAACAGGAATACTCTCACCCGGACGAACTGCGAATATATCGCCTTTTTTCACCTGCTCTATCGGAACAGTATTTTCAACACCGTCAACTACAATCGTAGCAGTCTTTGGTGCAAGTTTCATCAAACCTTTGAGAGCATCGGTAGTTTTGCCCTTTGAGTGAGCCTCAAGCATTTTTCCGACTGTGATGAGTGCCAAAATCATTGCGGCTGATTCAAAATAAAACTCGTGCATATACGACATAACCGCCGCCGAGTCACCTCTCACCTGTGCATCGGTCATCATAAACAACGCAATTGTGCTGTAAACAAAGGCTGTGCCCGAACCAAGTGCAACAAGCGTGTCCATATTGGGAGCAAGGCGGATAATCCCCTTGAAGCCGCTGACAAAAAATTTCTGATTAATCACCATCACTATGCCTGACAAAATCAGCTGAACAAGTCCCATTGCAATATGGTTGTTGTCAAAAAATGACGGCAAAGGCCATCCCCACATCATATGTCCCATTGAAAAATACATCAACACTGCAAGGACAATGAGAGATGCGATAAGTCTTTTTCTGATTTTGGGTGTTTCGGTATCTTTGAGAGAATCCTCTGCATCGGGCGATTTTTTCTCTTTGCCTTTCAAAGACGCACCGTAGCCGGCATTCTGCACGGCATTTATAATTGCAGACGAATCAGCTGAACCGTCAACATTCATTGAATTTGTAAGCAGACTGACGGAACAGGAATTTACTCCGTCAATCTTTGATACTGCCTTTTCAACACGGGCAACACAGGCGGCACAGCTCATACCCGTTACATTGTATTGAGTCATAGTTTCTCCTACTTCATAAGCTTTTGCAAAACACCGACAAGCTCGTCAATTGTTTCATCGTTACCTGCCCTTATGTCATCTGCAACACAGGTGCGGATATGATTAGCAAGCAACTCCTTGTTAAAAGCGTTGAGTGCCGCATTGGCGGCGGCAACCTGTACCAGAATATCGGGACAGTAGGCATCTTTTTCAAGCATACCCTTTATCCCCCGTATCTGACCTTCAATACGATTAAGTCGGTTTACAAGCGACTTGTATTCTTTTTCGGTGCGGTGCTTGTGCTTTGCACAATGTTCACACTTATTATTCTCCATAATATCAACCTCATAATTTCAAAATAGGATATATTATTCAAAACCCTTAAAAATACCCCCTATAGGTATCTTACAGTTATGATTGTATACCCCGTTGGGGTATTTGTCAATAGGTAAATCACAGAAAAAAGCAGAATGCATTACGCACCCTGCTTTTATAGGATAATATTAAAATAATTCCGAATGAGTTCCGAGTCTGTAGAGCATTAAAACAAGCACATCATCTTTAATCTCATAAACAAGCAACCAATCAGGCTCAATATGACACTCACGAGTCCCTTTATAATTTCCCATAAGGTCATGGTCTTTATATTTGGCATTTAGAGTTTCACCGTTTGCCAATGTATTGATTACGCTAAAAAGTTTATCGAGATTTTTATGTTGTTTTTTCGCAAGTTTTAAATCTTTCTTGAATTGAGAGGTAAACTGAACATCGTATTTCATACTTCCAAAGCCTCTCTAAGTGCATCCATGCTTGAATATCTCGGAGTGTTTGGATCAGACATAATTTTTCTGCCTTCTTCTATAGCGGCAGCTGTGATATCATTTGGTATATCAAGTTTCAACTCAAAAGGAATGCCGTGTTCGCGAATGGCAGTTCTTAAAAAAATGTTTACTGCAGTTGTCATGTTAAGACCGAGTTCGCTGAAAATTTCTTCTGCCTTATCTTTTACTTCTTTATCTGTTCTAATATTAAGATTGGTTGTTGCCATAAAAACATCTCCTTTCAAGCATAGTATATGCTTATTTTCGGTTATTGTCAACATGCTGTCATTAGAAAATGTGCTTCAATAACATAAAAAAACACCGTACAAAATGTACGGTGTTAAAAGCTGTTATTAAATTAGTCAGCTGTGTAAGGAAGCAAAGCAAGGTGACGAGCACGCTTGATAGCAACTGTAAGCTCACGCTGATGTCTTGCGCAAGTACCTGTTACACGGCGAGGAAGAATCTTTCCTCTTTCTGACATATAACGACGAAGACGAGCAATATCCTTGTAATCGATATTCTCAACCTTGTCAACACAGAAGCCGCAAACCTTCTTGCGAGCTTTTCTGCCACGGTTCATTGGTCTGTCTGCCATGATGAAGTTCTCCTTTCAATGAGAATTATTTAAATTAAGTTGAAGTTAAAATGGTAAATCATCGTCCAACGGCATATCCTGAAAATCAGAGTTTGAACCGCTCTGATAAGATGCAGGTGCCTGCTGAGCAGGTTCCTGATGATAAGCCTGGTTTCCGCCGTAAGACGGAGCACCGTATGACTGATTGCCGCCATAGGACTGATTGTAGCCGCCTGCATTGTTGTCACGGCGTTCGCCTGTGAACGAAACATTGTCTGCTACAACCTCAACAACGTAACGGTTTGAACCGTCCTTAGCCTGGAACTGGCGGCTCTGGAGCTGTCCTTCAACAGCAATGAGAGAACCCTTTCCAAAGTAACGGCATACAAATTCCGCTGTACTTCTCCAACATACAATGTTAAAGAAGTCGGCTTTACGCTCCTCGCCCTGCTTTACATAGTTGCGATCAACTGCAATGCTGAAGCTTGTAACGCTTACGCCTGTGTTTGTTGTTTTTAATTCAGGGTCAGCTGTAATTCTGCCCATTAAGATTACTCTGTTTAACATACTTTTCCTTTCGTGTTCGGGTTAAAACCCTACAAATTGATTATTCGACTTCCTTCTTGATTATCATTGAACGCATTACGCCTTCTGTGATCTTGTAGATACGGTCGAGCTCTGCAGGGAACTCAGCTTCACTTTCAAAATCGAAAAGAACATAATAGCCTTCGCTCTCTTTGTTGATAAGGTAAGCAAGCTTTCTCTTGCCCCATTCGTCAACATTCTTCAAAGTGGCATGCTTCTCAATGAGAGCCTTGAACTTTTCAACGATAGCCTGGATACCTTCTTCGCCCTTCTTCATTGAAATGATCATTACTGTTTCGTAATTAGCTGTTACTGCCATTAATATTGCACCTCCTTCTGGACATTATGGCGGTTTTCACCGCAAGGATTGTTATGTACACAACATAACAGATTCATTATAACATAAAATCACGGTTTGTCAACATTTTTTTACTGTTTTATTAATTTTCACTTCGAGCCGATGCAATAAATTTCTTCACTTTTTCAAAATCTTTACCGTTGCCGTTTGAATTTTCAACACCCGAACTTACATCAACTCCGTCAGGCTTAACGACTTTTACGGCTTTTGCAACGGTTTCGGGATTCAGACCGCCTGCAAGCATAAACAATTTATCATCACGAGGCAGATTTTCAAGCATTGTCCAGTCAAAGGTTTTTCCGCTGCCGGGTTCGTGTGCGTCAAAAACATAGCCTACAATGTTCGGGTTCATTCTGTATTCTTCAAACTTTTCAAGGTCGCTCACATTAAAAGCACGAATTACCTTGAGATATGGATTTGAAAGCACGTCTCCTCCAACCTCACCGTGAATCTGAATGTAATCAAAACCGCAGTCGTATGCAGTTTTCACCTGTTCAAGAGTCGGAGAAACAGTTACCGCAACCGACAAAACATTTTTATCAAGCGTTTCAATCAGACTCTTGGCGGTTTCGGGAGAAATATTCCGCTTACTCTTTGGAAAGAACATTACAAAGCCCGCAAAATCGGGTTTGCAGGCATTTACTATCTTAATGTCTTCGGCGGATGTAATTCCGCAAATTTTAACTTTCATAAACTCACCTACAAAACAATTGTACCATATCGAATTAACGGTTGCAATAAAAAAAGACAAAGGACAGTCTGTGTGGCTGTCCTTTATCAATATCGGGAAGTAATCCAATTACTTATTAGCTGTTAAATACGCCTGTTGAAAGGTAACGCTCACCTGTGTCGGGGAACAATGCAACGATTGTCTTACCTGCGTTTTCTTCACGCTTGGCAAGCTCAATTGCGGCTGCAAGAGCGGCGCCTGAAGAGATACCTACGAGTATACCTTCTGTCTTTGCAATATCATTTGCATTTGAGAAAGCGGCTTCGTTAGCAATCGGAAGAATTTCGTCATATACCTTTGTATCGAGAGTATCGGGAACAAAGCCTGCGCCGATACCCTGAATCTTATGAGGGCCGCCGTGACCTTCCGAAAGTACGGGAGAAGTCTGCGGCTCAACTGCAACAACCTTTACATCAGCCTTCTTTGACTTGAGGAAGTTACCCACACCGCTGAGTGTACCGCCTGTGCCGACACCTGCAACGAAGAAATCAACATTGCCGTCCGTATCCTCCCAGATTTCCGGACCCGTTGTATCAAAATGAGCCTTAGGGTTAGCAGGATTCTCAAACTGACCGAGGATAATGCCGCCGTCAATTTCCTTTTCAAGCTCTTTAGCCTTTGCAATTGCACCGCTCATACCCTTTGTACCGTCAGTAAGAACGATTTCAGCACCGTATGCCTTGAGGAGGTTTCTTCTCTCAACGCTCATTGTTTCGGGCATTGTGAGGATTGTCTTGTAGCCCTTTGCAGTAGCTACAGATGCAAGACCGATGCCTGTGTTACCTGATGTCGGTTCAATGATTGTTGAACCCTTTTTGAGCTTACCGCTCTTTTCAGCATCCTCAACCATAGCTCTTGCCACTCTGTCCTTAACACTGCCGGCAGGGTTAAAGAGTTCAAGCTTTGCAACAACCTTTGCCTTGAGGTCATATTTCTTTTCTATATTAACGAGTTCGATAAGCGGTGTTCTACCGATAAGTTCTGTTACACTTGTATATACTTTGCTCACAAAAATCAAGTCCTTTCAAAATTCAACAAATTAAAATCAGTCATCAAGTGAATCAAATGCTTCCTGAAGGTCATAGATAATATCGTCAATATTTTCTGTGCCGATTGAAAGTCTGATAGTGTTTGGCTTAATGCCCTGTTCTGCAAGCTCTGCCTCGCTGAGCTGTGAATGAGTTGTTGATGCAGGGTGAATTGCAAGAGATTTAACATCTGCAACATTTGCAAGAAGTGAGAATACTTCGAGGTGGTCGATGAATTTCTTTGCAGTTTCAGCGTCACCCTTGATTTCAAATGTGAAGATTGAGCCTGCACCCTTCGGAAAGTATTTCTTGTAAAGTGCGTTGTACTTGCTGTCAGGAAGTGAAGGATGATTAACATTTTCTACCTTCGGGTTCTTAGAGAGGAAGTCAACAACCTTGAGTGCATTTTCAACATGGCGTTCAACACGAAGTGAAAGTGTTTCAAGGCCCTGGAGGAACATAAATGCGTGGAACGGTGAAAGTGTAGCGCCTGTATCTCTGAGGAGAATGGCACGAACATAAGTTACAAGAGCAGCACCCGGAGCAGCCTCTGTAAATACTGCACCGTGGTATGATGCGTTAGGCTCTGAAAACTGTGGGAACTTGCCTGATGCAGCCCAGTCAAACTTGCCGCTTTCAACGATTACACCGCCGAGAGCCGTACCGTGACCGCCGATAAACTTTGTTGCCGAATGAACAACGATATCTGCGCCGTACTCAAACGGTCTGAGAAGATAAGGTGTAGCGAATGTGCTGTCGATTACAAGCGGAATCTTGTGTGCATGAGCAATGTTTGCCACTTCTTCAATATCAATAATATTTGAATTGGGGTTACCGAGTGATTCAATAAAAACAGCCTTTGTGTTTTCGTCAATTGCATTTTCAAATGCGTTTTCTTCGTCAGGATCAACGAACTTTGTTGTTACACCGTACTCTGAGAATGTATGCTCAAGCCAGTTGTATGTGCCGCCGTAGATTGTCTTTGCGGCTACGATGTTGTCGCCTGCTTTTGCAAGAGCCTGAAGTGCATATGAAACTGCCGCTGCACCTGATGCAACTGCAAGAGCTGCTGTGCCGCCCTCAAGAGCTGCAATTCTCTTTTCAAAAACATCCTCTGTCGGGTTTGTAAGTCTGCCGTAGATGTTACCTGCATCTTTGAGTGCAAAGCGGTCTGCAGCGTGCTGACTGTTGTGGAATACATAAGAAGTAGTTGCGTAAATCGGAACTGCTCTTGCGTCTGTTACAGGGTCTGCTGTTTCCTGACCGATGTGAAGCTGTTTTGTTTCAAATTTAAGATTTCTTTCGCTTAATTTACTCATTTTAATGTCCTCATTTCATTTTTAATTTCAGAAGTTATGTTGCGGATTTGATGTGTCCCGTATCACATTCGTGCATTACTGCAACATCGTTTGAATCTGAGATTTTTCATTTGGATCACCTTTCCCATATTTCCTATTTGATTGGTGGGTTTTAATTGGATTGTCTATATCATACCACAGATTTTTTATTTGTCAATAGGTTTTTTGAAATTTTTTCTTATCTTTCCTATTGGTTTAGTAGGTTTGCTGGGTTTTGATTATTGAAAAGGTCGAAAAAGCCGATATTCAAGCCGTTTTTTAAATTTCAACCGTTAAGCAGTCAATTTGAAATTTTTTCTGATTTTTTAAAACTAATATTCAAAAGCATCATTTGCAAACGGCAAAACACCGCATTACCTACTAAATTGCTGTGTAAACAGCAAAAGCACCCGTAAAGGATGCTTTCGGATTATATTAAATTACATAGTTATCTGCCGAATTTGCGATAATGTCGGCAAGAGTAATGTTGTCAACAACATCGTCAATAGCCTTCTGGAGTTTCTCCCACACAAAAAGCGTTGAACATTGTTCACGACGATCACAGGTATTTTCATTACCCTCAAGGCAAGCCACGGGTGCAAGACTGCCCTCGGTAAGTCTTAAAATCATACCGACAGTATAATATTCGGGTTCATGAGCAAGACGATATCCTCCGTTTGAACCTCTTGCGCTGAGCACATAACCTGCCTTTGTAAGTACGGTAATAATCTGTTCAAGGTATTTAAGCGATATTCCCTGACGGGCGGCAACCTCCTTTAGGGCTACATTTTCCCCTTGTTTACACTGAGCAAGGTCAACCATAAGTCGGAGCGCATACCTGCCCTTTGTTGAAATTTTCAAATTAACCACCCTATTCATATATTAATAATATGATTAAAGCATATCATAAACGGCTGTATATGTCAATGAGCCTGTTGCACAACAATAACCTATTTAACTTGTAAGAAAACACAAAAAGCGGGAGCGAAAAACGCCCCCGCAGAGTTTATATATGAAGTTACGACGATACACCGCAAATCAGTGTTACAATTCTTACTGCAAACAAAGCAAACGCAACCCACATAATCGGATGAATTTCTTTGATTTTGCCTGTAACAATCTTGAGAATAACCCAAGTAAGGATACCGAACATGATACCTGTTGCTATTGAATATGCAAACGGCATAAAGATGATTGCAACGAAACCGCCGACTGTATCGGCAATGTCTGAGTCAAAATCCATCTTTGTAACATTCTTAATCATAAGAAGACCTACAAATACGAGTGCAGGAGCTGTTGCAAATGAAGGAATAGCAAGGAAAATCGGATAAAGCGGAATAGCAAGGATAAAGAGAATTGCAGAAGTAAGAGCTGTAAGACCTGTTCTGCCGCCCTCTGCAACACCTGTTGTTGACTCAACATAAGATGTTACTGTTGATGTACCGAGGCAAGCACCAAGGCATGTACCGAGTGCATCAGACATAAGAGCACGACCTACACGGGGAAGTTCGCCCTTTTCATTGAGGAGATTACCCTCCTGAGCAACACCGATAAGTGTACCTACTGTATCGAAGAGGTCAACAAAGAGGAATGCAAATACGATAACGGCAAAGTTAAGCGCATGCTGTGCCACATAACCGAAATCAAACTTGAAGAAAGTTTCTGTTGCCATGTTCTGGACAGGTCCGAATACAGAGTAGTTTGCAAAATCAGGAATGAGTGATGCACCCTGATACCAACCGCAAAGCTGAGCAATGATGCCGAGAACCCATGTTGCAAGGATACCGATAAGGATTGAACCTTTAACTCTGTAGTGCCAGAGTGTAGCAACAATGAGGATACCGACAAGTGCAAGAACCACCGGAGCAGAACCAACATCACCGAGCTTAACGAGAGTTGATGACTGAACAGCCTTGCCGTCATAGTAAGCGTCTGTTGTGATAACGCCTGCGCCCTTAAGACCTACAATTGTGATAAAAAGACCGATACCTGCCGAAATACCGTACTTGAGGTTCTGAGGAACCTTGTTTACAAGTGTTTCACGGAATTTGAAGATTGAGAGGATAATGAAAATAATACCCTCAACAAGGATAGCTGTCAAAGCTACCTGCCATGGATTTGTGATACCCTGCTCTGCAAGCTGCGGAACAACTGTGTATGCAAAGTATGCATTCAGTCCCATACCGGAAGCAAGAACTACAGGATAGTTGGCATAAAATGCCATGATGAGTGTTGCGAAAGCAGCCGATACAGCTGTTGCTGCAAAGATTGCATTCGGATCCATTCCTGCGGCAGAAAGAATACTCGGGTTTACAGCGAGTATGTAAGCCATTGCAAGGAATGTTGTAATGCCGGCAATAATCTCGGTTTTGACATTAGTGCCGTTTTCTTTCAGTTTGAAAATCTTTTCCAAAAGAAAGCCCCCCTAAAATATTTTGTCGAAACACGACATAGTTAAATTGTAGTTTATTCTTGCCAAAATTTCAAGTGGTATATTATACAAATTCATTGCAAAAATCAAGTTTTTGATTGTTTTGTGAAGTTTTTTGAGGAAAATCCGGTACAGGCAATTATTGAACATTTCACGAATAAAATTATATAACGATAAATTTTAGTTTAAGGGGTGCTGTTATGATTGAGTTACTCGGATTTTTAGGACAATATATATGTTTTTTCATTCTTCATGTTTGCGGAGGCGGTTCGTTTCCAAAACCTTTAACAGAAAAGCAAGAGCGTGAATGTCTTGAAAAAAGTGCAAACGGCGATATTGCGGCAAGAAATATGCTTGTTGAACACAATCTGAGGCTTGTCGCACACATAATAAAGAAATATTACGGAACACAAAGCGAACAGGATGACCTTGTATCCATCGGCACAATCGGTCTGATAAAGGCAATCAACACATTTGACATGAACAAAAACATAAAATTAAGTTCTTATGCGAGCAGATGCATTGAAAACGAAATTCTTATGCATTTCAGAAATGCAAAGAAAAGTGCACAGGATATTTCTTTAAACGAAACAATTGATACCGACAAGGACGGCAACCCTCTCACCCTTCTTGATATTATGTCGGTTGACGATAACATAATTGACAATCTTGATTTGAAGCTTAATTCAAAAAAGCTCGGTCAGTTCATAAAAGAGGAACTTAACGAGCGTGAGCAAAAGATTATTGTACTGAGATACGGTCTTGACGGCAAGGAAGCCATGACTCAAAAAAGTGTTGCCAAAATGTTAGGCATATCCCGTTCCTATGTCAGCCGCATCGAAACCAAAGCGTTAAAACAATTGCGAAAACGATTTGAAACAAGTTCGAATTTGTGAGATAATATGTTAATTAAATTCATCAGGGGTGTTCATCGAATGCCCCTGTATATTTCACAACAAAAAAATTCTTGACATATACCAAACTGCGTGATATAATAACAATGTTGCAGATAAGCGGATGTAGTTTAGTGGTAGAACTTCAGCCTTCCAAGCTGATCGTGTGGGTTCGATTCCCATCATCCGCTCCACAAGAAAAGGTACTCAATACTGAGTACCTTTTCTTTTTGCAAAATTAAAAAATAAAACAATCAGATGGGAATCGAAAGCCCGTTTAGAAAACAGTTCAGTGAACTGTTTGTAGGGCGTAGCGTTGATCCAAGTTAAGCCTAAACGCTTTAGACAAAGACGAGATTGGCAACTTCTGTATCACAAAGTAATCATCCGCTCCATTAAAAGGTACTCAATACTGAGTACCTTTTCTTTTTGCCAAAATTAAAAAATAAAACAATCAGATGGGAATCGAAAGCCCGTTTAGAAAACAGTTCAGCGAACTGTTTTTAGGGCGTAGCGTTGATCCAAGTTAAGCCTAAACGCTTTAGACAAAGACGAGATTGGCAACTTCTGTATCACAAAGTAATCATCCGCTCCATTAAAAGGTACTCAAAAATGAGTACCTTTTCTTTTTGCCAAAATTAAAAAATAAAACAATCGGATGGGAATCGAAAGCCCGTTTAGAAAACAGTTCAGCGAACTGTTTTTAGGGCGTAGCGTTGATCCAAGTTAAGACTAAACGCTTTAGACAAAGACGAGATCGGCAACTTCCGTACCACAAAGTAATCATCCGCTCCATTAAAAGGTACTCGAAAATGAGTACCTTTTCTTTTTGCACATTTTACTGCGTTCAAATTTAAACACAACATCAATCAAATCAGAACATTTTTATAAAGTTTACAATCTAATTGCAATGGGAGAACACGGTTCTTCCCTACAAAATGACAACTACTTTGTTTCATTTATATATTATTTGACTAAATTAAAATCTTACCAATCAAAACTTTTTCTTCAATTTGGCAAGCTTTTTTTCGGCATCTTTATATCCGCCTTTGACGGCTTTTTCGTAGGCTTTTACTGCTTCTTCCCTATTGCCTGTTTTTGCATAATATTCACCCAATGCGAATGATGCTGACGCTATGCCGTTATCGGCGGCGATTTTATAGTACTCCATTGCAAGTTTCGGATTGCGGGTAACACCTCTGCCATCCATAAGAATATCTGCAATTTTGGACGCTCCATTCGCACTGCCGAGGTCTGCGGCTTTTTTGTACCACATAGCCGCCTGTTCGGGATTTTTGACACCGTTCACGGAAAATTCAGCCATCCACAATACGGCAGGAAGATAATCGAAATCGGTTGCAAGGGTATTCATTATATTTTTAGCACGGGCAACGGTTTCAACGGTCGGATTTTTCAAAAGCCGTCTTGCCTTCATGTATTCAAGCTCGCACATTTCTTTTCTGTTCTGAACGCTTGTACCGTGCAGAATCGTGCTTACATCGCTCTTAAATTCGCCGTCATTCGGTTTTTCAGGGGACTGATATTTTTTCATTTTATCAAACAAGTTCATGACTCTCCTCCTTACCGTTTTCTGCTTATCATATATTTCACTTTAATATTACGAATACACAATTTTTATCATATCAAAACATTCAGAAAAACATATGATAGCATCAAGGCTTGCGGATGATATCCGCCCCTACAAGTTTGTCATTCTACATTAAGATTATAAATGAAAACTGCGAATTTATAAATCTGTTTGGGCATTATATTCAAAAAGCATATTGCTTTTATCCTTAAATTCGATTATAATTTACTTGTAAACATAAAAGCCACTTGTTTTTTAAGGAGATAACGATGAATATATTTGACAACATTGCCGCTAATCTTTCATTAAAGTATGAAAATTCGGAATTTTATAAAAACAAACTCATCAAACGATACAAGCCACTCATCACACCGGGTGTAAAGTCACAGGACGAGCTTATCATTTCTCTTGGAAAGCACTTTGACCTTGAACTGACCGACAAGGCTGTTATGAGCAAGACTTTTCTTGAACTCTGCGTTATGGGCAATATTGATTGTGATGAGCCTGATATGATTGATTTTGAGATTTACAGAGTTGTGAGGAATTCAAAGAGCGAAGCACTTTATGCCTGCGAAAAATATGACCTCGATGATGACGATATTTTTATAATTTTTGAGGAGCATAACAACTTCTTTATCAGTAACTCGCAGATTGTCGAGATGCTGCTTATCATCAAAGAGGGTGTTTCTGCCGAGGACTATGAGAATGAAACTCCCGAATTTCTCAACTACATCCGTGTCTGCCGCTACTTCTGCCAGACAAACTTTTTCAAGCTCAACAAGGCTGTTACATATGACGAGTTCGATATGATTGACATTCCCGAAGACGAAAGTGATTCTGACGATGCCGATTATTTTGACGAATCTGATGATGAGGCTGACGATTTCACAGACGCAATTGAGTTTTAATTTTTGAATTTTCACTTTTCGACTTAACAAAATAGCAAAAAAATTACGAGGAAGGTTTTATGCCTTCCTCGTTTTTGTTTACTGCAAATCACTTTCTGAAAGATGAATTCTATCAAAAGTAGCGTCTTTAAAATCGTCTGAAAATGCATTTATTACCAAGGTATGTAAATTGTAGTAGTACTGAATACCATTTTCATTAAATACATATGTTGTTTCGTTGCTGTTCTTACATTTTCCAACCAACCTGTTAGAAACAACAGGATTTGCGTCAATCAATGGTGCAATCAAAACAGCCGCCAAAACACATAATATCACTACAGGTATCACTATTTTTATTGGAGCAGGTTTCTTTTTCGGATTAACCTGAACAAAATTCTGAGAATATTCAACATTTGTACTACTATCTGAATTAGCAGAATTATTTACAGTCACATTTTGAACATTACTGTCTGTTGTGTTTGTCACAGGTTCAGTTGAACTATTAACACTGTCACTTGGCTCTGCCGCAGAAACAAATTATTCAAGAAACGAGCTTATCAATGTAATCCTCAGTCACGGCGTTGAAAACATCATAATAGAATAATCAAACTTTTTATCGGGAAGGAGAAATCCTTCCCTTTTTTCATACTACGGACTGAACCGCAACAACTTTAAAGCAATGTTCCTCATTGTCTGCATAAATCTGCGCCGAGAAGAACTCGTCCATATTGCAGAAAAGTCCATACGATTCAATTCCTACATCTTCATCCCTGTCAAGGCGAGCAAGCACTTCGTTGATTTCATCGGTAAATGCAACGATTTCTCCCACATTTTCGGGAATCCACTGCACACCGTCAATTCCGATTATCATTTCCTCATCCCACTTTTTGCGGCACTTTTTAAATGCTTTTTCATCATCAACATAAATATATCTTTCGATTATATTCTTGATTTCCTCAGCTTCATCGTGATACTTTTCAAAATCAAATGCGATAACAAGAAACATTTCACTATTCCACAAATTTGAAATTGCGAAGTCCTTTTTCTCAACAATGTCGCCAAAATCAAAAACATTGTCCATACAGGTTTTATCGTCAATGTACTGGGATAACCACAAATCAATGCCGTCAAAATAAGCTATTTTTCCGTACTTGAAGTCCTTTTCGCCAGAATTTTCAAGGCAATCAAAAATGCTTGGAACTCTATCAGGAAAACACGCCACCGTGATAAATTCCTCATCGGAACAGTTGCCGATATTCACAAATTTTCCGCTGCAGGTGATGTCAATTGTGAATCCGCCGTGATTACCGAGCTTCTGGATTATCTCGCCCGCACTTTCGTCTTCGGTTTCAAAAAGCGTTTCATCGCCCTCAATATCAATATGCAAATCAAAGTCAGCATTTTCACATCTCTTCGACATCGTTGCATAGGAAAGCAGCGCCAAAAGGTATGCACGGATACCCTTGATTGCTTCGGGATTTTGCGGTGCGTTTTCAAACACAAGCTTTTCGTGGATCTTTCTTTTACAATTCATTAACATAATAATTTCCGCCTTTCATTAACTTAGTAACAATTATTGTTATTGCCCTTTTAATTAGGTTTTTCCTTTCCTTTTCTTTAATAATATTATACCATAAACCACTGTCCCATTATCTACCCTCTGCTCTAAAAAACGGCTTATTTATGCGGTTTTTTTGCGAAAATTCTTCATTTATTAAAAACAGAACATCTTGACAAATGTGTGAATTTTTTGTACAATTTAAAAGTCTGTTTTTATAGGAGAGAATTCGTTTATGGAAAGAGAAAATTTTAAATCCCGACTTGGGTTTATCCTTGTAAGTGCGGGTTGCGCTATCGGAATCGGCAATGTGTGGCGATTTCCGTATGTTGCAGGACAGAACGGCGGCGGACTATTTGTACTTTTGTACCTAATCTTCCTCGTTCTTATGGGAGTTCCTGTTTTGACAATGGAACTTGCAGTCGGAAGAGCGAGCAGAAAAAGTGCTGTTCTCGGCTACAAAAAACTTGAAAAGCCAAAGAGCAAGTGGCACATTCACGGCTGGTTCTGTATGCTCGGATGCTACCTTTTGATGATGTACTACACCACGGTTTCGGGTTGGATGACGAGCTACTTCTACAAATTTGCGACGGGTTCATTTGAAAGCGGAATGACCTCGGAGCAAGTTGGCGGAGTATTCAACGAATTGCAGTCAAATCCGCTTGAAATGGTAATTTGGATGGCGATTATCACCGTCCTCGGATTCCTTGTTTGCAGCAGAGGTATTCAAAAGGGCATTGAAAAAGTCAGCAAAGTTATGATGATTGCGTTGCTCATACTCATTCTTGTACTCGCAGGCAACAGCTTATTCCTTTCGGGTGCAGGTGAGGGACTCAGCTTCTACCTTATTCCCGATTTGGACAAGGTGAATGAAATCGGACTTGGCAATGTTATTTCAGCCGCTATGAATCAGGCATTTTTCACACTCAGTCTTGGCATTGCGGCAATGGAAATTTTCGGCAGTTATATGTCAAAAGACCACACTTTGCCGAGTGAGTCAATCAAAATTTGCGCACTTGACACATTTGTTGCAATTATGGCGGGTCTTATCATCTTCCCCGCTTGTTTTTCATACGGTGTTCAGCCCGACCAAGGCCCTGCTCTGATTTTCGTAACACTTCCTAATGTGTTCGTAAATATGGCCGGCGGAAGAATTTGGGGTACTCTGTTCTTCCTGTTTATGACTTTTGCGTGCTTCTCAACAATCATTGCCGTGTTTGAAAACATCATTTCGTTCTGGATTGATATGTTCGGCATCAGCAGAAAGAAGTCTGTTCTTATCAACACAATCATCATTCTTATCGCAAGTTTGCCGTGTGTGTTCGGTTTCAACATTTGGAGCGGTTTCCAAATTTTCGGTCAGAATGTTCTCGGTATGGAAGATTTCCTCGTAAGCAACATTCTTCTTCCTGTAGGTTCGCTTGTGTATCTCCTCTTCTGCGTTACAAAATTCGGTTGGGGATTTGACAACTACCTTGATGAGTGTAACACCGGTAAAGGCATTAAATTTTCAAAGGCTTTAAAGCCGTATTTCAAGTATGTACTCCCTGTTCTTGTACTGATTTTGATTGTTCAGGGATTCATAAAATAAGTTAATATATTTCTTTAAAAGCAAAATCCCGACAGTATGTTTTTGATACTGTCGGGATTTTTTATGTCCGCATTTATTAAATTTACTTTTTACGGTTAAACTTTTTCACCTTTTCGGAAAGCTCGACGAGCTCTTCTTTTGAAAGTTCGGGAAGATGTTCAAGGTCATCAAGAAACTTTGCACTGCTTTCGTCAGCACGAAGTTTTGTGCTTTCGACATAGTAGCTTGTGATTACGCCCGGAACTACTGCAATGATGAGAATTGAACATATCGAAAGAAAGATTGAAAGCACTCTGCCGACAAGCGTTGTTGCAAGCACATCGCCAAGTCCGATTGTTGTGGCAACGCTGAAGCAATACCATATGCTGTCAAAAAGCCGAGTTATGTTCGGCTCAAAAATCCATATTGCAACACTCACCGCAAAAAATACGATAACATAACTGCACAAAAGCTTAATTGCGCCCGTCCGTTTGAGGACAATTTTCAACAGTCTTGTCTTTTTCAAAGCACCACCCCACTTGTATAAATTATAGCAATTAAAATTACCTCCGTCAAGGCGGTGGATATACAGCTTTAAGAATAGAATCATTTGAAAGTGAAATTGTCCTATCGGACAGTTGCGGATGACATACCGAATAAAAATAAAACCGACCTGTCATAACAACAAGTCGGCTTTACTTCTGAAATATAAAATGAAATGAAAAATTAAAATTAACGATTAATCGGAATATTTTCTGATTTTGAGATAAATTCCCCTGTCATCGGCAATTTTCTGACAAGCCCTGATGTCTTCTTCGGGGATTGTATCTACGATTGAAAACTGCGTATGTTCAAAATATTTCTTTGCATCCTCTGCAAATTTGAGCATTGACTCATACGCATGGTCAAAAACAGGACGGCAAACTTCGTCATACTTTTCCGATGAACAGGTATTGAGGCTGATTGAAACAGAATCAATATACTTTGAAATCAACTCAGCTGTGGGCTTGTTGTTGATTCTGTCAGAAAGACCGTTTGTGTTGAGTCTGAGTTTGATGTCGGGGTGCTTTTCCCTTACATATTTTGCGGTTTCAAGCATATTGTCAAGAGCTGAAGTCGGTTCGCCGTAGCCACAGAATACAAGCTCCTTGTAACCTGTGAAATCAAAATCATCAACAGCCTTTTTAATATCCTCCATACTCGGATCATGCTTGTGCCAGAGTGTATCTGCACTGCCGACCGAATCGGTATTGTTGCGGATACAGAATGTGCATCTGCAAGGGCATTTGTTCGTCAGATTAGCATAGATAGATGTTTTGTACACATAAAGAATATCTGCCATTATGTTTTCTTCTCCTTATTGAAACTCACATTAAAGCGAGAGTTTTTTCTTGAAATTGATTTTATCAAGACCGATGCCTACAACAATGTAGATTAATGCTCCTACACCGGGCTGCAACCAGCAAGTGGGAAGTTCCGCAATTGCGGCACCAAAGTCATACATAAGACCGTTTGCAATAAAGTAACCGCCGATTGTAACGATTGTTGTTGGAATGAGCATAAGAAGTGATGACGGACTGATGATTTTTTCATCTTTGCCACGCTTCTTCATCGCCATTCTGCAAAGCACAAACGGAACTGCGTTGACAGCCTTGATAATAGCTGTTGGGATTGCCCAATGCGGATAACCCGAAATGAGGTCGGCAAGAGCGCCGCCGATTGATGATGCGATAATTCCGAAAGGTCCGGGAAGAATACTTGCGGCGAGATAAATCATAGAGTCGCCTGCATGAGAGTATCCAAGCGGTGACGGAATCTTGATAAAAGCAGTTGTAACGGTAATAAGAGCCGCACACATTGCCGTAATTGCAATCAGCTTTACATTAAATTTTGAATCGGTTTTTGAAACAGTTTTAGCAGTCATAGTAATTTCCTCACAAAAGCATTTTTAAATGTTTCTCAAATTCAATACCCTCGTTGCGGTGAATACCGAGTTTAACGGTTTCGCAAAGCGAGGTCTGTATGAATTTTACCGCCAGATTTACGGTATCTTTCAGGCTGTCACCACGGAGCAGTCCCGAAAAGACAACCGAGGCAAACAAGTCACCTGTACCCGAATAACTTCCGCCCGTCTTTTCACAGCTGACACAAAACACCTCATCATCGGCTGCAATAAGATTGTTAATCTTTGTAACCTCATCGGAAATTTTATGCTCAATGCCTGTAACAATCACGGTTTTCACCTTGTAGAGTTTCAAAAGCTTTTTGGCAAGCTCTGCAACCGTATCGAGAAAATCGGGAGAATCGGCATTTTTAATCAGTTCTGAATAGTCGGTATCGCACAGAATACAACATTCGGTAAGGTTCGGGGTGATTACATCGGCAACAGAAACAAGTTTTTTCATCTTTTTGCCGAGAGTTTCGGTATAAAGACTGTAGGTTCTTCCGCCGTCACCGAGAACCGGATCCACAAGTACAAGCGTGTTGTCGGTTTCAAAGCTGTCTATAAATGAAAGAATTTTGTCCACCTGCTTTTCGCTTGAGAGGAAACCCGTATAGATTCCGTCAGGCTGAAAGCCGAGTTTTTTCCATTCACTTGTGTAATAATCAAGCTTATCCGTGCAATCGTTGCAGTAAAAGCTTTCAAATCCCGTCTGACTTGTCAAAACGGCTGTCGGCATAGGACACGCCTGAATGCCCATTACGGACAAAACAGGGATTGCCGCCGTCAGCGAACACTTGCCAAGCCCTGAGAGATCATTGATTAATACAGCTTTTTTTGTCATCATACCACGCCTTAAAATTTCTGAACAGTTCAACATTTATCTTGTGATGTTGTCATTATACAACACCACTGTCATTATTTGTATGTACAATTTTCAGAATTTTTATAGGTACAGTTTGCAAGATACAAAAAAGACACCTCACATTGAAGGTGCCTTTTCATATTTATAAACTGATTTTCTGTTAAAACTCATAATGTGACCACATAGAGATTATTTTTACGATTTTCTCTTCATCATAAACCATATAGACAAGTCTGTGCTGAGAATTTATTCTGCGTAAATAGCATTGTTTCAAATTTCCGATAAGCCGTTCATAAGGCGGTGGATTTTGAAAAGGATTTTCGCTGATAAGTTCAAGCAAATTCTGCACATTACGCTTTAATGCAGGATACTGCTTGATTTTCTCCTTATCATTTTGGGCTGATTTTGTAATCATCAGCTTATAATTACCACTCAAATTTTTCACACTCCTCAAGCGGAGTTTCAATTCCGTCCTTTAATTTTTCACTCATACCGGGAATTGAATTAAGATACATTGTTTCAACAAGATTATTATAATCTTCTTCACTTATAAGAACAGCATTTCCGCTTTTGGTGCTGATGTTTATAGGTTCATTATACTTTACAGTCTGATCAATCAATTCAAAAATTTGTTTTCTGAAATTAGTTACATTAGTATTAATCATAAACGCACCTCCTATATTACTATATGTACATTATAGCGTACATATAGTAGAAAGTCAATATTTTTACAACAAAATTCCGCAGGTTTTCTTAATCATATGCCCCGCCTCGTGCATTGTCGTGGCAGTTTTGGTTTGTCGGTGTGCATTTTTGGCTTTATCAACAAAGCAAACATAAAATGATTGTACAGTTTACCGATATAATTAAAGGTCGGAATATTGTATAATTATTTACATATTCTATTTATTGTGGGGTTGATATGTATGTGGAAAGAACTTCGTACACAGCATGAAATTGACAATTTCATGAAAGAAATTATCGGATTTCACGACAGTTGCATAAAAGAAATAAAATATTCAAGCGGTGCTTATGTCGAAAAGAATCTGTCAATGTCACCAGTAAACACAAAGCGTACATTAACAGTTCTTATTCAGCGACAATTTGAGGATATTTCCGCACTTGAACTTGAGTTTTCGGAACTTGAGTATATAAGAATGTACCCTGTAAATCCGGACTACACCTGTGAAATATTGGACGCATCATTTTTCATAAAAGACGGTCTTATTTATTGGTGCGACAACGGTGATGTAAAGGAAGATGACATACACAATTATAAAGGCACGGTCATCTGCTCAAAGAAAGTTCGTTGGAGAAATGCAAGCGAGCTTATCGGTAAAAGAGATTTTTATAAAAGTGCAAACGAATAACAGACAGCAATTTAAAAGCAACGAAGTTTTTGCTCCGTTGCTTTTTTTGTTAACCTATAAAATCATTAAAAGATTTTTGTGCTATATCCGATACTATTCTCTGCATTTCAGAACGGGAATTTGCGTTTCTCGCCCTGTCAATGCAGCTTTCACGGTACTTTTTCGGCATACTTGAAAAGACAAACATTGCGTCGGGATTTTCACCGAGTGCCATTGTAAAGCCAAGCGGCAAATCCCATTTTTCTCCGAGTATTTCTGCAGTTCTGTTCACCGTAATCACCCCTGTTTTAGTTTTTGCCTAGGGATTTAAGATACAACAGAGAATAATCGGAAAATATAAACCGAAAATAAAATAAAATTACTTCTGCTCTGCAACAACAGCAAAGAATACAAGGTCGGAGTCGCTGTCATTAATAAGGCTGTGTGTATGACCTTTCGGGCAATAGTGGCACACGCCTGCCTCAACCCTTTCATACTCACCGTCCATAAGCACCTTGCCTGTTCCCTCAATGATGTAGAACATTTCGCAGTTGCCCTCGTGAGTGTGAAGTCCGATTGACGCACCGCTTTCAAGGCGACCGTGCATAATAATATTTCTGTCATCCGTGAATTTCTTTACGGCGTATGCCTTTTCCCCACCTTTAAAATTCGGCAAAATCTGTTCTTCCATATGTTTAAAATCAATAATCATATTTCTTGTCCTCCTGATTAAATTGAAATTTTAAAGTTCTTTATAATAAGGACAGATGTCCTCATAGTGACCGTCTTTCATCAAAAAGCCTTTTGGAATAACTCCGAGTTTTACAAAGCCAAGGCTTTCATAAAGTTTTCTTGCAGGTTTGTTGGTTCTCACAACAGCATTGAACTGCAAAATTTTGAAGCCGTATTTTTTAGCACGCTCAAGGCAATCCGACACAAGCTTTCTGCCGACACCTTTTCCCCTTGACGATGAGTAAACCGCATAGCTTGCATTACAAATATGACCGCATCTGCCAACATTATTCGGATGAAGAATATACATTCCGAGAATCTCGCCGTTTTCATCGGTTGCAACGGGACAACAAGTTTGCTCTGCAAAAAACTTTTTTCCGCTTTCAAAATCAAGTTCTTCAGTCTGCGGAAAGGCAACTCCGTCCCTTACAACTTCATTCCATACGGAAATCATACCATTAATATCATTTTCCCCGTATTCTCTCACGGTAATACTCATTTTCAGTCACCTCGGGTTAATTTTAGCACTATAAGTTAAAATTTTCAATCCAAACGGCTGAAATATTTACTATTTTTACCTTTTTTAAATTGCAAATTAATCTTGAAATTTGTCGAAAGATACTGTATAATCTATTTATAGAATTGAATAAGAATGATCTTATCAAGAGTGACTGAGGGGACAGGCCCTGTGAAGTCCGGCAACCTGCGTATGCAAGGTGCCAAATCCTGCGGTATTTACCGAAAGATGAGTAAACACAGCACCTTTCGGATGAACGGTGCTTATTTTTTTGGAAGGAGTTTTCTAAATGGCTAAACATTTATTTACATCCGAGTCTGTAACGGAAGGTCATCCCGACAAAGTGTGTGACCAGATTTCCGACGCAGTTCTTGACGAAATCCTCTCTCAGGATAAAAACGCCCATGTTGCCTGTGAGGTTACGGCTACAACAGGCATGATTCATGTTATGGGTGAAATTTCAACCGATTGCTATGTTGACATCGCAGATGTTGCAAGAAAGGTTGTAAACAACATTGGCTACAACGATCCGAAGTGCGGTTTTGACGGCAACACCTGTGCGGTTCTCACATCAATTGACGCACAGTCACCCGACATTGCAATGGGCGTAAACGAAAGCCTTGAGCTTAAAGACGGCGAAAGCGATACCGACAATCAGATTGGTGCTGGTGATCAGGGCATGATGTTCGGTTATGCGTGTGATGAAACACCCGAACTTATGCCAATGCCTATTTCTCTTGCCCACAAGCTTGCAAAACAGCTTACAAAGGTAAGAAAAGACGGCACTCTTTCATATCTCCGTCCCGACGGTAAGACTCAGGTTACTGTTGAATATGACGATGACAAGATTGTCGGCATTGACACGGTTGTAATTTCAACACAGCATGATGAAGATGTTACACTTGAACAGATTAGAAAAGACCTCATCGAGTATGTTATCAAACCGATTATCCCTGCTGAGCTTATGAACGAGAACACAAAGATTTTCGTAAACCCGACAGGCAGATTTGTAATCGGCGGCCCGGTCGGCGACTCAGGTCTTACAGGCAGAAAGATTATTGTTGATACCTACGGCGGATTTTCTCGTCACGGCGGCGGTGCATTCAGTGGTAAAGATCCGACAAAGGTTGACCGCAGTGCCGCTTACTACTCAAGATATATTGCAAAGAACATTGTTGCTGCTAAGCTTGCCAAGAAGTGCGAAATTCAGCTTGCATATGCAATCGGTGTTGCAAAGCCTGTTTCAATAATGGTTGACACATTCGGCACATCAAAATATTCAAACGAAGAACTGGCAAACGCTGTTGAAAAGGTATTTGACTGCCGTCCGCAGTCTATTATCAGACAGCTCAAACTCACGGAAACAAAGTATCTCCCACTTGCCGCTTACGGTCATATGGGCAGAGAAGAACTCGGTGTTGAATGGGAAAAGGCAAATAAGGTTGACGAGCTTTTAAAGGCTGTCGGCTAATAGAATTAAATTGTTCGATAATTTCGGGAGTAAGGTTTGTGCACAAACGCAAATTCTTGTTCCCGATTTTTTTATTTTAAAAAATATTGTTGATAAATTGTACAAACAATTACAATGCTACGCTCGGGCTTGATATGTTTTGTGGGCATTACAAACTATCTGCACGAATTGGGGACGGCGGCTCGCCGTGCGGGCAGATAATATCCGCCCCATACATTCTCATAACAACATATATTTCAAATATAAACGCAAAAATCCCGATTAACTTTTTACGGTTAATCGGGATTGTAATTTTTATACGGATATTATTTTTAATTCTTAACCAGAATTAAACTTCTGCAATAACCTCAACCTCAACAAGGACATCCTTTGGAAGCTGTTTTACTGCAACACAGCTTCTTGCGGGCTTTGATGTGAAATACTTGCCGTAAACCTCATTGAAAGCACCGAAATCTTCCATATTTTTTAAGAAACAAACTGTCTTAACAGCTTTTTCAAGTGAACTGCCTGATGCCTCAAGAACATTTTTAAGGTTTGTGCAAACCTGTTCTGTCTGAGCCTCAATTGTTGCAGCCTCAACATTGCCTGTTGCAGGGTTAATTGCAATCTGACCGGATGTAAAAACAAGACCGTTTACCTTTACAGCCTGTGAATACGGACCGATAGCGTCGGGAGCATTTTTAGTATAAACCTTTTCCATTATAATGACCTCCTGTCAATATATTAAAAATTACTGATTAAACAAGCTTAAAGCCTGCGTCAACAAGTGCATCACGAATTTCTTTAATCTGAGCAAAATCTCTTGTTTCAAGAACAACACGGAGGTAACAACCGTTTACATCCGTACCCTCTCCGCCTCTTTCGTGGTGGATAGAAATTACATTTGCGCCCTTTTCGGCAATGATATTTGAAACGGCAACGAGCTGACCGGGCTTATCCTGAAGTTCAACACAGAAAGTCTGCTGTCTGCCTGTCATGAGAAGTCCACGCTTGATAACTCTTGAAAGGATTGTAACATCAATGTTACCGCCTGATACAACGCAAACAACCTTCTTGCCCTTAACAGGGAGCTTGTTGAACATTACAGCAGCCAAAGGAGCTGCGCCTGCGCCCTCGGCAATCATCTTCTGTGACTCAATAAGCTTGAGAATTGCAGATGAAATTTCGTCATCGCTTACTGTTACGATATCGTCAACATACTTCTTAACATATTCAAATGTATGCTCACCCGGTTCTTTAACCTGAATACCGTCGGCAATTGTAGAAACGCTGTCAAGATGAACAGGCTCGCCGTTCTTGATTGACTCAACCATTGAAGGAGCGCCCTCTGCCTGAACACCGTAAACCTTAATGTTAGGATTAAGGCTCTTGATTGCACAGGCAACACCCGAAATAAGTCCGCCGCCGCCGATTGCACATACAACAGCGTCAACATCGGGCATTTCATTCATAATTTCGATACCGATTGTACCCTGACCTGCAATTACATTTTCATCGTCAAACGGGTGGATAAATGTATAGTTCTTTTCATCACGAAGTCTTAAAGCCTCGTTATAAGCGTCATCATAAACACCGGGAACCATACAAACCTCGGCTCCGTAGTTTTTAGTAGCCTCAACCTTTGAAATAGGTGCACCGTCAGGCAGACAGATAAGCGACTTGATACCGTACTTTGTAGCAGCAAGTGCAACACCCTGAGCATGGTTGCCTGCAGAACAGGCAATAACACCTCTTGCCTTTTCTTCTTCGGTAAGCTGAGAAATCTTGTAGCCTGAACCTCTTACCTTAAATGAACCTGTAATCTGAAGATTTTCGGGTTTGAGATAAACATCACAATCATCACAAATACCCCTTGCCTGAACGATATTAGTCTGTCTGATAACATCCTTCAAAACATATGATGCGTGATAGATTTTGTCTAATGTAAGCATACCAATTACTTCCTTTTCTATATGTATCCATTGCTTATTTTAATACAACAAGGCTTTAAAATCAAGTTTTTTTGGAATAAACAAAGGGAATTTTTGCAGGATTTTTTAAAGTCTTATTCATAATTCGCAAACAGAATATAAAATAATAATAACGAACAAATAAAAACACCTGCTTACAAGCGTAAACAGGCGTTTCTATGAAATTATGAAATTGGTATTAACTAATTGAATACTTACAGCCTAAGTTAAGCGAGTGATGCGCCAAGCTTTTTGCAAGCCTCAAGGGCGTCGTCATCGGGAGCATCGTTACAGATAACGCTTTCGCAAACAAGGTTTGCACCATCACCCTTACAGGTGTCCTCCCAGTTTCTCATCCATTCGCCGTCACCCCAGCCGTATGAACCGAAGAGGGCAATGCTTTTGCCGTTTAATGCACTTTCACATTCATTGAAAACAGGCTCAAACTCGCTGTCCTCAAGAACCTCCGCACCCATTGCAGGACAACCGAATGCAATGCCGTCAAAATCTGCAACCGATGAAGAATCAAAATCGTTTACATTTGCAAGAGTAACTTCTGCGCCTGCGGACTTTGCACCCTCGGCAACGGCTTCCGCCATCTGCTCTGTGTTACCTGTACCGCTCCAGAATACTACTGCTACTTTACTCATATTATATACTCACCTTTCAGTTTTTGTACTTGATTACACTTTAAGTCAGTTACACGCAACCGTCAGTTTCTGAATAGGTGTGCCCTGTAACCACTTAGAGTAATAGATGTCAGAACATTTTTTGAATTTGGCGAACTCTTTGGCTGCTTTTTCTTCATTACCGTAAACCTTCCAGCAACCTGAATATTTACAGCAATTTCCTTTATGAAGAATAAAGCCACGGACATCTTCGGGAGGATAACCGAGGAACAGTCCGATTTCGTGCGGGAACTCGGTTGAGTCTTTAAGTCGGTGGCGAAGCTCCCTTATACAGCGTGCGGCATCGTGTGAATGATACCCCTGCGACTCAAGCAGCTTGCACGCATATTCATCGGACAAATCAACAGCAAGCTTGGACGGGCGAAAAATATAGATTAAAGCCTTTCCGTTGCTGAACTTCAGTGGCAGAACTTTTATTCCCTTTTTGCAGAACATTTTATTCAGCTTTCTCACATCACATTCGCACTCAAGCCGTGATGAGTACGGACAGTTAAAAAGGTTAGCCGTTTTTATTCCTGCAAGCGTTGGGGAACAATGCTTGATAATTAAATCTTCTGACATCTTTTCCTCTAAATAATTGAATGAATGATTTGAATAGAATTGAATAAATACACCACAGTGATTATCCGATAATTGTTTTACAGTTAGCTTTTGCTAACTTAATTCCATAAGCAAGACTTGTTTGTTGTCTTTATCTTACAGTTAAAATATACCATCAATCAATGTTGTTATCAGCTCTTAAAAGGTTTTCTACGCTCCAAACGGACAGACAATTTCAGCAAAGATTTAGGGACAGCAAACGCTGTCCCTGAAAGGAGAAGAGATATTATGAATAATTACCCGGCAAAGTAATCATCAAATACTCTGCGGATATTTCCGCAGTTTGTCAGAAAAGAATATAGGCGTATCTTTTCGACAATGTTATTATAGCACCTTACAAAGTCTTTTTACTGCTCTTTACGGACATATAAGGCTCTGTTCAGACGAGCGATTTTCTGTACTCATTCGGCGATTTATTCATCACTCTTCTGAAAGCACCCGCAAACTTACTGCCGTTGTTGTAGCCGACAATTCCTGCAATTTCAAGCACACTTTTGTCGGTGTTTTTCAAAAGCGAGGCGGCCTTTTGCATTTTACAGTTCGTTATGTAGCCGTTAATCGTGTCGCCGTAGACACCCTTAAAACAGATCTTGAGAGAAGTTGAAGAGATGCCGAGCATATCGGCAAGCTCCGTAATTGTTATATGCTCGTCAAGATGAGCAAGCAGATATTTTTTTGCCTCTTTTGCGGCGGTAACCTGTGAGCGTGAAAAATATCGTCTTTCCTCACTCTCACCCTTGTATTCAAGACCGCTCAAAAACAAAAGAAGTTCAAGCACCTTAACCTTGTGATAACCCTTTCGGATATTTTCGGGAACGGAATAGAGTTCCGAAAAAATATGCTCAATGCTGATATTTTCACGCATAATTGAGTACGGCTTTTCGGAACAGAATTTCATTTCAAGCTCTTCGGGGCTGACAAAAACATCGTCAAGAATACACGAAAAACACCTTGGCACACGGTTCATATCAATTGCAACCGACACACCGTGGTAGTGGCTCAGCGGACAATATCTGTGTCGGATATTCTCCGTATTCTTCTGTATCGACAAATCACCCGATGCAAGGTAAAGATATTCGCCGTTTTTGTATTCAAACTCAATTCTGCCCTCCTGACAATGCGTGATGATGAGCATTTCTCTTCCCTTTGCAAGATTAATGTCACAACTTTGCATATGTACATCGTAATACACAAGCTCAATGCCTGAAAACACAGGATACACGGTGACCTCGCAATCGCCCGTGCTGTCCTGTGAACGGTATATGCTGAACGATTCGCAGTGTTCAACAGTCTGTATCATACCGTATGGATTGTCAATTTTCTGCAATACTGCCATAAACTCCTAAAAACCTTATTCCGCCTTCATAACGGTGTATGCGCCTATATCGTTAACTGTCTTTTTGAGGACTTTATCCTCAATTTCTCTTTTCATTCTGACCGTAACCCTGCCGGAAGAAACATCGGCTTCCGCCCACACACCGTCAATTGAATTGAGTGCGTTTTCTACTCTTGCGGAACAGTTTTTGCAGACCATTCCGTCAACAACAAGAGTTTTTTCATAAGGATAATGTGACTTATCCTTATCGGCAACCTTGTTTTTCTTAACGGTTTCGTCACTTGCTCCGCAACATCCGCTTGCAAGCTTTTTCTTGTAACTTCTGATTACGAGAACCACAAACGCAATGAATGCCACGGCAAGCAACCCGTAAAAAACATACTCCATATTTATCTCTCCTTTTATTTTTTAATTTTAATCGTCACTCTTTAAAGCCTGTGAGAGTTTGATTTTATTAATCTTCTTTTGAAGAATAAAGTATATAATTGCATAGCAGATAATGCCGATTACTGCCATTTCAACAAATACATACCACGGTACAACATATGGTAACCAACCCTTCATTTCAAACATAAAGTAATGGTACAAACCTGCAAAAACATAGTATATAAACGGAACACTTACAAGGATTGCACCTATTGTCACAACCGTTGTTGCACGGTTATACAGCATGCTCGCCTCTCTGTTTGAATAGCCGAGAATTTTCAGCATTGAAATATTCTGCTCGTTCTTTTCGATAACAAGCTTTGAAAGCAGATACATAAGGATAATGTAAATCAGAACCGAGAAGCCTACAAGAAGTGTGAACGACATACCCATTGAATCGTCAAGCTGATCCGTTACGGTTGTAAGGTCTTTCTGAGTGATTGTTGTTGCAATGTACTTGTCGTCAATATCTTTAAGTTTTTCGTTGCTGAAATAGCCTGTAAAATATCCGTCATCCTTATCAAAAACATCGTTAAAGTTATCGTTTGTCATAAACACACAAAGTGACGCAGGATAGTAGTAACTGCCAACAATTTTGAATGTGTATTTATTCTCGCCGTACTTATCCTTTAAAATAACCCTGTCGCCTACTTTAAGGCTGTATTTTTCGAGATATCCCTGTGATGCGACAACTTCATTTTTCTTTTTAGGAACATTAACCTTTGAAAGATACTCCGAACCATTCTCAATTCCGTAAGCTGAAATTTCTTCGTCATTTGACTCGTAAAGCGTTGTCATACAGAATTTTTCGGCAGCATCATTGCTTGTTTCAACAGGGGCTTTCAGAACATACTGATAATCGCAAATCATATTGTTTACAACTTCTGTTTTGTAGTTTGAAAGCAACGGATTGAGTGCAAGTCCAAAGAATAACAGCAGACCTGCAAACATAATTCCGAACACCATAATTATGTATGACGGAATGTTCTGGAGAATAATTCTCAGACGGAAACGGGTAAGAAATCTGAAATTTGGAAGTTTTGCCGCCTTTTTCTTTTTCTTCATATGAAAGTCATGTCTGAGAAATTGGAGCGGAGGCAATCTCAATGCCTTTGCAATTACAAACAGATTGATAAGTGTAATTATGATACACGGAATCACCGTTGTGAGTATGAACGCATCACCGTTCCACAAGGTCTGATAAGGCGGCAGACTGTAGCTGTGATAATACATATTCATCACAACATTTTTCATAGCCGTATAACCGAGAATATTGCCTATTACAGCCGCCGTAAAAGTTACAAGTGTGGGAACAACAAGGTAATGCCTTGTAAGCTCTCCCCTTGTGTAGCCCGACGCTCTGAGTGTACCGATTACCGAGGCTTCCTGTTCGACAGTGTCACGGCTTGTGATTGCAAATATAAAGCCGAATACAATGATAAGAACATAAAGCAATGTAAGCATCATAGTTTTGTCACTGCCGATATCGTCACCGCTGAACATAATAGCCTGATTGTCGGCACGCTTTACAAAATCTGTGAGCATTCCTGTTTTAACAAGCTCTTCCTTCACATCATCGCCCAGGTCATTTTTCCTGCTGTCTGAAAGATTTTTGTCATTGTCAATCCACGAGTAGCAATAAGTGTAGCTGTCATCGGCAATTTCGTCAAAATCGGCATCTGTGACAACCGCAACGGAAAACTTGTTTGCATCAAACATCATATCCGTGTTGTTCTTGAAAAGCGATGTATAATCCGAAAATGCAACCGTTGCGGAAACTGTCATATCCTTGTCGGCAAATTTGATTTTATCGCCGACTTTAATTTCATTGTTTTCTGCATAAAGTCTGTCAATTGCAATTTCACCGTTATTTTCGGGAAGATTACCCTCAAAAACAGAAATCTTATTGAAATCGTCACGATTCCTGTACAATCTCAAGGTATGTCCGTTCTTGATTTCTTCGTTCTTATAAAAATTCTTGTAAAGCTTAACTCCGAGGTTTTCAACATTTTCTTTTGTTTTGTCGTCAATTTCTGCGGCAAGGCAAAAGTGACCGTCCTCAACATTGTACTTTTCAAAAGAATTATCAAAGGCGGATTTCATGCTGTCGCCTGCGACAAGAAAGCCTGAAATAAAACCTATGCTTAAAATTAGAAAGAGGAAAAGTGCAATATATTTTCCCAAATCGTTTTTTATTTCTCTGGGTATTCGTTTTGTAAGAGGATTTCTCATAACGCACCTCCTACCAGTCAAGCTCTTGTGCCGGAGTTTTTTCCGTATTGACAATATCGTGTCTTATCTGACCGTCACGGAGTTTTATAACTCTGTCTGCCATATTTTTAATAGCGTCATTGTGAGTTACAAGTATAACGGTGTTACCGTACTTTTTATTTACATCTTCTATCAGCTTGAGAATTTCTTTTGAAGTTTTGTAGTCAAGAGCACCGGTGGGTTCATCACACAAGAGTAAGTCGGGATTTTTCACTATTGCTCTGCCGATTGATGTTCTCTGCTGTTGACCGCCAGAAAGCTGATTCGGAATTTTGTTTCTGTGTTCATAAAGTCCGAGCGTTTTCATCAAATCGTCAACATTCAGGGGATTGTCGCTGAGATATGCACCGACTTCAATGTTTTCCCTTACAGTAAGGTTTGGAATGAGGTTGTAGGACTGAAAAACATAACCGAGGTGCTTTCTTCTGTAGAGTGAAAGCTGTTTTTCGTTCATTTTTTCAATTGTATCGCCGTTGATTGAGATACTGCCCTCCTCGGCAGTTTCAATACCGCCGATAATGTTAAGAAGTGTTGATTTGCCCGAACCTGACGGACCGAGCAAAACACAGATACTGCCCTTTTCAATATTGCAGTTTATGCCTTTGAGAACCTCTGTCCTGTTCTCACCTGTGCCGAAGAATTTGTGAATATTTTTGATTTCAAGATACATTTCGTATCACCTCTCATTATTTTTTACAATTCAGAATCGTACCGAATACACATTACTCATATAATTTCTTCAACACCAAATTCATAATTTCAATAACAAACAAGAAGGGGTACAGCTTTTTAGCTGTACCCCCTACAAAACATTTACTTATGATTATGGCAGTCACCGTGACACGCACAGTGCGCACAGTTTGCACCGCAGGAGGATTTGCCCTCTTTTTTGTCTTTTACCATACGGGCAACCACAAAAGCAATCACGGCAATAACAATTAATGCAACAATGATTGTGCCGATATTAGCTGCTAACCATTCCAACATATTTATTCCTCCCATTTGTTAATCAATAAATTTATTACTTCTTAGCCGGCTTAACTTTAAGAGTTGTAGCCTCTTTATAAGGTCTTACGAGCATATAAATCATAAATGCAAATACTGCAACGGCAAAAATAAGACCGATTACATTAAGACCGCCTGCAAAGATTGAACCGAACTGGAATACCATAAATGCAATTACGTAAGCAAATACACACTGGTAACCGACTGCGAACCAGAACCACTTGATGTTGTTCATCTCTCTCTTGATAGCACCCATAGCGGCAAAGCAGGGAGCACAGAGAAGGTTGAAGAGAAGGAACGAGAAACCGCTGAGTCCTGTGAATGCGGCACCGATTTCTGTCCATCCGCCCGGATAAAGGATACCCATTGTACCAACGATGTTTTCCTTAGCAACAAGACCTGTGATGGATGCAACGGTTGCCTGCCAGTTGCCCCAGCCGAGCGGTGCAAAAATCCATGCAAGACCGTTACCGATTGCGGCAAGAATTGAGTTTCCGATTTCGTCCTCACCGAGCATACGGAATGTACCGTCAACAAATCCGAAGTATGTTGTGAACCAAACAAGGATTGTTGAAAGGAGAATGATTGTGCCGGCTTTCTTGATAAATGACCAGCCACGCTCCCACATTGAACGGAGAAGGTTGCCTACTGTCGGAAGATGATAAGCCGGAAGCTCCATTACAAACGGAGCGGGATCGCCTGAGAACATCTTTGTCTTTTTAAGCATAATGCCTGAAACTACGATTGCAGCCATACCGATGAAGTAAGCCGATGTTGCAATCCACGGTGAACCACCGAAGATAGCACCTGCAATCATAGCGATAAACGGCTGTTTAGCACCACAGGGAATGAATGTTGTTGTCATAATAGTCATACGGCGGTCACGCTCATTCTCGATTGTACGGGACGCCATGATACCCGGAACACCGCAGCCTGTGCCGACAAGCATTGGGATAAACGACTTACCCGAAAGACCGAACTTACGGAAGATACGGTCGAGTACGAATGCGATACGAGCCATATAACCGCAGCTTTCGAGGAAAGCAAGGAGAATGAAGAGTACAAGCATCTGCGGAACAAAGCCGAGAACCGCACCTACGCCGGCTACGATACCGTCAAGGATAAGACCGTTGAGCCAGTCTGCACAGTTGATTGCATCAAGGCCGTTGCCGATAAGAACAGGAATACCGGGAACCCAGATTCCGTATGTTGCGGCATCGGGAGCACCGTAACCCTCTTTATAATCTGTATTGAGGTAGTTTGAAACAGCCTTTTCAAGATCAGATTTCTTAGTATCGGGAGTTTCTGTAATTTCAAGAGTTTCTTCATCCTGAACAGAATATGTAACGCTTGCGTCTGAAGGTGTGAGATTTACGAGTTCTGCAAGAGCTGCCTTAGCGGCATCTTCGGAATAATTTTCAGATTCAAGGTCAACAGCTTCGGCAATGTCGTCATTTCCGTACTGAGCATTGAATGCCTCGATAATTGCGTCTGAATCGCCGTAGGTTTCTTCAGCCTCGGCAGCCTGTGATGAACCGATACCGAAAAGGTGCCAGCCGTCACCGAAAAGACCGTCATTTGCCCAGTCAGTTGCGGCAGTACCTACTGTCTGCATTGAGATGTAGTAAACAAGGAACATAATAACCGCAAAAATCGGAAGGCCGAGCCAACGGTTGGTTACAACCTTATCAATCTTGTCCGATGTTGTAAGCTTACCCTTGTTTTTCTTCTTATAACAGCTCTTGATGATTGAGGCAATGTAGATGTATCTCTCATTAGTGATGATACTTTCTGCGTCATCATCAAGCTCTTTTTCAGCCGCCTGAATATCTTTTTCAATGTGGTCAATAACATTCTGCGGAATGTCAAGCTTTGCAAGAACCTTGTCGTCACGCTCAAAAATCTTAATAGCGTACCAACGCTGCTGTTCCTCTGGCATATTGTGAACAGCTGCCTCTTCAATGTGAGCGATTGCGTGTTCAACAACACCGTTAAAGCTGTGCATGGGGATTGTCTTTGTTGAGCCTGCGGCTTTGATTGCGGCCTCGGCAGCTTCCATAATGCCTGTGCCCTTAAGAGCCGAAATCTCAACAACCTTACAACCAAGCTGTCTTGAAAGCTCATCAATGTTGATTGAGTCGCCGTTCTTCTTAACGAGGTCAATCATATTGATTGCCACAACAACAGGGATACCGAGTTCTGTAAGCTGTGTTGTGAGGTAAAGGTTTCTTTCAAGGTTAGTACCGTCAATGATGTTGAGAATCGCATCGGGGCGTTCACCGACAAGATAGTTACGGGCAACAACCTCTTCAAGAGTATAAGGTGAAAGTGAATAGATACCGGGCAAGTCCATGATTGTAACATCCTTGTGCTTTTTGATCTTACCCTCTTTTTTCTCAACAGTTACGCCGGGCCAGTTACCGACAAACTGATTGGAACCCGTGAGTGCGTTAAACAAAGTTGTCTTACCGCAGTTAGGGTTACCTGCAAGAGCAATTTTAATTTCCATATATCAGTTATCCTCTCTTAGATTAGCAAAAGCTAACCGTAATGTTATAAAAATACGGGATTTCTCCCGTAGGATTTATAAGTATAAATTACTCAACTTCAATCATTTCAGCATCGGCTTTTCTGAGTGAAAGTTCATAATTTCTGACAGTAATTTCAATCGGATCTCCGAGCGGAGCAACTTTTCTGATGTAAATTTCAACACCCTTTGTGATGCCCATATCCATAATTCTGCGTTTGACAGCGCCCTCACCGTGAAGCTTAACAACCTTTACGGTTTCACCTACTTTTACCTGTTTTAAAGTTTTCATAACAGTTTCCTCCGTCTTAATTTCAGCATAAAGCCGTATAAAAACACCTCTCGGAACAATTCCGCCGTGTGTTTGTTACATAGAATCAAATCATAATTTTACGAGCCATTTCTTCGCTGATTGCAACTCGTGTTTCCTTTACATTAACAATAACATTTCCGCCGAGTGACGAAATAACGGTAACCTCTCCGCCGGCAACAAAACCGAGATTTTCAAGGTGCTTTTTAACCTCGGGAGAACCTCCGACTTTCTTTATAATATTGGTTTCACCTGTGTTAGCAAACATCAAAGGCATCATAAAATCAATCTCCTTTAAGTTAGCAGATACTAACAATATTTGTTAATCAAAGGTTAGCTCTCGCTAACCGATTATATGGTACTATAAAACTCGAAATATGTCAATAGGCTTGCGAAAAAAATTTATTTTATTTTGAATTTTGGCAAATTGAATATTTCACATCTGTAATTCGGATATTATTTTTGTTGATTTCGGTAAATCATTTTTTCATAATTATTGAAAGCACAATTAATTTTATTGATTTTTTGTTCATATCATGATATGATTAGACAATGTAAAGGAGTGCAAACTATGCAATTAAAAGAATCAGGTGAAATGTACCTTGAAACAATATATGTTCTTTCAAAAAAGAGCAATTATATAAGATCAATTGATGTATGTGAAGAAATGGGATATTCAAAGCCGAGCGTCAGCCGTGCCGTTGGTCTTCTCAAAGAGGGCGGTTATCTTAAAGTCGGCGATGACGGCTCGCTTATTCTCACCGACCTCGGCAGGGAAATTGCAGAAAAAACATATGAAAGACACACCGTTCTTTCAAAGCTCTTTGTTATGCTCGGAGTTAATCCCGAAACTGCCGCCGCAGATGCCTGCAAAATGGAACACATTATCAGCGACGAAACCTTTGCCGCATTGAAAAATCACCTTGAAAATCATATGCAGTAAAAGGCTGAATAATTACCGAATATTACACACAAAAGGCTGACGATTTCTCGTCAGCCTTTGTTTTTACTCAACTGCTTTCAATAAGGCGATACACTTTTTCGATTGATTCAACAATTCGACACGCTTAAATAAAACGCAAAAATAATAATAGCACAAATTATTGCAACCGCCTTTTTCATAAGCACACCTCGTTATTATAAAATATCATCAAATGAACTTTGTTAGCCAATTATCCAAGAATTTCACCTGTTCAGCTGTATGAAACCAATGTTCACCGCCATTCATAACAGTAAGGTCAGCATTTATCTTCTTTGCAAATTTATTGATTGTTTCAAACGATGTAAGGTTATCATTTTCACCGTACAAAATTGAGGTGAGAACATTCCAAGAAATTTGGTGTTCACGAACATAGCAAAGATATTCCCAAGATAAAGTTTCACCAAATTCAGTAGAGATTGTTTTCTTATCACGAAGTTCATTCTCTGTTACATTCGCCCATTTCATCATATTGGTAATGAGGTTTTCCATATCTACAACAGGCGAAATAAACATAGCTTTGTCAATCTGTTTATCTGAAAAGGCATTCATAGAATAAAATGCACCTATGCTATTCGCAATCAGAACTATATAATCATAATTTTTGCAATAATTATCGAACAGATTTGTAAATTCCTGTTTTGCATCCCACGGTGTTTCTGATTTATAGTCAAAGCCTATAACATCATATTCAGGTAGCAAAGGTTTGTAATGCTCCGATTCTGTAGCATTACCACCCTTTCCGTGTACATATACAGCCAGTTTACGCATTTAAAATTCTCCTTTTGCGGAACAATATCAACAGTTGCGGAATAATGCAAAGGTGATTTGCGGAACAATAGAACTGTCTTTTTGCTTTATTCGCATTAAAATTTCATTGTGAGAGAAATTCTGTTCTTTTCGGGATCAACTGAAAGAACCTTTACATTTACAACATCACCGACTTTGAGAACTTCGCTCGGGTGCTTGATGTACTTATCGCAAATCTGCGAAATGTGAACAAGTCCGTCCTGATGAACGCCGATATCAACAAATGCGCCGAAGTCAATTACATTTCTGACCGTGCCTTTAAGCTCCATTCCCTCTTTCAAATCCTTGATATCGAGAATATCACTTCTGAGCATTGGTGCTGGCAATTCATCACGGGGATCTCTGCCCGGTTTGGAAAGTTCCTTTACAATATCGTCAAGAGTCGGAAGTCCGATTCCGAGAACATCGGCAAGTGACTTTGTTCCCTTTGCCTTTACTCTCTGCTGAATATCGGAGAAGTTGCCTGATTTTATTTCTTTGTCGGAATATTCAAGAAGTCCTAAAAGTTCTTTTGCACTCTTGTAGCTTTCGGGGTGAACGCCTGTGTTATCAAGCGGATTTCTGCTTTCGGGAACACGCAAAAATCCTGCACACTGCTCAAACGCTTTAGGTCCGAGTTTAGGAACTTTCTTGAGTTCTGCTCTTGATGAGAACGCACCGTTTTCTTCACGGTAAGCAACAATATTCTTGCACACGGTTGCGTTAAGTCCCGACACTCTCGACAAAAGTGCAGGCGATGCCGTATTAAGGTCTGCACCAACCGAGTTTACGCAGTCCTCTACAACACCGTCAAGTGTTTCACCGAGTTTTTTCTGCGGCATATCGTGCTGATACTGACCGACACCGATTGCCTTAGGCTCAATCTTAACAAGCTCTGCAAGAGGATCCTGAAGTCGTCTTGCAATTGACACGGCACTTCTGAGTGTGAGATCAAGGTCGGGAAGTTCTGTTGCAGCAAGCTTTGATGCCGAATAAACCGACGCACCTGCCTCGCTGACTACCATATAATAAACGGGGTGGTCAGCCTCTTTGATTGTTTCGGCTGTGAACATCTCGGTTTCTTTGCTTGCAGTACCGTTGCCGATTGAAATAATATCAACATGATGCTTTTTGATGAGGCGGAGCAAAGTCTGCTTTGATTCCTGAATTTTTTTGTCTGAATGTGTAGGATAAATTACGGTTGTATCAAGCACCTTGCCTGTGCTGTCAACAACGGCAGTCTTACAGCCTGTGCGATATCCCGGATCAAGTGCAAGCACGGTTTTGCCCTTTACAGGCGGCTGCATAAGCAGCTGCTTGAGGTTTACGGCAAAAACCTTCATAGCATTTTCAGCGGCGGTATCTGTAAGGTCGTTCCTGACCTCACGCTCAATTGATGGATAAATAAGTCGCTGATAAGCGTCTGTGCAAGCCTCACGGATAATGTCTGAACAAAGCTGATTTTTGTCTGTAATCATTGCTCTGAAAATTGAATTAAGCGGTTTTTCGCTGTCGGTTTCAACGCTGACTTTGAGAAATCCCTCTTTTTCGCCACGATTCACGGCAAGTACTCTGTGACCTGCAATCTTTTTAACAGGCTCTTTGTAGTCATAATAATTTTTGTAAACGCTGTCCTTTTCTTCATCTGTTGCAACAGACACAAGCACACCGTTTGCGTTTGTAAGATTTCTTATTCTCTTACGGATTTCCGCATTATCCGACACAAGTTCTGCAATGATATCCATTGCACCCTGAATTGCATCTTCAACGGAGGTAACTCCCTTTTCTTCATCAATATAATCAACTGCCGACTTTGACGGATCAAAACCTTTTTCCTGCTTTAAAATATCGTTAGCAAGCGGTTCAAGTCCCTTTTCCTTTGCAATTGACGCCCTTGTCTTTCTCTTTGGACGGTACGGACGGTAAATATCCTCAAGTTCGCTTAGTGTGGCAGCCTTGTCAAGTGCAAGGTTGATTTCATCCGTGAGCTTTTCCTGTGCGTCAATGAGTGAACGGATTTCATCTCTGCGCTTGTCAAGTCCTCTTAAATATTCAAGCTTTTCGGCAAATTCACGAATCAACTGGTCATCCATTGAACCGTGCATTTCCTTTCTGTATCGTGCAATAAAAGGAATAGTGTTGCCGTCATCAAGCAATGTGATGATGTTCCTTGCATACTCCTCTTTAATATTAAACTGCTGTGAAAGAATCTGTGAATAATCCATTATATCCTCCGTTTTTGTTTTGTAAGGCTTATTATAACATACTTTTAAATAATTTGCACTAAAAAGAAAACGAGCAATCAAAACGACTGCTCTCATGAATTATTTATGTTTATGTATTTTAAGCACTTTTCTTTTTGCGAATATAGGCAAAATAGAGCGGAAGTCCTACAAAGACCATACCGCCGATTATGTTGCCGATTGTAACGAACAGCAGAGATTCACAACCCGAAAGATTTGCAAGATTCTGACATTGCTGTGCCGTAATACCGTAGAGCTCCTGAGCTTTTGCAACATATTCGGGATTCATTGCCGCCATAACACCTGTCGGAATATAGAACATATTTGCAACGCAGTGTTCAAATCCGCAGACTACGAATGCACAAATCGGAAAAAATACGCCGAAAATTTTACCTATTGCATCTGTTGCGCCTGTTGCCATAACGATTGCAAGGCACACGAGAATGTTACAAAGTATGCCGCTGATAATTGCCGTTGCAGGATTGATTGTTGTTTTGGCAAGTGCAACCTTGATTGTAAAAGCACCGAGTCCGCCGTTTGAATAATTGAGCTGCCCCGAAAAAAATATCAGCAAATCAATAATCATTGCACCGACAAAATTTGAAATATAAACCGTAACAAGATTCTTTATCATTGAAACAGCCTTGATTTTCTTTTCAAGCATCGGAATAATCATAAGGCAGTTATCTGTAAAGAGTTCACTTCCCGTAAACACAACAAGCATAAGTCCTACAGGGAAGATTACGCCTGCAACCACTCTTGCAAGCCCCACATCGGCAACTCCGTGCATTGCAACATCGCTTGCCGCACCGCCGAATGCGATAAATGCGCCTGCCATAAGTCCGAGCAAAATCATTTTCGGCAGAGGAAGCATTGATTTTGTTACACCTGATTTTGACACCAGCGACGCAATTTCAGCCGGTGAATTAAATCTGCTGTCCATTAAAAAACCTTCTTCAATTAGTTTATCAATTGTTGCAAAATTTACTGCCATTCGGCAATAAACCGCAAAATCACAGGATACATATTATCACAAAAGCAAAGTGTTTGTCAATTAATATGCGATTATCTGTAACATTGCACACAAAAGACTTTACAAATTGTCAAATACAGTTTATAATCATAGTGTAGATATTACACAACCTAAAGATGTGTAATATTCGTAATCAGAGTGAGAATAATCACATACAAAACGGGAGCTGTTACCGGCTGAGAGGAAATTCGATTTCGACCGTAAACCTGATTTGGATAATGCCAACGAAGGGACATATTAAGCTTGAAGTGTACGCACTTGGAGTATGTCTTTTTGGCATACTCCTTTTTTGTTGTGTTTTTTCTCCGAAAGAATTTTATTTAAGGAGTAGTTTTAATGAAAACGAACAATAAGAAAAATGCACTTGTTATGTGCGAATGTGCAATTATGATTGCACTTGCGGCAGTTTTAAGCTTTGTAAAAATCCTTGAACTTCCCTACGGCGGCAGTGTTACCGCATTCAGCATTGTTCCGATTGTAATTATCTCATATCGCCACGGTGTAAAATGGGGATTGCTTTCGGGATTTGTATTCAGCATTATTCAGCTTATTCAGGGAGCTTCAAACCTTTCATACGCAACTTCATTTTGGGCAGCCGTAACAATCATTCTCTTCGACTATGTAATTGCATTCACGGTTATCGGCCTTGCAGGCTTTCTCAGAAACAAGGTTAGCAATCCGTCTGCCGCTGCCGTAACAGGCACAGTAGGAGTTTGTGCTTTGAGATATATCTGTCATGTAATTTCAGGCTGTACCGTATGGGCAGGTGTTTCAATACCCTCAACCGACGGACTTCTCTATTCACTCAGCTACAACGCTACATATATGATTCCCGAAACAATAATCAATGCGGCGGCTGTATTCTGGCTTTTCGGCTGTCTTAACTTCAGAAGTGAAAAAATCAGCGTTGCAAAGAAAATTGAAAAGAACCTTACAGAAACTGTTACGGCATCAATTTCAATTCTTTCACTTATGGTTGCCGTAATTATTGACGCTGTTGCAGTTTTTGCGTCACTTCAGAATCCCGACAGCGGTGTGCTTGATTTTTCACTCATTTCAAACACAAACTTCACTCTTGTAGGCATCGTTTCGGCAATCGGAATTGTGCTTTGCGTAGTTTTTGCAATCATTGCAAAGGTTACTTCAAATTCTGCCAAAAAGGTTAATTAACATTTAATCGGATATTCACGGTAAAACCTCTGTATCAGGGCTGACGGCATTGCTGTCGGCTCTGTTTTTTATTATGTAAACACAAGTATGAAACGGGCATATTATGAGAATGAACAGCAATGTTCATAAGTTTGAACAAAAAGGAGAATTAAATTGGATATTAAAGAAATTATTTCTCAGCAGTACGGAATACCGTGTCTGCCAAAGAGAACGAGCGAGGCTATGGCATATGTTCCCTTTCAGCAGTTCGACTCCCCAACCTACAGCCCGTTGCAGGGACTTGAGTCGGGTACAATGTTCCCCGTTCTCAACAAGCCATTCTACGGAAAGAAATGTGGTGAGGGACTTGACTGAAAGAGAAATTCTTTTAAAGAAAATTTCAACCTACGAATTTGCCGCACTTGACCTTCAGATTTATCTTGACACTCATCCGCACGATACGGCAATGATACAAAAAATGAACGGTTTCAAAGAAAAATTGAAACCGCTTGTTGAAGAATATGAAGAAAAATTCGGTCCTTTGAAAAAGAGTATGACAAGCACCAATATGTGGAGCTGGATAAAGGGACCGTGGCCGTGGGAAAACGAGGAGGATTGCTGATGTTTGTCTATGAAAAAAAGTTACAGTACCCCGTCAATATCAAAAAGCCGAACGCAAAGCTTGCCAAGATTATCATAACGCAATACGGCGGTGCGTAGGGCAAAATGTGATACTTTTTATTTTCGTATAACATCCCGATAAAAATCAATAAACGCATTAAGCGCAGGAGATTTCCACTTGTTTTTGTGGACAAGCAACTGCGTCCACACCGAAACATCACAATCGTTGACGGGAAGATGTTTTATCTCTCCCGAATTGTAGTAATCCTCCGTGATGAAATCAGGCAAGAACGAAATCATTTTGCTGTTTTTGATTAGAGAACAAATTTGTAGAGGGTTTCCTATTTCCAAAACAGGGTGAATTTCAAGCGATTGTGCGGCAAGTTCATTGTTGAGCAATTTTCTGTAGCTCATATTACTTTCGGTCAGTACAAAATCCTCGGTACATAATTCTTTTAGCGAAATATTTTCTTTATTCAAAAGTGGATTGTCAACTGATGCAAAGAAGTGAACTTTTTCCTCATGCTCTGCACAAATTATAAATTCCGAATCATAAATGTGGCTGTCAAGCGTAAAAATCAAATCAACCTCATTTTTGCGTAACATATCAAACATCTGCTCTGTACCGCTTTCGACAACGACAAGGTGAATATTAGGAAAATGCTTTCTGAACTCAAGAAAATCATCTTTAAAAAATCGGTTGCAGACAGAACTTGACATTGCAAGGCGAATGTTGCCCTCAATTGTTTCGGGGGTACGCAAATCTTCAAGCATCTTTTCGTGAGATTCAAGAATTTCTCTTGCGTGTTGCAGAACCGTTATGCCGTCGGAAGTCAGGCTGATTCTGTGGTAAAAGCGGTCAAAAAGCACCGTGTTAAGCTCGCTTTCCAACTGTTTTATCTGTGATGAAACGGTTGACTGGGTATAGCCGAGCTTTTCCGCTGCAGCAGAAAATCCCGAATATTCGCACACAGCTACAAAGGTTTTAAGCACATTGGTATCCATAACTAAATCCTCTTTTATACGAACGATATCTTCGTTATTATAGCACAGTTTTATCAATTTTACAAATGGTATTTTATTTGCTATACTACTCTTTGTATTGCAAAATAAACAAAGGAGCAGTATTTATGACGAAAAAATATTGTGTAGATAAAATAAATTCGGCAGGAGGACTTGTGTTGTGAATCGTGAAAAATTAGGAAGCCGACTCGGCTTTATAATGCTTTCGGCAGGCTGTGCAATCGGTTGCGGAAATGTGTGGAAGTTTCCGTGGATGTGCGGACAATACGGTGGCGGAAGTTTTATGCTTGTGTACATCATCTGTCTTATTGTTTTGGGAATTCCGTGTTTGATAATGGAATTTTCGGTGGGCAGAGCGGCACAGACAAGTCCGATTAAAATGTACCGCAAACTTGAAAAGCCAAAGCAAAAATGGGGCGGTTTCGGTTGGGCATGCCTTGTGGGCAACCTTGCAATTATGGCTTTTTACACAGTTGTTTGCGGTTGGATAATTTACTACTTCATAAATTTTCTGACGGGTAACAACCGTGACCTCGGATTTACCACAATGATTGCAAATCCGTCAGTCAATGTTATTTTTATGATGATAACGGTTGTTATCGCCTTTGTTATACTCTCGTTCAACATTCAGGGCGGACTTGAGAGGATAACAAAATATATGATGATTGCTTTGCTTGCACTTATGATTGTGCTTGCAATCCACAGTCTGTTTTTGAGCGGTTCGGGTGAGGGTATGACATTTTACCTCAAACCCGACTTTTCAAAAATCAACGGTGATGTTGTTGTGGGTGCGATGAATCAGGCATTTTTCTCGCTGTCAACAGGTATGGGCGGTATGGCTATTTTCGGAAGTTATATCGGCAAAGACCATTCACTTATGGGCGAGGCAATCAATGTTATCTCTCTTGACACACTCGTAGCTCTGCTTGCAGGCATAATCATCTTCCCTGCCTGCTTTACTTACAACCTTGAAGTTAATTCAGGTCCGAACCTTTTGTTTGACACAATGGCAACCGTGTTCAACAATATGCCCGGCGGAAGAATATGGGGTTCGCTCTTCTTCCTGTTTATGGTGTTTGCGGCAATGTCAACCGTTTTGGGTGTTTGCGAAAATATTCTTGCAATGATTCGTGATTTGACAGGCTGGTCAAGAAGAAAAGGCAGTCTTATTTGCGGAATTGTAGTGTTTGTGCTTGCACTCACAACGGCTCTCGGATTCAGCGTTCTTCATTTTCAGCCGTTTGCAGAGGGTACAACATGGCTTGATTTTTGGGACTTCATTGTTTCCACAAATGTTCTTCCTCTCGGTTCTCTTGTGCTTGCTCTGTTCTGTTGCAACAAGTTCGGCTGGGGTTGGGATAACTTCATTAAAGAAGCCAACATGGGCATCGGTATGAAAGTGCGTTCGTGGATGAAACCGATTTTCAAATATGTAGTTCCTACAGCTATCGCATTTATCTATGTTTACGGACTCGTCACCTTTAAATGGCGATAAATAAAATTTGATACACAAAACAAAATCCGTATGGAGCAATCTTCATACGGATTTTTTCGGTTTAAATATCCATTTCCTTGTATTCTCTGTAGGTTTTGAATCCTACGGAATCGTAAAACCTCATTGCACCCTCGTTAAATTCCCACACATCAAGTTCCAGCCTGTCAAAGCCTCTGTTCTTAGCCTCTTGTTTGCAGAAGCTTATCAGCTTTGTTGCAACACCCATTCTGCGGAAGTTTTCATCAACTCTGAATTCTGCAATCCGGTAGAATTTTCTCTGCAAACCGTACGGAGATTTTTCCTTGACTATGTATTCAACAGTTGCAAATCCGCATTCAATTTTCAATTAAAGCGTCAGCTTAAATCATCCAATACCAATACTTGTCCTGATTGTTTTCCGAAAGGTCGGGACTGAACTGGAGTTCGGGGTTTTTAATGCTTACTTTCATACCCTCAGTAATTGAGTTCACGATAAAGGCGTTACCGCCGATTGTTGCACCCTTGCCGATTACGGTTTCACCGCCGAGAATAGTTGTACCCGAATAGATTGTAACATTATCACGGATAGTAGGATGTCTTTTGACACCTTTAAGCTGCTGACCTTTTCTTGTTGACAACGCACCGAGGGTTACACCCTGATAGATTTTTACATTCTCGCCTATCTCGGTAGTTTCACCGATTACAATGCCTGTGCCGTGGTCGATAAAGAAATACTTGCCGATTGTCGCACCGGGGTGAATATCAATTCCCGTAAGTCCGTGTGCGTACTCCGAAAGCACTCTCGGAATCATCGGGATTTTAAGCTTCCACAATTCATGTGCCACTCTGTAAACAGTGATTGCAAAAAATCCGGGATAGCAGAGAATGATTTCATCCGTACTGTATGCGGCAGGATCGCCGTTAAAGGCTGCAACAACATCTGTTGCAAGATAATCACGGATTGACGGAATCTTTGAAAGAAACTCATAAACCAGCTTTTCTGACTTTTCCATAACCTCGTCATATGAAAGGTCGTTACACTTTTCGCAACCCTTTAAAGCCTTTGCAATCTGCTTTTTAAGGTTGTACTGAATAAATTCTATTCTGTCGCCTACAATATAGCCGATGTATTCTTCTCTTACTCTGTTCTTGTCAAAGTAGCCCGGAAACAACAGCTTGCGGATTTCTTCAAGCACCTGAATAAGCACAGATTTGTTGATAATGTTGTCCTCCGAAAGTCTGCAAGTCTGTTCATGCTTTGAATAGCTTTCGAGAATTTCATTGACTGTTTTATTTATATTATCATTCATATGAATACTCCTTTTTCAAAATCCTGTTTAATTCACTTACGGGAAGTCCGACAACATTAAAATAGTCGCCGTCAATCTTCTTTACAAGCAGAGAACCTTTGCCCTGTATTCCGTATGCACCTGCCTTGTCAAAAGGCTCGCCCGTTGCAATGTACTCCTCTATTTCCGAATCGGAAAGTTCAAAAAATTCAACAAGCGTTACATTGGAAAATGATTTTGCAACACCGTTTTTGACGGTACAACAACCCGTGATAACCTTGTGCTGTCTGCCCGAAAGCAGTTTTAACATATTCTCGGCATCTTCCCTGTTCTTAGGTTTGCCGAGCATTTTGCCGTCAACAAAAACTCCCGTGTCACAACCGATTACAATGTCATTTTCATAGCCGTTTTTTGAAATATGCAATGCCTTTTTGACGGCAAGATATTCGGGACGCTTTTCAAGCGGAACATTGTTCTCAACCGTTTCGTCAATGTCTGCGGGAACAATTTTAAAATCGGTTGTTATAAAACTTAAAAGCTCTTTTCTTCGTGGTGAAGCAGATGCAAGTACAATCATAATCTATCTCCGTAAAATTACTTTTGACTATTGTAACATAAAACCGAAATAAATAAAAGGTGATTATACAAAAAACACAAAATGTACAGCAATAATCAGCTATTCGGATTGACCGCACTCCGTACTTTGTATTGACAATAATTTTGCAAAGTGTTATATTTAAGGACGGCGGTGATCCGCATTAATAAGCACAATTCAACGAAAGGAAATGAAATATATGGCTAACATTAAGCTTCCTGTTCCCGTAACGCTTCTTACAGGTTATCTCGGTGCAGGCAAAACTACTCTTATCAACCATGTCCTCGGCAATCAGGAGGGCTACAAGTGTGCCGTTATCGTAAACGATATCGGTGAAGTAAACATTGACGCAGAGCTTATTCAAAAGGCAGGCGTTGTTACTCAGAAAGATACAAACCTTGTTCCGCTTACAAACGGCTGTATCTGCTGTACTTTGAGCGTTGACCTTATCAACCAGATTACAGACCTTGTAAAGTCAGGCAAGTTTGACTACATTCTCATTGAGGCAAGCGGTATTTGCGAACCCCTTCCGATTGCACAGTCAATCTCAGTTCTTGAGGGTGATAAGGAAAACAATATTCCCGAGCTTGTCCGTCTTGACAACATTGTTACAGTTGTTGACGCACTCCGTATGGCAACGGAATTCGGCTGTGGCGATGATCTTCTCAAGGAAGATGTTGACGAAGAGGATGTTGAAAGCCTTCTTATCCAGCAGATTGAGTTCTGTTCAACAATCATCCTCAACAAGGTTGACAAGGTAACAGAGGAACAGCTCAAGAGAGTTAAGGCTATGATTAAGACGCTTCAGCCAAAGGCACGAATTATTGAATCGCAGTTCGGCAAGGTTGAAGTTAAGGATATTCTCGATACAAAGTGCTTTAATTTTGAAGAAACAGCCGCATCCGCAGGTTGGGCTCAGATTTATGATAAGGATGAAGATGACGAGGATACAGACCGTCACGGTCATCATCACCACCATCACCACCACGATGAAGACCATGACGAACATGAGCATCACGATCATGACCATGATGAGGACGGTCTTGACCACTCTCATTGCGACCACGAACACGGCCATTGCTGTCACCACGACCACGATCATGAGGACGGCGAAGAAGAATACGGTATCGGTTCATTTGTTTACCACCGCATTCGTCCTTTCAATCAGGACAAGCTCCAGCAGTTTGTTGAGAACTGGCCAAAGAGCGTAGTCCGTGCAAAGGGTGTTCTCTGGTTTGATGACAAGAGAGAAGATGTTTATGTATTCGAGCAGGCAGGCGTTCAGATTACTGCTACGGAACAGGGCAAGTGGCTTGCCGCATTCCCAAAGAAACAGCAGAAGCTCTATCTTGCAGAGTATCCCGATATGGCTGAAAAGTGGGACGAAAAATACGGCGACAGAGAAATCAAGCTTGTATTCATCGGGCAGCATATGGACAGGCACGCAATTGTTGATGCGCTTGACGAATGTCTTTCAGACTGATAAAATCTTATAAAAATTATGGGCAGCGGAATTCCGCTGCCCTTGTTTTTTGGTTTATACAAAAACGGCAGTCCGATTTGGACTGCCGAAATTTTTGCACCGTTAAGTTTTATTACTTTGATGACTCTGAATTAGAAGATTCGGGCTTGAAGTTAGCGTCAAATGTGAAAACGAGCTTTGTACCATCTTTTTCCATTGTAATAACACCGTCTTTGAGTGTGTATGGAATGCTCTCGCTTCCTGCTGTAAAGTTCTTGTCATCGTATGTGAGCTCCTGCTCCTGACCGGCTGCAGAAAGCTTAGCCTTGCCGTCTTCTTTAAGAAGAATGTAGCCTTTGTCCATACCGACAGCGGCAAGAGTACTGCTGTCAAAGCTCATACCGCTTGCTTCTGCACTTGTAAGCTTGTAATAGCCGAGTGTTGAATTACCGCAAGCTGTAAGTGAAAGCACCATAAGAAGTGCCATAACAGCCGCAACGCTGATTGTGAAAATTCTTTTCATTTGTTTTTCCTCCGTTTTCCCTATCGGGATTTCTCATTTTTTCAGGCTTTGTGCCTTTGTCAGTGAACGACACGATTATTATAGCACAATGGCATAAACTTTTCAAGGTTATTTGTAAAAATATGTAAAAAAGCACCCTTTCGAGTGCTTTTCTCACCTAATATTCAGTTATCAGTTGAACCTTGCCAAAAATGCCTGGGTTCTTGGATTTTGCGGATTGTTGATTACCTGTTCGGGAGTGCCTTCTTCGGCAATTACACCGTCAGCCATAAAAATGATCTTGTCGGCAACATCTCTTGCAAACTCAATCTCGTGAGTTACAACAATCATTGTGCTGTCGGAGGTTTTAAGACTGCGGATAACATTAAGCACCTCGCCCGTGAGTTCGGGATCAAGTGCGGAGGTAGGCTCGTCAAAGCAGAGAACATCCGGATTGAGTGCAAGCGCTCTTGCAATTGCAACACGCTGTTGCTGACCGCCGCTGAGGTTACAGGGATATGACTCGCTCTTTTCGGAAAGTCCTACCCTTTCAAGCAAAGACTTTGCATTGCTCTTGATAATTTCAAGAGCCTCTTTATAGCTTTTTGCGCCCATATATTCGCCTGTCTGCTTTATCTGCTCTTTTGCGGCAAGCTTTGGAGCAAGCATAATATTCTCAATAACCGTATATTGCGGAAACAGGTTAAATGACTGGAACACAAGTCCGAAATGAAGTCGTCTTTTTCTGATTTCGCTGTCGCTCTTTGCAGAGCTGTCATTGCTGTCAAAAAGCACCTTGTCATTGACGGAAATCTTGCCGTTGCCCGGAGTTTCAAGAAAATTAAGACACCTTAACAGCGTAGTCTTGCCTGAACCCGATGAGCCGATAATCGCAAGCACCTCGCCCTTTTTAAGAGAAAAGCTGATATCTTTCAAAACCTCTGTTTTGCCGTAGCTTTTACGGATGTTTTCAACATTTAACAAAGACATAACCTTTCCCCCTTAACCCTTGTAGTAATCAAGCTTTTTCTCGATGAATGAGAAAAGCAATGTGAGAATTCCGCAGAATGCGAGGAAGAATACTGCCGAATAGAAAAGCGGCCAGATGAGTCCCTGCATTGAGAAGTCCTTTGCTCTCATAAGAATTTCCGGAATTGCGATAACGCTTGAAAGTGAAGTATCCTTTACAAGAGTAATAATTTCGTTGCCCATGGGTGCAGTAATTTTCTTTACAACCTGCAAAAGAACAACCTTAAAGAAAATCTGACCCTTTGTCATGCCGAGCACCTGACCTGCCTCGTACTGTCCCTTTGGAACAGACTCGATACCGCCACGGAAGATTTCTGAAAAATATGCGGCATAATTGATTATAAATGCGATAAGTGCGGCGTTCATTCGTGCAAATGTCACACTGCCGTTTGACACAAGCGGTGGAACATAGAACACTACGAAAAGCTGGAGCATCAGCGGAGTACCTCTGATTATCCACACAAATGTTTTTGTCAGCCATTTTAACGGCTTGAATTTTGACATTGAACCCATTGAGATAATAAGTCCGAGCGGAATTGCCGCAAGCAGGGTTACAATGAAAATTATACAGTTTTCGCCGAATCCCTCAAGCAACTGACCGCTTACATTAAAAAATTGATCCATTTTATATACCACTCTATCCAAGTATTTTCAGTTTTGAATATATCAAAAGGCTTACAAATTTGAACCTGTAAATTTATAATCAATAAAAAGCACAACGGGCGAACATAGTCCGCCCTGTATGTACAAGCTTATTTTAATTAAATTATTTCTTTTTTACAAGAAGAAGATCCTGAAGGCTGTACTTCTCAGCAATCTTATCAAGTGTGCCGTCATCGGCAACTGCCTGAATAGCATCGTTAAGCTTTTTGAGTGTTTCGGGGCTGTCCTTGCGAAGTGCAATACCGTACTGCTCAGGTGAAAAGTCCTTGCCGTCAACAACCTTGAGGTCAGCGTAGTCAGAACCGCTCTTGAGTGTACCGATTGACATTACATAGTCGATAACCGCAACATCTGCTGTGCCTGACTTAACCTCGAGAAGAGCCTTAGCCTGTGCGTCAACAGAAACATACTTTGCACTTGAGAAGAACTCGTCTGTCTGAGCAACAGTTTCACCTGCTGACTTCTTCTCTGCAACTACTGTCTTATCCTTGAGGTCATCTGCTGACTTGATTTTGTCTGCAACATCAGATTTTGCAACCATAACCTGCTTGTTTTCCATATAAGGAGTTGAAATATCCATTGTTGACTTTCTGTCGTCATCAATTGTAAGACCGTTCCAGATGCAGTCGATTGTCTTTGAGTTAAGCTCAACCTCTTTTGAATCCCAGTCAATTTTCTGGAACTTTGGAGTAACGCCCATTTTCTCGCAAACTGCCTCTGCAAACTCAGTTTCAAAACCTGTAAGCTTGCCGTCTGCATCAAGGTAGTTCATCGGCTCAAAATATGTAACACCGATAACAAGCTCTCCCTTGTTTGAGATATAATCCCAGTCCGTTGCAGAAGAACCGCAACCTACAAAAATTGACGCTGACATTGCACCTGCAAGAAGTACAGAAAGTAACTTTTTCTTTTTCATAATTATTCCTCCGTAATCTGATATACTCTCTACCTATGTTCTGCAAATCACCTTGCAAAACAATCTCTGTATATTATACATTAGTGCGTTAGCAAAGTAAAGTGTTTTCGAGAAATTTGCCGAGGAATTTTCTTCCAATCGCAGGCATATTATTGCATAAAAGAATTATTCTTTAAAGAGGTGATTAATTTGTCGGGAAATCACAATAAAAATCACTATGCGGCGGCATACATAAGGGTGTCAACCGAAAATCAAACTGAGCTTTCACCGTCAAGCCAGCTGAAAATCATCAGAAAATTTGCAGATGAAAAAGGCTATCTGATTGATGAGGATTTCATTTTTCGTGACAACGGAATTTCGGGAAGATATGCCGACAAGCGACCTGAATTCAACCGAATGATAAGCCTTGCAAAGCAAAAGCCTCCCCTGTTTTCAGCCGTACTTGTCTGGAAATTTTCACGATTCGCCCGCAATCAGGAGGAAAGCATTTTCTATAAATCGCTGTTGAGAAAAAACGGAATTGAAGTCATCAGCGTGTCCGAACCCATTGATGACGGTCCTTTCGGCAAGCTGATTGAACGCATTATCGAATGGTCGGACGAATACTATTCGATTCGGCTTTCGGGTGAGGTAAGGCGAGGAATGACCGAAAAAGCCGAGCGTGGCGGCATCGTCAGCATTGCGCCCTTTGGCTATAAAGTGACAGACGGAAGACTTGTGGTTGACGCCGAAAAAGCCCGGATTGTCAGTAAAATTTTTGCCGATTTTTTGAATAATAAAGATATAAATATGATTTGTGACAACTTGAATTCGTCAAAAATCAAAACCGCCAATGGCAACCTCTGGGATTGCCGTGCCGTTGAATACATTTTGCAAAATCCCGTTTATATCGGCAAAATCAGGTGGAATCCAATCTGCAAAACAGGCAGAGATTTCTATAACGAAAATTTGATAATTTCAAACGGCACTCACGAACCTATTATTGATGAGAATACTTTTGAGCAGGCAAAGCAAATATTATTCTTGCAAGGAATAATAAGCAAAGAACATTCCCATAAACAAACCGAAATTAGACACCTTATTCAAAATCTTGTCAAGTGTTCAAACTGCAATTCAACCCTCGTTCCGATTAAAAATAATTTTCTCCAATGCTCCGCCTACATTCACGGCAACTGCCATTCATCGCACAGCGTAAGAATTGAAAAGATTGAAAAAATTGTAATTAAAACAATCAATATTCTCATAAAGAACAATTTAATTAATGATGCTTTCTTGATTAAAGAAAATTATCCCTTAAAAACGCAAAACGACTTACTATCCATAATTATAAAAAGAATAATTTTTGATCGCAAAGCCTCCCACCTCAACATATTTCTCAGTCAAAGTAAGTAACATTCTGCCATACGGCGGTCCGGACGGTGAGTTGGGTGCGTCATTACGATATCTGAGCCAACGATTTGCAATGCCATTGCCCGAACTCAAGGGCACTCTCACCGACATAGGCACAGAAGAACTTAATCATCTTGAAATGATCGGTGCAATAGTATATCAGCTGACGAAAGACCTCACCGAGGATGAAATCAAGGAACAGGGATTCGGTGACTATTTTGTTGACCACACAACCGGAATTTTCCCACAGGCGGCAGCAGGTTTTCCCTATACAGCTGCATCAATGCAGGTTAAAGGCGATCCGATAACCGACCTGCACGAAAGTATGGCGGCTGAGCAAAAAGCCCGAACAACCTACGATAACATCCTCAGATTCTGCGATGACTACGATGTAAAAGATCCGATTCGCTTTCTGCGTGCCCGTGAGGTTGTCCACTACCAACGCTTCGGCGAAAATCTCCGCCTCTTAACCGATAAACTCAACGAAAAGAACTTCTACGCCTTCAACCCCTCATTCGATAAAAAATGCTTTAAAAATGAATTGAAAAAGAAGAAAAAGTAAAAAATATGCACAAGTCCAAGTATTTATGGGCTTGTGCATTTCAATAAGCTTACGAATTCAACCATTTTACAAAATCAAAATCATTATCTGCTGCATTTTTACAGGTCCATGAATTTTTGTCTAATAAATAAACTTGCATTTCTCCCTTTTTATATTTAGATATACTCACCCATTGTAAAACCGACCTTATATTTTTTCATTTTGGTCATACTTTTCTGCCAATTCTTTTTTGTATTCGCTGTAATCCTTATGCAAATCAAAAATAATATTTCCTAATTCATCGGTATGTCCACCTCTTTTATTCTCAGGAGGTGGCGTCATATAATCGCCATACACATTTTTTAAATACAAATCATAATCATCAAATGTATTAAAATATTCATCTTCAAATTTTATCTTTGTGAATTTTTCAAGAATTTTTTTTGGCTGTATTACCGAAACCTCCATTGAATACCATACAGCAGCCCATTGATTATATTTCATCGGATCGAGCATAATTCTATGTTCGTTGATTTTACAAATCATTCTTCTTACACACCTTGGAATGGCATAAATTAACTTGAGCTTATAATTCATCGGTTCATTAACAGCTTTGGCATAAGCATCATGAAGTAACAATCTGTTCAAACTCAAAGCCTTTTTTTGTTTTAATTTCTTTTTTGGAGCATCACTTACTCCCACTGCCGGAAAAATATCCATACACATGCCATAATGAATATCAAATTTGTAAGCCTTAACAGGCATAGATGTAGTTCCGTTTGCTCTTATCTGAGTCCACATTTCAGAATAATTCTTATCTGTTTTGTAGTTTTGGACAAAATACTTTTCGCCCAACTCACGCTGTGCTATTTTCAAAAACTTTTTATAATCCGAAAGTGGCATATATATATCAATATCGTCATCCCACGGAATGAATCCACCGTGTCTTACAGCTCCAAGCAAAGTACCTGATGAAATTATGTATGTAATATTATTGTCATCGCATACTTTTACTACATCTTTTAACATCTGCAATTCAAATAACTGTATTTCTCTTAGTGTAGGCATTGCAGTCAATTCCTCCAAGAATAAATTAAACAAATTTTTCTCTTACAGCTTTTAATTTATCAACCAAAAAAGTCAACAATGTATATTTTTCAGAAAATCCTCTTATTTTTTTAAGCTGTTGTTTCCAACTGTATTTTTTATCTCTAACAAGGAAATAGATATAATTATCTTTTAAATTTTTAACAGCTTTATTATATTCAAGTTCAGCATCCGAATTGTATTTTACAGCTAAATCGTAAATCATTTTTAAACTTTTGATTCCATCTTCAGCATTACCTCTTGCAAAATCTGACATAAGCGTATTTTCTGATAATTTTGTATAATGATACAGATGCGCAGAAAAAGCATAAACAAACTCTGTATCAGATTTTTCAAAATATTCTACTGAAAATCTCAAATCCTCACCCATCGACAAATTCTCGTCAAACCGGACATTGAACTTTTCAATAATCTGCATATCAAACAGTTTATTCCACAATGCGGTAAGGTAAAGCTCTGCATTAAGCTTAAAAGCGTCGCCCAGACTTACCTTTTCTTCTCCGCCGCTCCAAGAATATTTAACAGGTTTGCAACGATTAACCTCATCGTGATATATAAATCCACAAATTGGCACTGTATTATACTTTTTAAAATTATTCAACAATTGTTCAAGGTAATCGGGTTCAACATAGTCATCACTGTCTACAAAACAAATGTAATCTCCCTTTGCTTTTTCAATCCCGTTATTTCGTGTTGCAGAAACGCCTACATTATAAGGATTATCTATAGCAATTACATTAGAATATTCTGACTCATACTGTTTACATATACTGCTGCTATTGTCTTTTGAACAATCGTTTACCAGAATTATTTCCGTATTTTTTAAAGTTTGTCCAATGAGAGAATCCACGCATTTTTTCAGCGTTTTCTCAGCATTATAAACTGCTACAACTATACTTATTTTATCCATGATCACTCAAACGCTTTCCTGATTGCTTTGATTAGAATTCCGTCTTTGTAATAACGCCTGCCCTGTATTATATCCGGCAGATACTCACAATTCTCGTATTGAGAAAAGTAAACCGAGTCTTCACATTCATACACTTTATTATTTACAAAGAGAATCTTCGGATATTTAATCTTTTTGAAATTTTCGAAGTCCTCTTTTGAGAACCCATTCTGTTCAACCATAATTACAAATATTTTTTTGGGATTAACCCTTTTCTTCCTATCTTCCCATTTTTGTAAAGCATCTTCACACGAATCATAGTGCATAAAAAATATCTTTATGTCATCAAGTGTTCCAATCGGATACTTCTCACCCATTTCAACTACAGGTGTAAAAGATAAATAATAATCAAGATCATTTACAAATTTAATAAAATCGCTTGCTGTAAAAAAGAGATTTACCGTAGGGGTTAAGAATTTGCAATTCATATCATGATAAAAAGTTCCGCCGATACAATTCATAGATATAAGCGAAATATCAGACAAGTACACTTTGCCCTGCACCTTTTTAATCATAACTTTATTTCTGATTATATTGTAATATTCGGATAATTTCATAGCTAACTCAATCAAATAAAAGACAGTTTTTAGTATCTATAGGTGGTTCATAATTTTTTTGTCTGCTAAATCTATTAAATATTTTAGTGATTACACTAGGTCGTTTATATGGATATTTAAAAAACAAACCCTTTAATTTATCATCATCTGTACCTAACTTTGACTTATACAAAAGCAGTGAATCGGACAATTTATTGTAATATGTCTTTCGAAGTTTCGGAAATCTACTGCTTACATATTCATATCTCTCAACAAAACAATCTATTCGATCGTAAATCAATCTATTTTTCGCATTATTATTCATAACGCTTGATTTTCTCATTCTGTAAAAATAAAAGGGCTCTGTAGTATTTACAATCCTTTTTGCATTACATACAAGCTTATATGTAAAAAACTCATCATCAATTTTTCTGCCTACTGGAAATCTGACACCACCAAGCAAGGATGTTTTAAAAATTTTCGTTGCAAAAATAGCAAACTTCCAATCAGATAAAAAGTGTTGCAAATATTTTTGCCGGGTTAACACTGTGCACGATTTTTTGAGAGTGGAATACTGCCTCATGATAATTTTATTTACATACACCTGCTTAAATAAACATTGCACAATATCAGAATCATATTGTTTCATCAAAGAAACCATTTTTTCGTACATCGATAAATCTATATAATCATCACTGTCAATTATTGAAAAGTATTCACCTTCAATCAATTCAAGACCTGTGTTTTTAGCGGCACCTGCACCCTGATTCTCTTGATGAACAACTGTAATACGACTGTCTTTCTTTGCGAATTCATCACAAATTTTGCCCGAATTGTCAGATGAGCCGTCATCGACAAGAATAATCTGTAAGTTCTTGTAGGTTTGATTTACAATTGAATCAAGACATTCTCTGATATATTTTTCAACATTATATACCGGTACAATTACCGAAATAAGCGGTTTTTCTTTCATTACAATTCACTCTCATTAACATAGATATTTACCAACAAGCGGAACCTTTTTCATAATATAAACTATAATTGCTGCGAAAATAAATGTAATCAACGAAACAATCAGTATTGAAACGGATTTAGCACAAAATGAAAGTGAAACTCCCATATTGTGTAACACTTTTAAAATCAGCACATGGATTAAATATATTCCGTATGTAAGCCCCGACAATGAAGTGATTACTCTTTTGAATTTGTTACTGAATTTATGCTTTGAAACAACATCTGTAAAAAATAGGAATACACCCATACTCATAAATACAATATTAGGGTTTGAATACCCCAGAACACCGATTTTGAATCCAAGCAGTGGATCCAAAAGGCACAAAACAATAACTGAATAAACAAAGCCTACTACAGACAATGAATAGATACACTTTTTGATTTTTGCAGAAATATCGTGTAAAAAAAGGTAATACCCTATTACAAAATAAAACATATAACCTGCAAAAAAATACAATTCCATATACTTGTTTATGTATGCCACATATCCCGGGAACATCGGTATAGAAAAGCTAGAAACAAACGGAACAATTGAGAAAAATATAAACATCATCAAAATCCAGTACCTGAGTTTTTCTCATCAAGCGTATTTATAAGATGCTTGACAATCGGCAATGTCATATAAATCCCTATTGTAACGAAAATATACCATGTATGTAATTCCCCTGACAGGCAGTAGCTCGCAAAATACTTGAATTTTTCAATAAAAGAATCGCCTGCATCATAGAAAGAGTTGTATAATGCATAAATGCATGACCAAAACGCATAAGACACTGCAAGTCTAAAAATATACTTAGCATATAGCTTTTTTATCGGAATATCCTTGTTTTTATCAAGAAGCATCACACCGCTTACCATTAGGAAACATGGAACTGCCCATCTTGCTACAATAGAATACAACGAGGAAAATGAACTATCTATACTAAACGCACCGTTGGTTGGGTTGTCATCGCAAATACCATATGGATAACGATTACACAAAAGCATACAAGTACACGCATAAGATCATAATGAATCAATCTGTTTGAAGTTGTTATGCTTTTGCTGTTACCCATATCATACACCTTTCTTATTTTTCATTAACTTTGAAATAACTTTTCTGAACGGTGAAGTAAATAAATTTTTCTCATATTGATTCATGCTCAAAAAGTACACCGAAATGCAGTATACCACAGCAACTGCAATAACTTCACTCAAAAAAATATACCAATTATACGACTTTACAAATATATTAAATATCACACCCAATGCAAAAGGAATCAGTACACCGGGCAACATTTTCAAAATATTTTTCCAGAAAACAAGTACATTAACACCTACTTTTTTCTGATAATAAATATTCATAAACACAACCTGTCCCAAGACCATAGAAAGAAATGTTGCAGCAGCTGCTGCAACTCCTCCAAATCCCGGATCGAAACATGGCTGAGAAAAATATATTGCTGCAGGAATTGTCAATCCGGCATTGAGCAAGCTAATTAAGAAATACACTATTGATCTTGCTTTATGAAGATTCTTTGCCTTTTGAATTTCGAGACCAATATTTTGCATAAGGGGAACATAAGGAGCAAGCATCAACAATAACGCAATCCAAAACGCATATTCATAATTTTCTCCTGCCCACAATGCAATGAACTGTTGTCCAAGGGTAGAAAAACCAACAATTATCAGCGTTAGAATAAGAAACTGAACTCTGCCAACCTTAATAAAAAGCTGATTAAGTTCATAATCAGGAGATATATTGTTAACTTTGGCATTTGCAACTATTTTGTTAATTGAAGGAGCAAAAACACTCGAAATGTATGTGCTGCTGCTGTAAAGATATGTACTCAAGTTAGCACCTACGGTATAGATTGCAACCGCAACTGTGCCTGAAGTGATGCCCAACACTAATCTGTCGGTATTATTAGTTATCAAATCTGTTATTTGGTTTAACATCAGAAAACTTGAAAAAATAAATATTGACTTAAATACACTCAGTTTGAGGTGTCTGAAAGAAAATCTCATTTCAAGCTTCTTATATGCATAAATCAAGTAAGCCAGATATGTGAGCAACGCAATTACAAGTCCTATAACTGAAATTGAAACAGCTTTTGGAATAAAAGAAATAACAATCAGGTTCATTATGGGGTTAAGAATGGTAGTTATGAGAGCTATTATTCGTAAGAATAGATATTTTTCATATGATTGAATAAACATCATAACCGGTATGAACAGAAAAGTGAATACCGTGTTAATTATTGTAAGCAGCATTATCCACTTGATCTGAACTAATTCATATGCGGTAAGGCTCTTATCATAAATTGAATCTGAAAAGAACAATAAAGCAGCACCGACAATAACTACAAGCAACGAAAATAACGAAAACAACAATATAAATGTTCCGTTCAGTCTTTTCTCGCCTTCTTTATCGCCCGTTGCTCTGTACCCCATAACAAATTTCATATATGCACCGGTTACACCGAATGACAATAACGAAAGACATGAAGTAAGTGAATTTGCAGTACCAAAAAGTCCATACTCACTTTGCCCGAGAATTCTGAGCATTATTGGGGTATAGAGTATTCCTACCAATGTAGATAATCCTAGCTGGATATAAGATAACATTACCCCAGCTTTTCTTTGATTTAATGCCATAACTTTATCTTTTCCCTTAAAATGTAATAAACCTTTTCTTTGAAGTTAAGTTTTTTATAATAATCTTTTTCATCAATTTTATGAATTAAATCAATAAAATCTGTTTTACCGAATTTTTTATAAAAAGCATCACTGTATTTCCCTTTGGCAACAGGAGTTACTAAGCACGGATTCTCCTTAATAATTTGTTCTAAAGGTGTGTCCATAGAAAATAACTTATCACTGATTTTTTCAAAGAAACTTTGCCCTTTGGAGGAGTTCAATAGCACTACCGAAACACCATTGTCATCAGAAACATCATAATACTTGTCAAATCCCCAATAATCACCCAATGAAATATCTGAAACACGGGGCATTTTCTTAAAATTGCACTCATAGCAACAAGGTCTTAAATATAGATTATGTTTTAAATAACCAATCATATACTCATCAAGCCATCGTTCTTTTCGATAAAATGATCCATCTTCAAGAGAAATCTTAGTTGTTGAACTATTCCAGCCTAAATCCTTATTTCTAAATTGAACTTCTGTAATTTTTGATTTGGTATGTCTTTCAACTGATTTAAGATAGTCTATATATACTTTTTGACTAATTACTCCTCTACAAACCAAATCAATTGTCAAAAGTTTCTCATAATCTTTTAGTAAAAATTTTTTCAAACCGGCAACCTGACATGGTGTACCTACAAACATAACATAATTATCTTCATAAAGTAACTTTTTTATTTTAACAAATAAATCAGACAGCTCACTTTGTGCATATTTGGTTTGTCTGAGTTTATTTATATCTTTTTTATCAGAAATTATCGTGTGCTGAATTCTAAAATTTTCAACAAACTCAGCTGCCACTATATAACCGCCATTTGAAATAAATTTTTCAGCTATTGCTGAAAAGACTCCACCTGATGTACTCTTTACTCTTATATCATTATCCAAATTCCATGCAGCTTTAACAATCGGTTCGGCATAGCTATTATCTGTAAACACCGTGTTTATTTCAGGGCATACTTTCTCACAAAGGTTACAATTAACACATTTGTCAACATTAACAGTCGGATACTTAAAACCTGAAAAGTCTTCTTTCAAAGTTATTGCTTTTTTAGGACAGATGCTATAACAAGCGCCACATCCGGTACAATTAGCTTTGTCGTTAATTGAAATCATCGTGTTTATCCTTTCAAAATAAATATTCCCTCAAATATAAAATACAATAAAAGGTTATTTTAAATTTCTAAGTTCACCGACTGCAATGCCTGCCTTTTTCTTGTATTTAGGAATTATATCGTTCAAAGTATTTTTTATTTGGCTTTCATTATTGACAATGTATTTAAAAGCTTCTTTAAGCTCAGAATCATTTTTCATATTCTGGACAGAAACAACATAGTTTTCGCATGTACCGAATAAATCTGTTGCAATACCTCTTGACTTGATTGAATAACCTACTACAAGAGTCGGAACACAAGTTGAATATGCCGCAATAGTTGCGTGTGTTCTTGCACCTACAAAAAATCTACATCTGCTGATAAACCCTTTTAGTTCTTCACAATTGTGATCTTCAAGCAAAATAACTCTGTTTGTGTCTTTGAATTTTTCAAACAAAGAATTAAGAGGTTTTCTATCGTTATTGTACTCCCACACAACATGGGGAATCAAGCAGATACTCATATCAGTTTCGGACAAAATGTACTCAATCAACTTTACATAGTTGTTAAATGCAATACTGTCACCATTCTCGTAATCGTTAATAAGAGGACTAATATTAATACCTACAGTATTTCCTTCAACAAATCCTTTTGGAAGCGGAAGTTCTTTTTTATTAAGCAAAAATGCGGGATCTGCAACCTGAACAGCGAAAATACCGTAATTCTTAAGCACCTCATAAGAAAGCGATTCTCTAACGGTGATTAAGTCAAAACCTTTCAAATCCTCAACAACTTCGGGAGTCATAAATTCTTCTTCAATTGAACAACCCCAGAACACATTTTTTCTACAATACTGTCTTATCTCTTTGTCAAGCTCAACTCCCTGTTTAGCAGACCACGGATAGCAATAATTGTCACCGCCTATTGAAATTGCAACAGAATCCTTGAAAAGCTTTTTTATAAACAATTTATGTAAAGCATCGCTTTTTTTTAAGATTTTAAATTTAAAATATGACCACAAAAATGAAAGACTTTTCTTGTTCACTTCATCTGTTGCGACAATTCCGTCAACAACCCCTGAAACACCATACTTATAATCTTCTGACACATTTTGCGACCAAAGAATTACATCTGAACCAGTTGCATCTTTTGCAATTTTAGTTGTAGTCCTGACAAGTGCCTCACATCCGTGATTTCCACTTCCGCCATGCATATACAATACTGTTTTCATAAAAACCTCATTAAAATCCAATTTTAAAAACTGATTTTATCTTACAGCAAAGACAAAAATTAAACTTTGCAAGCATAAAATATTTTTTAGAACTGTCTTTTATTGTATTTATTTCATCAAAAGACAAATTACAATTCTTTTTATACTTTTTTATTATGCTGAGAGCCTTTTTCTTATCTGCACCTGACATGAATTTCAACACAGACTGATAAGCAAACATACATGAACCATACAAATCAATCTTTGCTTGCGTACTGAGTTCAGGAAAATTGTTCTCAATATATTTTTGCCGGTTAGCTTTGCCCTCAAGTGCATCTAACCTGCGAATATTATAGCCAACGCCCATAATACTGCTGTTTCTCTGGAAATAATAATACATAGTTTTATTGAGCTTTGAAACCTTGTTTGCTCTGCCAAATACCCGATAAGTCCAAAATTCATCCTCATTCAGCTTACCGACAGCATACGGAATATCTTTGACAAGTTCTGTTTTATAAAGCTTGTTCCAGACATGCTGATGAAACGGATTTTCCGCAATCAACGCAGACATTGCGTCCTGAGCATCATATGTTTTTTCCAATAAATCATCGTTAAACTCATCAAAGTGGTTATCCTCATAGAATTTTACAACACTGCACTCAGCAATATCGCTGTTTTCTTTGTTCATAACATCCAACAGACATTCAAAAAAGTCATCAGACACATAGTCATCGCTGTCAATAAAGCTGATATACTCACCTGTTGAAACAGCCATTCCTGCATTTCTGGCATCGGAAAGTCCACCGTTATTTTTATGAACAACCTTGATTCGGCTGTCTTTTTCGGCATAATCATCACACATCTGAGGACAAAGGTCAGGTGAACCGTCATCAACAAGGATTATTTCAAGATTTTTATATGTCTGATTTACAATACTATCAACACATCTTGCAAGGTATTTTTCAACATTATAAATCGGAACTATTACACTTATCAGCGGGTTCATAATAAACTTCACCTATTCATACAATTTTTTCTGAAAATGCTTTGAATAAAATCTATACATTGGATCAAATAAAAAAGGCAAATAAGTAATTACATTTCCAAGAAATCTTGTTTTCTTGCTCAAAAGAGAGATTCTATTCTTCTTATTGACAATAATATGCCTAACTGTCTTCTTTTCATTAAAAAAGTTTTTTCTTATATCTTTATCAGCACACGCAATAGTTGAATAAACATTTATACATGTGCTCAAATAAGCAGCTTCACCTTTTTCTTTTAAGTTAACATCAATGCTATCAAGAATTATTTTTTTTACTTTTATTGGATCAAATATTAAATTTTTATTCAACTTTTGTCTTGATGCGGAAGTCATACGAACAATATAGTGATACGGGCAAAAATCTTCAAAAACCGATTTTTTGGATTTTAAAAATAAATAATAATTCCACAATAAATCCTCATTGATTTTTATATTCAAGTCTACTTTATCAAAAAAGTCGCTAAAAAGCGAAGATTTATAAAGTTTATTACATAGCCCTGGCTCTACTATTGAACCGTCAAGTAAATCTTTTATACCCGTGTCTTTATCCTGTATTCTAATTTTATCGGTATTATGGAAATAATTTATTCTACCGTCAGAAAAGACCATCTGATAACCGCAATGTGATATGTCAGCATTATATTTTTGGGCATTATCAAACAATCTCTCATACATATCAGGTTCTATTACATCATCACCGTCAGTAAAACCTATCCAATCGCCCTTAGCCGCCAAAACACCTTTCATTCTTGCAACCGACACACCGCTGTTTTTGACATGTAAAATCTTGATTACACCTCTATGCAAATCGGCATAATCATCAATAATTTTAGCAGATGAATCAGTTGAGCCGTCATCAACAACTATAACTTCAATGTTTTTATAAGTCTGAGATAAAATACTATCTAAGGTTCTTACAATATAATTTTCTAAATTATATACCGGAACAATTACACTTATTAAATCACTCATCATAAAGCACTCAACATTTCTTCAACAGCTTTTACTGTTTTTTCGGTACTGAAAGCTTTACCACGCTCTTTTGCTTTTGCGGCATAAGCTTCAAGCAAATCAGGCGTTGTCAGTATTTTCTTGATGCCCTCATAAAGTGCATCTTCATTATTTTCTGTTACGATACCGTACTCGTTGTTTTTACCTAATAATTCGTACGCACCACTACAATTTGTGCTAACAACAGGAGTTCCGACAATCAATGCTTCTGTAACAGCTGTACTGAAGCCCTCTCTTCTCGAAGAACAAACATACAAATCTGCCTTTTTCACATATTTATACGGATTATCTCTGTAACCTAAAAATGTAAAAGTATCGGTAAGATTATTTTCTGCCAAATACTTTTCATATTTTTCCTTTTCTTCGCCTATTCCGAGAATATAAATATGATTTTTTATATTTTTTTCAATAAGCTTTTTATGTATCTTCATTAGCCTGTCATAACCCTTTGAAGGTACAATCTTTGCAACTGAGATAATATTGATTATGTCCTTGCTAAAATTAACATCATCAACTTTCTCATCGGAAAGTTTTTTTATTTTTTCTGATTCATTTGTATTATATAGAACTTCAACAGGTTTCTTAGTATCAAAAATTGATTCAAAATCATCTTTTACAGTATCAGATACACAAACAGTCCTGTCAAACTTTGAATAGCAATCTAATGCTTCTTTATAGCTTCTAAAGCTCTTGGAAGCAAGCTCTTTTGTATGCTGTTCTATGTGAATCCAGCTGACAAGCTTTGTATTTGGGTTAGTGCAGCCACTTACTATTCTGGCAGTAGGACCTTCAAGGTAAGAAACGATTATGTCATAGTTGTCTTTGATAAAATGTTTATACAGTTTTTCAGGAGAAAAAAGTTTCATCACATATGTATTGCCACGAGGCATTCTCTTGAAACCGCCGATATATTTTACATCAGAGTTAAGATACTGTCGATTAACGCCTACATCAAACAAAGTTTGAACTGTTACATCAAATTTTGTTTTATCCATATTATTGGCGAGATTAACCAAAACTTTTTCAGCCCCACCGTGTGCAAGATTAGGAATCAAATATAGCACCTTTTTCATTATCGCTCTAAACCTCTTATTCTACAGAGAAATTTATATATGCCAAAGTTGCATCTTTTTTTCTATGAATCACACCCGGATTACCAACAACCACAGAATGATCAGGTACATCAAAATTAACAAAACTATTAGGTGCTATAAACACATCATCACCAATAGTAATTCTGCCTACAACTGTCGCATTGATTCCAATGACCACATGATTTCCTATTACCGGAACTCCTCTACGATTTCCTCTATTCTCCATACCTAATGTACATCCCTTTGAAAGATTAACATTATTACCAATTTTAACTCCTCCACCAACTGTTATGTTGTATGGATGTCCAAGGTATAAACCTTTCCCAATTTGCACATCTGGAGCAAATTCTATGCCATATTTTCGGCTATATCTATAAATTTTATATTTGCGGTAAACGCTATGGTTTTGTGAATACTTTCTGTAATGATACATAAATCTGATATTATGTTGAAAAATAAATTTACATATATTAGATAAATTTACCTTCCACTCATTACCAGTCATACGGTAAAAATCTGTTTTAAATAATGCATTCATTTTTTGTTTTCACCTCATTAATCTCCTACTTTCATAATAGAATCTGACTTACTTCTTATATAAAGGTAAAACAAAAAGCCCATTGGACTTAAAAAAAATGTTAAGACTTTACAAGGTGACTCTTTGATATAATGTTTATTCTTTGCTATTATACTGTCGGCAACATAATGTACACAATCTACCAATAATCTTTTATTAGAATCAGGATATTGCATACATATCTTTCTCCAGAAGGCAAAGCTCTTTGGGCATTTCATGTACTGCTTATACATAATGTGCGAATTACCGTCTTCCTGGTATTCTACATCGCACACTACTTCATTTAAAACAGCAAGTTTATACTTCTGATCTATCAACTTATATTTATATGCAAGTGCAAGATATTTTTCATTATCAAATACCGGATACTCAGGGACTGAATTAATAATATCAGTACGATATATAAGCTTCTTATCACCTGAACCACCTGACGCATAATAACCCGACAATGTGGTTTCTGTCATATCTTTCGGAAAGCCTTTTCCTATAACCTTTCCCGTATTCATATTGGCATCGAGTGCAATAATACCTGCATAACCCCTGCTTTTAACCTGATTCCATTTGTTTATAATTTTTTCAACAGCATTCTCAGATAAAGCGTCATCAGAATCTATACAAGTATTGAGTTCGGTATGTATATTTCTATACGCAACATTGTGTGCGGTATGCATACCGCCGTTTTCTTTATATATGTACTGAATTTCAAAGCCGTTATCTTTGGATATCCAGTCTTTTACTAATTCAGCCGTATTATCAGTTGAACCGTCATCAACTATAAGCCACACGAAATCCTTGCATTTTTGGGAACACAAAGATTTATATGTACGACCTATTGTATGCGCCCTATTATAAGCAGGTGTAAATACTGTTAAAGTCTTCATAACTATTATTCCTCAACCGAATTTAAATAAAATTCTTCAAGCTTTACAACATTCTGTTTAACATCAAAGCCTGATTTTTTTATATCATCTATCGTGTTTTTTCTAATCGTACCTTGTTTTTCTAAGACAACATCCGCCCACTCATCAATCGGCAAGTTTAAATCTAACGACTCTGCAAGGTCTGTAACTCTGCATTCATACGGAACACTGTCAGAAATGATACACGGCAATCCTGCAGCCTGCGCTTCTATTATTGAAAGTGGCAATCCTTCATACAAAGACGGAAACAGAAAGACATCCATTGCCTGTAGTATTCTATTCACATCTCCTCTGTTTCCTAAAAAAAACACGGAATCCGATAAACCAAGATCATCAACTTTTTCTCTTATATTACTCTGTCCGTTACCTGTTCCTACAAGAAGCAGTTTGGAATTTCTGTTTTTATCATGTACACTCTTAAAAACATCAATCAAAAACGAATGATTCTTTTGAGGATTAAACCTTCCGACATGTCCGATTACAAAATCAGATTTACTGATTTTCAGTTCGTCACGCACTTGATTTCTTATTTGACAGTCATACCGATATTTTTCAGCGTCAATTGCATTATTTAAGACAGTATATGCATTTCCGCCAAACATCCAATCTCCTGCCTCTTTACCGCAAGAAAAAAGATGCGTAGCGTACTTAGGAATTAAATGTTTTGAAAGAAGCTTAATGGGATACTTTAAATTTTTGTCTTGGCTTTTATTATGCGAATGTGCAATTCTCACCTTAACGCCATGTTTTTGTGCAATTTTCAAAGGATATGCACTCATGCAATCCAAATGTGAATGCACAATATCGTACTTATGATTATCAAAGAAGTCATCAAGCGCATTAAAATAAGCCTTAGAAAAGGGATTCAGCATAGGCATATGATAAATATGTCCGCCTAAAGATAATATCTCATCATCATAATCAGCCTTTTCCTGACGGTGTACAAGAAAATCAAATTGAATTTTAGTACGGTCTATGTTTCTATAATAATTCATAATCATAGTTTCAAGACCGCCACGATTCATATGCGTTACTACTTGAAGTATCTTCATATTTAACTGTTCTCCATCACACAAAGATATTATTTATATAATCAAAAAAACTAATTCCAAAATAGTTATTATCAAATCCGCCCTGCGCAATTGTGTTAGCATAAATAAAATACAATGAATATCCAATAATAGATCCCGTAGTTAAAAATTTTCTTTCAGCAACCGGGTATTTTTGTATAATCACAGGAAGAGAAATCGTTTGAAATATCAAAAAAAAGTTTGCAAGCCTTGCAAAATAGTTTGCCGTACCAAATAAGCCAAGAAACATTATTTCTGCATTAATCATAGAAAGATTTATAAATAAATTTTCAGCCCTACTTCCGTCATTTATTAACTTATCTTTCAATATAAAAGACAGCGCTGTAGGTATCCATACCACAATTAATCTAAAAACATTAACTCCTTTTCCGGAAAAACTTCCCGTAGAATAGGTCTTACCCATTGCTAATGTAAAATCATCTATAGCTTCCAAGATGCTCTGCATACCAAATGAACCTATTAAAAATAGAAATACCACAATATAGGTTCTTGATGTCCACGGTGAAAAAGAAAGAAGCGGAACTATCAGAAATATAAAAGCATACTGATGAAATGTTGTAGCGAATAAAACAAGTAAAACAAATAGTGCATATTTCTTTGTTAAAAAACAATCTACAGCAATCAAACAAATTGCAATAGCAATACACTGTCTTAATGCACCCATGGTAAAAGTATATATTCCCATAGTAATAACATAAAACACAGACAAAAATATGTTGTTTGAATATTTTCGGATAAACCAAAAATACACTCCCAAAATAAAAAATGCAAAAAACATCAAAAAACTTTGATCAGAGAAATGAAGAAATTTCAATAATCTCATAATGATAGTAAAGCCAAAATTAGAACTTATATTCCAATCAATGTCATTAAATAAAAAGTTTGGAAATACACCGGTAAGTTCAATACTATTATATTGATCAATATATACTCCTGTATCGTTGTAAACTTTTCTTAATCCGACAAAAGTAGCCAGTACAACTACTGCAATTAAATAAAATACAACATCCTTCTTTTCGTAGTAAACGATTCCGGAATCATTAACTATTTTTTTGGATTGTTTTTCTGAAATACCGGCAAACACCAGTCCAATAATGATAATGGGCAATAATTCAAACATTTTATTTAAAATTCCTTTATTTTAAATTTTTAATTGTGCTATCTACTATAATTCTCTTATCAAAAAAATTTTCCATATGTTTTCTCCCCGCTTTTCCCATATCTTTTCTTTTTTGATACGACAATGCAATAAATTTTTTCATACATTCATAAAGACTATCGATATTCTGTGATTCACAAAGATATCCGGTAGTTCCATCCAACACAGCTTCTTTACAGCCGTGTATATTACTTGTTATCACCGGTCTACCCGAAGAGGCGCATTCTAAGTTTGTATTAGCCATACCCTCATGCCACGAAGGCAAGACAAAACAGTGCGATTTTTCTATAAAAGGTCTTACATCATTTCGGTAACCATAATAACTAAGCCAACCTGCTTCAACAGCTGAATCTATCTTTTTTTTGTAATCTTCTTCATAAGAACCTAAAACATCAAGTTTACAATCAAATCCCTCGTCAACTAATCTTTGCATGACTGTGTAGAGTTCATCAAAACCTTTTTCCTGCATTACACGACCGATAAACAAAAAGCGTGTTGTTTTACAATCAACTGGGTACTCTAAATAGCTATATCTATCAAGATTCACACCGGCACCGTTTAAAACACAACATTTACTATCCGGCACAATCTTTTTATTAACGATGATATTCTTATTCTCTATATTTTCAAAAAAGACTACATTAGCTTTCTTGAAAGCAATTCTATACATTTTCGTGACAATACTCTGGAGCAATCCATCTTTTTGAAAAGTTGTTCCCAAACCGGTGATATTCACTGCATAATTGATTTTTTTCACTCGAGCTAAAAAGCCGCCATAAATATTTGGCTTAATCGTATAAGTTAAAATATAATCCGGTTTTTCTTTATTTATTATCTTACGATAATTATTAATTAGCTTTAAATCAACTACCGGATTAATTCCTCTCCTGTCTATAGGTGTTATAATAACTTCACATCCAAGTTTTTTTATCAAATCAATTTTTCCACTATCAGGAGTGGACACAACGATACAGTACGACTTGCTTAATTCAGATAAAAGTTCGTTTCTGAAATCATACAATCCGGTGCTGCTGTTTATCAAAACAAGCATCTTTGGTTTCATACCCATAATACTCAGGATTCCTTTATCATAATCTCATTATATTTCATCATATAGACATTTTCCTTGTAATTGCCTATAACATCGGAATTTACAATTCCGTTAAGATTATTTACAATCAATTTCATATGGTCTGCGCCACATTCATAGGCATGCGGATAGCCTCCGCCGAAACGAGGATTTACTTCGGAAATATGATACTCACCGTTGATTTCAAAAATATCTATATCAATCTGACCTCTCCATCCGCTTTCATTTACAAACTTTTTAATAAGCTCAAAAAGCTTCTCATCTTTAAACGATACAGATTTATCGGTCTCTCCGGCACGCATAACAATTTTCTTTTTGGTAAATACCGAAACCAATTCTCCGCTCAACAGGTCAATATAACAGTCTGCACCTATCTCCTGACCGTCAAGATACTCTTGGATCATAAGATTGTCAGAGTGATCAAACAACAAATCTACTGTTTCATTGTCAAAAACTTTGCTTATTGCAATTGAGGCACTGCCCCCTACAGGCTTAACAAAAACAGGATAATTTGCCTTTCCTGTCTTTACATCAGCAAAAAATTCATTCTTATCAACATAGCTTTTTGCGCAATTGTAACCGTGACTTCTAAGCCATTGAAACATCTGCATTTTATCAAGAGCTCTTTCGCATAATTCGTACGATGAACCGATTACAGTTGTTCCTATATTTTTAAATTTTTCTTCATTTTCAGCTAAAAGAGAAAGCTCCGGATCAATAAGCGAAAGCACTCCGCTGATGTTTTCCTTTTTACATATATCAAGAATTATATCGATGTATCCGGGTTCAGTTATTCTCGGAACAATGTAATACTTATCCGCCTCGTATATAGCAGGAGCAATTGTACTCATATCTGTAGCGATAACCTTACCGTTCTCACCAAGAGTTTTCTTAAAATACTGAATAATCTTATTGCGTGTTCCTGCACTTAAAATTAAGATATTTATGGGTTTCATACTACATCTACCTTCTTGAGTCGCTCCATTTTCTGTTTTCTTTCTTCTGCAAAATTTGGTTCCACAACATGGGTGTCAACCGAAATATTATCTCTTTTTACAACCTGCACAAAAGTCATAAAGAGAATTTTTACATCAAACAAAAAACTGACTTTTCTTGAATATTCTACATCCTTCTTCAATCGATTATCCCAACCGATAAAGTTTCTTCCGTTTACCTGAGCCCAACCTGTCAGTCCGGGTCTTACGGTATGGCGAAGTTGCTCTTCCTCTGTATAATATGGCAAGTATGAAACAAGCAGTGGTCTCGGTCCTACAAAAGCCATATCACCTTTTAGAATATTTATCAGTTCAGGAAGTTCATCAAGGCTTGTTGAACGAAGAAAACTGCCGAATTTTGTAAGCCTTACTTCATCGGGAAGAAGGTTGCCGTTTTCATCACGCTCATCAGTCATAGTTCTGAATTTATAAAGCTTAAAAATTTTCTCATTTTTACCCGGTCTTTCCTGTTTAAAAAGGACAGGACTGCCAAGTTTTGTTTTTACAAGAATTGCAAGAATAGCATATAGCCAACAAAATAAAATCAAAAAAAGTAAAGAACACAAAAATCCAAAACAGCGTTTTATGTATTTAGCATATATCCCATGCTTATGTTCAACTGTCATAAAGCACCCCAAAAGAAAAATTTATTCAAAACAACTCTTAATAATGTCAATGACAATATTCTGCTGTTCTTCTGTCATCTTTATATCGCTCGGCAGACACAGACCTCTATTAAAAATATCTGCCGCAACATCTGTTGTGTCTTCTGCGGAAATAAACTTATATCCCTCAAAAATCGGCTGCATATGCATAGGTTTCCAGATAGGGCGAGATTCAATGTTATACTTAGCAAGTGTTTCCCTTATCTCATCAGGGCAAGATTTGCCTTTACAGGAAACATATTCGCAATCAAGCTTTCCTCTTTTTTGTTCACACATCGCATCAGAGTTCACAGTAAGACAACTAAGCCAAAAATTAGGTTTTGAGCAATCAAGAAACGGATTCATCTGAACGGGTAGTTCTTTAAATCCCTCCTTATATCTCAAATATATTTTTCTTTTTTTGTCAATATTCTCATCAAGGTGTAAAAGCTGACCTCTGCCGATACCGGCAACGATGTTTGACATTCTGTAATTGTACCCCAAATCCTCGTGCTGATACCATGGAGCCGGTTCTCTTGATTGTGTTGACCATTTTCTTGCGAGCTTTGCACCATCTTCGTCATCTGTCAATAACATCCCGCCACCCGAGGTCGTGATAATCTTATTACCATTGAATGATATTGCATTGTATTTTCCGAATGTGCCGGTCTGTCTTTCCTTGTATGTAGCACCAAGCGACTCCGCAGCATCCTCAATAAGAATCGCACCGTTTTCATCACAAATTTTTCTTATTTCATCAAGCTTCGCGGGAGTACCGTACAAATTGGCTACAATTACTGCTTTGGTATCAGGATATAATTCAAAAGCTTTTTTTAAAGCAACAGGGTCCATGTTCCATGTGTCTGTTTCGCTGTCAATAAAAATCTGTTCCGCATGTTCATATGAAACGGGATTAACCGTTGCGTCAAATGTCATATCGGAACAGAACACTCTATCTCCCGACTTCACACCTGCCAATTTTACAGCAAGATGCAGTGCGGAAGTGCCTGAAGATAGAGCCACTGACTTTTTACAACCTACATATTCAGCAATTCCTTTTTCAAGTTGATTTAAATTTTCACCAACAGTTGATACCCAGTTAGTATCAAAAGCTTCTTTAACATACATTCTTTCCTCACCATACATTGTAGGTGAAGAAAGCCAAAGCTTATTTTCAAAAGCTTTAAATTTCATCGTACCCATACCCTCAAACTTAAATATCTTAATCTACAATAGTAGAACTTTTCATTTTACTACTAAGCACACATACGCAATACATCTATAGAATTATACCACAGAAAGCATCAATAAGCAATAAAAGAGGAGAATATGGAAAAAACAATTGAAAAAAAGTATTTTTTAACAAAATATAGGAATAATTACGCAAGATTTTCGCCATAGATATGATTTATTTCACTAAAGTAATAATCAAATATAGCCAATTTTGGTCGTTTTATACAAATTTTGCCATAATGTATAATAAATCGCAGCAAGGCTGAGCGAGAAATCTATGGCTTATTTTAGGTGAAAAGGCACTATATAATCCGCTATATTTACTGTGCAACAGTCCTCTGCACGGCAACCTGAAAGCTTGCACATACACAGTGCTAAACCACCCAGCAACTGTCTTTCAGAAGTTAATAATCTGGCAAGTATCTGAAATTGTTCACAGACTTGTTGAAATGTGGGATTAATTATGATAAACTGACAATATAAGTCAGAGTACGATATAATTTGAGGTAGACACATAAAAATTTCAGAATGCACACTTTCAAAGGAAACACAAGACCTTTTATACAGATATTTTGCGGCTGCAGCAAATCTTTACGGAGTTATCGAAATCGGCAAACTTCTTAAAATTTACAACAGCCAGAACGAGCCTGTGAGCGAGGAAGATTTTCTGTCATTTGTTGAAAATATGAATTTTAAGGGAAAGTATTTTTGTGTGTTTAATCAGGACGATATTTACGATGACGGCTCAGAAACCCCTGCTCTTGAACAGGAAATTCTTGCAGAATATCTTTACTTTTTTGAATTTGATGATGATAGTCTTGATAAATACGAAATGCTGAAATATCGTCAAATCGGAAAGAAATTTTGCGTTCTTGACAAAGAGCAATTTCTCAGATATGAAGATGACTGCTATTTTAAAAAGACTCCCGATTTTCTTGAAATGCGTTCGTTTTTAAGAAATGAAACAGGACTTTCAAAAGATGACGCAGACGATTATGCGAACGATATTATGATTTGTTTTGCAACTCAACCCGGCAATTCCGAAGAATCTGTATACGAAGTAATCCTGGAAAGCGGAATCTACAACTGTGATGATATCGCATTCAGCCACCGAAAGCTTGAATATTTGTGTCAAAAAGTCATATACACAAGTGCCATACTCCATGTTCTGCTCGGACACACTCCCGAAGAAATTTTCGGTTAACAGGTAAAATTGCATATTATAGCGACAATTCAAAATCATTTTGAGGGGAACATATAGATGAATAGTGAAAATACAGCAACACACAAAATAACATATTCAAATATAGATATTGCAAAATTTATAGCGGTATATTACGGCAAATCGGGAGGAATTGTACTTTGATTAAAATAATGTTTGTGTGCCATGGGAATGACTCACGAACGCTTTACAAACCGCAATATTCCTTTGTAAATCTCGGCAAATCACGGTCAGTTGAAAAGTACAAGACTACCAAAAGACTACTTTTCAACGGTTTTAAAATCAACTTTTATGCCTTATCGTTAATAGGGTTATAACGGACATTATTATTGCCGAGTTATCGTTAAAAGGGTTGTAACAGAAAGCAATTCCCTATACCTATATATAACAGCAGTTTTTGCTGGGTGTGATTTGCTTTGAATGGACACCCCATAAAATTCTGTGTAAATAATAATCCTTCAAGCAATAACAAAACAGCGGATTGCGGTGTAATCAGGCTTTCTGATTTGCCCCGTGTCAACTTTTCTTTCCTGTCTGCGGAATGTTATGCACGCTTTGCGTGAATAACATTTTGCGGCCAGGAAATTATATTCTCAGTGGCAAATCAAGCGGATATTCTATCCTCAAATATTATCGAAAGCTGGCTTAAAACTACATCCCAGTTTCGACATCTTTGTGTCCAGCGTTCAACAATCTTTTGCGACGCTAAATACAACATTTTGCGAAGGCTGTCATCATTTGTGAATGACGGCTTGTTCTTCGTAATCTGCCTGAACTGACGGTTCAACCCTTCGATAATATTCGTTGTATATATTATCTTCCGAACCTCGGGCGGATATGCGAAGAATGTAGATAGAATATCCCAATTTTCTTTCCAACTTTTCACACAGGAAGGATAAGTTTTGCCCCACTTGTCCTTGAACAAAATCAGGTTGTTCATAGCTTCTTCCTCGCTGATTGCTTGATATACTTTCTTGAGGTCAGCCATCAGCTCTTTGATGTGTTTGTAGCTGACAAACCTTGTGCTTGAGCGTATCTGATGAATGATGCAACGCTGAATTTGTGCGTTCGGAAAAGCCGCTTCAATAGCTTGTCTGAAACCTGTCAGACCGTCAACGCAGAACAGAAATACATCTTTAATTCCACGGGTTTTGAGTTCGTTCAACACATTTAGCCAAAATTTACTGCTCTCATTTTCGCCAATCCATATGCCGAGAATATCTTTCTGACCGTCAAGATTGATGCCCAGAACTACATACGCAGCCTTCGTGATATACTGATGATTTTCCTTGACCTTGTAATGAATTGCATCCATAAACACAAACGGATATACAGCTTCAAAAGGTCGGTTTTGCCATGCAGTCACATCGGGCATAATCTTCTCGCTGATTTTGCTGACAAACTCGGGAGAGATTTCTACATCATACAGATTTTTGATTTGTTCGGAAATATCACGCTGGCTCATTCCGCAGGCATAGAGTGAGAGAATTTTCTCTTCCATACCGTCTGCATTGCGGTTGTATTTGCTGATTATTTTTGGCTCGTATTCGCCGTTTCTGTCCCTCGGAACTTTGATTTCAAGCTCTCCCATCTGCGTTTTTACCGTCTTTTTCGAGTAGCCGTTTCTGTAATTTTTCGACTTTTTGCCATATTCATCATTCGACGTTCTTTCACTTTTCTCGTAGCCGAGCTCATCGGCAAGCTCACATTCCATAACCTCCTGAAGAATGTCCTTGAACATTTTTCATTGCTGTCATAACTTCATCTGTTGAGGTGAATTTTTGACTTCTTACAAATTCTCTCATCATTTCTGCCGGTGCTTTTTCCATTAAAAAACTTCCTTTCAAGCTTTAATTTTTCTATTTCCATTATTGCTTGAAAGGAAGTTCATTATTCACTTTTACACAAACTTTTCGGCGGTCTCCGTTTTTCTTTTTGAACTGCAAACCGTACCGATGCGGGAATCTCACTTTCTTTCGCCGCTTGAAACCATTTTGTCCATCCGACGACTGCTTGTTGGTAATCTGTCAATTCATAAAGTATGCACATTTCCTCTTTCATGGCATAACAAACAGCAAGGTCGTGATGATCTTGCAGAATAGATTGTAATTGCTCGGTTTTACTGTCGGAGAGTTTATCTGAGTTAGTGAGCAATGACCAGCGCAGCTTCTTGAGTTGGCTGTATTCCTGCTTTTCCGCTTTAGCTTCTTGTTTAAGAGATTTCATAGTTTCCTTGTCGGTATCATCCGAGATATCGGCAAGGATTTCTTTTTCTTTGGCTTTATGCCTGCGAGCTTCATCCAGACGAACAGAGCCGAGAACATCTCTGGCAAATTGCGACTGCATATGAAACCGATCATATACAATCCGTGCTTTGGGCAAATGCTTTGTTACAAGCTTGTTGTAAGATGCGTTCATGTCCATCGCTACCGCGATGACTGCTGATAAGGAGTCGGAGGGCACATCTTCAAAGAACTTTTCAAAATCCTTCATCGCTCTGCCCTTTCCAACCCATAAGATATCTCCCTGCTCCAGATCCATCACGCAGGTTGCGTAACTATGTCCTTTATGGATTGCAAATTCATCAACAGCAAGTATTCTCGGCTTGTAGCCTTCCTCTCTTAACATTTTTTCCCTTTTCCAAATCGCCTCGTCCATAATCTCTCGCTGTACTTTGCGAATCGTATCCCAGTGAATACCGATCAATTCCTGTATTGCTTTGATGGACATTTTTTGCTGCAAAAAGCCTTTGATCCAGTTTGCAGCTCGGTATGTTATCCGTGTTCCTGGATATTTGAAAGGTATTTCTTCTGTAAATGTTTCGTGGCAACAGTTGCATTGATATCTATGGATAAAGAAGTTCCATATGTGTGTAGTACCTCTCCATATTGGAATATCTTTGAGTTTGACTTGTCCATTTTCATAAATATATACACTCCCCCCACAATAAGGACAACGGACTGTCTGCGTTGATTTTACGCTTTCCAGAAACAGTACGCTTTTATCTTTATTAGGACTGATTCCTATATGTGTTCTTTTAAATCCTTGACTTTCAAATTCAACTTTGATATCATCTAAATAGAGCATAGGTTTCTCTCCTCCATTGTTTGTCTCTTCAACTACAATTTTGGAGCTTCCTATGCTCTTTTTCAATATTTATTTTTGATTATCCCACATTTTTCCGTGATGAGGGTATTTTTTGTGGTCACTTTTTGAGGTCACCTCATATATCGGTGCTTTTATTATATAATCAATTGTATAGTTGCTTGACCGTTGCAAACACACTCATAAATTCATTCTTCTTTTTCTGCCTTTTCTTGTTCTTCAAGGAAATTAATAAATTCATCTCTTTCAGGATTTGTATATCCTCTATATACAACATCATTAATTTCAGAATGGTTAAACATAAAATTAGATTTATCCCCCATAAATCCTTCAGGATATAACACTCCAATATAATCATAAACCTTTTCCAGTGTATCTACATTAGCAACTTTTATGCCTGTAATCATTAATTTTCTCAAGCCCCCTCTTAAAATCACAACAGTTCCTATTGGTAATAATTCCTTATACATAATTTTTGATTCCTTTCTTAATAATTTCAATTATAAGTTATTTCGTAAAACTATTTTGCAAATAATCCCAACCAGATGATAACCACTTTACAGTTGATATTGCCGGGGCTACTACAGCATCAGCTGAGATAGAACCTATCATGCCTATACCAGCTAAAGCAGATACACCAACTCGTTCTATTACACTATTGCCTTTGTTATCCGCAATTTCTTTCAATCCTTGAGAATGCTTAATGTAAAAACTAGAAATAGGATGATTCACCGCATAATTAGTCATTGGATCCACGGTAATATCCTTTATTCCTTCTGTAATTTGGTCGCTTTTACCCGATAAATCAAACAAAGCATCAGATAAACCAAGCGTTACAGTGCTAACTATAGATGTTAATCCTTTTACGCTAGCAGCCATACCAACATCGCCGATATCATTCATACTTAGACTACCGTCTTGCGTTACTTCATGGTATTTGTTTACACCACCTATAACTGTATCAATTGAAACACCTACAATTGCTAATATAGTACCGGCTTTATCTATTATTTTTCCTCCTTTGACAGTATAATCCCATTGATAGCCCGTAAATGTTCTGGTAAGCTCTTTCGTTCCCCATTTTACTGTTATGGCAGCTTCACCAACATCTAATCCTGAATTTGTGTTTTCTAAAACCTGTACTACTTTTTGATATGTTTCACTGTTTTCATCCATAAACACTTTATATGTATCAATACTTTCCTTTGTAAATCCACATATGTTACCTATCAAAGAAACAATACCCACCTTTCCTTGCCAAACTTTACCTAATCGACCGGATTGATATGAGTTTAATGACTTTTCAAGATATTTATAGTATCCAGTCCAAGCCGAACCACTCACTTGAACAAGTCCCAGAGAACCGGATATTGCGTCTAATGTATCAGTGTAGTTAGTTGTATAAAAAGTGTGCAAGCCAGAAAAATAAGAAAACGCAGTCCCTGCTAAACCAAAATTATTAGAAGCAGTTTTATCATTTTTACCACATAATTTAGCAATAAATTTACTTGAGCTTCCATATATTTTTAGTAAAGCCCCTATAGTTTCATTGTCAGTTAGAATTTCATTTCTATCAAGGGGGATTGATTCGATATTTTCAAGTGTTTTATCGAGCGTGGAACTCATATACTCTGCTCTGAAACAACCGTTTTCCGGGCAAACTACCCGGCTCATTTCATCTATGTACCTCTGCCAGCGTTGCAAAACCTGAGTAACATTAGATAATTTTGTTTGATAAGAACTGTCAACAGACATTACATCACTAAAAATTTTCTCAATAGTATCTTTTGTTGTATTGTTCTTATCAATAACTTTCTTATGATAAATATTAACATTATTAAGATAATTTTTAATATTAAGCTGTCCTATCCACGACTCAAAATCATACCATCTATCTCCTACCCAATCAGTAAAATCTGAAATTTTATCGTTCTCAACTTCTGTAACAAGCCCTAACATCCGAATTTTTGAATTATTAGAAAAATCCCTGTACATTTCATTTCACCGCCTTATTTGCCACCAATCTTTCCGGCCGCATTACTATCACTTGTAATGAAACTGGCTCTAATATTCTGCATAAAAGAAATCGTATTGGAAATCATATCACCAACATGTGTATTCAAGGATTTATAAACACTTGCTATATTCTCAATTTCATTTACTGTTTTCCCACCACCAACCGTTGTTGGTGCAATAGTATTTATACCATCGCAGGCGGACTTAAGTGATTGTAAGTTAGTAATTGCAGCATCAAGTTCAGATATTTTGATATTAATCTCTGACATAATATCACCACCAATCAAAATAAATACTGGTCTGCGTTATCAACGCTTGTAAGAAAATTATTGATTTGTATTTTAGCTACAGATGAAATATCACTAAATTGTTCAGATAACTTTTGTGCATAAGATATATAGACACTTAATGCTTTTGAAACTTCACCGCTAACAATAGCATTGGAATTTATTCCTTTTAGAATAACAACATAGTCAGAAATCAATTTATCCAATTGTTCTCCCTGTATCATAAAGTAGGTTTGCATGCTCTTACAATAATCATCATCAATAATAAGATCATTACTTGCCATATTAATTCCTCCTGTCACCTTGCATACCTTAATTGATTTTGCCAATATGTGATTCTACCTCTACGATAAGATAATTTGCTATTCGTATCGTTAATCTGCCATTGCAGCGAACTTTTTTCATTTCTACAGTTGTTTATGTTATTCTGGTTACTATTAACTTCATTACGCAAACCGTTAACTTCATTTTGCAAATTATTGATTTCGTTTCTTAAACTATTGATTTGACTCCTAAGATTATCAATCTCTCTCTGAATTGCATTTATTTTACTCTGAATTGTACTCATAGCAGATGTTAAACCATTATATGCATTCCTATATTCTCCTCCGTATAACAGATTTCCCATCCCAGAAATATATGACGTAATAAACCTTAGGTTAAATTTTTGTGAAAAGTTTCTGCTAAATATACTTTGTCGCTGAGATTGTCTAATACCAAAATTATTTTGTAAAGCTTGATATTTGCTTTTTAATCTATTTAATTCATTAATCTGGTTTTCAAGTTGTGAAGCTTGCGAATTAATCTGACTAATCTTACCGTTATCATGATTAATCTTACTATTATTGCTATTTATTTTATTATTAGCCGTATTAATCCTACCTTGTGACTGATTAATTCTACTATTCGCTTGATTTATTCTGCTATTAAGGCTATTTAAAGTATTTTGGTACTGTCTAACTAAATTTTCATTGTATCTAATATTATAATTAACTTGAGCTTTTGTGTATGCCATGCGACATCCTCCCAAACAACCGTATTATTTTGGCAACGGCAGATTTTAAGTATATTGTATTATCCGCCGCTGCCTCCATAAAACAGTAATTACTTTCTAAACTGACCAGCAATATTCTGATCGGTTTGCTCAACAATGTTAGCTGTTGACTTGAGTGCTGCAGAAATCTCATCAATAAGATCCTTTGCCTTAACAAAACCAGGGCGCAACTCCGCAAACTTTGCTGCATATGCTCTGCTGGCTTCACCTTCCCATTCAGACTGCAACTGAGTAAGCAATCTATCCATTGCATTAATAATATCCTGAAGGTTACCAGCCTGAGTTGTATACTGGCTTGCTCTTGTTCTCATCATTTCCGGAGTCATTCTAATCTGATTTGCCATTATTTTTCACCTCCTATAATTTGTTCTTGATATATAGTAAAATCGGCAGTTGCCAATCCACTATCTAAACATAGTTAATCGAAATCTGATTTAACTAATTTCAGCTTCACAACCATATTATCTAAAATATAATATGCGTCCCCCATTTCCAACTTTTTCTTATTAATTCTAAACTCTTCATATGGGACGTCAAATGGTTTTAGATTATTTAAATCTTCAAAGAAAATAATATGTTGTTGCTGCTTTACCAGCCTTAATGGTTCAGGTGAGTCAAAAGAAACAGTAGCGTTTATAAAGTTTGAGAAGACAACCGCAACATTCATTCCCTTGAACCTTGTAATTATATCCCTAAATTTTTCCATTATATCCCAGTCATCATTAATTTTCTTAGCTAAATCATTATTCTGTATAATCAAGAGCAACAATTCGTTTGAATCACCGAAAGTTCCTGTTTCAACCATACTGTTGTACCTATTTTCAAGAATTGTATGCCACTTTTTAAGTATTTCTACTACGGTATCACAATCTAATGTGTATGTATCGACAATATCCTTATCTTTCAAATGGCTAAATTTTCTTGAAAAATCATCCAAAATCACAACTTTTGAAGGTGATTTTACCCTATTTTGCTCAAGAGAATCAATCATATAATTAATAAAGTTTTTGTGACCAGTGTTTTCTTTACCACATAATCCCATTATTCCTAATTGTGTAAGATTTAAGTAAAACGGAGATACATCAGCATAGGTCAATCCTATCGGCAAATTATAATCATTTGTTTTTGCACCAAATTCTTTGTGTAGCATATCACATGATAAAATCTGAGGTATACTCAGAATATGTTTAGCTTTTAAATTTTCAAACTTGGCATTAGAATCAGCAATAAATTTATGCATCTCATGCACTCTATCAATTTCCTTTTCCCCCTCAAAAGCCAAATAAGACTGACACTCCAAAACTCGTTTATCAGCTTCAACTATACATCTACCAGGTACTTCATCCGGAAAAATATCCGTACGATTAAATAAATTCACATATTCATTGACATCGTTACAGTTGAAAACAATTTTGTTAGCAAAATAGGTTATATATCTATATCCAATTCCTGAAGTTTGCGAATTTGTAATTATTGTTGTAATTCCAACAGAAATTCCTTCTCTGATAATATTCATCAAACTATCATCATCTTGTAAATATAACTCCAACAATGCTGTAAGATTATCAACCAGTAAATAAATACGAGGTATGTCTTTATATCCTGCTTCTAAGTAAGCGGAAAAGGAACTGACTCCTACTTCAACTAATTTATCTTTCCTAACAGCAATCTCTGTGTTCAAGAGCTTAAATAAGTTTTTTAACTTCTCATCTTCAGACGAGGTAACTACTCCTCCCACATGATTTAAGCTTTCAAAGTTAGTTAATACCATAGAACCAAAATCAATAATATATATATTTACCTCTTTTGGAGTAAAAGTATTAGCAAGTGTTCTAATCATACTTTGAAGTAAATTAGTTTTGCCATATTGAGATGAACCAATAATCAAAGTGTTTTTATTATTTATATCAACAAATGTTGATGCTTGAATTTGATTCTCTGGATCATCATAAACACCTATATCAAGCAAGCCATTAGCTATATCAACTTTTTGAGGATACGATATAATCTTTGGAAGTGGTGGAAGACAAATATTAGATAACTTTTTTATATTGTTGTCTTTACAAAATTCATCTACATACTTTACAATTGCATCTAATTGTGTGGTATTTATTCCTTTCTGCTTTTTCTTCTTTTGCGTATATATTGGTACTTTTCTGCCAGAATCATTGATTTGTCTTATAGTAAACTCTTTAGCATTAGTATTTATTGTTTTTGCTGGAGCACCGCTATAAGCAGACTGTAAAAGCTCAAATATTTCATTATTTCCTACCTGAAAATATGTTCTACCCGGTTCCTTAATTTCAGCGGCTAATGGAGATTTTAAAACTTCATTACTATCGTCTTGATTCTGAACCTTTAAGCACAATTTAAATCTTGAGTTACTCCAAATTTGGTCATCTACTTGTCCATGAGGCTTTTGCGTTGCTAGTATTAAATGAACACCTAAACTTCTTCCTATTCTCGATGCTGAAATCAATTCTTTCATAAAGTCGGGCTGTTCAGCTCTTAACTCAGCAAACTCATCAACAATTAAAACCAAATGAGGAATAGGTATATTTACTTCTCCTGATTTATATTTTTTTATGTATTTATCTATGTGATTAACACCGGCTTCAGAAAACAACCTCTGCCTTTTTTGCAATTCAGCTCTTATTGATTTTAATGAACGGTCAATTTCTTTTCCATCAATATTGGTTATCGCTCCCAATAAATGTGGAAGATTTCTGAATTGATTTACCATACCACCACCCTTAAAATCAATAATTACAAACGCCACTTCATATGGATGGTATAAAGTAGAAATCGATAAAATATATGTTTGTAATAATTCTGATTTACCAGAACCAGTTGTACCGGCAACCAAACCATGCGGGCCATGTGCTTTATCATGCAAATCCAAATATACTAAACCACTTCTTGTAACACCTATAGGAGCAGCCATTGATTGATATACTTTTGATGAATTCCATCTTGACTTCAAATCAATATCAGTCGCATCAAATATATTAAACATTTCAAATATAGAAATATTCTTAGTTAAAGCACCTTCAAGAGAAATTTCTTCTGTATAAACAGGAGCTAATACTTCAACCATTTTTTTCGCTGTTGCATCATCAATAGTCTCATATTCAAAATCAGTTACTTCTTCTTTATTTTCAGCAGAAACAACTCTGCCTTTTGTTGCTGAATCTACAAATATAAAAGAATCGCATCCTAACGGCACATTGCCCTTTGCATCGCTCATAAAAACAAAAGTTATGTTAAGTTCTTTGGCTTTACTAATGAACTTTGATATAGGATGATTCTGAAAGCCGTATTCATCATAAAAAAATACAACTATTCTTTCATAATCTTTCTCATTTTGATGTCCTTTTTCGTTTTCACGAAAAGACATTTCTTTGAAAAGATAATCAAAAATTCTGTTTTTACTATCTTCATCAACAACAATGTTTTTTGCATCAATTACTTCATTTTTTACATGAGGAAGAAATCGTAGCCACTGAATTCTTTCTTTATGGTGTTTTTCAGATATAAAAAATAGTTTTACATCGCTAGGATAATGCCGAATGCAAATATCTATAGCAATATTTTTGAATATTGAATACCTGTTTGATTCTTTACCGATAATTCCTACACAATTACATTTTGTAAAGTCACATACAACAGGCGCATCAGGCAACATTTCATATTTCTGGAACAACTTCTGGGGTATTAACTGTAAATCATCCTCAATTTCTAATTTTTCCTGCTTTTTATATTTTATTTTTCTAATGGCTTTCACACTGCCGATTCCTAATCTAGCATTGAGAAAATCATCATCTTCAGGGACTCTGTCAAAAAGTTCTTCAGAAAAGCAGAAAAGTCTTTGCTGTTCTTTTTTGGTATCAATAAAGAGTTCTTCCAACTGTCTTCTTTCTTGATTTCTTGATTCTATGATTTCCTTATCTTTATTTTCTGAATACTTTGTGTATTTATCGATTCTATCCTGAATCTCTTTTTTGAAGTCTTTTTTATTTTGGACCAAGTTAACTACTGTTGTCAAAATAGCCATACCACCGGTAATAACGCTAAAAACAATCATATTAGAGCCACCCGCTAAAGCCATAAAGCCGGACGACATTAACATTCCCATAGATGGTAACAAACTGGTTAATATGTTATCACGATTTTTCTTCGGTTTGGAGGGTGGATCAAGTATTTCAATCTCATCATCATTTAATACACTCTTTAATCTGGTATTTCTTTGAAATTTGGGATAATTGACAGGAATGGGATTATCGCTAAAAGTTAGGCCGTTCACTGTTATATCTTCCCTAATTTCTGTCCAGATTTTTCTATCTTTGTAATAAAAAACAAAATCTGAAATAGAAAAAAAATCCCCATCTTTTATAGTACATTTTGATATAGTCTTAGTACCATTTAAATAGAATCCGTAGGTTGTATTAATTATGTTAACAGAAAAACCTTTTTTATTTCTCTGAAATTCAAGCAAATCATTATTTACATAATGACCTTTTAAACTAATTTGGCACGAATGGTTAGTACCAATTTTTATATTTGAACAATTTGATACATTTATTATGCGTTCGTAGTTCTTACTTTCATTATCAAAATCTATCAAAAATTCAATATTGAATGCTTCAACATCAGAATCCTGATACTTCACACTCAGAACATCACCGTGCTTCACGGATTTGTTCAACAGTTTTCTGACATCGCCAACATTCAAAAACAAGTTATCAGAACATGTTACAATCCATAAATCACCTTGTTTTGAAAAAGTTAATAAAAACTCCTCAAAAAACAAATCCTTATGTAATCTAACATTGCATTCCAAAGATGTTCCCACTGTGAGTTTTAAGACATTATCTTGAATTTCAATTTCTTTATAAACATTTTGGTTAGACAGTATTATCTTATATCTATTCACCGTTTTATCTCCTACCCATTAAAACTTATCAAACTTCCATCTCTTATTCCGAATTCCTTAAGGCTCTTATCTCCGCGAATTAAGGCTATAGGATGCTCAGAAGATAAATAGCATTTCTTAATATTAGACACATCTATTCCTAATTTAAATGCAGAATTCAACGCAATGACTAAATCATTAGCTGAAATATCCAAAGGTATTTCTAAATCAAACGACTCTTTTCGTTCTGATATTTCGAATACGATAATTGCTTTTTTTGTTTCCATAGTTTTCTCCAAATTTATATCATAAGGAAAGATAATCTTTTAATAGTATCTTCCTCTGATAAATTTTCAAGCGTTTTTGTTTCACAATTCTCTATATGATTAACATATTCGTTTACTGAAAATGAGGATGCATATTCAGGTAAAATAACCGCATTTTCAGAATCTTTACAAAAGTCATTGCAAACGATAATATATTTATCTGAATTTAATCCGGACATATTTACAATTAATTGTTTTAAAGCAAATGCACTGGATTTCGTTTGTTTGGTAACGATTAAAACTTTGTCCGCAATTTCTAATAATCTTGCCTTGTAGTCATCAAATACACTATCTGTATCAATCACAATGCAATCAAATTCATTCGATTTTTTAAATGAAACGGCTATTTTTTCAAATATATCATAATTTAGGTTTAAAGACATAAGCGATGCCTTAAAAGGAGGCACATAACTAAACAATTCTGTTTTCAGATAATTCTTCAATAAATTATACTTCGGTATGTCATCCATACCCAATTTTGCATACACATCATTTGTTGCTATTGGTTCTTTATCGCTAACAAAATAATGAAATGTGTTCAATCTGCAAGCTTCCATATATAGAACAGATCTATAATTTTTTGCCAAACACGCTGAAAGGCCTAACGATAACGTTGTTTTTCCAACACCTCCACTTGCAGAAAACACCAATATTACCTTGGTTTTTCTTGTAATGCTTTTAGTGTTATAACTTAAAGAGGCCTTGCTCTTACTGAAAATAATATTAAGTATTTCTTTTACGCTTGTATACTTATAAAGTAAATTTTGATTCAATGATTTGTCATTGTCATCATTCTCAACAAGCACAAAGATATTATCAATTTTATGTCTGTTTAAAGAGTTATCGTATAGTTCTTCCGAAACTAACAATATATCAATGCTTTTGGGAGAACTCAAAAATTCTTTATAATAGTCCTTATCAGTAATAATTTCCAATTCAACTTGATTGTAATACATTTTAGCCAATCGGGCTTGTAAAGGCATAATGTAATCAAAATCCAAATCAGCTATTACTATTTTGGCTTTTTTATCCATAGTACCTCCTACATAATCTCTACACGAAACTCACTGTTTGCCAACCTGACAATATCCCCATTTTCAACTCTGCACGGCTCATTTGGTGTTATTCTGACTTTATTTACATAAGTACCATTTGCACTTTGTAAATCAGTAATATAATAACTGCCTTTAATGTAATTAACTTTGCAGTGAACTCTGCCTATCATTTTATTAAACGAAATTAATCCATCTACTTGAGATTCTTTTCTACCTATAGTAAATTCATCTCTGTTTACTTTTAATTCAAAAGGTAACGGAGTATTTACAGCCACTAAACGCATTGATTGCTTTACAAGATTTTGCCCGAATTTATTCAAATAAGTATTTCCGGCTTCTTTACCCCCGCCAAAACTGCAAATTAAATTTTCAATTGGTACAGTCTCATCATTCAAGTTTTTTAATAACTTATTAGTTTGAGGAGAATTAAGTGAACTTGACATCTTAATTGCCTTACATATTTCAGTTCTCAATGATCTTTCAAACTGAAACATATCACTATACAAATCGACATTGAGGGGAAGATAGATTAGTCTTACATGATTTGTTAAAGGATCAACATAAATGTGTTCTAAAGAAAGATCTATGTTTTTACAAGATAAGAAACCGTTACTTTTAACAGACATTATGTGGGAAATAAAATCCGAAGTTATTGATATAAAGATATCAGCGTCAATTGACAATATCAGCTTTGATAATTGTATATATTCTTCTGTTATGTAGTATAGCTGTATTCTTCCGTTTAATATCATCTTGCAACATTTTACAAAACAATCATTTTTCTGATTTTGCAGTACTTTATATCCGGTTGAAGAAAACACCGAATTGTCTCTTAATACATACGATATATTGGAATTACAAACAAATTCATCATAAATCATCATTTTTTCGTTTTTTATCATACTCACTTCCGCCTCAAAATTTATTTAGTTTTCACATTCAAATTCAATTTAATAGTGAATTTGAGTCTAAAAACAAATCACATTCTTCACTTGTATTTACGCTTTTTATTTCTTCTGTGATAATTAATTCTTTTTTGTCTGATTGTTTTATCTTCTTGTTTGAATGAACAATTATTACGATCAAACAAACAGCAATTACCATAAAACAAAATGACAAGACAAAAAATATAATTGGCTGTAACATAACAAAATTCATCTTATACTCTTTATACGATTGCTATTGGTGGGCGGCAGCAATACTGCCACCCACTATCGTTACCGTTTGCTATCTGCTTTTCTTCTTTCTGCAGCTGATAAAAATAAGGACAAGTGTTGACCAAGAAGCTATTAATAATAAATACCAAGCATACATCTTTCTGTTATCGCCGGTCTGCAGTGAGGTTGCAGAATTATTAGTAATGTCAATTGTTTTATCATCAATATTTTCTTCATCCTTAGCGCTGTCAGAAATATCTATTGAGTGCGTTTTATCATCCTCATTTTCAAGTTCGGGGGCTTTATCTCCCGATTCAACTTTTAAGAAACTGATATTTCCATCATTTACTGATACCGATAATGTAAATGTTGAACCTGCCTTTGCTGTAATTTCATTACCGGATATAGATAACGAATCGCCCTCAACAATTTTAAATGTCTTTTCCGCACACTTTGTACCATTAGAATCTTTAATAATTAATGTGTGTTCGTCAATTAAAACATTTGAAAATCTTGCAAAACCGTTTTCATCTGTTCTTGATTGCAGAACATTGGAATGAATTTCGGCAATGTAATCAACTAACGCTTTACCGTCTTTATCAATGATACTGCAAACCATATTGACGGTTTTTTCGTCAGTATCTTTTTTCAATTCAGCGAGCTTATCTTCAGCGTTTGTAAGCTTACTGTAATTAGTTACATAGCCTTTTTGGTTAGAGAGGAGAATATTATAAGCGTTTCGAGCCGTTGTAATTGCATTCTCGCTTTCCAATGTTACCGTAGATGGAATAGCGTCTATAAGCTCAATAACCGGTTCCGCTGCCGCTCTGTCTTTTGCGCGAGCCTGTTCTTCGGCTTCTAATGTTTCAATTGCGTTTTCCGCAGCACTTAACTTACTGTAATTTGTTACATACTCTTTTTGTTCCGATGTAAGCTTATCATAAGCACTTCTTGCGGCTGTTACCTTATCTTTACAATCAAGTGTAATACTTGTCGGAATTTCATCAATAAGATTGATTACAGGTTGAGCCGCTGTTCGGTTTTTATTTAAAGTATCTATAGCATTTTCTGCCGCTACCAATTTGTTATAACTGGACTCAGGAACACAATCCTTCTGTGCCGAGGTTAAAGCATCATAAGCATTTCTCGCAGATTCCACGGCACTCTTATCGGAAATTGAAACGCTGTTTGGCAAAGCGTCAATTAATGCAACTACTTTATCAGCCGCTTCTTTATTTGCCTTATCCTTATCTTTATCTGTGTTTGATTGCTTTTTAATATTAAAGTTTTGGGCAGTACGGTTAACCTCATTATCATCGTTACGGAATTCCATCGCTATTGTATTTGTTCCGTCCTTATCAGCTTTATTTTCAAAAGTCTGACTCTTTATGGTAATCTTAGTGCTACCTGATTCCGAGTCATAATCTATGCCTTCCTCTAATTTTTCACCGTTGAGCCACAAATCGACAAACTCACCATAGCTACCATTTGAAACAAACAGCTGATCTTCTTCAATATTTTCCAAAACAAATTCGTGTGAATTTTCAGTTTTAGCACCGATATGTTCCTTAATTGTATAGCCTTCATCTGAAGCGTTATAAACATTGTCATTGGTATTTGAATTAACTCTCAATTTGAATTTTTTGCTTACTGATTCGAATGATTCAGTTTCACCTTCATTAAAGTAATTAACTTTGATTGTGAATTCATAATCTTCGTATTCGGCATTATTATCGGGAACTTGCGGAACACCTGAAATCTCACCTGTTTTCTTATTAAATACCAATCCTTTAGGTAACGCCTGCTCACCTTCAACAATTTCAAATTCTTCTCTTATGTTATCATGAATATTATCTGTTGCAATTATGTATTGATAAGGTACATATTTTACTGCATCACTCAAATTATCGGTTATAATTTCCGGTGTTTTAACTGTACCGTTAAGTGATATAACAACCTCCTGCTCTTTTCCTACTTCACCGGCCTTAATTACTACTGTACCTTTTACTTCGCCGTTACCATCGGGTACCAAACGAATCTTTCCCATATTAGGTAATTCTCCGTATTGAGTAGTTTTAGAGGTGGTTGAAAAAGCAGCTAATGTATCGTTGTTCTTACCGCCAACTGTCCAGTAACCGTCGAGCTTAACATTCTCAGTATTCCGAAGTTCAACACTCAAGTTTGTAAGGGGAGCATTACCAACATTAGCTATCAGAATGTCGTGCTTGTCTCCAAAGTAATCATCAAATATTACTTCTCTTTCTTGCGGTCCTAAAACATAAAGCTCCGGTCCATTATTATTTAATTTCTTATATGTAATCCAATAATTTCTTTTTTGATTTTCATTATCATCAAATACTAATGTATACTGCTGATTTGCCTCGGCAAAATCTCTTGTGTGCGTTTCATCAACTTTGTCGCCGGTATCTTCGGAAACGGCATATAATCTATTTTCATCCGTATAGTTGAATATGGGTTTCATATTGGATAAATCAACATCAGAGTTAGAGTCATCTTTTATAAAAACGGTCTGATAGCCATAACCGTAATATGTATCCATATTGATATTTTTGCCGTTTTCAACAACATATGCATTACCTTTATCTACGCTGTATTCTTTTCCATTGCCATCTATTGCACCCGTTACATTAAACCAAGGATCCTTTTGACCAATTATGGGTTTATCTGTATATGGCTTAAAATAATTTTTATCATACTTTGGAGTGTACTCCATAGCTAAAACAGCCAATCTCCAAACATTGCCGTCCTCAAAAAAGATTGTGAATTGAACTCCGCCATTTTCATAATTATAATTTGCTTTATATCCTCTTGAAGATGATGTCTGATCAACCGGAATTAACTGGTCTTTTATATCTTCGCAATTTGCAGCTTCCTCTAAAGAATCATAACAACCGACAACTGCTTTTTTAACATAACTATTGGCCTGATCTCCGTATGTTACTCCGTGCGCATTAAGAACACAATATAATTCGGAATCTACGGAATAAGCATCCTTAAGCATCAAACAATGTTCATGTATTCCTTTACCCGCAAATGAAGAATCTACATCTTCAAATCCAATGTGATCCACATTAAGTAATACTGCATCTGTAAATTCATTTCCATTTTTAGCATACAAACTTACATCTACATATGTTGTATCTGATACAGCTGCAAAAGTTATGAATGACTGTCCAATAACATTATTATTATTATCTAAGTATACAATAGCAAACCAATTTGTTTCACCGTAATTTATTGCTAATCCGGGATTGCTTTCATCCATTTTGGGATTTAGTATATCATCAGTTATTGAATCAATATTTTCTGTATTTCCGCCACTACTGATATATGCCCAAAAATCATATACTTCTGTTTTGATATTTGGGTGTTCGTCGGCAATAGATGAAATTCCCAAATAGTATTGGTTTCCATTTTCGGGTTCAGAAACAACATATTCATTCACAGCAAAAGGAAATTTTGGTATTTGGGTGTTTACTCCCGAATTCTTCCTTTCCGGAGTCACTAAATATCGATTTCCGGATGCTTCTTGCAAGTATAAATCATAACCAATTTCATCTCTAACAGTGTCGGTAATAAAGACTTTTATAATATACCTAATATTATCATTGTCTAATTGGTTTGAAGAACCTATAATCAATTCGATAGTATAAGCCTTTATATCAGCGTCTATAGATAAATCAATAGTTTCATTTTTCCCAATGTTGTATTGTTTGTATTCTTCTAATCCATCATCATTAGATTTTGTATATTTCCAAACAGTTGTAGCATTGTTGGATACTTCTATCTTGTTTCCCTCTGAATCAACAAGCATATCCAGTACATCATCCAACTTCATTGAGGATAATTCCTCATCAGTTTTTCCATTCAAGACCAAATACGCCTTGACTTCTTCCAACGGCAACATAGAAGCGTGAGCTACAACACCCGTTGAAGTAATTGCCGTTACTATCACCATTACTGTAAGCAAATATGATAGTAATCTTCTAACTTGTTTATTTTAAATCACAAAGTAATTTTTGACTATCTTTTCAAAAGTTCTTATATGCCGGTATAGCCTATTGTTACAGGCTTTTCCGGCATTTTTCGTTATGGAAGATACTCTCAAATCTTCTTATATCCCCGTATGTTTTGGTGTTCAAAAGTAGTATGTGGAGTAGTAAATTCTCCGTTTACTACTATGCAATCAACCGCTTCATTTCTGTTATCGACGTTTCGGAAGTCGTATGCGCGTAATAATTCAGCGTCATATTGATGTTGGAATGTCCCATGATATACTGCAATGCCTTTGGGTTCATTCCTGCATTTGCTAACGTGGTGCAGAATGTGTGGCGTAAGGTGTGCGGTGTCATTACCTTTGGCAATGCTACCTTTTGCGTTTTATTGTATTTCCTTACAAGCCCCCGGAACATACTTTCATAATTGACTGCCACTTTTGGCAAGCCATTCCGGTTAAGGAACAGAAACTTTGTGTAGCCCTCCAAAATAACGGGCTGTACATATTTCCGTTTGTTCAGCACCCGCTGAAATGCTTCCAACACTTTTTCACTCATAGGAATAACCCGGTTGCCGCTTTTCGTCTTAGGCGTTTCCACATAGTAGCCCACATCTGCAATCTTCAAAAGTTGGTGGTCTACATGGATAAGCTGTTTGTCTAAGTCAATGTCAGCTTCCGTCAGTCCGCAGAGTTCCGAAATGCGAAGTCCTGTCCCTAACAGTATGATAATCTCATCATAATATTTCCGATAAACGGTATCACTCTGTACAAAGGACAGGAAAGCTGCTTCCTGCGTAGGGGATAGAGGTTCCTTTGGTTCCGTATCATCTTCAAGGACTGTGTTCAACTGGAAGTCAAACGGATTTTTGCGGATACAATCGTCCTGTATAGCTGTGTAAAAGGCAGCCTTTAAGGAACGCTTGTGGTTGTTGATAGTCTTGAAGCCATAACCTTTTTCTTTCATGCGTAACGCCCATTCCTTTGCGTCGGAGAGCTTCACATTTTCAATCCGGCAGGCTCCCAGCTTATCCTCCTGCAAAATCCGCATGAGCTGTTTTCGCCCCTGTTTTGTCCCATGTCGCACATTTGCCCGGTGGCGTATCTGCTTTGCGTAAAGCTGGCAGACTGTCATTTTCTTTCCGATATGGTCGATACCGTCGTCAAGGTCTTTTTGGATTTCTTTCTCCTTTTCCCTTAACGCTATATCGTCACGCTTTCCTGCCGGGGTTTTGTCCGTAGGCACTAACTTCCAAGAATAAACAAACTGCGGTTTTCCAAAGGTATCTATATATTTGTAGGCATATCTCCCATCTTTTCTCTGGCTCTCTCCGGTGCGGAGAATACGATTTTTATTATCCCGTCTTTTTTCCGACATCGTTATGCTCCTTTCCATAATGGAAAGAGCCTTGATATGCTTGACTACATTGTACCACATTCAAGGCTCGATTTCACTATCAGATTGCGTCCACCGTATCAATCATTTTTTCAAACTGCTTGCGCTTAATCTGAATACGGTTTCCATTCATCATTACCCAGTCCGGGACGGGATTTTCTTCTGCCAGTTTTCGCAGCTTACTTTCTCCGATACGGAAATATTTTGCGGCTTCTTCTATGGTAAGGGTGTATTTTTCCCAAATCGGCACGTCGTTATTGTTCATTTTGTTGTCCCCCTTTCTTAGTGGGTCAAAAGTCAATCAGTGACATAGGCTTTAATCGGACGGCTGTTAGCACAACCTCATGGGACTTGCACCCCTCCGGCGGTCTGCCGAAGCCCTACCCATTGCCTGCGACGCTTCTAACGCTCGGACTATGGCTATAAGGAAGTATCATTATGTATTCTGTGCGTTATCGCCCGCAGGTTGCTACACTTGCTTTGCGGCGCGGTGGTTCTCGCTCGTTTCTTCATAGGAGAAAGGTCATGGCGTACCCGCCGTATGGCTCGGCACAAAAGGAATGTATCCGATTTGCCTTATGCTGCGTCGCCGTTCTATTGCGTCGCTTTCTTTGTCAAAGAGCAAGGGGCGGTCATGCGGTATGGAACGGAAAAGGGGAAGAAGCGCTCCAATATCGCATAGGTTATTCAGCCCGAAAAGTGAGGATAGCCCTCATCAGTCTTGCTTGCAGTCGTTCCCGAATATCCTCGTCAACGCCATAATAGACATTGCCGCGCTCGTCGTAGAGCTTCCGCATGGAAAGACTTGCTATGTAGCCGCTGAAATGCTGCAAGACCATTTTCATAGCGTCCGGGTCGCCTTTGCTCGCCGCCAAAATAACGGGATAGGGAACAAGGGCATTTTCCGGGTAGTCGTTTTGATTACCATTCGTTCCATTCATCAGCGTGTTCCTCCAAATATTTCTTTAACAGTTCAAAAGAGCTTGTCCGTCTGTACTGTATCGTGCTGCGCGACGTATTGAACATCTTTCCGATTTCCACGTCAGTCATGCCCTCGAAATAGTACAGAAGTATAGCGGTTCTCTTTTCCTCCGGCAGGGTGCGAATTGCTTCAAGCAATAGTTTCGGGGTTATTTCTTTTCCTGCCATTTGATAAGTCGGCTCGGCTGTTTCAGCTTGAAAATACTTATCCGTAGTGTAAAGCTGCCGTTCCTCATGCAAGGCAAGGTCACAAAAGGAAACTTCCCGTTTCCTGCGTCGCCGGATTTCATCATGGGCGTTGCAGGCTTCGTTGTGCAGCACCCGTTTACAGAAACTTTGAAAGGCACATTGCTTCTGAAATTCTCTGCGATTAGGTTCCATGTAATCACCTCCTTTCTGCCGAAAGGCGGTAGTACCTCCCCTTTTCGCGTGATAATACAGACGACTTTTTCAAATGCCGGACGAATAGGAAAATTTATTTGAAAAATCTTCTGTAAAATGCAAAATGCGCCCGTCTGCAAAACGCAGATAGACGCATAGGAAATAACAGCGGTATTTAATTGATTTGATAGTTCATACCATTGCCCGGAATACCCCGTTGCAAGATAGAAACTTTTTTTGACAAAAGACTTTCTTTTGTCAAATAGATATAGCTTATTCTATTCAGCATAACGGCAACCTCCTATATGCCGCCATGCTGATTGCAAAGTTAAATGGGGTCGTCGTTGCTAAATTTGTGCAAAAAGAAGCGGCGGCTCTAAAAATCAAGCCACCGCTTCAAAGGCGCGTGAAAGTGTATCTGCTTTGCGACGGCTTTTTTTCTTTTGCCGTCGTCCGGCAGATATTTAGATTTTAAATTTTAGAAAAGACGTGGAATTATAACCATAAATAATATCCCAAGTAGGTAAAGAGCATTTACACCCAATCCAACTTTTACATAAATATCGCGTTGCTGTCTTTTGAAAAATAAGAATAGTGCGTAAAGAAAACTGGCAACAATAAAAACACCGTAACCAATAGCAATAGCTGTTGCATTTGCAGCCGTAGGCTTCCAAACAAATAACATAGTAAGGGGTACAAAAATTGTAACGAGGGATATAATACTTAAAATTTTTTCTTTCATAATGGTTTCCTTTCTATTTATCATTTAAGTTTTAATTTCAGTGAACCTGTAAAATTGTCTGCTTCAATCAGAACATAATTGCTTGCAGACGGAAGTTCAATAGTATCATTATATGAGCTTTCTGTATCACAAAGGATTTTCGGTTCATCAGTTCCCGTTTGTAAAATTAGTTTCAAATTTCCGGTTTGAGCAGCTATATCGCAGGAAATTTCTATTTTATTTCCATTATCTCGTTCAAGAGCTGTTCCCCCGAAAATGATTTCATTACCGGAAAAATTATCATAATCAGCGGTATAACTTCCTACATAGCTATCTATACCAAATTCACGTTTTCCTTGCAAATCTTTATCATCTGTTAAACCCTTATCACCAATAGACTGTAATGCCTGATTATAATTACTTACAATTTCGTCTTTAGAACAGGCAGTTACAGAAACAAGACAACATAACATTAAAAATAAAGGTATCAGCTTTTTCATTTTGCAATCTTCCTTTCTGTCTTTCTTCTTTTTTGAGATAAAGGGGTAGCTAAAGTTTCTTTTTGCGGAATAGAAATTATTATCAATGATAATATAAGCATAGCCAACATCATTAAAACACCTAATAAAATGCTTTGAGAAGATGAATAGGCTCCGGTAGTATCTGTCACAAATCCTTCTCCGTTAAATCCGACTATACTTAATCCGGCAGAGAGCGGATACAAATTTCTGATAATAGGATTTTTGAAGTAGATACTGATATATCCTAATAGAAAAGCTGCAACAGCCCCACCTTTGAAAGAGTTTTGTTTTTTTCCACAGTGTGCGATAAGTGGCATTTCTCCAATAAATGTAAATAATGCCATTCCACAAATTTGTATAGTACCAATTATAATCGTTGATAAAGTCATATTCTCACGACAAGCGATTATTCCGACTATAATAGTGACAAATGAATTACATAACCCTAAAAGTATAGAAAGTAGTCCTATTGTACTTAGCTTCCCAATCATCAGTTTAGGAAAAGCAATAGGAATAACTTGCAGATTTTTTAGTGTATCATCAGTGTATTCCCGGTTAATCATATAGCCACCAATCAAAGCTATAATCATAGGAAAAAACATGGTCATATTATTCCAAATCGTACTATTAAGTAAATCGGGAAATGTATAATTCAAGACATTTTTAGCTTCATCTGTCATAATTTTTTGCATAACGATTGAAATAATAGGGGAACACGCTACACCAAGCATACCAACTAAAATAATACTGTATCTTTTTAACTTTTGAAATTCTGTTGTAATAAAAGCAAGCATATTCACACCTCCTATATTTCACGACGATTATAAATTTTTATAATTGCATAAATTGATACGAGCAGAAAGAGTGCAATAATACAGACGCATATATGAGTGGGGACAAAATAAGGACGCATAGTGTTATAAAATTCAGCCGCGGCTCCGCTCCCCTCGTCGTAAAATTGATAAATCCAACGATTGATTACAGGTATAGGTAAGATTGTTCCTATATTTACTCCTACTGGTGTCAGCATTCCTATATCTGTTACGTGAATTACATAGTTTATAATTGTGTAAAAAAGAGTAATGACAATAGAAATCAAGTCACTTTTATTGAACCATACAACTAATGCCACACAAGGTAAAGCCGCGGCTAAGAGCATTATTCCCAATCCTATACTCAATACAAATTTTTGTGCCATGTTTTCCATAGCAATACCAAGGATTTTTGAACACAACATACTGGCAAAAAAACCTAAAAGCGTATAAGATACTGAAATAATAGCCATTACTCCGATTTTTGCTACAACTATTTTACCTTTACTAACAGGAATTGTTGTAAGGTTCTTTAAAGTGTCGTTATCTGTTTCTGTAAAGAACAGAGAAGTTGCAATAACAACCAATATCGGCAACAAAAGAAGAAAATCGCCATAGTCCACAATGCCAGAAAACAAATTATCATAATTAACTTGTGTTGGAATGTTCCAATATAAAGCAGTCATTACTATCGGAAAAACCAAAGCAACAAGAGTAGCCAAAACAAAAAGAGAACGTCGTTTAAATTTGTAAAACTCGCATTTAATCAGTTTAAGCAATTCCCTCGCCTCCTGTCACACGCTTGAAATAATCCTCAAGGCTTTCTTCACAAGTATGAGCTTCTGATACCTCCAATCCATTTTCTACAAAGGCGGTTACAATTTTCCCTACTGGTAAATCAAGATTGTGTAGACGTAAATTGTGGTCGTCCTGTATAGAAAAATGGTTTTCGTGGAAAGTACGTTCCAAAATTCTTGCTGCCTGTGCGGTATCAGAAAGAGTAAATCGGATATGTTTACTGCTTTTTTGTTCCAGTTCCGCAAGACTTTCTTCTTCCAGTAGTGCGCCATGGTCGATAATTCCAATATCATCTGCTAGCAGAGAAATCTCCGAAAGAATATGACTGGAAATTAAAATTGTTTTTCCTTTTGTATCGCAAAGTTCACGAATAAAGGAGCGCACCTCTGCAATTCCAATCGGGTCAAGCCCATTGATAGGTTCATCTAAAATCAAAAGCTCCGGGTCGTGCATAATGGAAAGTGCAATCGCAAGCCGTTGTTTCATACCAAGAGAATACTGGGAAAATAGTTTCTTGTCTTTATAAGGCAATCCCACCAAATCTAAAGCGTCTTTAATTGCGTGGCTGTTTGGTACGCCCCGTAAGGTTGCAAAGATACGCAAATTTTCCGTAGCAGTCAGATTAGGATAAAAGCCGGGGGACTCAATCAGACTACCGATACGGGGCAACAGTTTCTTTTCATTCCCTTGCAAAGACTTTCCCCATATTTTAACTTCGCCGGAAGTTGGCTTTGTTAATCCGAGCAGCATTTTCATAGTGGTCGTTTTTCCAGCTCCGTTTCTTCCAAGCAGTCCGTAAATTTTCCCTTTCTGCACATGGATATTTAAGTCAGCGACACTCTTTTGTGAGCCGTACTGTTTTGTAAGATTTTTTGTTTCAATGATATAATTTTTGTCCATATTCAAACCTCCTGTTCTGTAAAGTATTCTATCACACCAACCTTGCATTAACCTTGCCGCAACCTTGCATTAACCTTGCAATTTGAAATATTTCTCCCCCAAATAATTAAGGCTCCCGTCATAAGGACGGGAGAACCTTAATTTGCTAAGGGAAAAAGCAAAGTAAATTCCGTTCCTTTTCCCTGTATGCTATTTGCTGTTATTGTGCCGTTCATCTTTTCTACAAGTTGGTGTGTGATAGAAAGCCCAAGACCGCTGCCTTTTTCAGACCGTCCCTTATCGCATTTATAGAGCCGTTCAAAAATATGCTTCAAATCTTCTTTTTCAATCCCTATTCCATTATCTGCTAATCGGATTTGCATATTTTTTTCCTGCTTTGACAGGATTATTTCTATTTTATCCGCATGACTGTGAGAAATTACATTCTGAATAAGATTGTTCAATATCCTCATATAGCCGTCCGTATCAAGTTTTACCCGGAAAGGCTGTTCGGGAATATCAATGTTGTAATCTATCTGCTTATCTTCAAATATGGGTATCCAGTCAATCAAGATATTTCGTGTCAGCTCCGCAGCTTCAACAATATTTATATCCATAGCAAACTCATTAGAATTTAATTTGAACCAGTCAAAAAGAACATCAATATATTCTTTCAAATCGTGGGCTTTACGGCGGGCAGTTTCGATATAGTCGTCCCTGTCTTTTCCTGTAACAATTCCTTTATGTGCAGCGTCAAGATACCCAATAAGCGTTGTAAGCGGTGTCCGAACATCATGGGAAAGACTTGTCATAAGCTGTCGGTTTGTTTCTTCTGTCTGCCGGACAGTAGAAAGCCTGCTCTCATAAGACACAACAATCTCATTTATTTCATAGGCAAGAGGGGCTACCAGTTCGTTTGTTGCAGATAAGATACGTCTATTCCCATTTCCTTTTTTTATATCAATCAGTGCGTCTGTTATCTCGGCTATCTGTTTTTTAACACGTCTGATGACAAAGTAGGAAAGAAAAATAGAAAAAAGTGCAATGATTATGGATAGAAAAATAATTGCTTCCATAGAAAATCAAACCTCCTTGTTAAAACGATAACCGATACCTTTAATCGTTTGAATATATTTTGGACTTCCGGGATTTATCTCTAATTTCTTGCGAAGTCGGCTGATAATTGCCATAATGTTGCTGTCATCATAGAAATATTCCTCTCTCCACACTTCTTCATAAATCTGTTGCTTTGTCAGAATTTTCCCTTGATTTTTTGCGCAGTATAAGAGTAGGTCAAATTCTTTTGGAGGCAATTCAAAAATTCCATTTTCCGTAGTAACAGAACGATTTTCAATATCAATTTTCAATCCGTCAAATTCAAGCTGCTGTGATATTCCGTCCTGTTGATTGAAACGGGTATAACGGCGTATAAGGGAAACGATACGGGCTATCAGTTCGTCCATGTCAAAAGGTTTTGTCAAGTAATCATCAGCTCCTGCCCTTAAACCGCGTACCTTAGAAGCACTGTCATTTTTTGATGTGAACATCAAAATCGGCAGGCTGCTTTCCTTTCTAATTTCTTCCAATGTTTCAAATCCGTCCATACCGGGCATCATAACGTCCAGTATCACAAGTTGATATTCTCTCTCTTTTAATTTTTGTAATCCCTCTTTTCCAGTATTACAAAAATCAGCTTCTATATCTTCTGATAGTACGCTGCGTTTAATCAGCGCACAAAGTTCCTTATCATCATCTATAATCAAAACTTTATTCATGGTATAGCTCCTTTCCTTGTTTTGTTCTACCGTCAATCGGTTTTTCTGCGTCTTGTGGTATCAGCCACATATACCCAAGTTTTGCAACACCCGGTATGCGGTTCTCCCTGCAAAGTATCTGTACACGCCGTTCAGAAATTCCCCATTTCTTTGCTGCTTCGGGGCAAGACATATATTCCATAACAACCCAAGTCCTTTCTGCAAATCATATCAGTATAATTATAGTCGGATACACGAACAATAGCAAGTATATAGATATGAATTATTATGGCTAATTAGTGGAACTGTATAGACATATCCAAGCAGAAAGGGGAACAGTAAAATGTAACTGGGTGAATAAATATGGCAAAAAGACCAGTAGAAAAATATGACTTCAAAGCATTTGGAGAAGCGATAAAAGCTGCGCGGACGGGGCGTAAGGAAAGCCGCAAACAGGTAAGTGATGAAATGTATATTTCCCCTCGTTACCTTGCGAATATTGAAAACAAAGGACAGCACCCCAGTCTGCAAATCTTTTTTGAGCTTATGCTCCGTTACAATATATCCGTAGACCAGTTTCTTTTAGATACGCCCGCCGAAAAAGATACAAAGCGGCGGCAGCTTGACGCTCTCCTTGATGATATGAGCGATAACGGCATACGGATTGTAACGGCAACTGCAAAAGAAATTTCAGAAGTCGAAAAAGAGGACAAATAAATGTGTCCGGTAAAATTGAATATGATTTAGGAAGCGTTGTAATCTTTACTGATTGCAGCGTTTTTCTTTTGCTCTTTTTTGGCATATAGAGCATTGCCTTGTAGTAACCAGTGAGGAAAAAAACTTTCTTAGCAAGCATAGGAAAAGAGTACCCTTTTCCGTATTTTCGCCCTCCCGTCCTGCGGTGCGTCGGTTGAAAATTGCTTGTTGGGAAGTGTCCCAAACCCTCGGAATGGAAAGGAGCGATTGCATGAATGGACGCAAAAGAAAAGTACAAATCAAATTCTATGTAACAGAGGAAGAACGGGCATTGATTGAGCAGAAAATGAAGCTCGTCCCCACCCGGAACATGGCGGCGTATCTTCGCAAGATTGCCATTGACGGGTACATCATTCAGACAGACCATAGCGACATAAAAGCCATGACAGCGGAGATACAGAAAATCGGGGTCAATATCAATCAGATTGCAAAGCGTGTCAACGCGACAGGCATCGTCTACCAAGAGGACATAGAGGAAATAAAGGGGGTGCTTGCGGAAATATGGCGGTTACAAAGATTAAGCCTATTAAAAGCACGTTGAGCAAAGCCCTTGACTATATCCAAAACCCGGATAAGACAGACGGGAAAACGCTTGTGTCCTCCTTTGGGTGCAGCTATGAAACGGCAGATATTGAGTTTGAATATACTTTGTCGCAGGCTCGGCAAAAAGGGAACAACTTAGCTTTTCATCTGATACAATCTTTTGAGCCGGGAGAAGTGGACTGTGAGAAAGCCCACGCAATCGGAAAGCAGCTTGCCGACGCGGTAACAAAAGGACAGCATGAATACGTCCTAACTACCCACATAGACAAGGGGCATATCCATAACCATATCATTTTTTGTGCGGTCAATTTCGTTGACTACCATAAGTACAATTCCAATAAACGCAGCTACTACGGCATACGGAACATGAGCGATAAGTTGTGCCGGGAAAACGGGCTATCTGTGGTCGTTCCGGGCAAAGGCAGTAAGGGAAAAAGTTATGCGGAATATCAAGCGGAGAAAACCGGGACAAGTTGGAAAGGCAAGCTGAAAATCGCCATTGATACGCTTATCCCCCAAGTGGCAAGTTTTGAAGAATTGTTGCAGCGGTTACAGGCGGCGGGCTATGAGATAAAGCCGGGAAAATATACCTCCTGCCGCGCTCCGGGACAGGAACGGTTTACCCGCTTAAAAACTCTCGGTGCAGATTATACAGAAGAAGCAATCAGAGAACGGATTGCGGGCAAGCGTACAAAAGCGGCGAAAGCTCCCAAAGAGCAGCGTGGTGTATCGCTGCTTATCGACATTGAAAACAGTATCAAGGCACAAGAGAGCCGGGGCTATGAACAGTGGGCGAAAATCCATAATCTGAAACTGGCAGCAAAGACTATGAATTTCTTGACCGAACATCAGATTGAGCAGTACGCAGATTTAGTCAGCCGGATTGAGGAAATAAATGCGGAGAATGAAAAGACAGCAGACGCATTAAAGAGCGTGGAAAAGCGTCTTGCAGATATGGCGGTGCTGATGAAGCACGTTACCACCTACCAAAAGACAAAACCCATCTATGAAGCATACCGCAGGACAAAGGATAAGGACGCATACCGGGCAAAGCAGGAAAGCAGTCTGATACTCCATGAAGCGGCAGTAAAGACACTGAAAGCGGCGGGCATTACCAAGCTCCCCAATCTCGCCGCCATGCAGGAAGAATACGGGAAACTCCAAGCGCAGAAAGAAGCCCTTTATGCTGATTATGGCAAGCTAAAAAAACAGGTCAAGGAATATGACGTTATCAAACAGAACATAGACAGTATTTTAAGGCTGAATAAAGAGCCGGAACGGGGCAGGGAAACCGAACGCTTACAGTAGAAATATTCATAAAAGCGTGGTAGGATAAAGGTATTCCAATACAGACAGGAGTGTGAAAACATGGCAGACCAAACGATACCCGATTATGAAACCATACGTGCTGCCGTTGCCGGGGAAACATGGGCGGTGGAAAAGGTGCTTATGTGCTACAAGGACGAAATCGACAGGCAGGCAACTGTAAAGAAACGTCAGCCGGACGGAACATTCAAACTGGAAATTGATGAAGATATGCGCCAGAATATCACAATGAAGCTGATAGAAGCCCTCCCCCAGTTTCCCCTTGAGGAAATGGAAAGAGAGGAAAAAAAGAAATCGGAACAAAAAATCATAAAAAGGTAGACGGAAAGCTGCTGCGGACAGATAAGCAGTTCCGGCATTTGAAGCAGCGACAGAAAGAAGCTGTCAGTATATGGCTTTATGAGGAATACCGCCGCCTTTGGATAGAAAAAGGGCATGAGCCGCATAAGCGCAACAACTGGAAAATCGTTGCCGCTGTTATGGAACGGATAGAAGCTGCGGGGATATGGCTGCCGGAACAGGAAGTAACAAACTATTTCTACCGCAGGAAATCCCATTACCGAAACCGGATAGAAAAAGAATTGCAGCCGAAGCCGGGAATACAGAATAAAGACAGTCAGACACAAAAAGAACAGGGTGCAGGAAGCCAGTAATGACCTCCCGCACCCTGTCCTTTCATAGGTACTGATTTAGAAATGTTACGCAGTAGAACCCCGATTTTAAGGGAAAAGGTATTCCATATCGCTTATGCAAGTTTCGTGTCTGTTATGCCCCGTAAATCAAGGCTTTTTTTGCCCCTACTGCGTAACAAGGGCGCGCCGTTTTCTCATGCGCTCCGCTGCCTGTCTGCGGGTAATACGCTTCCGGCAGTCCGGGCAGTATTTGACGCTGTTAGAGGTGGACGCAAAAGAAGCTCCGCACTCGGTACAACGCTTTTTATCCTCGGTCTTGAATAGCTCCGCATACAGTAGCTTATCAAGGGGAAGTACGGCGGTCTGAAACCATTTGCATAGAAGCGAATAGGAAATAAGCTGCGGACAGACACATTCCTCCCCGTCGTCCAGTAAAATACAGTGTCCGTTATCGCAGTTGCAGCACTCCTTTTTTACAAGGCTGTTGACTTTCCGGCTTTGGGGCGGCGTAAGCCGCTTACCCCCGGTCATACCTCATCAGCGGCGAAAATGGCAAGCTCCGCATACTCATTTTCTGTCAGAGGTACGATTTTCGCAAGGGTGCGCTTCGCCAGTTCCCGCATATCCTCGTCCATGAACGGCAGCGCAGCGTTGATGTTCTCCATAAGCCCGCGCTTGCCGCCCTCATTGTAAATGCTCAACAGGTTTGTTTCTTCAACGGTCAGTCTAATCATGCTCATACCTCCAATTCGTGATTTTTTGATTTTGCCGCTTTTTTCTGTGCTGTCTTTTCTTTGTCTGCTCTAAGCTGCGCCCGGATAGAGGGCTTCTTTTCCGTTTTCGCTGCCTTGCCGCGTTCCTTGTCAGCCTTGACAGCTTCCGCAAGGTCAACAAGGGAAATGGTTTCTCCTGCCTTTACCTTTGCTTCCAGTTCTGCGACGGTCGGGGTGTTGTTTATCTGCCCGTCAATCATGTTGTAGTTTTGCTCGGTGGTCTGCTCGGCAGCTTTCAGATAGTTTTCCGGCTGCTCTGCGAAAATGGCAAACGCCCGCGTTCCATTCCCCATAATCAGATATTTTCCGTCGTCGGACTGGTGGTGCAATCCATATCCGGCAGCTTCCATTTGCTCGCGGCTCATGGTGGTTACATAGAAAGTCCCCCTCGGTGTTCTGATTGTTTCGCCCGTTTCCAAGTTATCGGGAATGAGGGCTTTTTCCTGCTCCTTGAAAAACTCCGGCACTTCCTTATAACCGAAGCTGTCTACATAGTGGGCGGTGTCCTGCCCGTTCTGATGAAGCACCACCACGTCGGAAACGGAAAGGCTGTGTCCCTTAAAATCTTTCGGGTGGTCGATATTGAAGCGGGTGTAAATATCTTCAAGGGAAATCCCTGGCGTAAGCTCTGCGGAATAGACAAGTGTATAGTTTTTCTCGTCTACCCGGTGTCCTGTGGCAGTCAGACGGTCGTAAGGTTCAAAGCGCAAGTCCCTTGTTTCGTCCCCGCCTTTTATCTGATAAATGGAAAAGGTGTCTTTATCCTGTGGGGCTTCCTGTTCCGGCTGCTCCTGTATGGGTTGTCCCTGTGCAGCTACCTTTTGCTGCCGGATATGCGCCCGCTGTAACTCGGTAGGCTTTTCCCCGGTAAGGGGTGCAATCGCCTTGACATAATCAGCCGCATAATAGGCGTTACTGGTAAGCTGCCGCTGCCATACCCCCGCTTTTGGCGACCAACGGAAGCCATTACTTTTTAGGGCTTCCCGCGTGGCTTCGTCCGGCTTATCCTCAAAGAAGATTTGCAGTCGGTTCGCTTCGGTGTTTGCTTCCACCTTGCCGCCGTCAAACTCCCAACCCACAAAACCGATTTCTTTTTGCTGCGAAAGGGATTTGATACGGTCTTTCACTCGCCGGATTTCTGCGCTGTTGTTGGATAACGCCCAAGTCGCAAAGGGCTTGTCCTCCAAATGCCAACCGCTCGCCATGTCTGCTTTCAGTTTTTCCAGTTCCTCCGGCGGTAAATGCGGGCAGCCGTCAAGGGTCTTATGCTTGCGGTAATAGGCGTTTACGGCTTTCATGGTTTCCTGCGATTTTTCAAGGCTTTCCAGTTTCTTTTCTAACTTCTGTACTGCCTGTGGGTCGTCTGCGCTGATACCGCCCATGCCGGTACTGCGGATTTTATCAAGAAGCCCATGTATGTCCTGCCATTCCCGGTAATTGCTGTCGCGGGCTGCGTTCTGCTTTTCTTTCTTCCTTGTGGGGAAGTTAGAGCCGCCCGCAATCAGGATAGAGGGAACACGCGCGTCAATCTCATAGCCTTTGTTCATGTTCGCCGCCAGTTTCCGGGCGTAGGTGTCAAGCAGGCTGTCGATTTTCTCATGGTACATCGGGTCTACCCGCTGTTTCTGCCTTTCTGCAAGCTGTACGGCTTCATCAACGTAATGCCTGTATTCAGCCGTCGCGCTGCCTTGCTTATAATCGGAAAAGCTGTTCATATCCTTTGCGCGTTTGGCGGCAGCTTCATTGATAGTGTAATAAGGGGCGGGTGCAGCCTGTTCCGGCTGTGCTTCTTTTTCCTGTACCGGGGCTGTTTCTTCGGGAAGCTCCGGCGCGGCTGCTTCTGCTTCGGGCTGTTTGGTAGCTTCTTGTGCGGGCTGCGCCTGTTCGGTGGTCTGTTCCTTATCCTGTGCCTTTTGGATTTCTGCAAAATGTCCGTCTATGGTATCAATCAGACTTGCGGCGGTACTGCGGATTGTTTCAAGAGAGCCTTTCAGTTCTGCAAGTTCTTTTCCGCTGCTCCACCCGGCGATATACCCAAAAGAATAGTCCGACGTATCAAGCCCGTAATGTTGGCAGACCGCATAGGCGACGCTTTCCGCCTGTACCTCGCGGGTGCGGCGGTCGGGGCGTTCCGGCATGGCAAGGGCGGTATCATGCAGCGTGGCGTGGGCGATTTCATGGATTGCGGTCTTGATATTCTGCAATTCGTCCATACCCTCGTTGATGAAGATACGCTTTTCCTCGTAATTGCAGCGTCCTTTTACGCCGTCGCTTAATGCTTCAAATCCCATAGCAAAGGGGGAAGTCTTTTCAAGGGCAGCGAAAAAATCCTTGTATTGTTCCACGTTGCCCGTCAGCTCATAGGTAAGGGCAGGAAGCTCCTTTCCCTCGGTCTGTGAAATATCAAAGACAGATACTACACGAAAAGCGGGTATCTTGATTTCCTTTTCCTCGGTAACAGGCTTCCCGTCTTTATCGAAAACAGGCTTTTGGGTGTCCGGGTCGATTTTTTCCACCTGTTTCTTAACGGTAAACGGGGACGGCGCAAGTATCTTGATAGCTTTTTCTCCCGGCTTTACATGGCGGTCAAATTCCTTTTCCCATTGTTTATAGCCTTTCACAAGGTTACCGCCCTGCATGGCGATAAGGATTGTATTGTTAAGGCTGTAATCATGGAATTTTGACATGGTACGCAGATAATCGGCGTAACGGTCGCTTTCATAAAGTCCTAAAATTCCCTGTTCCAGTCGGTCGGTAATCTCTTTCATTTTATCGGCGGGCTTTTCAGAAGATAGGATAATCGGGAGAACCGGGGGCTGCTCTGTGGCGGCGGTTTGTATGGCTGCGGAAGCGTCAAGGTCTGCCTGTTCCTTTTCCTGTACTGGCGGCTGCGGCGTTACCCGGTATTCCTCCGGCACGTCACGCCCGTCGTACCATTCTGTAAATGTGTTGCGGTTATTGTAGATATAGCCCTGCTCGGTAAATCTGCCCCCGTCATTGATAGCAGCGTCCCGCCCGTATTCCTCATACATGAAATATTTTTTTGCTTCTTCGGGCAACTCCAACTCGTCCAGTTCTTCAATCAGATAATGCCCGTAATCTTCCTCACTCTGTACGGACGGATAAAGCCAGTAACAATCAAGGTTTTGTGCAAGGTTGATAATGTCCTGCAAGTCCCTTGTATGGTCGCCGTATGCCATAGCTGCAACAAATTTTTCCCTGTCGTCGTCAAACTGCATTTTCAAAAGTTCGCCCAAATAATTCAGTTCGTCGGGGTGGGAAAATTCGTTAAGGTGTGTTGTCAAGCCCGGAACGGAAGATTGAAATTCTGTAAAATGCCATTCTCCATAGTTCTTAAAGTCAATCCCGATACGGTCAAAGACTTCTTTCAAATGTTCGGCAGTCGTGGGGAATGATACCCATTCGCCCGCAGGGCTGCCCTCGGTGTACTTTCCAAGATTAGAAAGATACCCGCTTAAAATCGTTTCTGCCATGCGTTCACTCCTTTCTTTCTCAATCATGCGGTGCATAAGTTCGTAGTCCTCCATGCTCATGCTCCCGTCAAATAGATAGGGGTCGGGTTCTTCGCCGTCCCGGTAGGCTTTTTCAGAGAAAGGCAGCCCCGCAGCGTGGGCGGCGGCTCTTGCTTCCTCGATAAGCTCCGGCGGCAGCCTGTCGTCGTGGGCTTCGATAAATTCCCCGATATTGCTATATCCGTTTTCGTAGTGTCGGCGCACTCCGGCGGTCAGCTCGTCAAGGTTCATATTCTCGCCAAGATAGCCGGAATAATAACCGTTTACCACAACGGCGGCAGGGTCAGCCTGCTTGATTTCTTCCATACGGCTTCTGTCCTCCGGGTAAAGGTAGTCGCCCATTTCAAGGTGGAAATATTCTGCGTTCCAAGAGCGTCCCGTTTTCCAAAACGCCACCCAAGCGATACCGTCCCTTAATTCTTCTTGATAGTCCTTTACGGTGTCCCGTAAACTTGCCATGTGTAACCTCCTTTCCCAAAGGCAGCGCGGACGCTGCTTTTTCCTGTTTCATCATTCAGTACCCTGCGCCCGCCTTTTTGCCAAAGATTTTATATATTTTTTCAAGATTTCAGAGGGTTTGGGACACTTCCCAACAAGCAAAAATCCCCGCCGTTCTCGGTAGAGAAAGCAGGGATTTTACGGAAAAGGGTACTCTTTTCCTATGCTTGCTATTCAGTTATTTTTTCTTCGGAAGCTCCACCCGGTAGTTGACATATTTCCCGCCCGTATCAGCCAATACGATAGTTCCGTCGTAGGTTTTGCCCGTCTTTGGGGAATAGAGCTTTTTCACATTTACCTTGCCGGATTTTAAGAGTGCCGCGGCAATTTTTGGGGTAAAGGTTACTTTTCGTTCTTCAAAGAAACGGTCATTTTTCCACATGGTAAAGCTACATTCCTTATTGCTGCAATAGTAGTTTTTCTTTCCCTCATAGACAGGAGAACCGCAGCGGGGGCAGCTTCCCAACGCTTCCCGTTCCGGCTTGAACATCTGCGCTTTATCATCAGAAAGAAACGGATAGGTCTTTACCAGTTCCCGCGCCATATCCTCAATACCCTCTATAAATGCGGCGGGGTCTTCCTTGCCTTTTGCAATCTGCGTCAGATTGTTTTCCCATTCTGCGGTAAGCTGCGGGCTTGTCAAGGTGTCCGGCAGGACGCACACAAGGTTGATACCGTCCTTTGTGGGAAGTAGCTGCTTGCCTTTTCGCTCCACAAAGCCGCCCTTTACCAGTTTTTCAATGACGGCGGCGCGGGTGGCGGGAGTTCCAAGCCCTTTGCGTTCTGCGTCCGGGTCGGTGTCCTCGTTTCCGGCGCGCTCCATAGCAGAGAGCAGCGACGCTTCGTTGTGAGGTTTTGGCGGTGTTGTGTCATGCTCCGTTACCGTTGCCGCCGGATTTTCAAAGGTCTGTCCCTCGGTAAATGGCGGCAGGGTATTTTCTGTGTCGCTGTCTGCGTCGTCCGTTTCGGGCTTGTTCTTTAAGGCTGTCCTGTATTTTCGGTCAATCTCTTTCCACCCGTCGGACAGTACCGTTTTTCCCCTTGCGGTAAAGGACTGTCCGGCACACTCAAAAACTGCTGTAACCGCTTCAAAGGTATGCGGTACAGCAGTCGCCATAATAAGACGCCCCCCGGCAAGAGTAAGGATATTTCTTTCGCTTTCCGGCAGCGCTGCAAGGTCGGTCTTTGCAAGCTCCATAGTAGGGATAATGGCATGGTGGTCGGATACCTTTTTACTGTTCAGCACCTTTCCAAGCTCCGGCGTGAAGTCTTTTCCCGCCATAAAAGAAAATTTTCCGCAAAGCAGCTTAATAATGCCCGCCGCTGTGTCGCCCATGTCGTCAGTAAGATAGCTGCTGTCTGTTCTCGGATAAGTAAGAAGTCTTTTTTCATACAGGGCTTGTGCAAGGTCAAGGGTCTGTTTTGCCGTATATCCGAACAGGCGGTTTGCTTCCCTCTGTAAAGAAGTAAGGTCAAAGAGTTTCGGCGGGGCTGCGGTCTTTTTCTCTTTCAAAAGGGAAGTACAGACTGCTTTTGACGCTTCGCAAGTCGTTTTTAATGCGTCTGCTTCTGCCTTATCTGAAATTCTTTCACTTGCAGCTTCCGCGCCGGATAAGGCAAGGCGCACATGGTAGTATTTTTCTTTCTTGAAAGTGGTAATCGCTGCGTCCCGGTCAACAAGCATTTTTAAGGTTGGGGTCTGTACGCGCCCCACGTTCAAGGTATGATTGTAAAGGACAGAGAAAAGGCGGGTGGCATTGATACCAATTAACCAGTCAGCCTTTGCCCTGCATAATGCGGAAGCAAAGAGCGCGTCGTATTCCTCGCCGTTCTTCAGACGGGAAAAGCCCTCTTTGATTGCGCTGTCCTCCATAGAGGAAATCCAAAGGCGGCGCATAGGTTTCTTGCAGCCCGCCATTTCATAGACAAAACGGAAAATGAGTTCTCCCTCGCGCCCTGCGTCGCAGGCATTGACGACTTCGGAAACGTCTGCCCGGTGCATAAGCTCTTTTAGGGTTTTGAATTGCTTTTCCTTGTCAGAAGCAACGGTGTACTTCCATTCCTGCGGCAAAATCGGTAAGCTGTCATAGCTCCACTTTTTATATTGTTCCCCGTAGGCGGCAGCTTCCGCAAGCCCTACCAAATGTCCTACGCACCAAGAAACGATATAGCCGCTTCCTGTGAGAAATCCGTCTTTCTTTTCCTTTGCCCCAAGTACGGCAGCGATTGTCTGCGCCACACTGGGCTTTTCTGCAATAACTAAAATCAAATATAAGTTCCTCCTTTCGGGTAAAAGAAAAGAGCAACCGATTTTTCGATTGCTCCTACAAGTGATTGTATAAAATTGTGCGATATGAAATAGTAAAATAATTTGACAAACTGTAGCTTTCGGTTATAGATTTACAATCATAATATATTCCTCATTATTTTCATCAACAACAGTAAATCCCACTTTCTCGTACATCTTGACTGCATAATTACTTTTCTGAACGGATAAGGATATTTTTGAATATCCAGCCAATTTTTCTACCTGTAATAGTTGTTTCAATAATGAAGTTCCAATGCCTAATCCTCTGTATTTTTTGTGGACAGACATAGCAAGCGATGGAGTATCATTATCAATGTGTCCATAATCATTCATAATTCTTACCCAAATAGCTCCTATTACATTTCCCTGCATTTCTGCAACTAAGGCTTTATCGTGTTTTCGATTTCCAAACTCAACGATATATTCTTGTAATTCTGGACATTCTATTACTGATTTAGGTGGCGGTTCAATTCCTTCTGGAATATAAATCGCTTCGTACAAAAAATCACTTAATAAACAGTATTCTTCACTTCTCATTTCTCGTATTATATAGTCCATAATTTCACTCCAAAGTCCGATTTTACTTAACAATATGTGCTGTGATAATTGTATAACTATATGAATTGATAGTAATTTTGATATTTTCAACTTCGCAATACCAATTTTTACCCTGTTTGTATATATTGCAATTTTTATCCAACACCTTATTTTTGCAATACTCAACAACATCTGCTGTATCTATTTTTAGGTTTCTTTTAATTCTATCAATTCCCATTTCGGTTGTATGAATTTTATCAATATTATCAAGCAATATCTTTTTATCTTCCATTCTTTCTTTTCCTCAACTTCAAATTTGTTTAACTCTGTCATTTCCTATGGTTGGAACAATTATATCATATTCCATATCGCAAGTATATCTTTTTATCGTTCTGTCGGTTGTTTGTTTTCAATCTTTCTGATACAGTACCCCACACAAGGGGACTGTCCCTTATAAGGGCAGGAAGCACAAGCCGGGGGATAAAGAACAGGCGGCGCATTATCACGCCGCCTGTTCGGTTTCTGTATCATCATCTTTTCAAAGGGATTGTCGGTAAACAGGGTCATAGGGTTTCTTCCTCCGTTTCTTCATCTTCGGAAGTTTCCCCGGTATCTGCTTCCGGCTCGTCCTCGTCGTAGTCCTCAAAGTCAAAATCTTCAAGGTCGGTGTTTCCTTTCACGTTCTGCTTCGGTTTTACAAACTTAAAGTAGTAGAACACTGCGCCACCACCAAGCAGCACAAAGAGGACTAAGGCAAGCACCGCGCCGGGATTGCCCCCTTTTTCTTTCGGTTCTTCCGGCTGCTCTGTGGGTGTTGGGGTAGGTTCTTTGCCTGTGCAGCCTGTCAGAGTAGTTGCACATACAGGGCAGGACGTATTTACTTTTCCGGCTTCGCATTTCTCCGTACAGTTGCAGACTTCCGGTTTTTTCGTGGCTTCCCCGGTTTCGGTCAGTGCCATAAGGTCGGCTTCGTCCACTTGATTAAGGAAATGTACGGTCTGTTCCCCCTCGGCTGCCCGGTCAATGAGGATATAGAAATAATTGCCGCCTTTGGTGGTAACAGTGATAAGCTGCTTATTGCCGCCGAAATCGTCCACCAGTGTTGCGTTGCCCTTTGGGGTAAGGGGCGGCGTTTCTTCTTTTTCCTCCACAACTACATTGCTGTCGTTGGTCGCGTCCTCTGTAGGCGGCTCTGTGGCTGTCCCCTGTGCATAGGCAGGGACAGAAAAACCGCCCATAAGGATAAGGGCGGCACAAAGGGCTGTCATGGTCTGTTTGAATTTATTCTTCATCTGCATTTTCCTCCTGTTCTTCATAGTCTGTGGCTGTCATGCCGGGGATAGTATCGCCTTTGAGCATGGCGTTAAGTTCCTGTGGGGTCATACGCATAGCGCGTACAAGCTGCACAATTTCAAGGTTTTCCGCTTCGGTTTTCTGCGCTTCCAGTCCTTTTAATTTGTTTTGATATTCTGTGATTTTCTCGCGGGTCTTTGCGATTTCCTTATTGATACGGTCAATTTTATTGTTTGCCATAAAGTAAATTCTCCTTTCTTTTTGGGGCTGCTTACCAGTTCATCAGCCCATAGCCTTTGATACATTGATAGTTGAGGTCGTAGCTTTTTATCTTGCAGGCGTCGCCGGAATTGCCCTCAACGGTATAGACGCGGCTTTCGTCCCTGCCAAGCACAAGCCCCACATGGTCGGCAACGCCGTCTAAATCCCAATCAAAAAAGATAGCGTCGCCCGGTGCGATATTCTCATAGCCGCGTGCGCCCCATTGTCCCCTTGACTGAAACCAAGGGACACCCTGCCATTCGCAGCCCGCAAAGCGCGGTTCGCTTTTTCCGGCTTGATTGTAGCACCATGATACAAAACAGGCGCACCATTCCACGCGGCTGTTAAAGCCGTACCAAGACCAGTAAGGGTAGCCGCCCACATTTCCGACTTGCTGCTTTGCAAGCTCCATAAGCTCTTGATTTCCGGGGCGCGTACCGTTTACAAACTCCACGCCGCTTAAATCCTCGGACGGGCTACCGTCGGGGGAGCCGCCGCCAAAAATCAGCGGTTTGTTGCCCTGTGTCTGTAAGTACACTTTGAACATTTCAAACTGCTGTGGGTTCAGCAGTTCTTCCGCAAGGGAAGCAATCGGCTTGTTTGTCAGTTTCACATTTAAGATACGGTATTCGTATTCTTCCTCGTTGCCCTCCTCGTCGGTGGTGGTGCGTATCTCGATTTCTTCCGTCAGCGTCAAAGTGTACTGTAAGCCGAACAGCCGCTTTAGCTTTGCCTGTGCGCTCTGCGGGGTATAACTCTGCAAAAGGGCAGTCAGATAAGACGCAAGCTCATGTGGGTTATGCCCGATAGTATCAAGGTCATAGCGGTATTCATCATAGCCACTGTGGGTGCTTTCGATAGCGTCAATCTCACTTTGCAGCTCGTTTTCCATTGCGGCATAGCTCTGTTCCGTTGCCACAAGGTCGCTGTCCTCGGACGTGTAGGAAGTCCCTAACACGCTGTTCATGCTGCCGGAAAACATTGCCCCACAAGAGGAAAGCCCTACCGATACCATGATGAACAGAAGCAGCGCGGTGATAGCGATTATCACGCCTGCCGGGTGTCGCCCTGCAAAGGCAGCCGCTTTTTTTGCTGCTGTTTGGGACGCTCCGGCGGCTGCTTTGGCGGTAGCTGCGCCGCCTTTCTTTACCGTCTTTGCATACTGGCGTTTGATTTTTTGTTTCTGCATGAACCGGGAAAAGGGATTACTTGTAAGCTGCGGGTTTTCCTGCAAGGCTTTGTGATACTGGAAATTGACGTTTGCCTTAAACGCTGCCCGTTCTGCCTTTGCCGCTTCCCGGTAGGGTTTCAGCTTATGGCTGCGGTAGCCCTGTTTTAGTTTCTGCGTCCCGTACCTTGCGCCGCGCTCGGCAAGTTCCTCCGATTTGTGCGCGCCCTCCACGCCGGAATTGTCTTTCTCGACGCTGTGGATTTTGTTGTGAACAAAAATACCCGCTTCCTGCGCGGGGCGGGATAACGGATTATTGTGGGGTTTGCCGCCGGGTAGGGGCTTTTCCTGTTCCTCAAAGTGAAGCCGGGTCTTTGCCTTTCCGGTGGCTTCCTCAAAGGTGCGCTCTTTTACCAGTTTCTTCTGCTTCGGGAGAGCTGCCTTTGCCGCGTCCAGTTTGTCGGCTGCTTTTTCTGATTTTTTGATGTAAGTTTCCAGTTCCGGCGTTGCCCGTTCCTCGTCGGTAAACTGCAAGCGGGAAGTGGAAGTACGCAAAACGGTAGCTTCCTGCGCTTTCTTGACTGCCTTTTTGCTTGCCTTTCGGGTATGGGCTGCGTCAAGGTGTTCCATGACGCGCTCTGCGGTAGCGGTGTCCGGCTGTGAAAAGTTGCTGTCTGCTTCCCGGCTGCTGATACGCTCGGCGGTCTGCTGTGTTTCGTTGACTTCCACCGCACCGTCGCGGGTCATTTTCTGTGTGATTTTATCGCGTGGTTTTAACTGTTTCATAGGCTGCTCACTTCCTCCGGCTTCGTCGTCATAATGCGGTAAAGCTCGGTGTCTTTCGGAAAATGGTCTACAAAGGGCAGCACCACATTTCCGTAAAAGATAAGTCCTTCGCCTGCTTCGGTGTGGGTTACATATTTCATCTGCTGTGGGCTGATATTTAGCTGCTTTGCAAGGATAGCCCGGTCGCCCTGCGCCTGATTGAGCATGAGGACAAAATCAGAGTTTTCAAAGATATTTTCCACCTCGCGGGAAGCAAGCAAGTCCTTGATGTTCTGCGTGATAGCTGTGGGTATCTGTTGTGTGATTAGCGGACAGTTTTTTATCTGTCCCTCCGGGGCTTTCGCCCATTTTCAGCGGTATGTCTGTTCATACCCGGCATAGCATATCTTTTTATCCTGCGGTTTATGCCGCAGACCGAAACGATAGCGGAGCCTCGTGGGGCTGTTATATTCCCGGCTATTGCAAACCGGGGGTCAAGCCCTATGCGTTGCGTGTGTATCAAGTATTACCTTGACACTTCCACTCGGATTAGGATTGCAAAACCTTTCCCGTTTTCTTCTCCGCTGATATTCTTAACCGTTCTTTTCGGCTTCGGTTAAGACGGCATACACAATCCCCATTTGCAAGATTGTAGGGACTGTGCCTGTTTACCTCCCCATTTTCTAAAACGCTTCCAAATCTCCACACTGTAAGCGGCGGTCTGTTCCTCTTTTAAGAGCAAATGAAATTCGTCCATATAGTAGCGGGTAGATTTCTTTTCTGCCCGGTTAATGGTAACGCGGTTCCATATCTGGTCTTGCACAATGAGCATACCTAATTTTTTGAGCTGTTTTCCAAGCTGCTTAATATCAAAGCAGACAAGGCGGTTAGAAAGTTCCACGTTAGTTCTGTGGTTGAACACGTTAAGACTGCCGGAAACATACAGTTCCAACGCCGCCGCAATACGGGCAGCTTCCGGCTCCGGCTGTTTTAACAGCTCGTCGTAAAGGTCGCCCAAAATAGGCATTTTTTCCGGTACAGGGTCAGCAAGATAGTCCCGGTACACATTCCTTACGGCGCGGTCAATGACGGTCTTATCAACGGGCTGCAAGCCCTCCTTGCCGCCAATGACAAGCTCGCAGAGGGACAGGATAAAATCACTTTTCAGTGCAAGGGGGCTGTCGTCCTCGCTGTAATTAAGGTTCATATCCATAGGGTTCACATACTGGGGCGTACCGTCCATGCCTTTCCCGGTCGGGGATAATCGTATCACTTGCCCGCCAAGCCGCTTTACAAGGGCAAAATACTCGGCTTCCGGGTCGCAGATAAAAATATCGTCGTCGGTAATGAGAAAGGCATTTGTGATTTCCCGCTTTGCCGCAAAGGATTTTCCGCTGCCCGGTGTTCCCAAGATAAGCCCGTTGGGGTTTTTAAGCTGCTTGCGGTCGCAGAGTATCATGTTATTACTTAAAGCGTTCAGCCCATAATACAGGGCAGCCCCAGTCTGAAATAGCTCCTGCGTGATGAACGGGATAAAAATAGCGGTGCTGCTCGTCGTCAACCCTCTCTGAATAGGGATAAGGTTCTCCCCCAAAGGGACAGAGGACATCAGCCCCGCTTCCTGCTGATAGTCAAGACGGGTTAAGGCGCAGTTATATTTCTGTGCAATGCCCGCCGCCGCGAAAATGTCATTTTCCAGTTTCCGCTTCGTGTCTGCCATGTTTACCACAAGGAACGTGAGAAGAAACATTCGCTCGTTGCGGCTCTGTAAATCCTGCAACAAATTCTTTGCTTCATTCCCAAAAGTGGCAAGGTCGGACGGGAGTATATCCATGTCATAACCGCTTCTAACCGCTTTTTTCTGTTCCTCAATCTTCATCTTGTCAAGGTCTGTGATTTTGCGCTTAATGGTCTTGATTGCTTCCGACTGGTCGATACTTTTAATGTGGAGATTGACGATAACCCCTGTTTCCAAGTCCAACATATCCGCTAAGATACGGTCGTTTAGCTCCGGGGCAAGGATTTCAAGGAACGATACCGCCCCCGTCTTTTTCCCCATAGCAAAGTAGCGTCCCTCCCCAAACTTGAAAGAGGACGGGGCGATAAAGTCCTTTGTGGTAAGCCCCGTCGGGGTCAGCCAGTCATAAGAGAATGAGAACGGCTCGCCTGTCGGGTGGAATACCCCATGCAGCACTTTCAGACGTTCATAGCCGGATAAGGGGTGCGCCGATACCCCAAGCACCTTGAAATTATTGAGTACGTCCGTTTCGATACGGGAAAGACGCGCCCTTGCTGCCGCCGGATTGTCTGCTTCAATGGAAAATGTGATGTACTTGTGCTTGACAAGCCCGTTGTTCCCTTTGGCAAGCTGCGATTTCAGCATATCGGAATACTCGGTGCGGATAGAGTTAAAATCGTCATTTTGCTGCGGGATATGGATTGCCCGCGCTGCCTGTTCCTGCTGTGAGCCTTGATTGATGAAAGAAAGCTGCACATTCACGCTTGCGTCAAAGTAGTTGAGGAAATCGCACCAGTTTTCAAAAATGGCGGTCTTATCGTCTGCCTGTGCAAGCTGATAGTTAATGTCCTCAAAAGCAATGCTCTTTGAATATTTCCGCTGTGCCACTTTGCAGATACCGTCCGGGTACATGGCAAGGTAGGGAATGGTCTGCTGTGCGGTGTGGGCTTTGCCGTCCCCCTTTGCCTGCCGGATAACCGCCGCTATCTGTTTCTTTTCCGCGCGGGTCAGCTTACGCTTGTTTCCTGCGGTTTCCCGCGTCTTTTTTGTCTGTCCTTTTGACAATCGCTGATACCTCCTTTTCTAATGCCCGCTGTTTCTCTAAAAGTGCATATAGGTTTTCCGTCTGATACGGTCGCACTTTGGGGCGGGTAAATTTTGTCTGAATGATGTTCTTAATTACCACTTCAAGGGGCTGTCCATGCTTTTCATACATGGCAACCAAGAAGCAGGGAAGCATGACGACAATCATTGCCATTGCCGCAAGGCTCGTCCCTGCGCTGTCTTTGAGCAAAAAGAAAAGCGGCAGTCCCATAAGAAGTGCCACTGAAAAACAAAGGATTTGCCGCTTTGTCAGATTGAAAGCGACTTTTGTTTTGACTTTGGATAAGTCTTTGGGTACAGGTACATACGCCAAGAAAAAACCTCCTTTCTGCGGGACTTTCCCGCGTGTGCTGTGTTAATGTGCATTGAAAATGGATTTTGCCAGTGCGCCGGATTTGAACAGGGAGAAACAAAGGATAACGGTATAGGCTGCAAGGGAAAAAATCGCGCTGTGCAGATTGTCCGCTACCACCATTTCGCCTACTAAAACCGCGTAAATGCCGACGCATATCATAATGAGGAAGCCTTGAAAGCCCAGTGCAAACAGCCCCTTTAGGTAGTTGTTCCCAATCTGTCCCCATTCCCGGTTGGTCATAGTGGCAAACGGGATAGGGGAAACGGAACAGTAGGCGTATATCTCAATCATTCTGCCGTAGAGGATAACGGTTATCAGTACGGACATGATTTTCATACAAAGGCTTACAAGGCTCGTTTCCATGACAAGTAACAGTAGTTCGGGGATTTCCATATCTTTTAGTCCCTCCTGCATGGCGGCAAGGGCTTCGGTCACGTCGATATTCGTATCGCCGCCGATTACCCCCGCCGCACCGGACACAATATGCTGCGCCATATCAAAGACTGCCATTGTTATATCAAAGGTATGTGTTACCAAGAAAACGGCAACAAAGGCTTTGAATATCCACTTAAAGAACATGAATGTTTCTATGTCGTGCATATTGTTTTTTTCCGTTACCATGCTGATAAGTTCATAACAGAGGACATAGGTAATGACAAGCCCCGCAATGGGTACAATCACATTTTCCGACAGATTTTGTATCATGTTGAAAATGTTTGCGTTCCACCCCTGCGGGGTCTTGCCTACCTCCGCTGCAATAGTGCCTACTTTTTCGTTTACGTCCCCGAACATAGTGGAAAGGTTGCCGTTAATGGCTCCGATAAGGATTTCTTTTATCCATTCGTTAATCGCTTCCAGTATGCTCTCCATAGGCTACCCTCCGTAACCTTATCCGAACAGACCGGAAAGAAGCGGTACAAGGATAGTGCCGATAAGGGCAACACCGCCGCCCGCCATGAGCTGCTTAATTCCTTGACTTTTTGCACCCGGATTATCATTTCCATATCCCTCTAAGAGATTGATAACGCCCCAAATTCCTAAGCCTGCGCCCAGTGCGATAACAAGGGTCTGTAATACGTCGATAGCAGAGTTAAAAAATTCCATAAAGCTCCTTTCTGCCGCAAATGCGGCTTGCCCCGTAAAAGGGCATAAAAAACGGCGGTCAGTTTTGTAACTGCCGCGGTCATAAGTCCCCGCGCTGCTTAAAGGTCTGCCGCGCGGCGGTATTCAGTTGTCAGTGTGGGCGATAGGAATTTTTGTAGGGGCGCGTATCCTGTAAGTTGTCTTTTTCTTTGTTACTGCGTCAATTCCTCCTTTCTGTTCGCTGCTGCTCATACAGGGCTTCACACCGTTTCACAAACTGCCGGATAGCAGCCTGCCGCTGTTGTTCCTGTCGTTCAGCAATCAAAACAAGCCCGTTTATGGCTTCTGTGATTTTCTTCTTGTCTTTTTTCTTTCTGATACGTCTATTCATGGTCGGTGTCCTCCTGCAAATCGCTTTCGCTGATTTCGTAATAGTCAAATACTTCGTCCGGCTTCACAAGGGCGGGTCTGCGCCTTAAATGCTTCTCCATATCAAAAGTATTTTTCTTGTCATAGTCGGAAAGATATTTATAGTTGGGGTGCTTTGTAATGTCATACTTATCAGAGAAGAACGGGCGCACCCCTCGTAGCTGTAAAATACATTTCCCGCCGTCCATAACCGCTATTTCATCTTCGGTCATAAGCTGCTTGCCTAACTTCTGATAGTTCAGCCCATGCGATACCTCGCGCCCCCGGTTCTCGGAAGTGTTGAAGCTGTCAATGGTTTCTTTCCCCAAGATTTCCGACATTTCTTTGAGGGTGGTTTTCTCCTTGCCGCCCAAGAAAAGGGTGGTGTCGCAGTTGCCGGCTATGGTATCGGCGTTGTCCTTATAGATTGCCTTTAACTGGCTTTGCGACTGTAAGATAATCGACGCGGAGATTTCCCGGCTTCGTATGGTGGCTATGAGCTTTTCAAACTTCGGTATCTGCCCGATATTTGCAAACTCGTCTAACAGACAGCGCACATGGACGGGCAGCCTGCCGCCGTATTCATCATCTGCCTTGTCACAAAGCAGATTGAAAAGCTGCGTGTAAAGAATGCTCACGACAAAGTTAAAGGTATCGTCGGTGTCGCTGATGATAACAAACAGGGCGGTCTTGCGGTCGCCTATGGTGTCAAGCTCCATTTCGTCGGTTTCCATAAGGTCGCGCAGCTCTTTAATGTCAAAAGGGGCAAGCCGCGCACCGCAGGAAATGAGGATAGAGCTTCGTGTTTTTCCCGCAGATAACAGGAATTTCTTATACTGCCGGACGGCAAAGTGTTCCGGGTCTTTTTCCTCCAACCGTTCAAACATGAGGTCAACGGGGGACTGAAATTCCGGGTCGTCCTCGCGGGCTTCACTGGCATTTATCATTTCAAGCAGCGTCGTGAAGTTCTTTTCTTCCTCCGGGGCTTCATACCAAATGTAGCCGATAAGGGCGCAGTAAAAGAGCCGTTCCGATTTTACCCAAAAATCCTCCCCGGCTTTTTCCCCGTCCCCTTTGGTGTTGGCAATCAAGGTATTTACCAGTTTCAAAATGTCTTTTTCGCTGCGGAGATAGGCAAAGGGATTGTAACGCATGGATTTCTTGAAATTTATCGTGTTCAGCACCTTTATCCGATACCCGCCCCGCTGTAAGAGCTTCCCACACTCGACTAAAACCGTACCTTTCGGGTCGGTTACAACATAGCTTGAGTGCATTTGCATTAAATTTGGCTTCACAAAAAATCTCGTCTTGCCGCTGCCGCTTCCCCCGATAACAAGGATATTTTTATTCCTTGCATACTTCGGCTGCTTCGGGCGGCTGTTCATGGTAAGCCGTTCCGTCTGTGTCAGCAGCACGTTATTCTGAAATACCGGGTCGGTGTAGGGCTTTATATCTTCGGCGTTGCCCCAACGGGCTGAACCGTATTCGATACCTTTTCGATATTTCTTTGCGTTCTTGCCTTTGAAGTACACCATAAGCCGGATAAGGACAGCCCCCGCAATACCGATAAGCAAATCCATAGGGGCAAAACTCGGAAGCGGGTTTGCAAAGGCAGCGGAAAAGCCGTCTGCAAAGGAAAGCACCTTGCCGGAAAGGTCAGTCCCCGGAGAGAGCCGCACCGCCTGCCCGACTTTATCAAATAGATAGACAAAGAGTAGATAGGGGGCATTTAGGATAAGCAGCTTTTTAAGTTCCGGCTTCATAGCGATACCTCCCTGTCCTTTTTCTTCACTTTGTCCCTCTGTGCGTTCAGAGCTGCCGCCTTATCTTTCAGAGTGGAAAGCAGCTTACGGATAGAGGGCTTTTGTTCCTGTGTCAGTTTCTTTGCGGAAAACTCCTTGAAAGCTGCGGTCAGTGCGTCCGCGTCCCGTCCCTTGAAAAACACAAGATAGCGGGGCGGGGTTTCGGTACTGTCTTTTTTTAGGGCAAAGTCAATCCCGTATTTTTTCGCAGTATGTTCAAAGGCTTTGATATTTTCCTTTGTGATTTCAATGTTGGAAACGCCCGCGTTCTGCTTCATAAGCTGCTTTAGGGTCTGCTTGCCCTGCGGGATTTTCTGTTTGTCATGCTGCTTTTTCATTTGTGCAAGCAGGGCTTTCATAGCCTTTTGGAGCTGCTGCGCCGTCAGCTTCCCGGTCTTGATGTAGAGGGCTATGGTCTTTTCGTTGGTTTCCTCCTGCAATGGTTTTCCTCCTTTCCTATGGTGGTATGCCCGCCGCCGGGAAGCGGGGCGGGCATGAAAAAAGAGCGTCCGTTTTCACGCCGCCCTGTTAAATCCGTACCAGAAGCCCAGAGAGGTCTGCCGCCCGAATACCCACAAGATACCAGTTATCCCCGTACTCCATACGGGTTGGCTTCCATTTGCCCCGCACAAAAACCTCCATGCAGTCGCCGCAGTGTAACCCTCCGTAATAGTCGTTTACGTCAAAGCGAATGTCGTAGCGGTCAGCGGTTTCATCAAAAATCAAAGCTCCTGTTTTCTGTGTCATAATCAAATCCTCCTTTGGTTTTACAGGCTTTCGCCCTCGTTGCAGGAATAATAATCCGGGTCTCCATACTGCGGCTTCTTTGGTGTCAGTGCGCCGCTTGCCATGTCGTGCGCCACAAGGGACGTGTAATAACTGTTCATGGTAGACGGGGCATTAAAAAGCACCGCCCGCAGGTATTGTTTGATGTTGCGGATTTTTGTGGTGTTCTCGCTCATGCAGTTAAGGACAAATTCAATGTGGCTGCTGTCAAGTTTCATAAATCTTGCCTTGACAAGCTCTGCCGGGTAATCGTCCCCGGCGATACGGATTGTCTTTCGTTTGGTGCAGACAGTTTCAAGCATGAGTGTCACAATTTCATTGATGAGGTCTTTATCAAGGCGGTTGTTCTGCATGAGAATGTCATACTCGATATTGTCCTTGATGATTTCTTCGTAAATATCAAATGCGCTCGGTTCCGTTTCCTTTCGCTTCCGTTCCGGCGGCTGTGCCGCGTCCTCTAAGGGAGAGGGATTTAGGGAATGGAAAGGAATGGAATGGGTACTTGATATATCTGTATTTAATTTTTCTTTTTTTGGTAAGTTAGTCTTTTGTATATCTTTATTTAATTGCGTTGGATTTTCCGACGTCGGGTTATCCGGTATCGGATTTTCCAATATCGGCTTATCCGCTGTTGGATTTTCCAATACCGGACAATCCAATGCCGGGGGCTGTGGCTGTTCGTAAATGGTGTACTCGATAGCGGTCATTTTGCCTTTCTCGTCGCGTCCCTGCCGCCTTGTGATATATCCGGCTTTTTCAAGCTCCCATACAGCAGTGCGGATAGCGTCGATACTTTCCCGGTTGATAAGGGACAGCCCTGCAAGGGTGTAGTCCCAATCTTCGGGAAGTGAGAGCATTTGCGACAACAAGCCCTTTGCCTTTAGGGAAAGTTCCTTGTTGCGTAAATGGTGGTTGCTCATAACCGTATAACCTTTGTTCTTTTCCACGCGGAAAACTGCCATAGCTTCATCACTCCTTTGGTTGGATTTGTTACGCAGTAGAAACGCGGTTTTGAGGGAAAAGGTATCAACCCTTGTCTTTCTCATTTCCGCGCTCTAAGAGCCGCATAAATCAAGGCTTTGTTTGCCCTTACTGCGTAACATGAGGGCATAAAAAAAGCAGCGTTCCTGTTCTCCTGTGTAGGAGTGAGAAACGCCGCCTTATAGGTGGTGCTTATTTTATTTTTTCTTTTCGACGTGCCGCGTAAGGTGGTGTAGCGGTTTATCCGGCAGCTTCGCAGGTGCTTTTGCATATCAAGGCGCAATCCGTTAAAAGTAGTAAATGAGTAGTAAAATCAATCTGCAAACCTGCGAATATGCCCGTAAATCAAGCATTTTTCAAGACAATCAACTAATTTCATTTAAATTCCTCCATCAATTTCATTTTGAGCCATTGAAATAAGCTCATCAATGTTGTATATTTTAGATTTCCGTATATCGCCTGTTGAGGGATAATCAAAAATCAATTTTCCATTTAATATATCACAAAGATTTGGCAGATAAGCTATTTTCTCGCATTTATCATTTAGCAAGTACCCGTAGAATTCTCCGCTTGCTGTAATATATTGTGTGATGACATAATCATCGACCTGCGTAACATATGTCAAATATGCATCCTCTTCAAGTTCTGTTACTATTTCATCACTGTCTTTTTTATAAACTTTAGGTGTACCGTGAAGCGGCGACTCAATTCTATAATTGTCTGTATAGAATTCTTCATACAATGTTGAATCCGGTATATCTCCTTTTTCGGAATATATTTTTGTGCCATCCCTAGCATTGTATCTTTCTATTGTGCCATCATAATATGTAACTTCCAAATACGAGCTGTTACCATCTCTGACGAATTGTTGATCATAAACATCTGATGCATTCGGAATATCAACTTCGCAAATCAATTCATTATCAAAGTCATATATTCTGAATTGTTTATATGTAAAGAACATTATTGTCCTTTCATCAGCACTGATTCTTGCTTCATCGTGAGAGTAGTCTGAATCATATGAGAACACTTGAGAATCCAAATGATTTTCATATTTTAAAATACATATAACAGGCTCGTCCATACTACCAATTAACGCTACTCCTTCTGAAATCTGAATAAAATCACATGAAAACTTTTTATCAATTTTTGATGTCAAATTAGCTTTTTCGTCAAAGAAAAGAACACCGCCTTTATATGAAGCCATCGTATGCGAACCGCTAAGAGCAAAATCAACAATATTTTCAGATGTATTTACCAGTGGCGTTTGCTCTCCCGATACCGGATCAATTTCAACCAAAATATTATCTATTTTTGTGAATATTCCGGTTTCATCAGCCTGAACCTCAAAATATCCATCTTTATTAAATCCGCCAATCTGTTCTTTTTTGTTTACATCTATCACGGCAAAAACAGATTTGGTTGTATTCGATGCGGAATAGGCAAAATATTCTTTGTAAAAGCCACCTTCAAAATGGGTAAAATCAGAAGTGCTGTCATACAATTCTATTTCATCGTCGTTAGCAACATTAAAAACAGATAAAGAACCATCTGAAAAGCTCACAGCTAACAGATTTCCATCATTACTTATTTCAAAGAGATTATCATTTGGATTTGCAAATATATCATTAGTCGTAACTTGTTGACTTCTTCCATTAAAATCAACTGTTTGTAATATATTTCCTGTTTGTGAATCATATATTGTAGCTGTATTCTCATCTTTATAAATTCCTGCCACATTTATTCCATCGCTAGAAACACTTATTGATGTTGCTTTATTACCGGTCCATACAGTTTCTTTACTTGCAAGATTGTAAACTGTAATTCCGTATTTTCCGGCAAAACAAAGGTTGTAATTATCAATAAATTCTACTTCTGACAAAGCAGATTCATCTGAAGGCAATGTTTCAATAATTTCAGCTTTTTCGGTATCAAAAATCGCAAGATTCCCTGAGTATATACAAGCTCCTGTTTTTCCATCAGGAGATAACCTCATACATATTGTTGCCGAAGGAAGCTCAATAGTGTTATATGACTTATATCCATCTGCCAAATCGTATACTCCGAGCGCTGTAGTCAGTGACATTTGTACTTCCGGCAACAAACCTGGGGTTAGTATTCCACTATTACTGGAGGTAGCTTCTAACGCATATTTTATTGCTTTTTCTGAATTACCATCTTGCAAAGCATTGCTTGAATACTCCGCTAACTTCAAAAAACTTTCTCGTGTTTGCATTCTTTTTAATCCAATAAAACCAATAGAAAGACCAACAGCAAAAACAACCGCAGCCACCACAAGCGTAATCAATCTAAATTTTTTTAATTTTTTCGTTCTGGGATCGTTTTCCCTTAACTTCAAAATATCATCAAGCATTTCAGCTGCTGTCTGATACCTTAAATTCGGGTTAGGCTCCATTGCCTTAGATATTATTTTTACAATCAGCGGACTAAATTCTTTTTGCGATAACTTTTCAACATTTAGTGCGTCTTTTGCAGGACGTACACCACTAAGCAGATGATATAAAGTTGCACCCACGCTATAAATGTCCGACCTAACATCAGGCATTATTCTTTTTTTACTGTTAGATGAACTGGATTTTATTTTTGATAAGGTAATAGTGGCTGTTTCATCATTAAGGGTTACCGTTTCGTTTTCATCAATAACTGTTCCGCTTACTTCCGAATAGTCCAATCCGTAATGTTCCGGTGAAGCATAGCCAATACTACATCCTACAACATTATTCTCCCCTATTGCTAAAGCAATATTAAAATCAATTAAGCATATATCATTATTTGGTCTTTTCATTAAATTAGCAGGCTTTATATCGCTATGCACATAACCCTTTGGAGGATCTCCATGAATAGGTTGGTGCAAATAATCCAAAGCTTCTAACATTTGAATCGCCCATTTAATAACCTGTGCCTGAGAAAACCTTTCTCCTCTCTTTAGCGGCTTATCAAGGCTTTCGCCTTGAATATAGTCCATAGCTGTATATACTGTATCGTTCTCAACAAAGAAGTCATATACCTGTGGAATATAGCTATGAGTGAGATTCTTTAAAACATCGACCTCTCTTCTCAACAATTCTGGACGTGTGGTCAATTTTCTTTTGTCCGCTTTTAGTACAACCTTTTTCCCAAGTCTAAGGTGATTTGCCAAATATACAACACCACCACCGCCTGATCCGATTCTTTCAATCAGTTCATATGTAGAAGAAATAATTTCAGACATACTACACCCCTATTTAAAGTTTTATAAATTATTTTCTTTTTGAGATTTCTCCATATTCAGTATTGTATTTACTCATTAATTTTTCTTTTTTTAATTTGTATAAAAACAATGAGAAAACCGCTAAAACAACACCTAATAATGCAATCACTAGTCCAACATAACATATCAATTCATCAGTTAACCAGTCCATATTTTATTCTCCATTTAAAAAAGTTTAATTATTCCCAGAAACAAAAATACTACTGACATAATGCCGAAAAATATAACCAAAAATTTTAAAGTATAATGTGAAGTGTATTTCTTTTTCTCTTCATTATTTTCAAATTTGCAGTCAAAGATATTTTCAACCTTAATATATATTGCAGTTATATTATCCTTTTCTTTTCGTGATTTTATTAAATCTATTAATTTCCTAATCTGCATAGACATTGCTTTTTTATTGCCTTTGACAACTTTGTTTAATGAAGTATAGATTTCCTCATCAGTAATTACATGTCTAAAACCATCTGAACAGAATAAGTATCCCTTTTCTTGAGTAATTCCTAATATTATTTCTGGTTCTACAAATTTCGAAGCTCCGACACATTGTAAAAGAACATTTCGTCTACTATCATTTTTTGCTTCATTTTCTGTTAGTTCACCATTTTCAATTGCCCTTGCGATAAAAGTCTGATCTTTTGTAATTTGTGATAATTTAGTTCCAATATGATATAATCTGGAATCTCCTACATGAACAACAACATATTTTTCATCAACAAATAATGCTCCAGTAAATGTGGTACCCAATCGTATTCCTCTGTCTTTTCCAAATTCATTGATTTCAGAATTTAATTTCTTTAATAAGAGTGACCATTTTTCGCCTATTATTTCTAAGTTTATATTTTCAAATTCATATAAAATATTATCATCAAACCAATCAGAGAAAACTTCTATTACTGTTGCACTAGCCAATTCCCCTTTTGAAAGACCTCCCATTCCGTCACAGATTATTGCCATTACAATCTCGGAATTACCAATTAATGCTTTCTTAATTATGAAACTATCTTGATTTATTTTTTTAGAAATTCCTACATCAGTATCTGCTGCTATTGTGAAATGCATTATTAACCTCCGTAACCAATTCTATGAAGTTCATTAAAAATTAATTATAAACTCCTCATCAGCTAATGTAATAACATCATCATTGTGCAATTCATACTCAGTATTTATTGGTATAACATTATCGTTAATATATGTTTTATTCTTTGATTTTAAGTCAACAATAAAACATCTTGTTCCTCGGACAATAATATCTGCGTGACTTCTGCTAACGGCAACATTGTCAATAAAATAGTCAACACAATTTTTATCCTTACCAATTCTAAACACGGATTTATTTATATAGACAACTTCATTTGTAGACAATCGTTTCAATTTTGGAAATCCAGTCACTTGTTCTGAAAACTCATTCATAATATATGTTTCGGTTTCATCTGCTAAATCTGTTTTATCGTCATCCATCAGTTCTGTTGATTCATCCATTAAATCAGTAGGTTCATCCTCATCTAATTCATGTAAGAAATTTTTGTACAAAGGTAACTCTTTGCGTATTTTATCAATATCAAATGCACTTAAGCTACTCAAACAATTCTTAAAATCCCTCAATTCTTTTATTTCGCTTTTATTTTTTAAAACAGCACTATCAGCCATATATCTCAGTAACCATAACATGTCTTCAGTTTCTGCCATATGAGAAATTGGTACATATATCATTCTAACTTTATTTTCATCATCAAAAAATATGTAATCAATATTTTTTACTAAACATTCAAGAAGCAGTCCATTATCAATAATGTACTTGGTTATATTCAAAACCTGATCAACAATGCTAAAAAACTGTGAAACTTGTATTCCCATAGATAAATAAGATTTGATACGCCCGCCTTTTAGATTCTCATATACAATCTGATTTTTAGCAATTATTTCTGGTTTAACAAATCCTTTTGGTGATTTTAAAGTTATATTTGATAAATCAACAGTCATAATTGTATCTTTGCCAGATAATTTAACACATATATTATTTGATGTCTTTCCATGTTTAAAAACAATTTTCGCCAACCTAAGCACCGTCCATATTTGTCACTGATATTATTTCTTGTAATTTGTAATTTCTAATTTTTAAAAACTGTTACAACTTGCTATTGCAATTTGCGAATATTTTTGCATACTTCTTTTCAAGACTAGTTTTATCAATATAAAAAACCAATTTATTCTCTTCTTGTACATATATCACATTTCATCTTACTAATAATTATATAACATTACCAATTGTTTCGCTATCCCGAAAAGTTACATCAAGTCGCCTGTTTTTTACATAATTCTGCAAAAGTAAATAAAATCTTTCATTTTTATACAAATTATGATATACTGATTGCATAAGTTTTAAGTGAAACTTTCACAATATGGGTTTATTAGGGGGAATAGGATATGAACATATTGGTTTGTGATGATGATTTATCAATTGCAAATAGCATTGCGAAATACATAAAAAATAAGTTTAAGCACGAAGTATTTGTTTCTATTAACAGAGAAGATACTCTGAATATAATTCATTCAGAAAATATTGATTTGTTGATTATTGACATTGTTCTAAAAGATGACAACGGAATTTTTCTTGCGGAAGATATTCAAAAAATCCAGCCAAATATAAAAACTATTTTCATAACCGGCTACGGCAATGTTTATTATGAAAATATTTACGAGCATATTGCTCCACAGGGATTTCTTGAAAAACCGATTCAGTACAACATTCTGAACTTTTTCATTAAACAAGCCGAAAGTGAATATAAGAAAAAAACTGCAAAATTAAAAATTTCCTATGATTTTAAAGAACACCTGATTCCGATTGACAGTATCCTATACATCCAAAGTTCTAAACGAGTTTGTGAAATTATCACCGACGACAAAATCTATCGTTGCTACAAAAAACTTTCTGATTTTCCAAAGGAATTGCCCGAATATTTCGCAAGGTGCCACCAGAGCTATATTGTAAATGCCAAATACATTGTCTCTTATCAATCAGGGCAATTTACTTTGACAACCGGAGCTATTATTCCGATAAGCGACTCTTACGCTAAAGATGCCAAAAATTTATATCTTATGAATTTCGGAGGATAAACAATGTTACTTGTTTTTGCAACTATATTAGACTTAATTACAACTGCTACTTTTCTTCAGTATCCATTGCAACTGCTTACATTAAAAAAGGACAAACCTATTTACAAAATTATAATGGGAATGTTCTTTGTCTTTACAATGATTATTTCTTTTTTATCCAGAATAAACGAGGAATTTAATGCTAATCCATTTAAACCTATTATCTTATTCGGAGTGATTGCCATAACATTTTTCACTTGTTTCAGCGATAAAATCTCTCAGAAAACAATAGCCTATGTTCTGTTCCTTGCTTCAATGTGTATAACAGAGCTTTCGGTTATGGCGTTATTTACTTTTATGGGATTTTCATTGCGTGACGATAAAGTTGCAAATGTACTCAGCAATGTTGTAGCTATTCTTGTTCTTTGGATTTTACTTTTAATATGCAAAAAAATTTTTGATAAAAATCTTAAGCACAAAAATTATTCATCAAGAATGTGGCAATTTGATATTATCATTGTTTCACAGCTTATGTGCAGTTCGGCAATCGCCATATCTGTATATAACAATAACAATTTTGAACTGACAAGTGCAAATATTATACTTTGGGTTTTTGTCATTGCAACAATCATATGTATGGTTATATGTGACATCGCACTTTACAAAGTTTTGCTTGTAAATTCTGAAAATCACGATTTGAAAGAAGCACTCGAAATTTCTAATTTAAAGAACGAACTCGAACTTGAATACTACAACAAAATGAAAGTAAGTATTGCCGAAACAAGAAAAATGAATCACGATATCAGTAATATGATTACAGTTGTAAAAGCTATGGTTAATGATAACAATGATAATAATAGTGAACGAGCAAACGCAATTATCCAAGATTTGACCGAAACTCTTGAGAACAACAAAATCAGAAAATTCTGTGACAATGAATTAGTTAATATTATTATGATTAACAAATATGACACCATACAAGCAAATCATATTGAGTTTTCAAGTAACTTGAATGTTCCAAATAACATCAATGTTAAAAACACAGATCTCTGTAGATTGTTTACCAACATAATTGATAACGCAATAGAGTCTTGTGTTAGCTCTAACGATAAAAGCAAAGTATTTATTATTCTTTCATCGCAAATTAAAGATAATAACTTTGTAGTAAAATGCATCAATTACTGCGACCATAATATTCCCGATAACATTGATAATTTACAATCCACAAAGCCAAATCATAAAGGACTTGGTATTGAAATCCTAAAAAATATTACAGAATCATATTCAGGCGATTTCACAGTAAGTTGTGAAGATAATACTTTCACTACAATCGCATTGTTAAAAATCTGATTATTACAAACAGCATCCACATCATTACGATATGAGTGCTGTTTTGTTGTGGCTAAAAAGATTTTATGCTATAATAATCATATTTTAAACCTCATTAACGATAGCTTAAATTGGCAAATTATAGTTCTTAACAAGAATTATAATAACTAAAAATTCATTTTGCACACCCATACCCAAAAGCTATCGTTATACGGTTGATTTTGGAAGTAGTCTGCACCCCCTTAACTGACTACTATTTGACTACTTTTGAAAAATCTAATATGCCACATTTTGCCTTGATTTGCGTGTTTAGAGGGAATTTTAAAAGTGATATTCATTCCTGTTATACTCATTTCGCCTTGCAAATCACGGCATATTACGGCAAAGCGGGAGGAATTGTACTTTGATTAAAATAATGTTTGTGTGCCATGGGAATATTTGTCGGTCGCCTATGGCGGAATTTATATTTAGGGACATGGTTAAGAATGGCGAGATTGCTGACAGGTTTGTGATTAAATCATCTGCTACGAGTACGGAGGAGATATGGAACGGGATTGGAAATCCTGTTTATCCGCCGGCTAAGCGTGAGCTTGCAAAACACGGAATCGGTTGTGACGGCAAGAGGGCTGTTCAGCTCAAAAAATCCGACTATGACAAGTACGATTATTTCATCTGCATGGACTCTAATAATATCAGAAACACTATGCGAATTTTCGGTGATGACAAAGACGAAAAGGTTTGCGAGATGATGAGCTTTGCAGGTATGAATCGTGATGTATCGGATCCGTGGTACAGCGGTGATTTTGAGCAGGCATACAACGATATTTACAGCGGATGCAAAGGACTTTTTGAAAAATTTAAAGGCAAAGCTTAATTTTGTTGTTAATATGCACAAAGATTTTTGATCGTATATGTGCAAAATCTAAAACACATTTAATTGACACAATAAATAAACGATGTTAAAATTGTGACAGGTTGTCATATGACTGCCTGTCACATTTATTTTGGAGGATTTTTTATGATAAAAAACACCTTTTATAATCTTCCCGAAGAAAAGCGTCAGAGAATCACGGACGCAATATTCAATGAATTTGCCGGTTCGTCGGGAGAGAGAGTCAGCATAAACAATATTATAAGGAACGCAAACATTTCGAGAGGCAGTTTTTATCAGTACTTTGACGATAAGGTTGACCTTGTGGAGGTTATGACACGCTCATTTATCAACTTTTCGCTTGAAAAAGCCACAGAGGTTATCTCTCGCACTCACGGCGACATATTTGTAACTTATGATTTGCTTTTTGAAATTCTATGCGAATGTTCAAAGGATGCAAAACAAAGTATCATTATGAAGAATCTCATCAAAAATATAAAGGCAAATGACAGTCTTGTTTCGGAATATTTTATCAACCGTTTCAAGGGCGTTGCAGAGCTTGTCAGCGTTACAAACAATTTTGACAGAAGTAACCTTAAATATACTTCAGATGAAGATGTGAAGTGTCTTTCACAGATTCTCACTCAAGTGCTGAAGAATGCCGTGTTCAATGTTTTTGTAATAGGAAAACCTTTTGACGAGGTTCACAGGGAGTATCACAGAAAACTTGAAATTATCAAAACAGGTGCAATTGCAGATTAAGTTTAAATATTCACGCAACCGGTTGCGGCCGATTTCAACAGAAAATGTAAACCTAAGTTGGTAGAAATTGCATTTAATATGAAATATACTCATAGATAAAAAGCACAAACAAAGGAGTAATCAATGTTATCTAAAATCAGCGTAAAAAAACCGATGACGGTATTGGTTGCGGTTGTACTTGTTCTGGTTCTCGGTATAGTGTCATTTTTCAAGATGACGCCCGACCTTTTACCGAATATGGACTTTCCCTATGCCGTTATCATGACCACCTACGCAGGTCAGACGCCCGAGGCGGTTGAAACAACGGTTTCAAAGCCTCTTGAACAGTCGATGTCGGCAATTGACGGTGTTAAGGAGATCACCTCTACCTCATCGGACAACTATTCACTTTTGATGATTGAATTTGAGGACGGCACAAATATGGACAGCGCAACTGTTGATATGCGTTCAAGCCTTGACACAATCAAGGGCAATTGGCCTGACGGAGTCGGAACACCATACCTCATCAAAATCAACCCGAATATTCTCCCCGTTGCAATGACGGCGGTTGACTTTGAAGGCAAGTCGCAGACAGAGCTTTCGGATTATGTCACAAACGAACTTTTGAATGAACTTGAAGGCATTGACGGTGTTGCCTCTGTTTCTGACAAGGGCATTGTTACGGAACAGGAAAATGTCGTACTTTCACAGGATAAGCTTGACAAGCTTAATAAGAAGATTTCTGCTGCGCTCGATAATCAATTTGGTGATGCAGAGGACAAAATTACCAAGGCTAAAAAGGAATTGCAGGATAATATCGGCAAAGCCAAGGACGGTCAGGGTACTGTTTCATCTTCAATTGAGCAAATCAACTCACAGCAGGAGGCTGTTTCAAAACAGCTTGCCGATGCACAGAACAAGGCTGAAAGCGGTAAAACACAGCTTTTGTCGGCAAAGATGCAGTTGCTTGACCGAAAGGCAAGCCTCACTTCAACAAAGACTTTGCTCGAAACCGCTTATCAGGGTTTGCTTGAACTGAAAACTACCTATGATGAGCTGACTTCCGAGCAGTCACAGCTTACGCAAAAGCTTGAACAGCTTTCAAAATTCAACGAACAATATCAGGAAATTGTTCGGAAAATGAATGATGCACTGCCCGACAGCGAGGAATACAAGGCACTTCAACAGCAGATTGACGAGCTTAACAAGGTGCTTGAGCCTTACGGAATCAAAGCTCCCGACATTGCAAAGACAATGCAGTCAATTCAAGAGTCAATCAACAAGAGTGCAGAGGCTCTTCAAAATGTTGAAAACTCACTTAAAAAGCTCGGGACTTCGGGAGATGCAATCAATTCTGCATTAAGTGAAATGTCGGAGAAAATCTCACAAATCAACTCGGGTATTGCACAGCTTGATAACGCAATTTCGGGACTTGACGATAAATCGGTTTCGGTTGATTCCGCTCTTGCCCTCATTTCACAACAACAGTCAAGTGCAGACTTCAAAATGTCCTCTGCCATGTCAACTCTCACTTCAAAACAGAGTGAACTCAACAGCGCACTTACACAGCTTTCAAGTGCAGAAAAACAGATTGAAACATCCGAAAAGGAACTTGCAGATAAAAAGAAAGAGGCAAAAAGCAAGGCTGATGTGAGCAACACGGTCACACTTGATACCATTTCTTCAATTCTAACGGCACAAAACTTTTCAATGCCGGCAGGCTATGTTACCGATGACGATAACAATAAATTCATGGTTCGTGTCGGCGACAAGGTGAATGATGAAAAAGAGATGAAGTCGCTTGTACTTTTTGACACAGGAATTGACGGAATAGGGGTTATTCATCTTAAAGATGTTGCAGATGTTTTTGTTGCCGATAATTCCGACGAAACCTTTGCAAGAATCAACGGCAACCCCGGTATTGTATTGAGCTTTTCAAAGTCAAGCAACACAGCGTCTTCTACCGTTTGCGAAAACATTAACACAAAGCTTGATTCGCTTTCAAAAGAGGTTGACGGACTTCACTTTACAAGCCTTTATAATGAAGGCGACTACATTAACCTTGTAATCAACAATGTATTACAGAACCTCCTTATGGGTGCGGTTCTTGCAATTATCATACTTTTCCTATTTCTCAGAGATATCAAACCGACGCTCATTGTTGCCTGCTCAATTCCGATAAGCGTTGTGTTTGCAATCGTTCTTATGTATTTCAGCGGTGTAACACTCAATATGATTTCGCTGTCAGGACTTGCAATAGGCGTCGGAATGCTTGTTGACAACTCGGTTGTTGTAATCGAAAATATCTACCGACTGAGAAGCATGGGAGTTTCGCCGATTAAGGCGGCACTTAACGGTGCAAGACAGGTTGCCGGTGCAATTACGGCATCAACTCTCACCACAGTATGCGTGTTCCTGCCGATTGTATTTGTTGAAGGCATCACCCGTCAGCTGTTTGTTGACCTTGCACTCACGGTTACATATTCACTTCTTGCAAGCCTTATTGTTGCGCTGACGCTTGTTCCGACCATGGGACAGAGAATGCTCCGCAAGATGAAACCTAATTCCGCTCCGAAGGACGGAAAAATCAAGAAGGCATATGAACGCTCACTTCGTTTCGTATTAAAGCACAAAGTTCCTGCAATTCTCGTTGCAGTTGCACTTCTCTTTACAAGTGCAGGTCTTTGTCTGATGAGAGGTTTCAGCTTTATGCCCGATATGAGCAGTACACAGATTCAAGTATCATTGAAGCTTGACGATAACGCAACCTTTGAAGAAACAGTTAAAGAGGGCGAAAAGCTCAACGATTTGCTTTCAAAATATGACCAATTTGAAACCGTAGGCGTTATGGCGGGCAACTCGTCAAGCCTTATGGGACTTACAGGCGGTTCATCGTCAAATGATGCCGGCTCACTTATGGCATATGCCGTTCTCAAGGATGATTTTACAAAACAAAGCGGTGAGATTTCAAAGAAGATTGAAAAGGATCTTGAAAACCTTGACGGTGAGGCTGCCGTAAGCGGCGGCACTTCAAGTTCAATGTCAAGCCTTATGGGTGACGGTTCCGTTCAGATTACGCTCTACGGTGACGACCTTGACACACTCAAAAGCACTGCCGAGGATATCGGCAAGACACTTGAAAAGGTTAAAGGCGTTGCATCGGTTGACAACGGCATCGGTGCTGTTTCTCCCGAAATCAAGGTTACTGTTGACAAGTCAAAAGCCGCTGAAAAGGGACTTACCGTTGCACAGGTTTATCAGCAGGTTGCCGCTGCAATTTCAACAGAAAAAAACGCTGCCACTCTTACGAATGATGACGGCAATGATATGAATGTTGTGGTTGTAAAGGACGACAGCGAAACCGTTACTCCGAAAAATCTCCGTGACATTGACATTACCTACAAGGATTCAAGCGGTAACGAAAAGACAGTTAAACTCTCCTCTGTTTCGGATATTTCAAAATCTGAAACTATGGATAAAATCAGCCGTGAAAATCAAAAGCGTTATCTTAAAATCAGCGCCGAAGTCAAGGACGGCTACACGCTTACATCTGTTTCAAACAATGTAAAATCCGCAATGAACGATTACAAGCTCCCGAAAAGCTGTTCAATCGACTATGCAGGTACAGACGAAATGACAATGGAGGCAGTTTCACAGCTTATGCTTATGCTTCTGCTCGGCATTATTCTCATCTACCTCATTATGGTTGCACAGTTCCAGAGCCTTAAATCACCGTTCATTATTATGTTTACAATTCCGCTTGCATTCACGGGCGGCTTCCTCGCACTTTTAATCACAGGATTTGACATCAGCGTTGTATCGCTTGTCGGTTTTGTAATGCTCTGCGGTATCATTGTAAACAACGGTATCGTGCTTGTTGACTACATCAACAAACTCCGTATTGACGGCAAGGAAAGAATTGAGTCAATTGTTGAGGCAGGCAAAACCCGTATGCGTCCTATCCTCATAACCGCGCTCACAACCGTTCTCGGTCTTGTTGTTATGGCTCTCGGCATAGGCACAGGTGCAGAAATGATGCAGCCTATCGCAATTGTCTGCATCGGCGGTTTGCTCTACGCAACATTTATGACGCTCTATATCGTCCCCGTTATTTACGATTTGTTCAATAAAAAAGAACTCAAAAAAGTAAGTGACGAAGACCTTGAATTTATTGACGAATAAATCATATTAATAAAATACACCCCCGACTTTACCAAACAGTTTAGTCGGGGGTGTTATTATTTCTTTACTTTTAATTCAGCAATTGCGGCATAATGCAACACATCAAATTCAGGCGGTGCAATTTTTAAGAGTAAATTTTTATGTTCATTCTCCCACAATTCAATTTTTTCTTTTGAGAGTGACGCACCTACACCACGGCAAGCCTTCATTCTGCCGTTCCATGACTCTCTTGTAAAATATACCTTGAGCGGATATTCGTTGTGATAAATCAAATCAAACTTTTCTTCATAACATTTCGGAATATTTATCGGATGAATAGTTTCTCCTGCACCGCTCCAATCGGGACTGTATTTCAATACAAGTTTTTCACTCTGCCCTGCTATCTCATCTTCATACGGTAACCAAGCCATATAAAGAATTAACAACCTGCCATTTGGCTTTAACATTCTGTAAAGTTCAGGCATAATCTTTTGGTGGTCAAAATACCAAAAGCACTGACAAGCTGTGATAACATCAAACGATTCATCAGGAAAATTTATTTTCTCTGTTGCTACAGTAAAATATTTTATATTCATACCTTTTGATAATAAACGAGCCTGACCAACTTGCTCTTTTGAAATATCTGTACCAACCCACTCTCCGCCATAGCGATACATATTTCTCGGAATAACTCCTGTTCCGGTGCCAATATCAAGAATTTTCTGACCTTTTACACAAAGCCCTCTGTCAACAATTTGATCATAAAATTTTTGCGGATAAATATCACGATATTTTGCATATTCGGCTGACACTCTGCCCCAGTCAAAAGCATTTCCGTTGTCTATATTTTTGTCAACAATATCCAATGCAATACACCTTTTAATTTTTAATAATATCGGCACATTGACCGTTTGTAAGGCGGATTAAATCCTCGGGCTTCAGGTCAATTTGATAACCGATTTTTCCTGCGCTGACAATGATTTTCGGAATTGACTCTGCTGTAATGTGGAAGGTTGTCTTGAACTGCTTTTTCATTCCGAGAGGTGAACAGCCTCCACGCACATAACCCGTGACCTTTGTAATGTCCTTTACGGGAATCATTTCAACCGACTTTTCACCTACGCTCTTGGCACATTTTTTAAGGTCAAGCTCATGGTCAACAGGAACTACGAAAACATAATAATCTCTGCCCATGCCCTTTGTTACAAGAGTTTTGAAAACATAATCGGGATTTTGATTCATAAGCGTTGCAACCGTTACTCCGTCAACAGCATCCTTGCCGTGGGGATATTCATGGTGAGTATATTCAACCTTTTCTTTGTCTAAAATTCTCATTACATTTGTCTTGATTTCTTTCATAAATACACAATCCTCCATGCATATTGCCATCTTGTTATTACCCTCACATAATACAACTTTTCGCATCGGATTTCAACCTTGATTTATTTGCAATTTTTTATTAAAATAATGTTAGAATAAATTCAGAAGTTATTCGAGGTGGAAGATTTCGTCGCCGTCCACACTCCGATGGCTTGACAAAGGGAAACCTTGAGAGATGCAGGAGAATGGGACGCCTGCCGAATAACCGTAGCTTTGAAAGCCGCTCCGAATTTTTTCGGGACGGCTTTCTTCTGTTTTACAGACTAAAATATCGCTGTTTTACCCACAACACGCAAGATAATAAGCAAGTCAGTAAGCAAGATAGTAAGTAAGATAATAAGCAAGTTAATTTTTCAAACACCGTATTATGCGGTGCTTTTTTCTTTTATCGCAAATTAATGCTGTAAAACCACTCGCAAATGCGGTCACAGGGAAGAAAATGATAAAAAACTGGGCAAACTTTAATGTATGTTGATTGCTTTTTTAAAATAATTGTGCTACAATCTAGGAATAGAATAAACAAAATAGTGTATTCTTCATAAATATTTTTATGCAATTTTTTAGCAAAGGAGGATAACAATGGCAAAAGATATGCTGGACGCCATTTACAATGCCGAAGAGGATTGCAGACAGCGTGAGGCAAATGCACGAGCAGAATCAGCAGAAAGGGTTGAACAGACAAAGGCAGATGCCAAACAGGTTGTGCTTTCGGCAAAGGAAAAGGCACAGAAGGATGCCGATATGCTTTTTGAAAAGACAGCGAAAGAGGGCAAAAAAGAGCTTGAGAAAGCCTCTGAAAAGGCAAATCTTGAGTGCGACATTCTCTCTCGGACTGCAGACAAAAACCGCAAGCGTGTTATTGACGGGGCTATACAAAGGCTCTCTCTTTAAAACGGTTGCAATGAAAGAAGCGTGGTGATAGAAATTGGCAAAACTTAAAATGAAGTCGGTTCGGATTATTGCCCTAAGACAGGACAGAAAGCGACTTCTTGAACATTTGCAGGATTCGGGTTTGGTTCAGATTGAAAAGACCCAAACCTGCAGAAAAGGTTTCGGCAAGATTGATATGACCTCACAAATTCAGATTTTCGAGCGAAATGTTACTCTCAGTGAAAACGCTCTGAAAATTCTCGACAGCAACTCTCCCGAAAAGAAAAGTATGCTTTCCGCATTTTGCGGACGGCGGGAGATTGATCCCGATGAAATCGGAGTTATCGCATCAAATGCAGGCGAAGTTATTGATGTGTGCAACAGAATTTGTGAGCTTAACAAACAGATTGCCGATAATGCGGCGGAACGGATTCGCATAAAAACCGCTCTTGCACAGCTTGAGCCGTGGAAGAATCTTGACATTCCGCTTAATGCAAAGGACACAAAAACAACGGCTGTTTTCATAGGCTCAATTCAAAAGGAGTACAACGAGGTATCGCTTTCAAAGGCACTTGCCGAGGCGTCTCCGAAGCTTGAATTTGATTTTGAAATTCAATTTGCAAACGAGGGGCTTACCTGCATTGTACTTTTTGCACCGATTGCTCAAAAGGAGCTTGCGGAAAATGCTCTGCGTGATATCGGTTTTGCAAAACCTGTTACAAACTCAAGCCTTACCCCTTTGGCGGAATCAAAAAAGCTTGTTGAAAGAAGTCACAAGCTTGAAGATGATACGGAAAACGCAAAAAAGGAAATCATTTCCTTTGCAGACAGACGAAAAGATATTAAAGATACACAGGATTATTTCAGAATCAGAGCCGATAAATACAGCGTAATCGGTGAACTTCAGCATTCACGGAATGTTTTTGTTATATCGGGTTACATTCCCGAGGAGGACTGTGAAAAGCTTGAAAGGCTTTGCGAAAGAGTTTCTGTATGCTATGTCGAATTCGGCGATGTTGACGAGGAAAAAGCTCCTGTAAAGCTAAAGAACAGTCGCTTTGCAGCACCGGCAGAGAGCATTGTAAATATGTACTCTCCCCCGTCGCATGACGATATTGATCCAACACCGTTGCTTGCGTTCTTCTTCTACTTCTTCTTCGGAATGATGTTCTCGGATGCAGGCTACGGACTGTTAATGGTAATAGGAACAGGACTTGCAATAAAGCTGTTCAAGCCTGATAAGGAAATGAGAAACACCTTGAAGCTGTTCCAATATTGCGGTGTTTCAACATTTTTCTGGGGACTTGTTTTTGCAAGCTTCTTCGGAGATGCCCCCGCAACCCTTTACAACTACTTTACGGGTGCAAACATTACGATGAAACAAATCTTCCCGTGGCCGACAATTGACCCGCAAAAGGACGCACTTATGCTGATGATTATTTCAATAGCATTCGGTCTTGTACACATTCTTGTCGGTATGGGCTGCAAATTCTATGTTTGCCTCAGGCAGAAGGATTACGGCGGAGCGTTCTTTGACACGGGACTTTGGATGCTTATGCTTATCGGATTTGCCGTTTTGGCGGCAGGTATGGCATTCGGTCAGACACTCGTCTATGTAGGAGCAGGCATTGCGATTTTCTGCGCAATCGGTCTTGTTCTCACACAGGGCAGAAACAAAAAGGGATTCGGCAAAGTCATCGGCGGACTTGCCTCTCTCTATGACATCACAGGTTACATCAGTGACCTTCTGAGCTATTCAAGACTTCTTGCTCTCGGACTTACAACGGGAGTTATGGCTCAGGTATTCAATATGCTTTCGACCATGTTCGGAAAGAGCTGGTTTGGAATTATCTTACTCATTATTGTGTTCATCATCGGACACGCAATCAACATCGGACTCAACGCACTTGGTTCATATGTTCACACAATGCGACTTCAGTATGTTGAAATGTTCGGAAAATTCTATGAGGGCGGCGGCAAACAGTTTAAGCCGTTCAAGCTCAACAGTAAATATATTAAAATTCAGGAGGACAAATCAAAATGAATGGAATATTTTTCGCACTTTTAGGCGCATCAATAGCAACAGCACTTGCAGGCGTAGGTTCTGCTCGAGGTGTAGGCTCTGCCGCACAGGCAGCTATGGGAGTTCTTTCCGAGGACTCATCAAAATTCGGTAAAATGCTCGTTCTCACACTTCTCCCGGGTACTCAGGGACTTTACGGATTTATCGTAGGCTTCCTTATTCTCGTAAGCGGCGGCGTTCTCGGCGGCACAGCTCCGACAATCGGACAGGGACTTGCATACTTTGCAGCGTCGCTTGCTATCGGTATCGGCGGTATGATTTCAGGTTTTGCACAGGGCAAGGCAGCCGTTTCGGGTATTGCACTCAGCGCAAAGGACGATTCAAACTTCTCAAAGGCAATGGTTTCCGTAACTCTCGTTGAGATTTACGCTCTCCTTTCATTCATCGTTTCACTTCTCGTTGTTATCACAGTTCCAAACCTTAACATCTGATAACCGACTAACGAAAATTACGAAAGAAAGGTGGAATCACTTTGAGCAGCGGTGATAAAATTTTAAATCGCATAAGTCTTGACTGTGACGAAAGAATCAGCCAAATAGGTGCTGAAACCAATGAAAAATGCGCACAGATTATGGCACAGGCAAAGCTTGATGCCGACAAGATTTCTGCCGAAATTGCCGACAGGGCACAGTCAAAGGTCAAGCAGATGCAGGCGGCTTCAAAGAGCCGTTGCGACCTTGAAACACGCAACGCTTTCCTAAAGAGAAGGCGTGAAGAAATTGACAAGACATACAGTGAAATTCTTAATAAAATGAAAAATCTTCCCGATGAAGATTACTTTGAACTGATTTACACATTTGCAAAAAAGTTAAACGGAATGAGCGGTGTTGTGCTTTTGAATGAAAAGGATATGAACCGACTTCCGAAGGATTTTCTTGCAAGGCTTGAAGAATGCGGTGTAAAAGCAGAACTTTCAAAAACGCCGTGTGACATTGAAAGCGGATTTATTCTTAAATGCGGTGACATTGAAGAAAACATGGACTTCTCGGCAATATTGTCCGAAAAGCGTGACGCTATCGAGGATTTTATAAATCAGGAACTTTTTAAGGCATAGGGAGGAATATGATGGCATTATCTTATGAATTTTCCATCGGCTCCGTCCGTGCTAAAGAAAAAAATCTATTTACAAACAGCGACATTGAGCATATGCTCGGTTGTGAAAATGTGAACGAGCTTTGCAGATACCTCTCGGACAAGGGTTACGGTGAGGGTGATGACATTGAAGAGATTTTGAAATCACACAGCGAAAATGTGTGGGAATATCTTAAAAGAACCGCACCCGATTTTGCAATATTCAAACCGTTCTTCTATCTTAACGACCTTCACAACCTTAAAGCTGTTTTAAAGGGAACGCTTTCAAACAGACCGTATTCACAGCTTTTGATAAAGCCGTGTACTTTCTCTGAAGAAACGCTTAAACAGGCGGTTGAGAACAGAAAGTTTTCACTTTTGGGCGAAGAACTTTCCGCACCTTGTGACAAGGCATATGAAATTCTTGCACACACAGGTGACGCAAGACTCAGCGATGCGGTTCTTGACAGAGCTTTTATGGAGCTTGTTCTGAAAACATCCGAAAAATCCGACAGCGAATTTATGTCCGAATATTTTAAAGCTACAGTATTTTATAATAATGTAAAGACAGCCATAAGAGGTGCAAAAGCCGATTGCGACAGGGATTTTCTTGAAATTGCAATCTGTGATGTGCAGGACTTCCCCCGTTCAAGGGTTATTGAGGCAAGCGTAAAGGGACTTGAACCAACGCTTGATGTGCTGTCAAAAATCTCGGCATACGGCTGTAACAAGGCTGTTGAAGAGTACAAGGCTTCTCCGTCGGCATTTGAAAAATTTGTTGACAACAGGCTTATGAGCCTTGCAAAAGAAAAATGCAAAAGAAGCGGTGACGGTGCAGATCCGATTACGGGCTATCTGATTGCAAGTGAAACAGAGAAAAAAGTTATTCACATTATTGCAAGCGGAATCCGCACCAAGACAAATTATGAAACCGTAAAAGAAAGGTTGCGTGAAGTTTATGGCTAAAAATATTGCCGTTATCGGCGACAGCGAAAGCATAAAGGGCTTTGCGGCAATCGGCATGGACATTTATCCGTGTGATGACAACGAAAACGCACCGCATCTTTTCAGAAAGATTGCTGACGGTGACAACTATGCGGTAATTTTTATTACCGAGGAAATGTTCGGACTTGTTGAAAAAGAGCGAAAAAGATATGAAGAAAGGCTCATTCCTGCCGTTATTCCTATCCCCGGTGTAAAAGGCAATACGGGAATCGGCATAAAAAGGCTGTCGTCATTTGTTGAAAAGGCAGTCGGTTCGGACATTATCTTCAATGATTGAGGTGTAAGAATTTGAAATCTGGAATTATAACTAAGGTAGCAGGTCCTCTGGTAATTGCCGAGGGTATGCGTGATGCCGATATGTTCGATGTTGTGCGTGTAAGCAGTCAGCGACTTATCGGTGAAATAATTGAGATGCACGGTGACAGGGCATCAATTCAGGTATATGAAGAAACTTCGGGACTCGGACCAGGTGAGATTGTTGAATCCACAGGTGCTCCGCTTTCCGTTGAACTCGGTCCGGGACTTATCGGTTCAATTTATGACGGTATTCAGCGACCGCTTAACGAGATTATGAAGGTTGCCGGCACAAACCTCAAAAGAGGCGTTGATGTTCCGTCACTTGATCACAAAAAGAAGTGGCACTTTACTCCCCTTGTTAAAAAGGGTGACACAGTTGCGGCAGGCGACACACTCGGTACTGTTCAGGAAACACACGCTGTTCTTCACAGAATTCTTGTTCCGAACAAAACAGGCGGTGTTGTTGAAAGCATCAGCGAGGGTGATTTTACAATTGACGAAACAGTTGCCGTTCTCAAAACAGACAAGGGCAATGTTGAGATTAATATGTGTACAAAATGGCCTGTTCGTGTGGGCAGACCGTACAAAAGAAAACTCTCCCCCGACATTCTTCTTACCACAGGTCAAAGACCTATTGACACACTCTTTCCGCTTGCAAAGGGCGGTGTAGCCGCAGTTCCGGGACCGTTCGGTTCGGGCAAAACTGTTGTTCAGCATCAGCTTGCAAAGTGGGCGGCTGCCGATATTATCGTATATATCGGTTGCGGTGAGCGTGGCAACGAGATGACCGATGTTCTTAACGAGTTTCCCGAACTTAAAGATCCACGCACAGGCAACTCTCTTATGGAGAGAACCGTGCTTATTGCAAACACATCCGATATGCCTGTTGCCGCCCGTGAGGCATCTATCTACACAGGCATTACTATTGCAGAATATTTCCGTGATATGGGTTACACGGTTGCACTTATGGCTGACTCAACATCCCGCTGGGCAGAGGCTCTCCGTGAAATGTCCGGCCGTCTTGAAGAAATGCCGGGTGAAGAGGGTTATCCCGCATACCTCGGCAGCCGACTTGCACAGTTCTATGAAAGAGCAGGCCGTGTTATCGTAAACGGCAGTGATGACACGGAAGGCGCACTCTCGGTTATCGGTGCTGTATCACCTCCGGGCGGTGATATTTCAGAGCCTGTATCACAGGCAACACTTAGAATCGTTAAGGTATTCTGGGGACTTGACGCAAACCTTGCTTACAAACGACACTTCCCTGCAATTAACTGGCTGACAAGTTATTCGCTTTATACAGACCGACTTGCAGATTGGTTCTCAAAGAATGCCGCTCCCGACTTTATGGAGCTTCGTGGCAAACTTATGACATTATTACAGGAAGAAAGCGAGCTTCAGGAAATTGTAAACCTTGTCGGTATGGACGCACTTTCCGCACCCGACAGACTTAAGCTTGAAACCTCCCGTTCAATCCGTGAGGACTATCTGCACCAAAACGCATTTGACCCGACAGACACATATACATCTCTCGGCAAACAGGTGCTTATGATGCGAGCAATTCTTGCTTACTATGACAAAGCAAAAGAGGCTCTTGCAAACGGTGCAGACATTGAAATGCTTGTCAACCTTCCTGTTCGTGAACGCATAGGAAGATATAAATATGTACCCGAGGATAAGGTTCGGGACGAGTTCGAGTCAATCAAGGCTCTGCTTGATTCGGAAATTAAGGATGTACTTGAAAGGAGTGAGGACTGATGCCAAAGGAATACCGCACAATACGAGAGGTTGCAGGTCCTCTTATGATGGTTAGTGATGTTGAGGGCGTAACATATGACGAACTCGGCGAAATTGAACTTCCGAACGGTGAAACACGCCGTTGCAAGGTTCTTGAGGTTGACGGCTCAAACGCACTTGTTCAGCTTTTTGAATCAGCCGCAGGCATTAACCTTGCAAATTCAAAGGTAAGATTTTTAGGTCGTTCAATGGAACTTCCCGTATCTCCCGATATGCTTTCACGAGTATTTGACGGTCTTGGAAATCCGATTGACGGCGGTCCTGCTCTTATTCCCGAAAAAAGACTTGACATCAACGGAACACCTATGAACCCTGCCGCAAGAAACTATCCGCAGGAATTTATTCAGACAGGTATTTCAGCAATTGACGGACTTAACACACTTGTTAGAGGACAGAAGCTGCCTATCTTCTCAGCATCGGGTCTGCCACATGCCCAGCTTGCTGCTCAGATTGCAAGACAGGCGGCTGTAAGAGGTAAGGACGAGCAGTTTGCCGTTGTATTTGCCGCAATGGGTATTACATTTGAAGAATCCGACTACTTTGTTCAGTCGTTTAAAGAAACAGGCGCTATTGACAGAACCGTAATGTTTGTAAACCTTGCAAACGATCCTGCCATTGAGCGTATTGCAACTCCTAAAATGGCGCTCACGGCGGCTGAATATCTTGCGTTTGACAGAGGAATGCACGTTCTCGTTATTATGACCGACATCACAAACTATGCCGATGCACTCCGTGAGGTTTCTGCCGCAAGAAAAGAAGTTCCGGGCAGACGAGGCTATCCGGGTTATATGTACACAGACCTTGCAACATTGTATGAAAGAGCCGGCAGACTTAAAGGCAAAGAGGGTTCAATCACTCTTATTCCGATTCTTACAATGCCCGAAGATGACAAGACTCACCCGATTCCTGACCTTACAGGCTACATTACAGAAGGTCAGATTATCCTATCCCGTGAGCTTTACCGAAAGGGAATTACTCCGCCGATTGATGTTCTTCCGTCACTTTCAAGACTTAAAGACAAGGGCATCGGTCCAGACAGAACCCGTAAAGACCACGCCGCAACCATGAACCAGCTTTTTGCCGCTTATGCAAGAGGTAAAGACGCAAGAGAACTTATGATAATTCTCGGTGAGGCGGCTCTTACCGATATGGATAAAAAGTACGCTGAATTTGCCGAGGCATTTGAGCGTGAGTATGTTTCACAGGGTTATGACGCAAACCGTTCAATTGAAGAAACACTTGACATCGGCTGGAAGCTTTTGCATATTCTTCCCAGAAGTGAACTTAAACGAATTAAGGACGATATGCTCGACGAGTTTTACGGTAAAGAATAATCGCATTGAAGGTGTTTGCTAATGGCAGTTATGAATGTTAATCCCACCCGTATGCAGTTGACAAAACTGAGAAAACAGCTTGCAACAGCTACCCGTGGTCATAAAATGTTAAAAGACAAGCGTGACGAACTGATGCGCCGATTTCTTGACCTTGTAAGAGAAAACAAGGAGCTTCGTGAGAAGATTGAAAGAGAGCTTGCAGAGTGCAACAACCACTTTGTGAACGCAAGTGCGGTTATGTCAAAAGAGGCTCTGGACGCCTCATTGATGTCACCGAAGCAGAGAATTGACCTTGAGCTTTCTTCCAAAAATGTTATGAGCGTTGATATTCCGCAGTTTTCATCAAGCACACGAACAAGCAACGAGAGCGATATTTTTCCCTACGGTTTTGCGTTTACTTCGTTTGAACTTGATGATGCGGTTATGTCGCTCAACGAACTTTTGCCCGACCTGATAAGGCTTGCTGAAATTGAAAAAAGCTGTGAGCTTATGTCGGCAGAAATTGAAAAGACACGCCGCCGTGTTAATTCGCTTGAGCATGTTATGATTCCAAGATATCAGGAAACAATCAAGTATATTTCGATGAAACTTGAAGAAAATGACCGCAGCAGTCGTACAAGGCTGATGAAGGTTAAGGATATGCTTCTTGACAAGGCACATCATTATTCGGAACACTATAATTAACTACACAACAATCAAAGGGGCTGTTTTTTCACAGCCCCTTATTTGTCAAAAAATTCTGTAAAATAAAAAAATCAGTACATCAACTGTACTGATTTAATGGAGCGGATGACGGGGCTCGAACCCGCTACCTCCACCTTGGCAAGGTGGCGCTCTACCAGATGAGCTACATCCGCATATAATGGTGGGAACAACAGGGCTCGAACCTGTGACCCTCTGCTTGTAAGGCAGATGCTCTCCCAGCTGAGCTATGCTCCCACATTTTTATAATCGGAAAGCACTCCCGTTAAGAAGTGCTTTCCGTTTTGGAGGCGACACCCGGATTTGAACCGGGGCGTCAGAGTTTTGCAGACTCGTGCCTTACCACTTGGCTATGTCGCCGAATACTGAGCAATGTCACTCAACAGGCATTATTTTATCATAATAAAATTCATTTGTCAATACTGAATTTGCATTTTAACAACAAAATTTAACGGAAAATTTCTACACTGATATTTTATGCATCAAACAGAAAAATGACACCTCTGTTTTTGATTCCTCATAAAGCCCCGAACCCTCAAAGATGCAATACTCTGAAGGTTCGGGATTTTGGGGTTATCATACTTTTCTTAAAAAGAGAAGAAAACAAAATAAGTATCTTACACGCTCGGCTTTTCAAATGCCGAAAGAATAAGCTTTACACCGTAGATTGACAAAAGGACACCAATCATAAATCCGATTGTCTGTGCGGCAAATATGAGGTGGAAAAATCCGTAGATACCGCCGATTATGACGAGTATTCCGCAGAAAAGCGGAATAAGCCATGCACCTGAGGAAGATGCTTTTTTGACCTTGAATGACATTGCAACGGACGAGATACCATCCACTACAAGCCAGCCTGAGAAAATGCAGAGAATGATAACATCAAACATAAGTCTTATGCCCGGCATAAACATAGCAAGAATTGAAATTACTGCCGCTGCAATGCCGACAACAAGACCGAGTGTTCCCATTATCGCTTCACTCTGTTCAGCCTTTGCCTTTTTGCGTTTTGCAAAGTAGTCAATCACGGAGCATATTCCCCATACTCCGAGAAGAATTGTCACTATCCAACCGGCATTAAGGAAGGTAAGTCCCGGATAGAACATACAATAAATTGCGCCTATTATCGACAATATGCCGAAAATACAATTAAATACTTTCATAGTCACCTCATACTTTAATTAGGGTTCAATAATATTGAAATACAGTGGGAATTCGGCAACGCTTGATGTAAGGGTTTTGATGATGTCACTGTTGCCCTCAACCTTTTCAATGCTGGCGTCCATAAGTTTCTGATTGTTCTGTGTAATGCCGAGAATACCTGCGCTCTTGGTTTTGATTGTTGCGTCAGCCTTATCGCTCCACTTTTCCTGTGAATAGATAAGCACACCGTGATTTATGCGAAGAAGATATTTTGCGTTTTTATCGGTCACTTCAAGATTGATTACAAGATTCTGATCTTCAAGCTTCTTTTCGTCAAGACAGATTCCGAGATAATCCAACATTGTTTCGGTACTCATACCGAGAGCTGTTGCACCTGAACCTTCGGAATTCGGATAATTTTTTGTACCGTTACGAAGCTCATAAGCACCTGTAAGATAAGCGTTTCTCCATGCACCGCTTTCAGCCTGATATCCGAGCTGTTCGAGTGCGTCTGCGCAAAGATAGCGGGCGTCTTTATTTTCGGGATCAGCATATACAAGTGTGTTTGTAATCTGTGCAACCCACTGATACTCTCCCTTGTCAAAGTCTTTTTTAGCCATTTCAAGAACCTTGTCTGTGTCGCCGAGATACTCTACAAGCTTCTTAGAATATTCAGTCGGTTCAAGCTCATCAAGATGTATCGGGTTTTCGTCATACCAACCCATATACTTCTGATAAACCGCCTTTACATTGTGCTTGAGAGTTCCGTAATACTGGCGTGTGTACCAAACCTTGTTGAGTTCATCTGGAAGCTCCATCATATTTGCAATTTCGGTTGATGTATAGCCCTGATTGATGTACATAAGTGTCTGTGAGAATATGTACTTATAGACAGAGGCTGTGTTTGCCATGTAGTCATTGATTACATCGTTGCCCCAATGCGGCCAGTTGTGAGCCTGGAAAACTACTTCGGCTTTATCTCCGAAAAGCTCCTTTGCCTCCATAATGTACTGCGCCCACGCATTGCCGTCACGAACCTCTGCGCCACGGAGCGTATAGAGATTGTGCATTGTGCCGGAGCAGTTTTCAGCCATCCACAACGCCTTGTATTTTGGAATATAGGTATTCATCTCGGCAGGCGATTCTGTGTTGGGAGTAAGCTGGAACACCATTTCAACACCGTCAACCTTGATAGTTTCGGTAGCTTTCTTCACCTCATAAGACGGTGAAATGTATGTTGTTGTGCCGCTTGAAGGGGTAAGACCGATACCTACCGACAAACTGCCCTTACCGCCCTTATCAAGCAATGATCCGTACTGAAAGTTGGTTCTGCGTTTCATTGCGTTTCCTGCAAAAACATTTTCTTCCATAACAGCCTTTTCGTAGCCTTCGGGAACGATAATGAGCGTTTTGCCGGACTTAATCTGTTCGTCAAGCGGAAGTGATGAATCGGCAACATCCTTTTCGTCAATAAGTCCGCCGATACCGCCGTAGTGGTCAATGTGAGCGTGGCTTACAACAACAGCGGCAATATGCGCCTTGCCGAACTTAGATTCAAGCAGTTCAAGCGCCGCCTTTGCAGTTTCGGAGCTTGTTGTACAGTCAAAAACAATCCAGCCGTTGTCGCTCTTTACAAAGGTTACATTGGCAACATCGTAGCCTCTGACCTGATAAACACCGTCAACAACTTCAAAAAGTCCATAAAGCGAGTTAAGCTCCGTGTTTCTCCAAAGGCTTGGGTTTGCACTGTCGGGAGTTGACGAGTTTCTGATAAAATCATATGCCGACTGGCTCCATGCAACAGTTCCGTTCTCGGTTTTGATTTCGAGTTTGTCGGGTGCTGTTATAAAGCCCTTTTTTGCAAATTCCTTTTCCTGTTCATCGGAAAAGTCAAGGGTCTTATACACCTGTGCGTTTTCGTCAGCCGTATATTTTGACGCATCCTTTACATCGCTGTTGAATTTTGCGGATGTACTGCTGTCGCTCTGCTGACATCCGCAAAGTGCAGACGAGGCAATCAATGTTGCCGCCAAAGCAAGGCAAAGCCCCGTTTTCTTTTTGTTAATCATAGAATATTTCCTCCGTGTTTTTATCTGTCCATGATTTTTTGGTTTAAACTGAATTATAATAAATAATTGTCATTTAGTCCATACATTTGGCACAAAGTGAAAAATTTTGGCACGAAATGCAAATTAAAGTCACTATTTGCGATATTATGTGATACAATAAGAGTGATAATTATGCAGGAGGTACGGTATGAGGATTGCAATAGTTGATGATTGCGAAAATGAGCGGAATGAACTTTGCAAAAGACTTTCTCAAAGCTCATTTTCAAGGTCATATGATATTGAAATTTGCGGATACGGTAACGGAACGGATTTTCTGAATGAGGCAATGCAGAACAGATTTGACCTTGTTTTTATGGATATATATATGGAAAAGGAAAACGGAATTGATACGGCACAAAAGCTGAGGAAGTTTGACAAAGATTGTCTGCTTGTTTTCACAACCACATCAACCGACCACGCACTTGAAGGCTTTAGGGTTCGGGCATTGCACTATCTTGTGAAGCCATACAGCGACGAAGAGCTTGATATGTTGCTTGATGAGATTTCACGGAAAATTTCCGTTGAAGAAAAATACATTGAAATACCCTCTGCAAGTGACTCGTTGCGTATAAAGCTTTGCGACATTTTGTATGCCGAGCATTTTAAGCACTGCATACATATTCATTGTACGGACAAATCCGAAAAGTCTGTGCGCAGTACATTTGCCGAATTTGTAATGCTGTTTGATGACGGGGATAATTTCTTTGTGTGCAACCGAGGAATCATAGTAAATCTTGAACACATCAGGGATATGAACGGCAATGAATTTGTTCTTGACAACGGTGAAAGAATCTCCATAAGTCGAAGTCTTGTAAAAAGCGCAAAAAGCACCTTTGGCGAATATATTTTCGGCAGGAGGGATTTGCATTGACAAATGTTTTCTGTCCGATGATTGAACTCGGTGCAATCATCCCCGGTGTTGTACTTGCATATTTTCCGATAAAAAAACATCTCAAGGTATCCAAGCTCAGGCTGTTTCCTGTGATGATTTTATCACTTGTGTGCCTTTGTACATTGTGCGGTTTTGTTTGTTACAGATACAATCTGAAATCGTTTGTGCTTGCAATACCGATAGTGCTTGCCCTTTCGGCAGCATACTGTTGTTCACTCAAAACATCCATGTGGAAATCGGTGAGTGTGTTACTTGCGGTATGCGGAGTGTTTGCCTGCATTGCGAGCATTACACGGGCGGTTGATTCGATAACATTTCCGCAGAACACAACACCGTGGTTTGAAATTAAATCGGCTGTGCTGTTCAATATTCTATGCTGGATGTTTGTAATTCTTGCATGGTATCCTGCAACACACGGTGTGAGTGAACTGCTCGATGATGAAAACATTGCCCAGACATGGTATGTATTCTGGATTTTACCGATAATATTCATCTTGCTCAACTTTTTTATAATCCCATGGAATCCTAACATTCTCCATACAGGAAGAATTATGCAGGGTTACATTGTTATAAGCGTATCACTTCTTGTGCTGTTGCTCATTTTCTACGCTTTGCTGTATTTTATTGCAAAAAGTCTGAACCGCAATAACAAACTTGCTCAGAAAAATCAATTTTTGAATATGCAGAGGGCACAGTATGACGCATTAAAAGTCGCTATTGAAGAAACCCGTCAGGCACGGCATGATATGCGACATCACTTTGCCGTACTTAATGCTCTTGCCGAGCAAAAGAACTGGGAAGAACTTGAAAAATACCTTTCGTCAGCATCGCAGAATATACCCGACACAGAGCTTGTACTCTGTAAAAACCACGCTGTTAATGCGATTATCGGACATTATTATTCAAAATACAAGAGCAATGGTATTCCGTTTAAACTAAAAATTGACATCCCCGAAAAGTTGACAGTTTCGGAATCCGATATCTGTCTTGTAATCGCAAATTTGCTTGAAAATGCATTTGAGGCGAGCATGAAGCTTGACAGAGATAAACGGCAGATTAAAATGTATGCCCGTCCGCATTCCGAAAAGATATTGCTTATTTCAGTAGAGAATGCTTTCAACGGAGAGATTACCGAAAAGGACGGATTTTTCTGTTCGTCAAAGCGAAACGGTAACGGTATCGGTACGCAGTCGGTACGCAGAATTGCCGAAAAAGACGGCGGTTATTGCAGATTTTCTCACGAAAACGGAATTTTTACGGCGGACGTTATGCTGCACGGCAAAAACTGAATTGGACATTATAAAAGGGAAGAAACTTTTTTTCGGTTTCTTCCCTGTTTTTTATTCCGTAATTTTATTTTCTTTTAGCGAATATTTTGTCACCGTGTTCCAATCTCGGCGGATTGAAATATCAGCGGTAAGGTTTGTGTTGTCATAAACAATCGACCATTGAGTATTGCTTGTTATGTCATTCGGATTCGGTGCTTGTGATGCCGAAACAAGAGCCTCCCATGCTGTTTCTTTTGTGTAACTATTATTCTTTTCAAGAACATTAATTATCTTATCATACCGCTCTCTGCCGTGACCGTAAACACCGTTTTTCTGATAAGGCTTTACAAAATTTTTGTACATCACAAAAAAGTTTGTAACGGCAGGCGATTTTGTAACAACAAGCTTTCGGTCATCGCTGTTGCAATCGTACTCAATAACACGACCGTCACCGTTTAAATCGGTAACATAAAAGTGATAATCTCTTCCGCTTGAGGCGAACATATCGTATTTTTCAAAAAGTGTAACCGCCTCTTCGGTTGACGAAGCTCTGTCAAGTATAAGACGGATTGCAAGCGTTGTGGCAATAACAGGCTTTCCGCTTTGCTGACGGACGGGCTTGCTGTCAAGTGTGAGAACTGCGATTGACACGCCCTTTTCATTGATTCCGTCAAGGCTGATAAACGGTGAGAGCAAGGTTGCAAGCCTTGTTTCATCACTCAACTCGGGGTTGTTTGCACCTACATTATCAAGTGCCGCAAACGCAACCGACCTGTAGCCGTCCTTTGGCGAACAATACACAAGCATTGACGAAGTGTCGTTCTTAAAATCATAGTTTCGCCCCATCATTACGCTGTCGGGATTTTTCATTGTAAAGGCACTGCACCCAAAATTCGGCATTTTAAGATTGACGGGATAATCGGGCAGAACCTCCTGCAAAATTGCACCGAGAGCCGACTCATCATCAAAAATTCCTCTGTCAATGATTTTATCAATGCTGTAATCGTAGCATATATCCATTTTATAAAGATTAAAATCGCTGTAATCGGTCAGCTTTTTAACAGAATCAAGCGTATGCTTTCTTGCGTCAATCATAATGTATCCTCCTTAAAACGGGGTATTTTCAACGCAATAATAGCATAATATTTTTATTTTTTCAACAATTTTGAGTCAATTCGCAATAATTTTTTCATAAAAAAAATCGGAAAGACAGAATTTTTGATTTCTGTCCTTCCGACCTGTATTTTACATATTGAATTTTAAATTATTTGAGAAGATTATTGTCTGTAAAATAATCGATTCTCATAGAATGACGGACATCCTCAAGTGTTTTTGCGGCAGTTTCCTTTGCAACCTTACTGCCCTCTTTGAGAATATCGAGAACATCGGGAAGATGATTTTCCCATTCTTTTCTGCGTTCACGAATAGGACGAAGCTCCTCCTGCATAACATTGTTAAGGAATTTCTTAACCTTAACATCACCGAGCCCGCCACGCTGATAATGAGCCTTGAGTTCGTCAAGACAGCTGTAATCATTCCAAAATTCCGCAAAATACTCGTCACGGCAGAATGCGTCAAGATAGATAAACACGGGATTGCCCTCAACCTTGCCGGGATCTTCAACACGAAGATGATTCGGGTCGGTAAACATTGACATAACCTTTTTCTTGATATCCTCGGGTTCTTCTGCAAGATAAATGCAGTTGCCAAGTGATTTGCTCATCTTTGCCTTGCCGTCAATACCGGGCAGTCGCAGACAAGCCTTGTTGCTCGGAAGAATAATCTGCGGTTCCGTAAGAGTTTCGCCGTAAACGGAATTGAACTTGTGAACAATCTCTTTGCATTGTTCAAGCATCGGAAGCTGATCCTCGCCGACAGGAACGGCAGTTGCACGGAATGCCGTGATATCAGCCGCCTGACTAATCGGATAACAGAAAAATCCCACAGGAATGCTTGCCTCAAAATTACGCATCTGAATTTCTGCCTTAACGGTGGGGTTACGCTGAACACGGGACACGGTTACGAGGTTCATATAATAGAAAGTAAGCTCCGTAAGCTCGGGGATCATTGACTGAACAAAAATTGTTGACTTGTTCGGATCTATTCCGCAGGCAAGGTAGTCAAGCGCAACCTGCAAAATATTCTGTCTTACCTTTTCGGGATGCTCGGCATTGTCGGTAAGAGCCTGAGCGTCTGCAATCATAAGGTATATATCATCATATTCGCCCGAATTCTGGAGCTTTACTCTCTCCTTGAGCGAACCTGCATAGTGACCGACATGAAGTCTGCCCGTAGGACGGTCACCTGTTAAAATTACTTTTTTCATAGGTTTCTCCTTTGTTTACCTTGATTCAAAGGCAAAATTCTTTTCTATGATTATATCACCATAAACAACAGCCGTCAACATTTGTAAAAAAGCTAAAAGGAAAAATATTCCATAATAATTCCCATATATTTTATGCCACAAAATTCGACAGAATGTTGCATAAGACACACGCAAAATTCATTTGACCGTTGAAATTTTTTTAAATAAAAATATAATATTTTAAAAAAACGAGGGCAAAGAGTATGGAGTACAATTATCATAAAAATGCAGGACAGCTTGCATTCATAAAATTTGTAAAAGGTCTTGTGCATCTTCTTATTCGCCCGAAGGTTGAATGGAAGGACAAGAGCCTTAAAAAGAGCCTCAAGGGCAAGCCTGTTGTGTTTGTATGCAACCACACTCACCACTTTGACGGAGTTGTGATAAGCTCTGTACTCAGCAGATACAAGCCGTATATGCTTGTTAAAAAAAGCTGGTACGACAAGAGCGGAACAGGCTCGTTTATCCGAATTTGCCGCAGTATTCCCGTTGACTTTGACACCATGGACACAAACTGGTATGCGCAAAGTGAGGGTGCGGTTAAAAACGGATATTCAATGCTTATCTTCCCCGAGGGCGGAATTGCAAGAGAGGGCAAAATGCTCCCGTTCAAGCCCGGTGCGGCATTGCTTGCGGCAAAAAAAGGTCTTGACATAATCCCGATTGCATCTTTGGGTGAGTATAAAATTCTTTTTGGAAAGAGGCAGAAAATTTTAATCGGCAATCCGATAAAATCCGAATGTCCCGAAAATGTTCGCTGCTCAAAATATGCAAAAGAAATTAGTGCCGAAGCCGAAAAGCAGGTCAAAAAGCTTTATCTTGAGCTTGAAGAAAAATACGGCAAAGGCAAGGTTTATTACAAAGAAGATTTTTCTTCGGAAAATTTATAATAAAATCAAAAAATCAAAATTTTAAGTGAGGTAGTTAAAATGAACAATGCTATTGCAGATCAGATTAAGGAAATGCTCGTAGAAAACCTTAGAATTCCCGAAAACATTCTTACATACGATTCAGAACTTTTCGGTGACGAAATCGGTCTTGACTCAATCGACTCAATCGAAATCGTTGCAGGCATCGACACACTTTTCGGTATTGATATGACAGGTGCAGACCGTGAGCACTTCCAATCAATCAGAGCACTTACAGAATATGTAGAAAGCAAGCAGGGTTAATATGGCTGACAAAAAGAGATGTGTTGTCACAGGACTCGGACTTATCTGCGGTGTCGGTGACAATGTAAAGGATTGCTGGGATGCCGTAACACTCGGTCACTCCGGCATTGACGAGGTTAAGTCGGTTGACACCTCAAACTGTTATGCACACAAGGGTGCAGAGGTTGACAAGGCATCGTCAGAGCTTTCTCCCGAAAACTATGACCGTTCATCCCTTCTCTGTATTCATGCCGCAAACGAGGCTTTTGAAGATGCAAGCATTGACGCATCCGAAAAGAACATCGGTGTTATTCTTGGCAGTTGTGTAGGCGGTGCGGCAAGCATTGACAAATATTACACAGACGAAATCAAGGGTGACGGCGGTAAAAAAGAAGATATTTTCAAAATGGGTGCTTCGGCAATTGCCAACAATGTTTCCGCTCATTTCGGACTTGAGGGCATTACCGCAAACATCGTCAACGCTTGTGCGGCAGGCACAATGAGCATCGGCTATGCCTGTGACCTTATCCGTGAGGGCAAGGGTGATGTGTTCATCGCAGGCGGTTCGGACAGTTTTTCTTCACTTGCATTCAGCGGTTTCCACGCTCTCCATGCGCTTGACGAAAACGCCTGTTCCCCGTTCAATCACAGCACAGGTATCACGCTCGGTGAGGGTTCGGGTATTCTTGTAATCGAAAGCTACGAACACGCTGTTGAACGAGGCGCAAAGATTTACTGTGAAATTCTCGGTTCGGGTGTAAGCAGTGACGCTTACCACATTACCGCACCCCGTCCCGACGGTGAAGGTCAGATGAGTGCAATCAGAAGGGCTGTTGAAAGCTCTGCTCTTAGTTTTGACGATATCGACTACATAAACGCACACGGAACGGGTACTGCCAAAAATGACGAGGCTGAATTTTTTTCACTTCACACACTTTTTGACTGCAACGACCACCTTTCTGTCAGCTCAACAAAATCTATGACAGGTCATTGCCTCGGTGCGGCTGGCTCAATTGAGGCTGTATTTTCCGTAAAAGCAATAAAAGAAAACCTCGTTCCGCCTACAATCGGCTACTCCGATGAGGATTTGAAGGTGCTTTCCGAAAAGGCGGGCAACATTGACTTTATTCCGAACAAGAGCCACACAAAAGATGTTCACTATTCAATGTCAAACTCATTTGCATTCGGCGGCAACAACGCAAGCATCATTTTCTCGGACAACGAGCATGATATTCCCGACAACAGTAAAAATGAAAAAATTTACATTACGGGCATTTCAAAGCTTACGGGCACAAAGACTGACGAACACAGCCTTAACTGCAATCTTACTTCCGAGGATTATGACAAACACGGAATCAAGGTTGCATTTTACAGAAAGCTTGACCGTTTCAGCCAGCTCCAGCTTTTGAGCGGTATGGACGCACTTGCAGACGCTGACATTAAAATTGACAAAGACAACGAATATAAAACAGGTATTGTAATCGGCACGGCTGACGGCCCTATGACCGAAATTGTTGATTTCCAGAAAAAAGCAATCACAAGAGGCACCGAAAAGGGCAGTGCTTTTTCATTCCCGAATACGGTTTACAATGCCGCAGGCGGTTATCTGAGCATTTTCTCAGGCATCAAGGGCTACAACGCAACTGTTGCAAACGGCAATCAGGCAGGACTGCAGAGTATTTGCTATGCCGCCGATATTCTTGCAGACGGCAACGAAAGCGTTATGCTTGCCGCAGGTACCGATGAAAACACAAAGACAAACCTTGAACTCTATACAAAGGCCGAATTGCTTGAAAAACCGCTCGGTGAGGGCTCTGTAACTCTCGTTCTTGAAACAGAGAAAAGTGCAAACGGCAGAAATGCACGCAAGTATGCAGAAATTAAGGGTTATGCACAGGCTCACCGCCCTGTATCTTATGACAACTCAGAGGTTGACAGCAAAGCTGTTGTTGAGGTTATCGAAAAGGCTTGTGTGAATGCCGGCATTGAGGCAGACAATATCGACTTTGTATGCTGTGATGACAGGAAGATTATCAAGACGCTTATGCCATGCTATGATGTATCGCAGGAAATCGGCAATGCAAGAGCCGCAGCAAGTGCAATGACAGCGGCATATGCGGCTGAGCTTCTTTCTGACAGCGAGAAAAATTACGAATACGGACTTGCTCTTTCAATGGGTGCGGGCGGAACATACTCTGCCGTAATTCTGAAGAAAGCGTAAAAATCGGAGGTAAATATGAGCAAAACCGCTCTTGTAACAGGTTCATCAAGGGGCATTGGCAAGGCTTGCGCTTTAAAGCTTGCAGAGCTTGGATATGACATTGCCGTGAACTGCAATTCAAATTTAGAAATGGCTCAAAAGGTTGTTGACGAAATTACAGCACTCGGCAGAAAAGCCGTTGCCTACAAGGCAAACACGGCAGATATTGACGAAGTAAAGGATATGTTCCGCAGTATTCAGCAGGACTTCGGCGGAATTGATGTGCTTGTCAACAACGCAGGTGTGGTTGACGACGCTTACCTTTTGATGATTAAAGACGAGTCGCTTGAAAGAAGTCTTGACATTAATATCAAAGGATATTTCAATTGTGCAAGACAGGCATCGCTTAAAATGCTCCGCAAAAAGAGCGGAATCATCATCAACATTTCTTCCGTAAGCTCTGTTCTTGCAGTTGAAGGTCAGTCGGTTTACAGTGCAACAAAGGGTGCGGTAAACGCTATGACACACACGCTTGCAAAGGAACTTGCAAAGTACGGAATCAGAGTAAACGCAGTTGCACCCGGTTTTATCGAAACCGAAATGATGAACGGCATTCCCGAAGAATTGCAGAAAAAGTATCTTGAGGCTATTCCCGAAAAGAGATTCGGCACAGTTCAGGATGTCGCAAATGTCGTCGGACAGCTTTGCAGTGACGATTTTTCATATATGACAGGTCAGGTGCTTGTGCTTGACGGAGGACTCAGCTTATGATGAATCTGCTTGAAATCAATCAAAGAATAAAACAAAGACCACCCTTTCAGATGATTGAGAGGGTGACCGAGCTTGAGCCGAATGTTTCGGCAACAGGTATAAAAAATGTGTCGGTGAACGAGCCGTATTTTGCAGGTCATTTTCCCGACACACCGATTATGCCGGGAGTATTGCTCATTGAATCTGCGGCACAGCTTTGCAGTCTTGTATTTGCTCCCGAAAGCGTTGAGGAGGACAAGTTATATGTTCTTCTAAAAGTCAAGGATTTCAAAATGCTCCGCCCCGTTATTCCGGGTGACACGCTTATTATCAGCGTAAATGTTACAATGTCAACAAAGTCGGCATTTGAATTTGCGTGTGTCATTAAGGTTGACGGTGAAGTGAGGGCAAAGGGAAGTCTTTTGTTTACCACAATGGATAAAAATGCGGTTTACAAGCCGTCACAGGAGTGATTATGAAGGTTCTCGTATTAAACGGTAGTCCAAAGGGCGAAAAAAGCAATACTCTCAACATTACAAAAGCATTTCTTGACGGCTTTTCGGCTGACACTGAGATTGAATATATCACGGTTAAAAAGGAAACAATCAAGCCGTGTATGGGTTGCTTTTCGTGTTGGAGCAGAACACCCGGCGAATGTGTTATAAAGGACGATATGCAGAAAATCTACGAAAAGATTAATTCTGCCGATATTATCATTGAGAGCTTTCCGCTCTACTTTTTCGGTATGCCGTCACAGATGAAAGCATTAACCGACAGATGTCTGCCGTATATGCTCCCCTATTCGGGAAATGTTGCCGAGGACAAAGAAGCCTCTTTCCATGAACTGCGTGATGAAGCAATGCACGAAAAGAGGCTTTTGGTTATTACGACTTGCGGCTATGTGAGTGCCGAACCGATGTATCCCGCACTTATAAAACAGCTTGATTTGATTTGCGGTAACGGCAATTACACGATGATAAAATGTCCCGAGGGCGAGCTTTTTATTGCAGAAAAAGCTGAAAGGCAGAGAAAAGCATACCTTGATTCAATCACGGAGGCAGGCAGGGAATTCTGCGAAAACCGTTGTCTTTGCGATGAAACAATGAAAAAAATTTCAAAGCCTATTCTCTCCCCCAAAGGATTCGAGGCAATTACTAAGGCTCATTGGAAAATGAGTTAATCAGCTTTTTGGGTGGAACATATTCGGACAATGCTCCGAGAACGAACTCGTTGACAGCGTCTGCAAGTTTTTCGGAGCTTTCTGCACAGCCGTCATTGAACCAACGGACATAAACCGAGATAAATCCCGAAACGACAAACTCAACAAGGTATTTGAGTTTTGTTTCATTTTTAAAATTAAGCACAGGTCTTATTGAAACCTCGATAAATCTTTTCAAAAGCTCAACAGAGCGTCCAGAGCCGAACACCTCGGGAGAATTTTTCAGAATTTTATTAATCTGTTCTTTATTTTCAACAATGGAAAGACCGATAAAATTCAGCTGATTCACAAGATTGTTGCCGTCACGGTCGGATTTTTTCGCATGGCTGATAACATCGTTGATTATATCGTAGTTGATATCATCGACAACATCCTGAACCGTGTTGTAGTGACGGTAAAAGGTTTTGCGGTTAATCATCGCCTTTTCTGCAAGCTCAGTCACTGTGATTTTGGAAACATTTTTTTCGGCAAGCAAATCAATCAGCGAATTTTTTATATTGGTTCTTGTTTTTACAATGCGAAGGTCAGTCACATTAGCGTCCATACTATCACCCCATAAAACAGTTTGATTATAGCACCAAAATTTTTTTGAGTCAACGGAGGTCCTTATGACAGGTCTGATAATTGAAGGCGGAGCAAGGCGAGGAATTTTTACCGCCGGTATAACCGACTGTCTGCTTGAAAACAAAATACACTTTGACTATGTTGCAGGAGTTTCGGCGGGAGCTGAGGTTGCCCTTGATTTTACCGCAAAACAGGAAGGTCGTTCCCGCAGGGTTATTATGCCCCACAGAACAGGCGATTTTTCAGTTCTCGGTTTTCTTTCAATGGATCTTGACAATATGATTTACAGATTTCCTTATCAGGACTATCCGTTCGATTTTGATACATTTTTTGCGTCAGATACAAACTGCGAATTTGTGGCAACCGACTGCGTAACAGGCAAGGCAAAATATTTTTCCGAGAACAAAAGCGAACAGCGATTGCTTGACTCCGTAAGAGCGTCCTGCACAGTTCCTATTCTCTATCAGATAAGCGAATTTGAGGGCGGAAAGTATGTTGACGGCAGTATTGCCGACGCTGTTCCCTTTGACCGTGCGTTTGAACAGGGCTGTTCCCGTGTGCTTGTGCTTTTGACAAAGCCCGAAAATGAGCCTTGCACGGACTATCGCAAGTTTGAATTTTTAATCAACAAAAAATACAAGGACTATCCGAACCTCATCAACGCTCTTATGACGAGATTTGACCGCTATAATGAGCAATGCAAAAGAATGAAACAGCTTGAGGAGGACGGCATACTTATGGTACTCCGCCCGTCACACAAGTATGTAAAATCATTTGAGATGAACACGGATGTGCTTGACGAGGCATATAACGCCGGCAAGAATCTTGCCAAAGAAAAGCTTGCCGAAATTGAAGATTTTCTCAATGTTCTCGAAAAGAAATAACACGACAATAAGTTTTCTAATATATTATCTTCCCGAAAGTCAAGGTACAGATTTGTGCCTTGACTTTTTATTTTAAAAACAATTCAATTGACAACCAAATCATTATGCAGTATGATTGTATTGACAGATAAACTTGGCTTTAGGTCAAGACCTTTTAGAATATTTTGGAGTGATTTTATGTACACAATCGGTCAGGTATCTCAGATGTGCGGTATTCCTGTTTCAACCCTGCGTTACTACGATAAAGAGGGACTTTTTCCGCATATGGAGAGGGTGTCGGGCATCCGCAGATTTTCCGACAGAGAGCTTGAAACACTCCGCATAATTGACTGCCTCAAAAAATCGGGACTTGAAATCAGGGAAATAAGAAAATTTATGCAATGGTGCGCCGAGGGCAGTTCGTCCTATCCGCAAAGGCGAGAGCTTTTTGAAAATCAGAAAAAAACCGTAGAAAAGGAAATTGAGCGTCTTCAAAAGACGCTTGATATGCTCCGCTTTAAGTGCTGGTACTACGATACTGCCATTGCTGACGGAAACGAGGACAGAATCAACGAAATGCTCCCGAACAATCTTCCCGATGATATTCAAAAGCTGTATGACCATGCCCACAGCGATGACGAAGATTAATTTTGATAATTTGTAAATTCACAGAATTACGCTCTCCAAACGGAGGGCGTTTTATTTTGTGCTATTTTGTTCCGAAATATTTTATGTAGCTTTCAATGTTGCAGTTGATTTCTTCAAAAATTTTCCGCACCCCGTCAATTCTTAAATTTTCATGATAAACCTTTGCTCTGCCCTCTCTGTCAATTTCAATCAGCAAAACATTCTCACCGTCAACCTCAGCATAAACATTGCACGATAACTCCGGATATTTCACCTAACCACCTCGGTAATTTATATGTAGACAAGAGGTTGTCTGTTGCAAAACATTGAACAGAAAAAATTTTTATGATAAAATTTCAATATACTGTAACAAAACAGCAATTTGCGGATTTAATATACGGGAGGTGACAAAGTGCCATTTGAAGAATTTTACAGACAAAACTTTAAAACAGTTTACGGATTCCTGATTAATCTCTGTAAAAACAGCGACCTTGCAGAGGAATTTACTGCCGAAACTTTTCTTAAAGCATTTGAACATTACAAAAGCTACAACAAAAAGTACAAGCCCTCAACATGGCTTTGTGCCATTGCCAAAAACGAATATTTAAAATATCTGCGTAAGCAAAAGAAAATTGACGGTTTTGACAATGCAGAAATTGCTGACATCAGCAATTTAGAAGAAAAGCTTTCGGATAAAGACACGGCATTGCGAATACATAAATATCTGCATATTCTTGATGAACCGTATCGTGAGGTCTTTATTTTAAAAGTTTTTGCAGAGCTGTCATATAAGGAAATTGCCGAAATTTTCGGCAAAAAAGAAACATGGGTACGAGTCACCTATTACCGTGCAAAAGTCAGATTATTGGAAAGGCTTGGTGATGATAATGAATAAAAACTGCAACATAGTGCGTGATTTAATTCCTTTGTATTCCGATAATACCGCAAGTGATGAAAGCAGGAAATTTATTGAGGAGCATTGCCGTACTTGCGATAAATGCAATCGTATTTTATCACTTTCAAAAACCGAAATTGACAAAACGACACACCTTGACGATGAAATGAACAGCGTATGGAAAAGTATTGAAAAGCAGAACAAAAAGAAAAGAATAATTAAAGTTGCGATTGCGGCTATTTTGGTTACTGTTCTTATCCCCTTAATTATTATCGGGGCAAATTATATGTACGGTGCTGACAACACAGATACAGCGAAAAGCCCATATTTCAGCGATGAAATGCTAAGTGAATTTGACAAGGGATATTCACAATCGGACCAAAAACAGCTTGAACCGCTTTTGAATGATATAAAAAATGTTATTGATTTCAACGGTGAATATGAAACCGCCAAAGGAAAATTCGGAGAACTTGCGTATTATTCATATGACCGTGTTGAGGGCGATTACACAGTCAAAGCTAAGGTTGAATTGAACTCCGCAAAGCTTTACACAGACACGGGATATATGTGGATTGAATACACAAAGGATTTATACACAGAGGACGGAACTTTTTGGATGACAACCGAACCCGTAAAATCACGAATTACCGTAATCAATAAAGACGGTGAATGGACAGCGGTCAATATTCAGTCGGAACAGTAAGGCTTGTTTTAAATACACCGATGTGTTATACTCGGGTTAGAAACTGAAAGAGGCAGAGTTATGGTAAGAGAAATTGTACATGATCCTATGTTTTTACAGAGAAAGTCGGAGGACGCAACACAGGCAGATTTGCAGACGGCGCAGGATTTGCTTGACACACTCAGGGCAAATTTTGACCGTTGTGTGGGCATGGCGGCTAACATGATAGGCGTTGCAAAAAAGATAATCGCAATTAATGACAACGGAAAATATCTTGTTATGTTCAATCCCGAAATCATTAGCAAGTTCGGTGAATTTGAAACCGAGGAGGGCTGTCTTTCGCTTGACGGCGAACGCAAAACAGTTCGTTACAAAACGATAAAAGTAAAATATTTCAACGAAAATTTCAAGCAGATAAAACGCAGTTTTTCAGACTTTACCGCACAGATTATTCAACATGAAATTGACCATTGCAACGGGATTCTGATTTAAAGTTAATACAAATCCTTCTCTCCCCGACAGTCACACGGTACAATGTGTGGCTGTCGGGTTTTATTTTGCACATTTATTTTGCACAAAAGTTTTACTGCAATTTATTCATTACAACTAATTTTACCGTCAATCTGAACCTTTTTTAGATTATTGTTTTGTAAAAATCGCACGAAATTGCATGGCAGAATATTTTGCAATTGCACTTTGAATTACATTGTGCTATAATATTAATACAATAGAAACACAGAAAAATTGTAATTAATCAAAAGGCGGTGAGATTATGAAAAACAATAAAACTCTCAAGTACACAGGAATTATACAAGGTGTACTCATTGCAACTCTGTTACTGCTTGCCATTTGGATACAAGTGACATTTTTGTATAACACATACTATTGTGAAGATTATTCTTTCTGGGCAATACACGACGACTACCCGGTCATATTCATTTTCAACACTCTTTTTACAACCTTTGCATCTTTCTCAAGCTTGTTAGAAAATTATGTTTTATATGTTATTTTTGAAATTATGGATATTGCATCGTTGGTATTGCCCGTATATCTCGTTTACAAATCCATACGCAGTAAAAGCACGATGGCAAACGGATTGATTATTATATCATCTGCTGTTACTTTTATGATTATGGTTGCTTACGGAGTTTATACCCTTCTTGACATAATTCGCGGTGCTGAAACATTCAATATTTACAGCATAATTTTCATCTTCATAATGTTGATAAAAGTTACTCTGTGCATTGTTTCACTGCTCAGAATAAGGGCAATTAACAACGCAGTCGAATAGTATTACATATAAACAAGACAGTTTACGGCTGTCTTGTTTTGTTATTTATTAAAATTTCTTTATTGTATAACCCTTTCCCTACAAAATCTACAGGAACAGTTGCGGTGAACATTGACATATATCTCTGATTTAATATCCCAAATTTAATATTGCTAGTTTGGAATTATAATGGTATAATTCGTGTAGATATTGCGGAGGTGTTGTCATGAAAAAATTAGTATCGTTTTTGCTTGCTCTTATAATGATTTTCGGGAGCAATACCCTTGCTTTTGCAACTGACAAAACAGACACACAAAATAGCTCCACCTCCGATGAATCGGACGGCGGTTCAATGCCTACAGATTTTGCGATAATTCTTCTGCTTATCGCCGGCGGTACGGCAGTCGCAAGCTTTAAACGCCACAGAAATGACCGTGACGATTACGATGAACCCGATGATGACACGGAAGAAGAAATTTGATTTTACATTATTAAAAACAACAAAGCCGACAGAATACAATCGCTGTATCTGTCGGCTTGCTTATTTTATTGAACCTCAAGAAGTTTTTTATTTACTCTGTTTGTAACATCAAGATAATATGCAAGGTCAGCCGATGAAAGTTCGTCCTCATCAATTTTTGAAACCTTGTCCATATATGTGGTGTACTGACTCAAAAGTTCGGTATATTCGGAAAGCATTGTTACATCATTCGCATCATAGCTTTTCATAAAGTCAACATACTTGTCCATAAACTCTTCGTACTCGTCCATCATCTCTTTGAATGAGGGAGTAACAGTATCACTGTCCGACTTTTCTTCTTTTGAACTTTCCTTTTTAGAGCTTTCTTCTTTTTTGCTTTCCTGCTTTTTGGAACTCTGCTCTTTCTTTGAAGACTCTTTATTGCTTGACTCATCATCAGGTGCATCAACACTGACATTCATAGTATTGTCGTCTTCAAATATAAGCGTAACTTTGTAACCATCCCTGTTTTCGGCCATATAACCTGTGTCGCTCTCCAAACAATCAATGCTAAATCCCTTATCTTTACATTTGTTAATGTATTTTGAAAAATCGGACTTTGAAGTTTTTGCAATAACTGCCAAAAAGCTATCTGATGAATCCCACATAATCTCTCCTGTCTTAGAGATAGGAACAGGAATAAAACTTCCGAGGCCATCCGAAGGCCACTCAATAGTTCCATAGGTTGTGGGCTCTTTTTCTTCTGAGGTGTCAGAACTTTCGACAACACTGTTATCATTGTTCTTGCTTTCTCCGCAGCCTGACAATGACACAGACATAAGTATTGCAAGCGACATTGCCGCAGCGGCAAATAATTTTTTCTTTTTCATAGTTTTACTCTCCTTAAAATATTTATAATAAAAAAACTAAATCAATAGGCAAACACTACAAACGGGATTATTAAAATTAAACCTGCTAAGGTAAGAATTGTCGGAAGCGATTGTGTCGGGGATTTTATAACTCCCTTTCTGAACAAAACAGATGAGACAAAAAGAATAGTTTGCAATGCGGAAATTATTGCGTCAATTAAAAGTCTTGAAGAATATCTGAGTTGTGAAAATTCGCCCATTGCAATTATTCCGCATATTATCGCACCGATTATTGCAACAACACCGAAGCCGCTTTTTCTGTACGCTTCGTCAGCTTTTTTCTTTTCGGCTTTGCGTTCTTTTTCGTCCTCTCTTTCCCACTTTTTATATTCCATTTCTTTGTAAGTATCATTTCTGATGCGTTCAACCTCAACCGCATCACCATAGACAATAACCTCACTTGAACCGCAGTACGGACAATGCAAAGTTTTATTACTGCTGTCGGCTGTCATCACACCGCCGCATTCCTTGCATTTCAGCTGAACTCGCTCGGTTTTGTCATTATTTGTAATCTTTGCACCGCAGTTTTTACAAAAAGAAGAACTGTCCTCAATTTTCTCGCCACAATTACTACAAAACACAACATATCACCCTCAGTAATAATTTGTATTTATTATAGCATACTATCCTTTTAAAAGCAATACTATCTTTAATAATTTATTTATTTTTATCCTTTTAAAAGATAATATTTACTTGGTGATAAACAATGCTAAACCTTAAAGAAATAGGTAACAGAATTAAAAAATACAGAAAGCAAAAAGGGTTCACGCAGGCACAGCTTGCTGAAATTATTGATATTTCAACAATTCATATGTCACACCTTGAAACAGGTTCTGTTGCAATGTCACTTGAATGTATGATAAAGGTATGCAATGCCCTTGAAGTTTCTCCCGATGATTTGCTGATTGGTGAATTTGAACTTAACAATAACGCCACAATAAAACAGCTTGCAGAAATAACCAAAAATCTTTCTTCGGACGAAAACAAACTGCTGATAGATTTTGCACTTTTGCTTGAAAAAAACAAACCTAACAGAAATTAAAAAAACCGACAGAATACAATCGCTGTATCTGTCGGCTTATTATTATGCTTAAAAACTAATTCATATTATTGTTTAATTCGTTTGAAGAATTTATTATTTCTCTGATTTCATTTTCGGCTTGTCTGACTTCTTCTAAAAATGCTCTTGATGAAACACGCAACGCACCGTTGCCCAGAATTATCATCTGTTCGAGTGCGTCGGATGTTACGACACGCACCTTGTTGGTTTTGGCAAGCTTGTGAGAGGTTTTCTCAATGAACATATCGGCGGTTTCTGCCTCTTTGGTATATACAATGCTGATATTATTCACGGTTTCAACCTCTCTGTGTTCGCCCTTGACCTTGTACGCATCAAACACGAGAATAAGGTTGCACTTGCTGTAGCCCTGATAGTTGCAGAGAATGTTTATCAGAGCGTGTCTTGCACCGTCAAGACTTCTTTCGGAAAGCTCTTTGAGGTGTTCCCACGCAAAAATAACATTGTAGCCGTCAACGAGCAGATACTCCGTGCCGTCATACACGGGGGATTTTTTATACTTTTCAGCCGCCTTGTCAATTGACGAAACCGCCTTGACATGACGCTTTTCGGGAGCGTGCTTTCTGCGTGTCACAGGACCGTAGGTCTGTTCAAAAATCTGCATAAGCTCCTTGTCGAGAGCAAAAATATCGTCCTGAGTTTTGCACTTTGCAAAAGCGTTTTCGCTGTTTGTGCCGATTTCATCGTCTTTCGGAGCATCGAGAATACTCGGCAAATGCATATGCTCACCGACCTCATTCCACGGCACATTGTAGCCTGCTCCGTGAGAACAGAACACAGAACCGCACGGATTGTCAACATCGGCATCACAATCGTAGCCGATTTGTGCAATAACTTCATCACTGTTGTGACACGGCTCATAGCCTTTAAGGCTGCACGAAAGTCTGCCTCTGCCGTGAGTGTACTGCATAACTTCTTTTGTATAATTGCCCATTTCGGACACGGGTGCAGTACCCGTGAGAACGGAATCCTCGCCCTTGGCTTCGGGAGAATTGAAAGTACCGCTCATCCGCTGAATATCTGACATTGCCCGTCCCACATTTTCGTTAGGCACTTCAAGCGTAAAATCATAAACAGGCTCAAGCAGAATGCTCTTTGCAGAACGCAGTCCCTGTCTTACGGCACGGTAGGTTGCCTGTCTGAAATCTCCGCCCTCGGTATGCTTTGCGTGAGCTTTTCCCGAAACAAGCGTGATTTCAATATCCGTAATCGGCGAGCCTGTCAGCACACCGAGATGTGTTTTTTCGCAGAGGTGAGTAAGAATCAGTCTTTGCCAGTTGCGGTCGAGCAAGTCCTCTTTGCAACGGGAATTAATTGTAATTCCGCTGCCACGCTTTGCAGGTTTCAAAAGGAGATGAACCTCTGCATAGTGTCTTAACGGCTCAAAATGACCGACACCCTCAACCGTGTTTTCGATTGTTTCTTTATAGATTATACTGCCTGTGCTGAACGATACATTCATACCGAAACGCTCTTTTATTATGCACCTCAGCACCTCAAGCTGAATTTCACCCATAAGTCGGATGTGGATTTCACCGAGTCTGCTGTTCCACACAACATTCAGCTGAGGATCTTCGTTTTCAAGCGTTTTCAGCTTTGTGAGAGCTGTGTGGGCGTCTGTCCCATCCTCTAATTCAACCTTGTAAGTCAGAACAGGTTCGAGTACGGGAACTCCGGAATTTTTCTCAACACCCAAGCCGTCACCCGATGAAGTGAATGTTATTCCCGTTACCGCACAAACGGTTCCTGCAACAGCCTCCTCAACGGCTGTGAATTTTTCACCCGAATAAATTCTTATTCTGTTTACCTTTTCGGCATTGGTATTTTTTTCGCTTTGGAGAACCTCACGCACTTTAAGACTTCCGCCGGTAATTTTCATAAATGTAAGGCGGTTGCCCTGATTGTCCTCTGCAATTTTATAGACCTTTGCACCGAACTCAGCACCGTAAGAGGGCATAACCGTGTATTCGTCAAGCAGATTCAAAAATGCCTTTACACCGTCAAGTTTGAGTGCCGAACCGAACATACACGGAAAGATTTTGCGTTCCTTAATCGCACCTGTTATGTCGGTTTTTTCAACGGAATCTGTTTCATAATATTTTTCAAGAATTTTTTCATCACATACGGCAACACTTTCACGAAAGCCGTCGGAGTTCGGATAGGTAAAATCAACGCAGTTTTCGTCAAGCCCTGTACGCAGCTGTGCCATAACGGAAAGCTTGTCCGCACCGTCAAGATCCATTTTGTTGACGAAGATAAAACACGGCACATTGTACTTTTTGAGCAGTTTCCAAAGTGTGCAGGTGTGACTCTGAACGCCGTCAGTTCCGCTGATTACAAGAATTGCGTAGTCAAGCACCTGAAGTGTACGCTCTGCTTCTGCCGAAAAATCAACATGACCGGGGGTGTCAAGCAGAGTAAATTCCGTGTTGTTGTACTTCATAACCGCCTGTTTTGAAAAAATTGTAATTCCACGGTCACGCTCAAGCGAAAAAGTGTCAAGAAACGAATCCCTGTGGTCAACCCGACCAAGCTTTGTTATGTTGCCCGAGGAGTACATCAGAGCCTCTGAAAGCGTAGTCTTTCCCGAATCGACATGAGCCAGAATACCGACTGCAATTTTTTTCATCTTATCACCATACCCGAAAATTTATATATTTCTTTTAGAGAATTGTTTCCATACCAATTTTTTGAACCTTAAAACCGATACGCTCGTAAAATTTCATTGCACCGTCATTGCCTGCCCACACATTTAGCGTAACATTATAGCAACCGCTTTTTCGGGCAAAATCAATAACATGGTTATACAGCTTTGTGCCGATATGCATCCCTCTTGTATCCTCGTCAACACACAAATCATCAATATACAGGGTTTTTATATTTGTGACCGACTTGCTTTCAAGATCCTGTTTGAAAATACAAAAAGCATATCCTTTTACTTTTCCGTTATGTTCTGCAACAAAAATCGGCTTTTGCTCATCAACAATTATTCGCTCAAGCTCCTCGTCTGTGTATTTCTTCTCACCGACTGTAAAAAGGTCAGGGCGGATATCGCTGTGAATCTTGTGAACCTCAAAAAGGAGCTTGTCAAGCTGCGGTATGTCTTTAAATTTTGCCCGTCTTATTGTTACTTCACACATAATTTCATCTTCCAATCATATAAAAAATACCTTGTGCAATTTCGTTTTGCCGAAACTTTCAACATTTATTTTACCACATTAAAAAATTAATGTAAACAAAGCAAAAAGGCTTGCGACCAAAATTGACCGCAAACCTTTTCGGGAGTAAATATGAACGAAAGTAATTATCAGTTTTATGTTGTTATATAAGATTATTGTAAAGCTCTGAAATTTCTTAAACACTTGCAGAATAAATCTATTTGTCTTATTATACACCTGTATATATAAAATTTCAAGAACCATTTTAACATTTCTATGTCTTTTGCTGTCATTTGCATTAAAAACTTGTACTTTGCAAAAAAAATGGTATAATATAATCAGAATAAAATTTACATAACCAAGGAGTTGACATATATGTATGAAGAAATTTATGCTCAGGCAAAACAGGCTTGTAATGAGCTTTGCGATGTTGCCAAGCTTAAAGAGGGCAGTATTGTTGTAATCGGCTGTTCTTCAAGCGAGGTTGCAGGCGGAACTATCGGACACAATTCAAGTCTTGAAACCGCTCAGGCTGTTTTCAAGGGTATATACGAAGTGCTTTGCGAAAGAAAAATTTACCTTGCCGCACAATGCTGTGAACACCTCAATCGTGCAATCATCGTTGAGCGAGAGGCTGTTTCGAACGCTGAAATCGTGAATGTTGTTCCACAGCCAAAGGCAGGCGGTTCGTTTGCCACAACAGCATACAAAACATTCAAAGATCCCGTTGCACTTGAAGAAATCAAGGCTGACGCAGGTCTTGACATCGGCGGAACACTTATCGGTATGCACCTTAAAAGAGTTGCCGTACCCGTAAGACTCAGCATTGACCATATCGGACAGGCAATTCTGCTTGCCGCAAGAACCCGTCCTAAATTCATCGGCGGTTGCCGTGCCGTTTATGACGACAGCTTTTAATTTTATTACAATTGACGGGCGGCAGTTTTCGGACTGTCGCCTGTTTTTTTATTATTGCTTATTAAAATTTCAACATATTACCTCGTTTTCCGCAAATTTGCGACATACAATATCAAAGAAAAGTTTGCATTTTTCACTAACTGTGGTATAATCTAATGAGATAATTTTTTTCTGGAGGTACTATGAGCGGTATAATTGTTTCTGTTATTGTCCCCTTTCTTGAGAGCAATAACAAATTAATAGATACTCTGTCATCAATATCCGAGCAAAAGAATATTCATCAAGAGAACATTGAAGTGCTTATTGTTGACGCAACAGACAAAACTTCAAGCAAAATTGCAAGTGGCAGTATGTCAATGTGCAAGGTGATTTATGCAAAGTCGGTTAAAAGCTTTGCCGATGCCTGCAACCTTGCTGCGTCAAAAGCAACAGGCAAATATATTACGGTGTGCAATTGCGGCGACACTTTCAGCTATAACTATTTTGAAAGTTGCATTAAGGTGTTCAACAAAAGGGAAAAAATTCCTTTTGTTGCCGGTCACAGATTTTGCGTAAACCCTGTTTTCAGAGAGAAAAAGGAATTTAGACTTAACAAAGGTCAGCTTGAATCAAGCGTTGTCAACCTTTTTGATAATCCCAACCTCATCAATCTTGAGCTTACGGGTACTTTTTACAGAACTGAAATTTTCAAATCATACAAAATGAACAACAAGCTCAAGTACGAAAGCGCAGACGATTTTGCACTCAGAATTCAGCTTGATTATCCGGAGTATGTATATCTTGATGAGATTGAATTTGACTACTTTATGCCTGTAAGCGATGACTTTATGTACTATGTTCCCACAAACTACAAGGACTGGTACACAGATTCGCTTAACAACTTCTTAAAGCCTCTCATCAATGACAGCAAGGACAGGGACGGAAATATTCCGCTGTTTATTCAGTTCTATATTGTTTTCAATATTACAACAAAGTTCCTCGCAAATATGAACAACCGCAACAAGCGTAATATGAACGATGAAGAGCTTGCAGTTTTCTTTGAAACAGCAAGAGAATGTTTTAAGTTTGCAAATGACGGTTTTGTTCTTAACAAAGACAAGTATGTTTCTCTCTGCTACAGTGAGGAAGCCGCCGAGATGTTCTATATGATAAAGCACAATTGTGTTTTCAAGGATATGCCTTTTGAATATTCCGAGGGCAAAAAAGAGGTTTATCTCAACTGCAACAATATCTATATTTCTAAGCTTACAGACCAGAGAGTCGGTATGCATGTTATGGACTACCGTGACGGCAAGCTTGTTATTGACGGCTCGTTCAGACAGGTTTTTGACCTTGAAGATTTTGAGCTTTATGTTCAGTTTGGCGACAAAAGACAGGTTCTTACAAACACAGACCGTTATTCTCTGACAAAATATTTCGGCATCAGTGCGTACAAGAAATTCACCTTCCACCTTGAGCTTGAGCTTGATCCCGAAAAGCCTCAGCAAACGGTTGCATTCTTTGCAAGATACAAGGATTCAATTATTCCGCTCAAGCTTTCATTCCTGCATCATTGGTCTAAGTTTACAATCAAGCCAAAGAACTCCTACTGGAGATTCAACAAGTATGTTGCCTATATTGACAACTCAAGCACAATTGTAATCTGCCACGCATCTGCTATGGATACATTCAAGAGAGAACTCAAGTTTCTCCCATATGTTTTCATGGAGAGTAAACGCAGCTTCATTACAAGAATTCAGTATTGGCTTACAAGACCTTTCTTCAAGAACAAGAAAATCTGGCTCATGTACGATAAACTGTACAAGGGCGGTGACAGCTGTGAATATCTTTACAGATATTGTGCAGACAAAAAGGACGGCATTTCAAGATACTATATCATTGACAAAAACACTTCCGATTACAAGCGACTAAAGGCTGACGGACTCAAGCCTGTCAAGAACCGTTCATTCAAGCACAAAATGCTGTTTCTTAACACCGATATTGCGCTCATTACAAACTCAAATGTATTTCCGTTCAACGGCTACAGTATGGATCGTTCAAGATTCATCAGAGGTTTGTGCAACTTCCCTTCAATGTGCTTACAGCACGGACTTTCGGTTCAGAAGTGTGCAATGGCTCAGCAGAGAATTGTTGATAACACACAGATGTACTTCCTTGCGTCAAAGTATGAGTACAAAAACCTGAGCAACCATGTTTACAACTATCAGGATTTTGACATTCTCAAGATGACAGGCATCGGCAGATATGACGGACTTATCAATAACGATAAAAAGCAGATTCTGCTTTCACCCACCTGGCGTATGTACAATGCAATGCCTGTTACAACAAGCGAGGGTGAACAGAGAGCTTACAATCCCGAATTCAAGCACACAACCTATTATAAAATCTACAACGACCTTATCAATAATAAAAAGTTGATTGATACGGCAAAGCGTACAGGCTACAAGATTAAGTATGTTCTTCATCCGATTTTAAGCTCACAGGTTAACGACTTTATCCCCGATCCGTATGTTGAGGTTGTTTCATCGGTTGGCGATTTCAACTACGAAACAGCTTTTCAGGAGTCAAGCCTTATGGTAACAGACTATTCGGGCGTTCAGTTTGACTTTGCTTATATGAAGAAACCGCTTGTATATTTCCATCCGTCACAGCTTCCTGCACACTATGATGACGGCGGATTCTTCTATGATACAATGGGATTCGGAGAAATTTGTACCGAAAGCGACCAGCTTGTTGACCTGCTCTGCGAGTATATGGAAAACGGCTGTAAAATGAAGCCAAAGTATGTTGAAAGAGTTGAAGATTTCTATCAGTTTGACGATCACAACAACTGTGAAAGAATTTACAACGAAATCATCAAGTATCAGCAACAGGTTAACAAAGACAAATTAAAATAATATTTAAGCGGTCAGTTTTTTGCTGACCGTTTTTGTTTTGCCAATACTCCTCAAATTCAATATACTTTTATTGCTTTTTGTACATATGTACAAATTTTGTATATATTGTTTAAAAATTACTTGTTTTTCTCTTGAAATACTACACCGAATAAATTGTTATAACAGGCAAATTATGGTATAATTGGTACTTGTAGCAACGTTGCAAATTTTACGAAAATTGTTAAGAAAACGAAGTTCCTGTCAGAAATTGACAGATACAAATCCCGTACTTTTTGGGATTTCCGTTTACGGAGGGTTTAAAAATGAGCAAAATAAAACGACAGTCCGGTATTGAGTTACTGCGAATTATTGCGATGATACAGATAATTTTTTTGCATGCGTATCAGTACGGATTACTTCATGACGCATCAAATGCCGCAGGCGATATTGACGGTATATTGGTGACATTTGTATGGTCATTCTGCAGAACACCTGTTGATGTGTTTATTATGATAAGCGGCTACTTCATGATAACCTCGCAGTTTGATATAAAAAAGACCATACGGCGTGGCGGAAAAATCTACGGTGCAATGATTTTTTACTCGATTATACTTTCGATAATTTTCTTCATAAGCGATCCGTCACTCATAAATATAAATTCAGTTATAAAGGCGTTCACTCCGCTAATGTCACGAACTTGGTATTTCCTGAGCAATTATTTGATTATTCTTCTGCTCAGCCCATTTCTCAACAAAATGCTTGCGTCACTTTCTAAAAAACATTACCTCTACTTTATGGGAATTGTTTTTGTGGCAGTAGGCCTATGGTCAACGCTTGCGGAAATTCACGGAATAAACAATGTGATCAGCGTCAACAAAATACTTGATCCTTATATGGGCAAAAGTCTTGGCGGATTCCTTTTGATGTACATAATTGGCGGTTATCTGAGGTTGTTTGTAAAGCAGAAACCGCTTGAGAAAAGAAAACCAAATTTCCGCTATCTCGGCATTTTCGTCGGCCTTTGCGTATTAGATTTTGTATTGGCATCTGTTTTTCCACAATACAAACCGGCATTCGGTATGTTCAACAACCCGATTGTCCTCGCCGAATCGGCGATGTTGGTTCTCTTTTTCAGAGATTTCAATTTCAGCTCAAAATTTGTCAATACAGTAGCCGGCACAACGCTCGGTATATATGCAATCCACGAAAATCCGTATGTTCGTGATTGTCTGTGGAATGTTGCAAACTTCAGCAATAAGCACCTCTATGACACCCTGATTTACATTCCGATTGTATTTATAACAATCCTTCTCATATTCGCAGGCTGTTGCGTAATTGAGCTTTTAAGACTTAAGCTCTTCGAATTTGTCGGCAATAAAATAAACGCCCGCAAATCCATAACATCCGGCAACCGCTGTACAAAATAATATATCTTATAAAAAACAACACCGACAGATTAGGCCAAAAGCTAACCTGTCGGTGTTTTTATTATTCAAAATATTTTCCGCTGCCCTTCATTTCTGTTTTAATGAAGTGCGACATAATTTTGCCGAGATATTTTTTCATCATTTTGTTATAGCTTTCGGGATTGACTTCACCGCCGTATGCCATAACATCAAATGTTATTTTCGCCTCAACAATCTTTGCATTCAGCCTTAAAAATCCGCAACGCTGATAGAATTTATAACGACTCATTCGCTGTTTTTGATTGGGAGCATTTTCTTCTTCAAGCTGTTCAATTGCAAGAAAAATTCTTTTGCCCTTATACAAATTTTTAAATTCATCAAGCACGGCAACTCCGATTCCGTGTCCCCTCTCCTTTTCGGAAATTGCATAGTAGTACACATATACAACTTTGCCGTCCGTGATTGCATAGATAAGTCCAATCCACTTTTCTTCATCATAAATTGCGTAGAAATCTGCACCGTCATTTTTTGATTTTTTCATCAAAAGCCAAAACGGTACTCTCTCAACGGCTGGAAATGCGGAAAGGTATAATTCTTTTACAGATTTATAATCACAAATTTGTTTTGTAACTTTTTTAAAGCAAATCATAAAAATCCCTTTCGTTACTATAATCACATGGAATATTGTACCACATAAAGGATTAATTTGCCACAACAGTTTTCGTCTTTGAAAGTTTTCTTATTTTAACATAATAAACCGCAATCATAAGGAGCATACTTCCTGTCCATGCGGCAGGACCGGCAACACAGATTGATGCGTAACCTATTACAGAACTGAAAATGACGGGCGTCATAATTCGCATAACAACTTCGATAAGCGAACCAATCATAGGCACAATGCCGTTTTTAAGTCCCTGAATTGTTCCACGGTATATAAACAGCATTGCAAGCGACCACTCAAACGGGCAGTTCCAGAACATAAACTGAATGGAATAATCAATAGTCTGCTGTGAGCTTCCGCTTGTGAAGATTCCTGTTATCGGCTGAGCAAAAATCATTGAAACCGCACCGATTACAATTGAATATGCAATACAGGTCAACAGGCAAAAATTGACGCCTTTTTTGATTCTGTCATATCTTCCTGCGCCCTCGTTCTGACCTGCAAATGTTGCGATAACCGTACTCATTGAGTTCATCGGATTCTGGATGAGGAGCTGAACACGGTTGCCGATTGTGTAGGCGGCAACGGCATATGAACCGAACTGATTTACGAAATACTGCAAAACCATCATTCCGATTGAAATTACTGAGTTTTGAAGTCCCATCGGGAAACCGACTTTTAGCTCGTCCCGTACAGTTGAAGTCAAATTTTTAAAGCTGTTTCTGTTCGGCAAGAGCATTTTCACCTTGAAATAAATGTACACACAACAGAGAACTGCCGACACAAGCTGAGAGATTACCGTTGCAATTGCCGCACCCGAAACATCCCACCTGAACACTATGATAAATAACAGGTCAAGTCCCACATTCATTACGGATGAAAAGAGCAACAGATAAAGCGGAGTTTTGCTGTCACCAACCGAACGCAGAAGTGATGCCGTAAGGTTGTAGAGCATTGTGGCGGGGATTCCGAGGTAAATTATTGTAAGATATCTGCTTGCGTACTCGAATGTATCCGAGGTTGTTCCGAGCATTGTAAGCAGCGGATTAACAAGAAGTACAAACGAAACAGTAAGCACAACAGCCGACACAACGCCAATTATTATGTGGGCGGCAACGCTCTTTTTCACCCGTTCCATATCGTTTGCACCGAAATGCTGTGAAGTAATTACCGAACAGCCGGCGGAAAGTCCTATGAAAAATCCGAGTGCAAAAAAGTTGAGCGAACTCGTTGATCCGACCGCCGCAAGCTTGATTTCACCGAGAGTCTGACCGACAATCAGCGTATCGACAACATTGTAAAGCTCCTGTAAAAGGTTGCCGATTATTACGGGAATTGCAAAAAATAAAATCTGACTTGAAATTTTTCCCTGAGTCAGATTTCTAACAGATTTTGAACCATTCATAACATTCACACTTCTTATCAAAAATTTTTATGTTTTTAATATCTTTTTCGTTTAAGTATAAGTCCATATCAACGCTATGCTTTGCCTGACGATGCGGCATTTCTGCAAACAGATTTAAATCAGAGCAACACTCTGCTTTGCTTGCAAGGAGCAGAGTGTGCGATAGATTGCAATCTGCACTAGATTATAGCACAGCGATTTGTGAATGTAAATGTATAGGAATGACGAAATAAAGACGCTTTTGTTTTGAAAAAACTTTACACAATGCACAGTATTGATTTTGTCCTATTTTATTACAGCATAATTTTATAACCAAATAATAAGTATTTCACATTATCCGATTATTATTGACTGTTTTAAGAATACAACCGTTTTGATGAAAATTTGCAAATTGTCAATATTTTGTTATTCTAAGGTTTCAGCAAAAACAAAACAGAGCCGTAAAAACGACTCTGCCCTGTAACATTAGAGAAAATATTTATGAAAACAAACTGTCTTATTAATCAGTCTTTTTTAACATTGAAAGCGTCCGTACCGGGATAAACTGCGCTGTCACCGAGGAGTTCTTCAATTCTGAGAAGCTGATTGTACTTCGCAACACGCTCTGAACGGCTCGGAGCACCTGTCTTAATCTGGCAAGTGTTAAGAGCAACTGCGAGGTCGGCAATTGTTGTATCTGCCGTTTCACCGCTACGATGTGAAGAAATTGCTGTGTAACCGGCTTTGTGAGCCATTTTGATAGCCTCAAGAGTTTCCGAAACCGAACCAATCTGGTTAAGCTTGATAAGAATTGAGTTACCGCAGCCAAGCTTGATACCCTTTGCAAGTCTTTCTGTGTTTGTAACAAAGAGGTCATCGCCGACAAGCTGAACCTTGTCACCGAGTTCCTTTGTAAGCTGCTGCCAGCCATCCCAGTCCTCCTCGTCAAGAGCGTCTTCGATTGAGATAATTGGGTACTTTTCAACAAGCTTTTTCCAATGTTCAATAAGTTCTGCCGATGTGAACTTTGTGCCGGCCTTCGGAAGAACATATTCGCCCTTCTTCTCGCCCTTCCATTCCGATGATGCGGCGTCCATAGCGATCATAAAGTCCTTGCCCGGCTCATAGCCGGCATTCTTAACAGCCTCAAGAATATACTGAATAGCCTCCTCATCACTTGCAAGGTTCGGAGCAAAACCGCCTTCGTCACCTACTGATGTTGCAAGTCCCTTTGATTTGAGGAGGGAAGCAAGTGCGTGAAAAACTTCTGCACACCAGCGCAGACATTCCTTGAATGACGGTGCACCTACAGGCATAATCATAAATTCCTGAACATCAACTGTGTTTGCGGCATGAGCACCACCGTTGAGGATGTTCATCATAGGAACAGGGAGTCTGTTGCCCGAGATACCGCCGAGGAATCTGTAAAGCGGAATATCGAGTGCTGTTGCGGCTGCTCTTGCTGTTGCAATTGAAACGGCAAGAATTGCGTTAGCGCCAAGCTTTGACTTGTCCTTTGTGCCGTCAGCCTCAATCATAGCCTTGTCAACTGCATAAATGTCTGACGCATCCATACCTGCAACTGTATCATTAATTACTGTGTTAATATTTTCAACTGCTTTTGAAACACCCTTGCCGAGATATCTTGACTTGTCGCCGTCACGGAGTTCAAGTGCCTCAAATTCGCCTGTTGACGCACCGCTTGGGGCAGTACCCCTTGCAACAGTACCGTCAACGAGTGTTACCTCTGCCTCAACTGTCGGATTGCCACGGGAGTCAAGAATTTCTCTGCCGACTACTTTTTCAATTTTTAAATAAGTCATTATAATTCTCCTAACTTTTTTTCTTGCAGACAACCCTCTCGGAAGGTAAGCACATCCTCCCGAGTAAAGGCTTTCGGTACCCGCAAGGGAAGTCCACATGATTTATTCAAAAGAGTTAGCCTCTGCTAACCGAGTATTATTATATACCACTCAACAAAGAAAATCAAGAGAAATTTTTTATTTTTTTCTGCAATATTCGTCAGAGATATTTAAGAACTATTTAAAAATATTTTTAAATAGTTCTTGACTTTTCGGTAAATCAGGCTATAATAAAGCTACAAGCTATTTAAAATATTTTTTAAATAGATGTAATAGGACTTTGTGAGGAGGTATCTGCTTGTCACTGAACGGTACACTTAAAGCACTTTCAGATCCGATAAGAAGAAATATTCTGACAATGCTGAAAGGCAAGAAAATGATTGCAGGCGACATTGCCGAAAAACTTGGAATTTCACCTGCATCGCTTTCATATCACCTCAATCTGTTGAAGAAAAACGACCTGGTGATTGAATCAAAAGAAAAAAATTATGTTTATTATGAGCTTAACACAACCCTGTTTGACGAACTCATAATGTGGCTTAAACAATTTTAGGAGTTGATTTTATGAAAAAGCTGAATAAAATTATGCTTGCACTTTCCATATTGCCCACTTTGCTTACTTCCGTATTTTTATTCTTTATGAATGACACCGTTCCCATGCACTACAACGCAAGCGGTGCTGTTGACCGTTACGGTTCAAAATACGAAAACTTCATTCTCCCTGCAATCATTCTGTTTATGTACGCATTTTACATGGTGTATACCAAGATATATACTAAATACAGCACAAACAGCGTTGAAAAGATAAATAACAATGTAAAAATCACTGCGATACTTGTGACATCAATCATTGCGGCTTTCAATATTCTTCAATTGATGTTTCTCATTCTGGCAATTTTAAAGCCCGACAGCACAACTTTTACAGATAATGTGCCGTTCATTATAAATACGGTTATGGGTTTAATGTTGATTATTGCAGGCAACTTTCTTCCGAAAACAAAACGAAATTCGTTTATCGGAGTAAAAACATCATGGACTCAAAGCAGTGACTTGGCGTGGTATGAATCAAACCGAGCCGGCGGAATTGCCTTTGTAGTTACCGGAGTTTTGACAATCATTGAAAGCTCATTCATAAAGGGAATCAATTCAACATTTATTATGGTTGCAATTCTTCTGATAAGCATTGCCGTTGCCTACATCTATGCGTATATAAAAGTAAAAAAATCCGCTTAATCAAGCACAAAACCGCTGTCGGGATTAAACCTGACAGCGGTTGTTTTTTGAAATATTTACTTATAAATATCCACTAAAATTACTGCTCTGCTTTTTCAGGGAGCGACAAAGCTTTGCCTTTATCATTTTTCTTTGTCAGCGGAGTCATACTTTTTGCACAAATCATCATAGTTGACGCATTATGCAAAAATGCCGAAACCGACGGCTGAATAACGCCCATAAAGCCTGAAAGCAAAAGTGCCGAATTGAAAGCAATTATGAAACGATAGTTTTTGTTGATTCGTTTCATAAGGTCTTTGCTCAACTTGCGAACACGCACAAGCGCACGCAAATCAGAGCCTTTTATGGTAATATCCGCAGTTTCACGGGCAATGTCGGACGCATCGTTCATTGCAACCGAAACATTTGCGGCGGCAAGTGCCGGAGTATCGTTGATACCGTCACCGACCATAATTACCTTCTGACCGTTCTGCTTCATTTCTTCAACATATCTGTGCTTGTCCTCGGGGAGAACCTGACACTTATAGTCGGTAATTCCGAGCATTGCGGCAGTCGCCTTTGCGGCTCTGTAGCTGTCGCCCGTGAGCATAACAACATTCTTTATGCCCTGTTTTTTGAGCATATCAATTGCCTGTTTTGCTTCTTTTCGAGGCGGATCGCTGATGCACAATGCACCCGAAAGTTCACCGCCGATTGCAAGGTAAAGCACGGAACATGAGCCCGATTTTTCGTCAATAATATTCTGCTGTTCCTTTGTAACGGTAACATTCTCGTCCTCAACAACAAAATGCTTACTGCCGATTATTGCACGCTGACCGTGAAGTGTTGTTGCAATACCGTGGGCAACAACATACTCAACCTCGGTATGCTCCTCGGAGTGAGAAATTCCTCGTTTTTCAGCACCGATTACAACGGCATTTGCTACGCTGTGCGGAAAATGCTCCTCAAGACAGGCTGAGATTCTGAGAACCTCGTCCTCGGTATAATCGCCGAATGCAACAATCTTTTCAAGAACAGGCTCTGCGTTTGTGAGAGTACCTGTCTTGTCAAACACGATTGTGTCAGCATTTGCAAAAGCCTCAAGATACTTTCCGCCCTTGATTGTAATATCGTTGTCAGCCGCTTCTTTTACAGCCGAAATTACGGCAATAGGGGTTGACAGCTTGATTGCACAGGAGTAGTCAACCATAAGAAGTGAAACTGCCCTTGTGATGTTTTTTGTGAAGATAAGAGTTGCGAAAAATCCGATAAAGCTGAACGGAACAATTCTGTCGGCAAGAGCTTCGGCACGGCTCTGAACACCTGCCTTGAGTTCCTCGGAATTGCTGATAAGCTCAATAATCTTGCTGATTTTAGTATTTGACGCAAGCTGACGGACTGTTACAACAATACTGCCTTCTTCGATTACCGTACCTGCATAAACGGAAATTCCCTCACGCTTTAATACAGGCAACGGCTCGCCTGTCATTGACGACTCGTTTACGGTTGCCTCACCGTCCGCAACAACACCGTCAACAGGAATAACCTTGCCTGTCTGAACACGGATTTTGTCGCCGACACGCAGATCCTCAATCGGAATGAGAACATCACCGTCATCTGTAACAAGCCATACCCTGTCGGTCTTGATTGCAAGGCTGTCTGTGAGAACCGCCTTTGTTCTTGCCTGAGTATATTCTTCAAGCAAGCCCGATATTCTGAGCATAAACATAACCGTTGCGGCTGTTTTGAACTTGCGTTGACACAAGCATGCCACAACAGATGCACCGTCAAGCACATCTACGGTAAGTTTACCGTTCCAAAGAGTTTTGAGAGCCTTTTTAATATATTTTGCACTTCTGTAAAGAGTGATTGCCGTTCTTATCGGAGCAGGAAGGAACATCTTTGAAAGATAGTGCTTTGCAACAAGAGTGAAAAGATTGTCATGAAAATCGCTGTCAATCTTCTGAATTCCAAATTCCGCACTCGGTTCATTCTTTTTAAGAGTTTTTACATTAATTGCTCTTACAAGGTCGATAATTTTACTTCTGCTGCCCTTTGTGTAATTGACAAGAATGCCACCGTTTGCAGAACTTACCTGTGCCGAATTCACATAAGGAGATGCGGTCACAAGATTATAGATTGCCCCCTCATACTCCTTATCAAATGCATATGCGCCGCAGCGAAAACGAATTCTCTGCGGCTTGTCATAGACAATTTTAAATTTCATTATTCTGTCACTTCTTCAGCGACAGCATCTTCGTGAATACCTGCCTCTGTTTTAGCATCATAGCAGATATCCGAAGCTTCATCCTTCATATTCTGGAAAGCTGCCTTTGCATCTTTCTGAAGCTTCATACCCTTTGCAAGACCTGTAACTGCAAGACTGCGGGTTTTATCTGCTTTAAGTATCTTTTTGCCTACGATTACTGCTGCTGCGCCTGCAACTGCACACCATAATTTTTCGTTCTTGAATACTTTCAACATATAAAGTCCTCCTTTAACGCTCATATGCACAAATGTACATATATTTAAGTTGTTTTACACAACAACTTTACCATTAATTATATAATATATGACAAATTTGTCAAGAATTTGCAGAGTGAAATTTTCCGATTTTATAAAAAAATTTATCCGAGAGCAACATCAAGAACCATCATCAGCGTAAATCCTATTGCAACACCGATTGTTCCGATGTTGGAATGTTTGCCGTTTTGTGATTCCGGAATAAGCTCTTCGGTTACAACATATATCATTGCTCCTGCGGCAAATGAGAGAAGATACGGCAACAATGGGACTGCTATTCCTGCAAAAATCACCGTAAGTACAGCACCGATAGGCTCTACAACTCCCGACATAATTCCGAGAAAGCATGACTTTTTGCGTGACGCTCCGCCTGCATGGAGCGGAAGTGAAATTATTGCCCCCTCGGGAAAATTCTGTATTGCAATACCTACCGCAAGAGCCAATGCGCCTGCAACGGTTATTCCCGTATTATCCGAAATTGCTCCGACAAATGTTACACCTACCGCCATTCCCTCCGGGATATTGTGCAAGGTAACAGCAAGAACGAGCATAGTGTTCTTTGAAAGGCTTGAACGAACGCCCTCGGGATTGTCGCTGTCAAGGTGCATATGCGGTATAACGCTGTCGAGCAAAAGCAAAAATCCAATTCCGAGCAAAAATCCAACTGTCGCAGGAATCCACGCAACTATGTTCTGACTTTCTGCCATTTCAATCGACGGAATCAACAACGACCATATTGATGCCGCAATCATAACTCCCGATGCAAATCCGAGCAAAAATTTTTGCAGCTTTTGATTGAGCTCTCCTTTTGAAAAAAGTACAACGGCTGAGCCGAGCGATGTTCCGAGAAACGGTATTAAAATTATAATCAGTCCGTTTAAAAGCATATTGACCTCCTTGTAGTTAGTCTTTGCTAACTACATTGTAGCACAACAAATTTTAAAATACAATAGCGGAACAGAAAATCTCTGCTCCGCTGCATAATATGATATGTTAATCTGTAATAATTTTTATTGAACTGCCCGACTTTGTACCGACAACTTCGATTTTGTTGCCTATGCTGTTTTTCAGCTCGCTTATGTGGGAAATGATTCCCACAAGGCGGTTGCCGTTGCCTGTAAGGTCATTAAGTGTTTCAATTGCAGATGCAAGGCTGTCGTTGTCAAGTGAACCGAATCCCTCGTCAATAAAGATTGAATCAAGTCTGATTCCGCCGTTTCTCTGCTGAATAATGTCGGAAAGTCCGAGTGCAAGCGCAAGTGACGCCTGAAAAGATTCTCCGCCCGAAAGAGATGAAATATCCCTTTCCTTGTTGTTAAAATTATCACGAACGCTGATTTCAAGTCCTGCACTGATTCGCTTGTCACGGCTTTCGCCACGGACAATTTCATAGCGACCGCCCGTCATTTTTGAAAAACGCAGATTAGCGTAGTACAAAACCTGTTCAAAATACGAACCCATAATGTAGCGTTCAAAGGTGATTTTGCTGTTATCGGAAACAATTTCACCGTTGGCGGTTTTCTTGAGGTTTTCGTAAACATCTGCTATTTTGAGCTTTTCTTCAAAGTCATTTTTAAGCTTTTCAACGCTGTTGTAAATGTTTTGATTATTGTGCAGACTTCTGTCGCCTGCGGTATAAAGATTGTCCCATTTTTCCTTTTCAGAAGTATAGCTATCAATCAGTTTATTGATTTTAAGGACATCTTCCCTTTGCTTTCCTTCAACTGATTTTTCACAGGCTTCAACCGTTGCCCGAGATTTTTTCAGAGAATCGGTAAAGGTTTCTGCCTTTCGTTTTAATTTTTTTATAGAATCTTCGGTCAACAAATTAAAATCGGGACATTCCAGGATATTATTCTCTGAAAGAACAATATCAAGCTCCATTTTTTTGTTTTCAAGTTCAGATTCAAAACTTTTCAGCTGTTTTGCAGTTTCGTTTTCAACAGAAATCTTGCTGTCAAAATCTGACTTTGCCTTTGAAAGCTCGCTTTGCGCAAGGTCGATTTCAGACTTAATCTGCTCTGCCTTGTCGGCACAAGCCTTTGCCGCATTCAAAAGTTCTTCAACCGATGAGTATTTTATCTCAGCTTTAAGGCTCTCGGTTTCTTCTTTTGCGGAATTATATTTGCTTTTTGCGTCAGCATTTTTGCGGATTAATTCGGTATGAACAAGGTCAAGCTTTTTAAGCTTTTCATCAAACCTTGAGATTTCAGCCTTGCAGACCTCACGCTGTTCTCTGACTTTTTCAAGGTCAGAAGCTTCGTTTTCAAGGGTTTTTAATTGCTTCTTTTGTTCCGACAAAAGCTGTGAAATCATTTCTGCAGAAAGTGTTTCGGCATCAACCTCAAGTGCATTTGCAAATTCCGTGACATTTGTTTTTGCGGACTCTGATTCCGTTTCAAGCCTTGTGACCTCATTTGACTTTTTATGAACGGCACTTTCAGCAACTTCACACCTTGCCTTCAAAGCATCGAGCGTATCCTTGTCGGGGGCATTTTCGCTGTGTTTTGCCGGATTCGGATGATGCAATGAACCGCAGACGGGACACGGCTTTTCATCTTCGAGTGTGTCGGCAAGCACGCCTGCCATATTCATTATATAGATATTGTGCTTGGTGTTGTACTCGTTGTTGAGTGCCGTTGCCGACTTTGCAAGGTCAGCACATTCTGCTTTTGCATTAGTCAACTTTGCATTGATTTTTGCGAGATTTTGATATTCCGCAAAAAGCCTTTCAGCCTTGCCTGATTTGTCTTTCAATGCGGTTATTTTGCTCTTGGCGTCAAAAATTTTCTGCTCTGTGTCGCTGTTTTCTGAGATAAATTTTTCCGCTTTTGCCTTTAGATTTTCCGTATCAGAATAAGATTTTCTGTTGTTTGAAATTTCCTTTTCGGAATTTTGCAAAACTGATTCATATACACTCAAATTTTCCGTAAGGTTAAAATATTTTCTGTAAGTATCTTCCTTTGCACGAAGTTTTCCCGATTCCTCGTTTAGCGTTGCGATTTTGCCCTCAAGCGATTTTTTCTCGGCAAAAACATTCTGTTTTAATTTCAAATTTCCTTCGGCAGATTTTCTGTTTATTTCCGCATTTTTACAGTTTTTGAGTGCCGAATCATATCTTTTCCGTGACTCGGCAAAGCTATCATATTTTGGCTTTACGGAGTGCAGTATTTTTTCGTCATTCTCAGCTTTTTTGAGCATTTCATCGTAATGCGGTTTGCTCTGCAAAAGCTGTTCGAGGCGGAGCTTTTCGGCATCAAGAGTATCGAATTTATTATTAATTTCAACTGCAAGGGCCTTTTTCTTTTCTTCCTCAAGAATTGTCTTTTCAAGCTCTTTTCGCTTTTTTTCAATTTCTGCATTGTCCTTTTTCTGCATCTCGGAAAGTACCGATAGGTGCAAAAGAAATTGCTCAATATCAATTACCGTAAGGTCTGTTCTGTCGGTATAAAGGCTGATTTTTTCGCTGATTTCGGCAAAGCTATCATCATCGGGAATTTCAACAGCAACGGTTTTTGACTTGATAAGTTCGCAGACTTTTTTCTTTTCTTCAAGCTTTTCGGCTGACTCTGTTTTCAGCCTGTCCTGAAATTCTTTGTAGATGTCCGTGTGAAAAATTTTGCGAAAAATCTCGCTTCGCTTTTCACTTCCCGACTCAATGAATTTTTTGAATTCGCCCTGTGCAAGCATTGCAATCTGGCGGTATTCATCACATTTCAAGCCGATAATTTCGCTGATTTTATTATTGACCTCGCCCGTTTTTGTGAGCGGAGTTGTAATGTCATCACCCGTAAGCTCTGCTGACGCACCCTCAATTTTACTGCCTGTTCCACGCTTTTTTGCGACCTCATTCGAGGTGGTTCTGATGATACGGTACTTCTTTCCCCTGTGTTCAAAGTCAAGCTCAACATAGGTGCGTGTGAGCGGTTTTGCAAAGTTACTGCGGAGCATTTCGCCGTTTCGTGAAGAACCGCTTGTTTCACCGAAAAGTGCAAAGCAGATTGCGTCGAAAATTGTTGTCTTGCCTGCGCCCGTTGTACCTGTTATGAGGAAAAGTCCTTTGCCGTCAAATGCCGAAAAATCGACCGTTTCAACATCGGCATACGGACCGAAAGCGCTCATTTTCAGTTTAATCGGTTTCATCGTTTACACCTCCGATTTCTTTGAAAATTCTCTCAATAATTTTTACGGATTCAGGTTCAATCTCTTTTCCGTTCTGCATTTTATAGAAATCCGAAAATAGTTCAATATTGCTCTTGCCCTCTGTTTTACCGTACATTTCGGGAGTCATTTCAATGCTCTTTTTTCTGTTGACATATTCAAGTCCCATAATGTTGGGGTAGATATTTTCAAGCGTTGAAAATGCATTGGTAACGGGATTTTCGTCTGTAAGCTCGGCAAAAACATAATCATCGGTTTTATCGTCATATGTGTCGGATATCGGATTTTCTGCAAGTTCACGCAGAGTTCCTTTTATGATTCTCATATCATGCAACGGCTGTACGGGAATTTCTTCAAGATTTAATTTTCCGTTTGAAAGCTCGCCGAAAATCACACATTTTTTGTTGCGACATTCAGTTTTTGAATATTTTATTGGCGAACCGCAATAGGCAATATTTTTGTTTTTGCCCATAATCTGCTTGCCGTGAATATGACCGAGTGCAACATAATCGAACGGTTCAAAAACATACGGTTCAACATTATCAAGCGTACCGAGGCTTGACTCCGAACCCGAGGTTTCACTGCCCGTTACAAACTGGTGAGCAATCAAAATATTGGTTTCATCGGCATTGATATCGGAATGTTCAAACACAACCATGACAGCAGTTGTATAGTCGGTAATTTTAGCCGATTCTTCGGGATATACCTTACGCACAAATGACGGACGGATAAACGGCAACGAGAAAATATTAACCTTTTCTCCGTCACATTCAACAGTATTTTTTCTTGCAACACCTTCAAACACACCGTCGGTAAAAATTCCGTTGAGTTCAATCAGCTTGTTGAAATAACCGATTCTTTCGGGCGAATCGTGATTGCCGCTGATTACAAAGGTTTTCAACCCTGTTTTACCGTGAAGCCCTGCAATTTCAGTCATAAAGCTGTCGAACAATTCGACCGCCTCGGCAGACGGCAAAGACTTGTCATAAATATCTCCTGCAATCAGCAAAGCGTCGGGATTTTTCTCTTTTACAATCTCAACAATCCGCTCAAGCATATAGCGTTGATCATCAAGCATTCTGTAGCCGTTCACATATTTTCCAATATGCAAATCCGAAATATGCAAAAACTTCATTTTAAAAATCCTTTCAGTTAATCAAAACTTTCCAAACTAATTATACAACAGGCTATGCGTCAAAAATGTCACACAAAAAATTCAAGAATGAACACAACTGCACAGCATACGCATGAAACCTTGAAAAGACCTGCGTTGAACCATGCCGCTACAAGTCCTGCCGCAAAGGCTGCTATGCCTGCAATCGGACTGTGAGTTGCGTTGATTATTGCCGGAAATGTCATTACCGAAAGCGTTACATACGGCACATAGTAGAGAAACGAACGCACAAATGTGTTTGTAAACTGCTTTTTAACAAGTGTAAGCGGAAGAACACGGATTGCGAATGTTACAGCCGCCATAATAAGTATGTATATATAGGGATTATGCGACATTTTCGTTCTCCTCCTCTTCTTTGACAGGGAACAGCAATGCCGCCGCTGCCGAAATTACGATTGTAAGAATAATTGTGCGTGTACCCTCGTCAATCTGATTGATGACGGGAATATATGCAAATGCAAAACTTGCCGCAAAGCTGACAAGTACAATTCCGAGAAGTGTTTTGTTTTTTCTTGACGGCGGAACGATTATTGCAAGGAACATTCCGAAAAGTGCAACGCTTAGTGCGCTGACAATACGAAGAGGCAACAGATTGCCTGCAATTGTGCCGAGCATACTGCCGAATGCCCAACACGGGCAGCCTATAAGAATTGCACCGTAGGTATAGAAAGGATTCAGCTTGCCCGACCGTGAAATTGAAATTCCGAAAAATTCGTCTGTAACAAAAAATCCAAGCAACAGCCTGCGGATAATCGAGGTGTCCTTTGAAATACGCTGACTTAACGCACAGCTCATAAGAAGATATCTTGCGTTGGCAACAAGGGTTGCAAGCGCAATTACAAAATATGACGAATCAGCCGCAATTACGGTAAAGCCCGAATATTCACCTGCCGATGCGTTGCACAAAAGGCTTGCAAGAAAGCTTTGAAACGCATTAAGTCCCGCAGTTTTTGCGGCAATGCCGAGTGAAAACGAAACGGCAAGGTAGCCGAGTCCAATCGGAATACCGTCACGCATTCCCTCAAGAATAACCTTTCGGTTAGATTTTATTAAATTTTTCCCACCCATTTTTAACTCCATACTTTAAATTCATTTTTTACAAAATATTGCAGATATATTTTGCAAGCATACCTTTTATTATAATATTTAACTCGGCAAAAGTAAATAATATATTACACAAATTTACAACCGCTTTTCAAAAAGGTAAAGTGCAACAAAACTTACCTCTTTTCTTTGTGAGTAATGCCAAATTTAGAAACTAATTTTAGGCTATTATTGATTTTGGCTTTTTCAGGTTTTATAATATGGATTATCACTTGACGAAATTAATAAGGAAATTGAAAAAAGTAAATAAAAACCACAAAACCGTGCAAAACTGATTTTTGTTTTGTGCGGTTTTGTTTTTTCAAAAGAATGCGAGGTAAACGCAATTAATTAAAATATTTTCACAATTTAGCAATATTTTTTCAAATTCTATAGATTTCTTCTTCAAAATGTTGTATAATTTTTGTGATTAAGTACCTGTATAAAACTGTACATTATGTTGAAACAGGTGTTTTGAAAGTGAGTGAGAATTATGCCAATCGTTTGCGTTGATGCCGTTAAGGAAAATCTGCCGAATGTTATAGAATTTGTGACAAAAATGCTTGGTGAAAATGCAGACGGTAAGCTTGTTTTTGAGCTTGAACTGATTTGCGAGGAAGTGTTTGTAAACATCTGCAACTATGCTTACGGTGAAAATGTCGGCAAGACTAAAATTGAAGTTAGCAAACTTTCAGACTGCATAGTTGTAAAATTCATTGACAGCGGAAAGAAATTCAATCCGCTTGAAATTGCAGAGCCGAACATTCACGCTCCGCTTGAAGAACGAAGCATCGGCGGTCTGGGAATTTTTATGACAAAGAAACTTTCCGACACTCTTTCCTATGAAAGATCTAACGGCAAAAACATTTTTACAATTACAAAGAATTTCTAATTTAAAAAATCAATTATTCATCACTCAAAATTCAAAACCGAATAATACAATGTTTCCAAAATCAGGTTATAATAATCCGATTGTCAGTATTTTGTCACGGTATTGACACTATAATGGAAATGTTGAACGATTGAAATTAAGAATAAAATTTATTGGAGGAACTAACTATGGAAATCAATAAGGCTATAAGCAATCAGAATGTTATTATCACACTCAAGGGCCGTCTTGACACAATGACAGCACCGCAGCTTGATGACGAGGCAAAGAGCATCGATTTTGACGAGGTTGAAACCGTAACCCTCAATCTTAAAGACCTTGAGTACATTTCAAGCTCGGGACTGAGGGTTATTCTTGCACTTTATAAAAACCTAAAAAGCAAAGGCGGAAATCTTAAAATTGTCAATGTAAGCAACACAATTATGGAGCTGTTCTCAATGACGGGGATGTCTGACTACCTTGACATTAAGCAGGGATAAGGAGTTAAAATGAGCAGTACCGTACTTGGCAGAAATGCCGTTACCGTCAACAAAAAATACACGGAATATTTTCTTCCGACAGTTCTGACGGCTATGGCAACAAACATTGCGATGATTGTGGATTCAATTATTGCAGGCAATCTTCTGGGGCAAAACTCACTTGCGGCAATCAACCTTATGTCCCCTATTTCGCAGTTTTATTTTTCGATTACTATTCTTTTTGGACTCGGTGCGTCCTCGATAATTTCATTTGCAAAGGGCAGGCGTGACGAAAAGCAGGCTAACCGTGTTTTCACTTCTACATTTATCGTACTTATCGCACTCAGCGTAATTTTTATTGCAATTCAGCTGCCGCTTGCCGACTCGATAAGCTCGTTGCTTACAAAGGACGCAGAGCTTAAATCGCTGTTGTATCAATACTATGTTCCGTTCATAATCGGCACACCGATTTACCTTTTGCTCATGTGTTCAATTCACTTTGTAAGAGCAGACGCAAGACCTGCGTTTGCATCAAACATTGTAATTGTGGCAAATGCCGTAAATCTCGGACTTGACTTCCTGTTTATGGGTGCTTTCAAAATGGGCATTGCAGGCTCGTCAATTGCGACCGTAACAGGCTACGCGGTAGGGTTTGTGATGATGTCAACACACTTCATCATGAAGAAAAGCACATTGCACTTTGACTTTTCAATTCTCAGAAATCCCGTTCAATTCTTTAAATTTCTCGGGAAAATGGTTACAATCGGACTTTCGGGAGCATTAGGTACAATGCTGATAACAGTTAAAATGCTGTTTTTAAACACAATTATTCAGAGCATAGGCGGAAGTGCGGGTATGGTTTCATATTCGGTATGCTCGTCAAGCCAAATTTTTATGTCAATGTTCATCACTGGTGCAAGTCAGACAATGATTCCGATTATCGGGGTTTGTCTTGGTGAAAAGGACTATGACGGTGTGCGCTATGCATTCCGCAGAGCCGCAAGGGTGCTTGCTGTTTCAAGCGTTGTAATTATGCTTTTCATCTGTATCGAGCCTGAACCGATAATTAAATTTTTCGGAATTACTTCACCCACAGACATTGCAAACACAGTTCCGGCAATGAGAATCAACGCATTGTCATTCCCCGGACTTTCATTCTCGTTTTTGTTGCTTTACTACTATATGGCAACGCAGAAAAGAGCTATTTCTACTGCAATTTCAATCATCAACGGAATCGTCATACTCATTCCGTCAGCTTTAATTCTCGGCAAATTTTTCGGCATCACGGGCGTATGGTATTCACTCGTGGTTGCACAGGTGGGAACACTTGTAGTTGTGTATTTTATTGACCTTGCCGAAAAGAGAAAATCGGGCGGAAAGTATAAAAACTTTTACCTTCTTGAAGAAACCGAGGACAACGAGCTTCTTGCCCTTTCGTTCAAAGGAACAAAAGAAAATGCGGCAGGCGTTTCGCTCTACCTCTCCTCTTTTCTTTCAAAAAACGGAATTGAAGAAAGCCGTGCAAACAGGATTGCAGTTGCCGTTGAAGAAATGGCTGCAAGCTGTGCCGAAAGAATGGAAGGCAAAAAGAAATTTGCAGACATCGACATCAGAATTTTTGCCGATAAAAACGAAACCATTATTTCCGTTCGTGACAACGGTGATGAATTTGATCCGCTCAATGACGATAAGGAATTTGAGATGAGTCCTCTCACGGTTGTAAAGGCGATTTCGGATAAGGTTGAATATTCAAGGGCGCTTGGTTTCAACCGCACAATAATTAAACTTTAACAAACGGAGTTGAATATTATGAGTAATTTAATCAACTTACTTGATACATACAAAGGTGAAAAGCGAGAGCTTTATCCGCTTACACCGAGCCAGATGGGTGTTTATCTTTCGTGTATGCACAATCCAAAAGGCACAATGTACAACATTCCCTGCACCTATGTTTTTGACAAGGGCAGTCTTGATACCGACAGACTGATAAATGCCGTAAGAAAAACTGTTGACAATCACCCTGTTATGAAAATTTTCATTGACAGTTCAACAGGAAGTCCGATGATGAAGCCTCGTGACAGCGTTGATTTTGACATTCCTGTTGTACAGGTTGATAACCTTGAACAGGCAGGCAAAGATTTTGTTAAGCCGTTTGACCTTGAAAAAGATATTCTGTTCAGGTTTGCGGTTTTTGAATGCGGTGACAAATCTATGTTTGCAATGGACTTTCACCACATAATCTCTGACGGCACATCTGTTTCGGTTATCTGCAATGACATTGCACTTGCATATGATGGAAAAGAGCTTGAACCCGAAAAGTTTTCTCAGCTTGATCTTTCTGTTTTTGAGGAAAAGCTTGAAGAAACCGAAGAATATCAAAAATCAAAGAACTACTATGACAGCATTTTTTCGGCTGTTGAGTCAAAGTCGGAAATAACGGAAGATTTTGCAGAGAATTCAGAGGTTGAGGATAAACCGAACGGTTCTTTTGAATTATCCACGAAAGGAAAATTCTCCGTTGAGGATGTTCGCAATTTTGCCTTAGCAAACCAAATTACGCCGTACACAGTTTTCCTCGGTGCATATGAATACGCAGTTGCAAAGTTTACAAATCAGAGCGAAACAACAGTTTGCACGGTTACTCACGGAAGATTTGACAAACAGCTTAAAAATACAGTCGGCATGATGGTTCGCACACTTCCGATTCATGCAAACATTGATGAAGAAGATACAGTTTCGGACTATCTCAAAAAAATACGCAGAAACATAAAGGAAACAGTTGCAAACGATTGGTTTCCGTTTATGAAACTTGCATCTGCCTATGACCTTTCTGCCGACATTATGCTGGCTTATCAGGCTGACATATTCAACACATTTAAAATAGGCGGTCAGGCTCTAAAATTAAAACTTGTTCCGTTAAAAAGTGCCATTTCAAAATTGAATGTTATGGTATTTGAATCAGAAACAGATTTTGAATTGCGTTTTGAATACAGAAACGATTTATTCAAAGAGGAAACTATTCGTTCGTTTGCCGACAGCTTTTTAAAGATTGTTGAGCAGTTTCTTAAAAAATCCAAGCTCTGCGAAGTTGAGCTTGTAAACGAAAATCAGCTTGCAGAGCTTGATAACTTCAACAAAACGGAATTTCCGTTTGACGACAGCAAAACCGTTGTTGATTTGTTTGAGGAGCAATGCAAAAAAACTCCCGACAAAACAGCGGTTGTATATAAAGAAAAGAAGTTCACCTACGCTGAAATTGATGAGATTACAAACCGAATTGCAGGTTATGTTCACTCAAAGGGTATCGGTAAAGAAGAGGTTGTTTCAATTCTGATTCCGAGATGCGAATATATGCCGATTGCGTCAATCGGTGTGCTGAAATCGGGAGCGGCATATCAACCGCTTGATCCGTCATATCCGCCCGAAAGACTTCAGTTTATGATTAAGGACGCAAACGCAACGCTTCTTATTGCGGACGAAAATCTGCTTGAGCTTTTGCCCGATTACAGCGGTGATATTCTTCTTACAAAGGATATTCCGAATCTTCCGAAATCAGACGCAGTTTTTGCAAAACCCTCACCCGATGATTTGTTTATACTTATCTATACATCGGGTTCAACAGGCACTCCAAAGGGTGCTATGCTTGAACACAAAAATGTTCGTTCATTCTGCGATTTTCATATCAGAAACTCTGACATTGACGAACACAGCGTTGTTTCGGCATATGCAAGCTACGGTTTTGACGCCTGCCTCAGTGAAATGTATCCTGCGCTTATCGGCGGTGCCGAGCTTCACATTATTGAGGAGGACATCAGACTTGACCTTGTAAGGCTGAACAGATATTTTGAAGATAACGGAATCACCCACGCATTTATGACAACACAGGTTGCAAGACAGTTTGCAACCGAAATTGACAACCACTCGCTCAAATATCTTCTTACGGGCGGTGAACGGCTTGTTCCACTTGCACCGCCAAAGAATTTTGAACTCATAAACGGTTACGGTCCGACAGAATGTACGGTTTACATCACAGCACAACCCGTTGACAAGCTCTATCACAGAATTCCTGTCGGCAAGGCGCTTGACAATATCAAGCTTTATGTAACAGACAAATACGGCAGACGGCTTCCGACAGGGGCTTTGGGCGAGCTCTGTGTATCAGGTCAGCAGGTTTCAAGAGGTTATCTTAACCGTCCCGAACAGACTGCAAAAGCATACGAAAAGAACCCGTATTGCAATGAAAACGGTTACGAAAGGCTTTATCACACAGGCGACATTGTTCGCCTTACAGATGAGGGCAAGGTTGATTTTATCGGACGAAATGACGGTCAGGTTAAAATCAGAGGATTCCGCATTGAGCTTTCCGAGGTTGACAAGATTATCCGCAAATATGACGGCATTACAAACACAGCTGTAATCGCAAGAAAGCTTGAGGGCGGCGGACAATGCATTAACGCATACATTGTTGCCGACAGAAAAATTGACATTCAAAAGCTCAACGAATTTATTCTTGAACACAAGCCGCCGTATATGGTACCCGCCGCTACGATGCAGATTGACAAAATTCCTCTCAATGTAAACGGCAAGGTTGACAAGCGCAAGCTTCCCGAAATCAAGGCAGAATCTTCAAAAAAGAAAAATTCCGCTCCGAGGGAACTAACATTCCTTGAAAAGAAAATTTCCGCAATTATCGAAAAGATTATCGGACACAGCGATTTTGATATTTCCGATAATCTCATCAACGCAGGTATGACCTCGCTTTCGGTTATCAAGCTTGCTGTTGAGCTCAACAAGGCATTCGGCTTTGAGGCACAGGTTAAAAAGATGATGAAGGGCTGTTCGGTTCTTTCGATTGAGGACGAACTTCAGGAGTTTATGTTCAGCGGTATGGCAAATCCGCAAACTGTCAAAAAAGAAGAAAAGAAAGAACACAAGGCTCTCTATCCCCTTTCAAAAACTCAGCTCGGCGTGTATATTGACTGTATGAAAAATCCGTACAGCACACTTTACAATATTCCGTCAATTCTCACATTTTCAAAATCAGTCGATGCACAAAAGCTTGCCGACTGCGTTGTAAAGGTAATCAAGGCTCACCCATATATTATGACTCACCTTTCACTTGAAAACGATGATATTGAGCAGGCATATGTTGACTCTGCAAAGCCGAATGTTCCCGTTGAAAAGCTTACGGAAGAACAGCTTGAAGCCTACAAAAAGGATTTTGTAAAGCCGCACAATCTTATGAAAGCACCGCTGTTCAGAATCTCGGTTGCAGAAACCGAAAAGGCGGTATATCTGCTTTCGGATTTCCACCACCTTATCTTTGACGGTGCGTCCGTTGCACTCTTCTTTGAACAGCTTAAAACGCTGTATGAGGGAGGTAATATTGAGCCTGAAAGCTACACCTACTTTGATTATGCAGAGAATGAAATTAAGGCTGAAAGCAGTGATGAATTTAGAAATGCTGAAAAGTTCTTCGACAATATGATGAAAAATTTTGAATCTGCAAGCGAAATCACGGCTGACCTCAGAGGTCATGCAGAGGACGGTGCTCTTGCATCTCAGGCAGTCCCCGTTGATATGGCAAGGGTTGAAAACTTCTGTTCACAGCACGGAATCACTCCCGCCCACCTTTTCCTTGCCGGCACATTCTACGCTGTTTCAAGATTTGTAAACAGCAGAAATGTTTACATCAGCACAATCAGCAACGGCAGAAGCGATATGCGACTTACAAACTGCTTTGGTATGTTTGTGAAAACTCTTGCGCTCGGCATTGAAATTGAGGATATCACCTCACTTGAATTTGTTGAAAAAAGCAAGGCTGTTTTCACAGATTCAATTGAAAACGAAATTTATCCCTACGCACAGCTTTGTGCAAAATACGGCTATGCACCGAACATTATGTACGAATATCAGCTTGGTGTTGTTGATAACCTTGAAATTGATGGCAAAGCCGTTGTCCGTGATTACCTTGAAATGAATACTGCAAAATTTAAAACAGCCATTCACATTGAGGATTACAAGGGCAAGCCAAGCGTTGTGGTTCAGTACAATGACGCACTTTACAGCGGTGAACTTATGAGAACGCTTGCAAAATCCGTTCTATGCGCTGTTGAACATATTATAGAAAATCCAAACGGCAAAATCAGAAAGGTTTCACTCCTTGACAACGCCGCAATTGCTCAGCTTGAAAGCTTTAAGTCAACAGAAATTGCTCCCGTTAAGACAAAACTTCTTCACAAAATGTTTGAAGAACAGGTTGCAAAAACTCCCGACAGAATTGCACTTTCGGCTTGTGACGGCAAACTGACCTATAAAGAGCTTGACCGTCTTGCAAATATCACGGCAAACTCACTCATTGAAAAAGATCTTGAAAAGGGCGGAAAGGTTCTTATTCTGCTTGAAAGAACCTCAAAATTCTTCATATCACTTTTCGGTATTCTCAAGGCAGGCGGTGCGTTTATTCCGTCATGTCCCGACTATCCGAAGGAGCGAATCGACAGTATTATTGAGGACAGCGACGCAGACTTTGTAATTACGGACGGCGAACTGCTTGGCGTATATGACCGCACGGTTGATATTTCAAAACTTCTTTCGGGCAATAATGAAGAAAACCCGAATGTTGATGTACAGCCTGACGACCTTGCGTACCTCATCTACACCTCGGGTTCAACAGGAAAGCCAAAGGGCGTTATGCTCCGCCACATTGGCATTGCAAACTACCTTGAATACAGCGACTCTAACATTCAGGTTAAAGAGGTTGTTGACAACTGTCACGCATACGGCTCTGTAACTACAATCAGCTTTGATATGTCGCTAAAGGAAACCATGCTGTCGCTCTGCAACGGTCTTACCCTCGTTTTTGCAAGTGAAGAACAGACGGTAAACCCGATGTTACTTGCAGAATTCTTTAAAGAAAACAATGTTGATGCGTTCAACTCTACACCGTCAAGACTTTTGCAGTATATGGAGCTTGATGAATTTGCAGACGCAATGGCAAACTGCAAGGTTATTCTCTCGGGCGGTGAAAAATATCCCGACAAGCTATTAAGGGTACTGCGTGAAAAGACGAACGCAACAATAATCAACACCTACGGTCCGACTGAAATCACGGTTTCTTCAAACGCAAAAAATCTTACGAATGCAGACGAAATTTCAATCGGCAGGCCGTTACGCAACTACACGGAATATATCGTTGACTCCGACAACAATCTACTTCCAATCGGAGTTGTAGGTGAGCTTCTCATTCAGGGATGCGGTGTTGCGCTCGGCTACAACAAACTTCCCGAACAGACTGCAAAGGCATTCATCGAATTTAACGGTGAACGCACCTACCGCTCGGGCGACTATGCAAAATGGACAACGGACGGCGATGTTATTATTCTCGGCAGAACAGACAATCAGGTTAAGCTGAGAGGATTGAGAATTGAACTCGGTGAAATTGAAAAGTGCCTGACCGCAGTTGACGGAATCAAGAGCGGAATTGCTCTCATCAGAAAGGTCGGCAAGGCTGACGCAATCTGCGTTTACTATACAGCCGACAGACAGATTGAGCCAAATGAAATTAAGTCTGAGCTTGCAAAATCTCTCACGGATTATATGGTTCCGAGCGCATATGTTCAGCTTGACAAAATGCCTCTCACACCAAACGGCAAGGTCAACACAAAGGTTCTTCCCGAACCTAAAAGCAACAAATCCGAAAGAGGTCGGTTGCCGAAGAATGAACTTGAAAAAACATTCTGCGACATCTTTGCAGAAATTCTTGAACTTGACAATGTTTTTGCAGACGATAACTTCTTTAACCTCGGCGGAACATCGCTTACAGCAACAAGAATTGTAATCTCCGCATCAAAGAAAAACATTGAGGTTGCATACAGCGACATTTTTGCAAATCCTACTCCGCAGACTCTTGCAAAATTTGTGAGCAAGGATGATTCAGCCGAAGAAGACCTTGAAAATCTTTCGGACTACGATTATACAAATATCAATAAAGTTCTTGAAAAGAATAATATTGATACATTCAAAAACGGTGAGCTTCAAAAACTCGGCAATGTTCTTCTGACAGGCTCTGCCGGCTTCCTCGGAGTACACATTCTCTACGAACTTCTTCACAAGTATAACGGCAAGGTTTACTGCATGATTCGTGACAAGAACAATAATCCTGCCGAAAACAGAATGAACTCAATCTACTATTACTACTTTGAAGAAAGTCTGAAAGAAAGATATCCCGACAGAGTTACCGTTATCAGCGGTGATGTTACAAACCGTGAATCATTCGATAAATTTATTGACAAGGATATTAACACGGTCATCAACTGTGCCGCAAATGTTAAGCACTTCTCAAAGGGTACAGACATTGAAGATGTAAACCTTTACGGTACTCTCAATGTGCTTGACTTCTGCAAAAAGGCTAATGCAAGACTTGTTCATGTGTCAACAATGAGCGTAGGCGGTATGTTTGTGGGCGAGCAAGGTTCTGTTGACAAGCTCAAAGAAAATCAACTTTACTTTGGTCAGCATGAGGGTTCAAAGTACACCCTGTCAAAATTCCTTGCGGAAAGGGCAATTCTTGAAGAGGTTTCAAAGGGCTTTAACGCAAAGATTATGCGTGTAGGCACACTTGCCGCAAGAAACAGCGATGGTGAATATCAGATTAATTTCACCACCAACACATTTATGGGCAGACTCAAATCTACACTCCTTATAGGCAAATATCCGTATGAGGCAATGGAAATGCCGTTTGAGCTTTCTCCGATTGATTTTGTGGCAAAGGCAATTCTTCTGCTTGCACAGGCTCCGAAGGATTGCACCGTGTTCCACCCGTTCAACAACCATACTCTCATTATGGGCGACCTCTACACTGAGATGAACAAAATCGGACTTCATTCACAGGGTGCAGAGTATGAGGAATATATGATTGCACTTGACAGAGCCGAGCAGGATCCCGAAAAAGCAAAGATTCTTTCAAGTATGATTGCATATCAGAACATGGCTCACGGTCAAAAGACATTTACAGTCGGCAAGAGCAACACATACACAATGCAGGTTCTCTACAGAATGGGATTTGTGTGGCCCGTTACCTCGCTTGACTATATGAAACGATTCATCAACGCATTAAGAGGTCTTGGCTTCTTCGATTAATAATACAACATCAAGTCATAATAAAAGGCAAAACAGCGGACATTCCGAATTAATGGATTGTCCGCTGTTTTTATATTTTATAATAACGGCAAGCATAAAAAGCACCGCCCCTGCTCTGCAAAAACAGAACAAGGACGGTAAAGTTAAATGCTTGTCAAATTATGCACTTACTGTCAAATTGATAAACAAGATTTCAATAATAATCTCTGTCTACATTTTAAATATTCAAAGTCGAAAATAAATATACCTTGGAGTAAAAGGGCAGTTTGGGGGAGTAAAAGGATTTTTTGAGGTGAAATTGCAAAAGAAAAGGCTCTGTTCACACAAAACAGAGCCTTAATTATATATTAAATTATGCGGTAAGTTTTTGTTTGAAGCTTTGCGGAAGAATCTTGTACAAGCCGAATCCGATAAATGCACCGGTCGCATTGAGAATTATATCGTCAATGTCAACATTGCGGTACATACTGTGGATTGCAAAACCGAGGAACATTTGTGTAATTTCAATCGTAACAGTAAAAGCAAATGCAAAAACAAACATCTTCCAAAGCTTAGGCTTTTTCATCCACATCATAACAAAAAATCCGAACGGAACAGATAAGAATATATTGCCGAAAATCTGTAAAAATGCCGTTTCACCAAATCCGTTACTTAAAGCTTCCGTAATCATTGCAAACGGAACAAAGTTGTACCAAGTATAGCCGTTTAAATATTCAATCGGGTCACTGGCATACGGTATTGGGAAGAAAACTATGCACACAACGGCTGTTATGTAAGCTATGAAGATACAAACCAAAGCCGTCTTTTTAACACCTTTTTTTAACAAAATGCAGATTACAGCAGCAAAAATTATTGCTATGATTCCAAACATTATGGCAAGTTCTTGAGTTATCATAAATCAATATCCTTTCATAATTACTTTGCTTGACCTAACTGATACACCATCCCTTGCTTTCACAAAGTAAAAATAATACTCACCTTTACCAACATTAGTCCATTTAGCACTACCGTAACTATATCTGCTTAAATTAACACTACCAATTTTATCTTTTGTAAACCAACCAGTTTTTCTATACAGTTCCACTCGATATTGTTTACTAAACTTTTTACTAACAGATGAATTATATGCTATTTTTTTGCCACCGATATAACTTTCAACACCTGCAGCGTACATTATGTTTTGGTGATTATATTGTCTGGATTTACCTCCATATTCACCTTGAAAAGACAAAGTCGATGTGTACGAATCACTCGCAGCATATACTGGAACTGCCATAAAAGTCATACAAAATACAACTAAAAAGGCTGGAACAACTGTTTTCTTTAATAAATTTTTGTAATAAATTTTTGATTTTTTTCACTTAATTTACCCCTTATTCTTAATTGATTTTAAACTGCAGTTTATTGTGTCATTTTGCAACTACAAAATTCGTCACAATATGACATAGTTATTTTAACAAATCTTGTACTAATTTCAATACCAATTGGAGTAAAATCATTGTTTTAAGGAGTAAAGAGTTTTTGCGGTTAATAAATCATAAGAAAATCTGTCAAAATTTTTTATTTGCCACGGAATCCGTGTTGACAACATAAGTTACAAATATTATAATTTATTACACAATGGGAGTAAAAGGGAGTTTTTGGGGAGTAAACTTTTTTTCTAAATAAAAAGCAATCTAATGATTGCCTTTTATTTTTGAGCATTAGAGCCAACCGAAGATCCATCTGAAGATAGTACCAAACACTTTTTGCTCCCCCTTTATTCTGTTGTTAAATTCACAATAGCAGATAGAAAGAGCAAAATAAATACAGTCTGGAGCAAGATATTCTATTTTTGGAGTAAGAGGGTGAAGATGTGTTTGCGGCTTTATGTGACGATGATAAATATATAACCGAAGAAATTAAAAAACTGCTTTTGGAATATGCAAAGGATAATCGTATAACTATTGATATTGATGAATTTGAAAGCGGAGAAGAACTTTTAAATTCCGAAAAAAACTACGACATAATTGTGCTTGATTATCAGCTTGGCAGTACAAACGGACTGACCGTTGCAAAAGAGCTGAGAAAGCGAAATGTGCTTTCTTCCATAATTTTTCTTACATCCTATCCGAATTTTATGATTGACGCATTTGAAGTGAACACATTCAGGTTTCTTTTAAAGCCGATTGACAAATCAAAATTTTTCAAGGCAATTGACGATTATATAAAAATTGTAGATGCAAATTATCCGATAACCATCATTCAAAATAAAGAATTAAAAAAAATAAACTCCAACGAAATATGTTATATTGAAGCCGACGGAAAGTATTCAAACATTCATTTAAGCGATAAGATTATGCACTGTTCAAAAACACTTGCAGGGGTTACAAAGCTGTTGCCTGCATACTGTTTTGTGAAAACCCACCGTGCTTTTGTGGTAAATCTTCACTATATAAAATCGTATTCTTCCGATACAGTGTATCTGAGCAACGGAGAATCGGCTTTTCTCAGCAAAAATTATCAAAAGTCGTTTCAGACATCATATATGAATTTTCTTAAAAAAAATTATGTGAGGTTATAATTTAATGCTATTTTACAGCTATGCGGAGCTTGTAGTAGGACTGATTGCAGTTTTTTACTTTACTTCAAAAGTATTTTCAATTATCAAGTATAAAATGTATTTTGCCCTGTCTTTAATTTTTATAATATTAACCGCTTCGGTTGCTTGTTTTTTAAAAGATGAACAACAATATGTGATTCTGCCGGTTTTGCATTTTATTGCATTAACATTTCTTCCTCTTTCACTCGGACACGACAGAAAGATAATGTTAATATTTTCTTCCTTGTTTTTTTCCGGATTGACATTTTTTATTTATTCCATAAATCAATTAGTATGTTCAATTTTACATATAGAGTTAAACTCTCAAAGCTCTGCCGCCTTTGAACTTATTTCTAATTTGATTGTTTTCGGAATATTTATAATCCTGTCAAGTCCGCTGAAAATCAAGACCAAGCTTGTGGTTGAGTCAATTACCAAACCAACAATAATTATGATATTGATTTTTCTGTATCTCGGCGGAAGTATGGCGACTTTCGGCACATACTACATAATTCCGTCATCTGATTACAGAACGATTGCGCTCAAAATTCTGACCTTGATTGTGTCGATTGTATTCTCGTTTTCAATACCGATTCTTTTGTACAATCAGATAAAAAAGAGCCGATATATGTATGAAAACGATATCTACGAAAGACAGCTTAACGCACAGATTAATTATTACAAGAGCATTACGACTTCGGGATATGAACTGAGAAAAATCAGGCATGATTATAACGATCTTTCTATCGGATTAAAATCGCTTATCAACAGTCGGAAATATGATGAGGTTCTTCCTCTCCTGCAAAAATATGACAGCGAGATTATAAGCTCATTTCAGATTTTGTACAACACGGGCAATGATCTTACCGATGCAATTTTAAGCGATAAGCAGAAAAATGCAGATGAAAACATTAAAATCACATTTGAGGGTTCGCTTGCAAATGTGCCTGCCGACAACCTTGAAATCTGCGTTTTATTTAACAATATGATTGACATTGCGTTTGAAAATGTAAAGGAATTTTGCGGTGACGGAAAACAGATTATCGCCTTAAAAGCGGAAACAAGGGCTGGATTTCTCTTTTGCTGCATAAGCTTTCCGATTGAAAATGAAATAAAAAAGGCACAGAACAATGTTCTGTACCACAGCTTTGCGTATAAAACTTTGAAAAATCTTGCCGAAAAAAACGGCGGTAAAATTGAAACAAGCCTGTCGGATGACAGACTTGCAATAACTACGGGTTGGGTAATTAATAATTTTAGTTAATTCTTTTCGGAAATTTTTGAATAAGCTTTTCAACATCAGTCTTTTCAATTTTGAGAAGGCTAATTTTTTTGTCTATGCCGCCCGCATAACCCGTAAGGTTTCCGTTTGTCCCGACAACACGGTGACACGGCACGATTATCGAAATCGGATTGTGACCCACAGCACCACCGACTGCCTGTGCGGACATTCTCGAAATGCCACGCTGTTTTGCCAAAATTTTTGCAATTTCGCCGTAGGTCATAACTGAGCCGTAGGGAATTGTCAGGAGAATATCCCACACAGCCTTGCGAAATTCTGAGCCGTTAAGCGAAAGTTTGGGCATAAAATCGGGTTCGTTGCCCGAAAAATATATGTCAAGCCACTTTTTTGTCTGTTCAAAAACAGGCAGGGTCTTATCCTCAGTTTCACCTTTTACGGTTGACGCAAAGTACTTTTGTCCGTCAAACCACAAACCGCAAAGGCTCTCACCGTCAGATGCCATAGTTATATTGCCAATCGGAGAATTGTAATAATCGTTAAAAAACATAATCTCACCCCACCTAATTGTACCGTTAAAGGCAGTTTTTGGCAAGAAAAAGTCGGCACGAAAATCGTGCCGATTTTGGTTACAGATTCATTTCTGAAAGTTCTTTTGCGGTTGCATCAACAAGTTTTTCACACTTTTTTGTGTTTTCGCTGATCATTCCGCCAACGCTGAAAAGCCCGCCTGTGATTGAATCCAATGCCGCATTTTTCGCTACATTGTCCATACCCGCCTGAGTGGACTTTTGAATTGAGAATTTCTGCGTTTCCTTGCCGAAACCGCTCTTCATAATCCACACCTGATTCTGACTGTCGAGAGCTGGAAATGTTATTACGGTAGCCATTCCATGCTTTGTAAGTGACGGAGTTCCTGCCGTAAACTCTTTATCTTTGATTGCATCAAAAAAGCTCTCAATCGTATAAGAATTTTGTGTCTTAATGTTTTTGGTTTTAATTCCGAATGCCATAGTAACTTCCTTTCAGATTAGTTAGCACCCCAGACATTTCCGTTTTTGTCCGTGAATTTGCCTGTAAGAACCATAATAAAATCAACAAGCCAACCGATACCGAAAACACCGCAAGTTAAAAGCCAGATGATACCTGTTCCGATTTTGCCTGTCATAAATCTGTGAACACCGAGTTCACCGAGAAAAAATGTGATTAGTACCGCCGCTGTTTTGCTCATTTGTAAGCACTCCTTTAAATTTATTTGTTGAGTACACTATACAGAATAAAAATTGTAAATGCAACAATTTGGCAGCAAGGTCAGTTTTTCGGCAAGAAAGTCATAAAATCACAAAGGACATTGCCAAATGACAATGCCCTCTGCGAATGAGTTAAAATGAATAAACCTGTTATCTGTTTTGAATTGCAATTTTTCTGTAGGTATCGAACTTAACCCACTTTGCAAAGAAATTCGCATCGTTGATGCTTTTAAGATTTGAATACTCGGAAAGAAACTGCTGAATTTTTTCGTTGCTGTCGGCAAGAACCTCGAAGCCTCTGCCGTTTACAACAGAAACACCGCCGTAGCTGTACTCCGATGTCAAAACGATATCGGTAATCTTGCAATCACGAACCTTTACGGCAACGCTGTCACGAAGAACTATAATATCAAAGCTGTCGGGATACTTATAGCTTTCGCCCTCAACAGGGATTGTGTCCCCCTTTGTATAGGTTTCCTTGACAGGCTGATATTTGAGAACATTAAGACTTGAAGTGTCATAGAAAAACTCTTCAAAGATATCACCTCTTGCCTCAAGTGAGCCGAGTACGAATGACGCCTTTTTTGCATCATCGGCTTTTTCTTCAACCGAATCAACAACACCGCAGGCTGATGTCATATTTGACACACGGTCAATCAAAATAAGCTCGCCGAGTGTTTTATGCTTTGAGAAAAGGTCAACCGCAATCGGCTCTGCAAGCAGAATTGTGCAGACTGCGATTCCGTTCTTTGTGAGTGAATCGGCAGGAATATGCTCGCCTGTGTTCACATCAACAGCGTACTTGATTTCGGAAACGATACCCGAAATAGTCTTTGTGCCGAGCTTTACAAGATAATCCTTGCCGGCTGTAAGCTGTTCGTCATCCATCCAGAGAATTGACGCTGTAAGCCCCTGATAGGACGCAAGATTTGTGTCCTTTGTAATTACACAGCCACGGGACACATCAACTTCCTTGTCAAGTGTGATTGTAACGGGTTGTCCCTTGAAAGCGGTTTTAACATCCTTATCTGTCATAAGAATCTGCTTTACATGAGCCTTTTCATTACTCGGGAGTGTTACGATTTCATCGCCTATGCTGATACTGCCCGACTCAATCTGTCCCTGAAAGCCTCTGAATGTGTGGTCGGGACGGCAAACTCTCTGAACAGGAAGATAGAATCCTTCTTCCTCCTCCGAGGAATCAACATCAACAGTTTCAAGATACTGAAGCAGAGGAACACCGTTGTACCACATAATGTTTTCGGACTTTACGGTAACATTGTCTCCCTCTGTTGCTGAAAGCGGAATGATGTAGATATCGTCAAGTAAAAGCTCGTTTTTAAGTTTTTCAATCTGCTTTACGATTTCGTCAAAGCGTGACTTGCTGTACTTTACCAAATCCATCTTATTAACGGCAAAGACAAAATGTCTTATACCCATAAGCTTACAGATTCTTGCGTGTCGTCTTGTCTGAACAAGAACGCCCTGTGATGCGTCAATGAGGATAACTGCGAGGTCTGCAAAAGATGCGCCTACAGCCATGTTTCTTGTATATTCCTCGTGACCTGGTGTGTCGGCAACGATAAAACTGCGGTTGTCGGTTGTGAAGTAGCGATAAGCAACATCAATTGTGATGCCCTGCTCACGCTCAGCCATAAGACCGTCAAGCAAAAGCGAATAGTCAATGTCACCGCTGCGACTGCCGACCTTACTGTCAAGCTCAAGAGCCTTTTCCTGATCGGCATAAATAAGCTTTGCATCATAAAGTATGTGACCTATGAGTGTTGATTTACCGTCATCAACACTGCCGCAGGTAATAAATTTAAGTAAACCTTTCATCAGAAGTAACCCTCCCTTTTTCTGCGTTCCATACTGCCCTGTGCCTCGTTGTCAATTACTCTGGAGGTACGCTCCGAAGAAACTGAGCTGAGGGTTTCGTCAATAATTTCATCAAGAGTTGTTGCAGTTGACTCTATGCCGCCTGTAAGAGGATAACAACCGAGTGTTCTGAAACGAACCGATTTCAATTCGGGTACTTCGCCCTCTTTGAGCGGAAAACGATCGTCATCAACCATAATAATGTTGCCGTCACGGTAAACAACAGGTCTTTTTGCCGCAAAGTAAAGCGGAACGATGTCAATTTTTTCCCTTTGAATGTACTGCCATATGTCCTTTTCTGTCCAGTTGGAAATTGGGAACACACGAATGCTTTCGCCCTTATTGATTTTTGTGTTGTAAAGCTTCCACATCTCGGGGCGCTGGTTCTTAGGATCCCATGCCTGTGCTTTATTTCTGAAAGAGAAAATTCTTTCCTTGGCTCTTGACTTTTCCTCATCTCGTCTGCCGCCGCCGAATGCCGCAGTAAAGCCGTATTTGTTGAGAGCCTGTTTGAGAGCCTGTGTTTTCATAATATCTGTGTAGGCCGCACCGTGATCAAACGGGTTGATGCCTTTTTTAACACCTTCTTCATTGGTGTAAACGAGCATTTCAATTCCGAGCTTTTTTGCTGTGTCATCACGGAATTTTATCATATCCCTGAACTTCCATGTTGTGTCAATGTGGAGGAACGGGAACGGCGGTTTTTCGGGATAAAACGCCTTCATTGCAAGGTGGAGCATAACCGAGCTGTCCTTGCCTATTGAGTAGAGCATAACAGGCTTTTCGCACTCTGCCGCAACTTCTCTGATTATGTATATAGCTTCTGCTTCAAGCTCATCTAAATGTGAAAGCTGACTCATACCTTATCTCCTTTTCACGGAAATACTTACAAAGTGTTTCCTTAGTATTTGTTTGATTCTTTTTGATTTATATCAATCTTAATGGCCTCGCCATGCGGTTTTTCAATTAACCACGAGAGGATATCTCCGTTCTTTTCGGTGTGAACCTTACTACCCATACCGCCAATATCAGAACCGAGGAAAAAGCTGATTGCATATGCGGGACATTCTTTTATGCAGGAGGTGCAGCCCCAGCAATCCTTGGGATATTTGATGTACGCTTTGCCGTTTTCGTCAGTCTTGATAAGACTTCCGGGGCAGACATTGCGACACTTTTTGCAGCCTATGCACTTGGACTTGTCAATTACTATGCTCATACTTTTCACCTCCCGTTACAAGGTCACGAATAATAATTTTTATCTCGCCGTTTTCAAGACGGGAATTAACATACTTGTTAAAGTTCCTGTCGTCCTTTTCGGGATAGTCAAGGTTTTCGGCAAAGCTGTGCCAGCGTGTTTCCTTTCTTGCTCTGAGGTGAGCAATTACGCTTTTGCAGACCGTAAGCCTTTCTTTAAGCTCGCAGATATACATAAGCTCCTGAAAATCTTCTGCATAGAGGTCATCTGTGAGCGTTTCAAGCTGTCTGATTTTGCAGTCGGCAATGTCAAGCTGTTTTTCGTTGAAACGGTAGTTTGTTTTTATACCGCCTGCGTAGCTGTCCATAATCGTCTGCATTGCCTCTTCAAGCTGTTCCGTGGTGTAGAGTGAATGGCGGTCTGTGAGATATTTCTCGGTTTCCCTGAGGTGATAATTTGTATCTTCATCGCTGATTTTCTCAAAGCTTTCTTTGCTGTCAATATACTTAACTGCCGAAAGCCCTGCAATTTCACCCTCTGCAAGAGCGCCCGTAACATACTTCTGCGGACAACCGCCTGCAACATCACCGCCTGCAAAAAGTCCTTCAATTGTGGTTGCACGGTCTGTGTCAACCCAGTAACCGCTTGCCGTGTGACCGCCTACGATGTACGGCTCTGTTCCCTCAATTTCAACATTCTGCCGTGAAGGATTTCTTCCGCTTTCAATCCACTTGATTGTCTGCGAAGGTGCCATATTGAGATAGGCTTTTAAAAGTGATTCGTCCTGCTCGGCCGTGATTCCCTCTGTTCTGAGATAGCAGGGACCTCTGCCCTCCTGGTTTTCATTTACCGTACCGTAAACTCTTTCGGAAGTTGTAAGTCCGTACTTTGTTTCATAAACCTCGCCGAGTGAATTTATCTGCTTTGCACCTACACCCTGTGCAAGTGTTCCCGTGGGAGCGATTGTGTCCTTGCATCTGAGTGCGATAAAACGCATTTCAAAGGTTGTCATCTCTGCACCGACTCTGATTCCCATTGCGTAGCCTGCACCTGTGTTAAAGGGCGGATACCACATCTTATGACGGGAAAATCCGGGGTTGTTAGGCTTGTAAAGTCCTGCCGCACCGCCTGTGGCAATTATGACAGCCTTTGCTTCGATTGTGTAGAAAATTCCGCTTTCAATGCCGAATCCGAATGCACCGTTGATTTTGTTGTCCTTTACCGAGTAATCAAAAATATTGACGCGGTTGAGAACCGTTACATTCTTTGCCTTTTCGACTGCGTCCGCAAGAATCGGCTTTATGTTTTCACCATTGATTTTAAGGTTTCGGTTGCCTCGTGTAACATACTTTCCGTTCTCGTCTTTTAAAATTACAAGACCGAGTTTTTCAAGCCTGTCAGTTACTTCGTTGAGCTTTTCGGACATGGTAAGGAGCAAATCCTCTCTGACAATCCCGTCAGCGTCCTTTTTAGCGTAGTCAACATAGTCCTGCGGTTTTCTGCCCTCAACAATGTATGCGTTAAGAGCATTTACACCTGCGGCAAGACAACCGCTTCTTTTGATGTGTGCTTTTTCACAGATAAGAACCTTTTTGTCCGAATTTTCGGAAATGGTCAGAGCCGCATAACAGCCTGCCGTTCCGCCGCCTATAATGAGGACATCGGTGCTTATTTTTTCTGTTTTCATAGGATTTCACTCCCTTGCCGTTATTGTTTTTCGTCAAGATATTTTTCTGCCGAAATCACACAGTTTGCACCGTCCGACACGGCTGTAACAACCTGACGAAGTGCTTTTGTTCTGATGTCACCGCCTGCAAAAATACCGTCTGTGGAGGTTTTTCCGCTTTCATCGGCAATAATGTAACCGCCCTTGTCGGTTTTGACAAGATTTGCAAGAGGTTTTGTATCGGGAATACTTCCGACTGCAACGAAAACACCGTTGCAATCAAGCTGTTTTTCTTCTCCGTTTTGTAAAAGTGTGACCGAAGTCACCTTTGTATCTCCGTTAATTTCAGATACCGTTGCATTTGTAAGAGCTTCAATATTTTCCGTGGCAAACACCCTGTTCTGCAAGGCTCTGCCTGCTCTGAAAAAATCCCTTCTGTGAACGAGATAAACCTTTTTGCAGAATCTTGAAAGCAGAAGTGCGTCACCCAAAGCAGTGTCACCGCCGCCTGTTACCACGGTAATTTTATCCTTATAGAAAGCCGCATCACACACCGCACAATAAGAAACTCCGTTACCCGAAAATTCCTTTTCACCTTTTACACCAAGCTTTCTGCGCTGTGTTCCTGCCGCATAAATTACGGTTTTTGTTTCAAGACTTTCACCGCCGTCAATGTTTACGGAGAAGTTACCGTTTACTCTTTCAACCTTGGTAACCTCTCCCTCAACAAATTCAGCACCGAGTTTTTCGGCGTGAGTTCTGAACTTTTCTCCGAGGTCAAAGCCTGTTTCACCGTAAAGTCCGGGGTAATTATCTACTCTCTCGCTCTCGGCAATCTGTCCCGTACCCATAAATTCTTTTTCAACCACAACCGCTTTAAGGTTTTCACGCTGTGCATAAATTGCGGCTGAAAGTCCTGCGGGACCGCTGCCGATAATCACGATGTCGTACATAATCTCCCTCCTTTACTCTATAACAAGTTCTTCCTTTTCTGCTGTATCTCCCGTAATTTTGAATGAATTGAGAACGGGATTTTCTCTGTCCATAAGCGAAAGAATCATATAGCTTGCCTTGCTGTCAAAGGCAAGTCTTTTGTCCTCTTCAGACGGTCTTGACGGCGATTCGGGATGTGAATGCCAGTTGCCGAGAGGAACAAATCCGTTCTTTCTCATATCCTTGATTGCCTCAAGCTGTTCCTTTGGATCAAGCGAAAAATGTTCGTTTGAGTGGTCAATATTTGTAAGGAGATAAACCTTTTTAATCTCCTTGTCACCGTCCTCAACCGTTCCTGCAATAAGACCGCAAGCCTCATCGGGAAGCTCCTTTACAGCGTGAGCAAGTATTTTTTCAAAGTCACTTTTTGTAAGTTTTATCATAAATGAACACCGTCACATTCTGCCTGTTCGTAGTCGATAAGCTCTGTGATTGTCGGGTGGTCACCGCAGACTGCACAATTGTGTGTGTCACTCGGAAGTTTTACCTTGCGAAATTCCATTTTGAGTGCGTCATATGTAAGAAGATAGCCCGTGAGCAACTCGCCCTGACCGATGATGTACTTGATTGCTTCCATTGCCTGCAGGCTGCCGATTACACCGCCCATTGCACCGATAACACCTGCCTGCTTACAGGTTGGAACTGCATCCTTTGGCGGAGGGTTTTTGAATACACAACGGTAACAAGGACCTTCATCCGGCACATAGGTCATAAGCTGACCTTTAAATCTGATGATTCCGGCGTGTGAGAAAGGCTTTTTAGCCATTACACAGGCATCGTTGATAAGGAACTTTGCCGGAAAGTTATCCGTACCGTCAATGATGAAGTCATACTCCTTTACAAGGTCAAGTATGTTTTCGCTTGTAACAAATGTGTGGTATGTCTTTACGGTAACATCGGGGTTGATAGCCTCCATTGTTTCCTTTGCCGACTCAACTTTAGGCTTGCCGATATCCTGTGTTGAGTGGATAATCTGTCTTTGAAGATTTGAGAGATCCACCTCGTCTGCATCTGCAATTCCGATTGTACCTACACCTGCGGCGGCAAGATACATTGCGGCAGGAGCGCCGAGTCCGCCTGCACCGATAATGAGAACCTTTGCATTAAGGAGCTTTTTCTGTCCCTTTGCGCCGACCTCTTTAAGAATAATGTGTCTTGAATATCTTTCAAGCTGTTCGTTTGAAAATGCCATTACTGACCGCCTCCCATAAAGTAAAGGAACTCTACAACATCGCCGTCCTTTAAGGTTGTTTCTTCAAATGTACCGCTCTTAACAAATTCGTCATTGATTGTAACGGTTACATACTCGGGTGTTTCAACATTCTCGTCAATAATGAGCTGTGCTACCGTAAGATTGTCTGCAACTTCCTTTTTGTTTCCTGCAACTGTGATTGTCATAACGATTACTCCTTAATAAGTTTTTCTGTCACTTCGATTATTTCTGATTTTTTGACCGCACCTCTGAGTCTTTCTTTCTCTTCACCGTTTTTGAAAAAAACGAGTGTGGGTGCCGCCTGTACTTCATATTCCGATGCAAGCTCGGAATCAAAATTAACATTTATCTTTGCAATTTTCAGCTTGCCCTCATACTCTTTTTCAAGTTCAAAGAGTACGGGTGAAAGTCTTTTGCAAGGGATACAGCTGTCGGAATAAAAATCCGCAAGCACGAGTATATCGGCTGAAAGAACTTCGCTCTGAAAATTGTCTTTGCTTACTCTCTGCGGCATTTAATCACCAACCTTTTCAACAATCAGGTCATATGTGCCGTCCTCGTTGTCAATAAGCTTGAGAATTTTGTGTCCCTCTTCCTTGATACTTCTCGGAACATTCTGAACAGGCTCGCCGTCATTCATTTTGATTGAAAGGATCTGACCTTCGTCAAGCTCTTCAAGGGCAACCTTTGCCTTTACAAAAGTTGTCGGGCATACCACATCGGTAATATCTACTGTATCGTCAATTACAAAATCAGCCATTGTAAACCTCCAAAATTCTCTGTTCAAATTTTTCTCTGCCTACTCTGTCGATTGTAAACTTAAAGCGTTCGCTCGGCTTTGCGTTTTCTGCAAAGAAGTTAAGAGCGGCATCACAGATTTCCATAAGTTTTTCTTTATTTTCGATAAACGGAATAATTGTTTCGCCCTTGTTGATTGAGTTGCCGAAAAGTCCGCCGAATGAAACAATGTAGCCGTGAATTGTGTCCCACGCATCTGTCGGGCAAGCCTTGAAGCATCTGCCGCAGTAGTTACACTTTGAATTGTCAACGGAAATTTTTCCGTCCTCAAGAGTGATTGCACCCTGACGGCAGGCCTTTACGCAGACTCCGCAGCCGATACAAGCGTCCTCTTTCCATGAAACCTTGATTCCACCCTTGATACCGACATCGTTTTCCTCAGCTTTAAGGCAGTTGTTCTGACAGCCTGTTATACCGAACTTGAACTTGTGCGGAAGTTCCTTTGCAAAATATCTGTCGTCAAGCTCCTTTGCAAGAGCGTATGTATCAATACAACCGCTGGGACAGATTGCCTCACCCTGACAGGCTGTAATTGTTCTTACTCTCGGACCGCAAACGCCCGGCTCAACATCGCCCTCGGCAAGTGCGTCCTTAACTGCCTCAACATCATCAAGCTTTACAAAAGGAATTTCAACACTTTGTCTTGATGTGAGGTGAACATAACCGTCACCGTAGTTTTCCGAAACCTCGGCAATTTTCGCAAGCTGTTTAGCTGTGAGGTTGCCGCCTACAACTCTGAGCCTGAGCGAAAAATTATTTTTCTGTTTTTGACGCATAAAGCCGCCCTTTTTAAGCGTAGCATAATCAACTGCCATTTCTCTTACTCCTCCGATTCATTCACATTTATACTGTCTATAGCCTGTTTGAAGTCAGACTTTAAATCCTCAATATCTTCAATGCCGACGCTGATTCTTATTGTATCATCAAACACGCCTGCGTTTCTTTTTTGTTCTTCTGTTCCGTGAGCGTAAATTGTGCTTGACGGATGAATTACAAGTGTTCTTGTGTCGCCTATGTTTGTTGCATTTGTTGCATACTTCAAATTGTTGATAAGCTTAAACGCTCTTTCTTTACTTCCTGCCCTGATCGTGAGGATTGCACCGCCTTTTCCCTTCAACAGCTTTTGACAAAGGCTGTAATATGGAGAAGCTTCAAGAGCGGGATAGTTGACTTCGATTCCGTCCTGTGTTTCAAAGAACTTTGCAAGCTCAAGAGCGTTGTAACAAAGACGCTCCATACGAAGTCCGAGTGTTTCAAGTCCGACAGAGTTCATAAAAGCATTAAACGGTGCAAGGCAACAGCCTATGTTTCGCCAGATACCGTTTCTCAGCTTTGCAACATATGCAAGCCGACCGAATTTTTTGTACTCTGCAAGACCTTTGTATCTTTCCGTATTCCATTCAAAATTGCCGCTGTCAACGATTATTCCGCTGATTGAATTTCCGCCGCCGTTAATGTACTTTGACGAGGAATGAACAACGATGTCGGCACCGTGTTCAAACGGCTGAGTAAGATACGGAGTTGCCGTTGTGCTGTCGATAATGAGCGGAACACCGTGTGAATGAACAAGCTCTGATACAGCGTCAAGATCGGCAATTTCAAGTCCGGGATTGCCGATAAGCTCGGCAAAGACTGCTTTTGTTTTTTCGTTTATGAGCGGTTCAATCTCCTCGGCTGTCACCTTGTTGACATATCGTGTAACAATTCCGAAAGGCTCAAGATCTCCAAACAAATCAATTGTTCCGCCAAAAAGACCTGCGCTTGCGATTACTTCGTCACCTGATTCAAGAATGTTCAGGAGTGCCATCGTAACGGCTGCCATACCTGACGAACACGCAACCGCACCGACACCGTTTTCAATGGAAGCAATTCTGTTCTCAAAAGATGTTACCGTGGGATTGCCTATTCGAGAGTAGGCGTAGCCGGGAGCTCTGTTGTTGAACACCTTTTCAAGCTGTTCGGCAGAGCTGTGCGAAAATGCACTGACCTGATAAATGGGAGTTAAGGTTGAGCCAAAAGCCTTTTCACCGTTAAACCCCTTGTGAAGTAATGCGGTGTTAAACTCCATAATATCACCAACCCCTTAATTTCATACAACCAACCCTTTTGTGTAAGACCGTCGTAAGAATTTGTCTGACGGCTTCGATTGATATAGGTAGATTATACTCCATTAATCATAGTATTTCAATAGGTTTAATAAGATTTTACCTCTTGCACAATTTTTCTTTAAAATTTGCCGTAATTCCATTATTTCCTACAATACATATTTGTTTAGTAGGTATTGATTTTTAAATTAAAAACTGTTACCATTATTATATACTCTTTCAGCAAACAAAACGCACGGAAAGGAGATGCTAAAATTGAAGATTTCAACAAAGGTGGAATTCGGAATCATCGCTGTTATTGACATTGCGTCACACTCACTAAACGGCAATGCGGTAACAACTCCCGAAATTGCCAAACGGCAAAATATATCTAAAAAGTATCTTGAACAGATTCTCTCATCACTCAGCTCGGCAGGACTTGTGCGAGGTCAAAAGGGTTCAAACGGCGGTTATGTTATTGCAAAAAACCTTAAAGAGATTACATTCAAGGATATCATAAACGCACTTGACGCAAATGTTCTGAGCAATGTTTATTTTAACACTCGGGGCGATGATGATGTTATGATAAGACTTATCGACAACAGTCTTTGGTCGAAGATGTCGTCATATCTTCAGGAATATGCCGAAAGCATTACACTTGCACAGCTTTGCGATGAGTATATCAAAAACAATGAAATTGAACACAACATTCCGATGTACTACATCTGATAGATTACAAACAAAAAGCCACCGACATAAAAATCGGTGGCTTTTCTTGTTTTTATCGGATTTTATTTAAAGCTTTCAATAACCTGACAGGTTTTTTCAATGTCATCATCCGTGTGTGCAAATGAAACAAACATCGCCTCAAACTGTGACGGTGCGGCATAGATTCCGTTTTCAAGCAGATGATTGTAATACTCGGCATATCTCTTTGTGTCGGCTGTGGTTGCCGTGTCATAGTCAACAACCTTTTTGTCGGTAAAAAATGCCGTCATAATCGAACCCACACGGTTCACATTAAGTCCTGCGTTCTTCATTGCATCTTCAATCTTTGCAGACTTGCGTTCAAGCTCGGGATATATCGAATCTTTATTTTTTTCAAGAATTTTAAGCGTTGCAATGCCTGCACTTACCGCTACCGGATTTCCCGAAAGTGTGCCTGCCTGATAAACAGAACCGAGAGGAGCAACACACTCCATAATCTCTTTTCGTCCTCCGTAAACCGCAAGCGGCATTCCGCCGCCGACAATTTTTCCGAGGGTTGTAAGGTCGGGTTTTACTCCGTAAAGCTTTTGAGCACCGCCGAGTGAAAGTCTGAAGCCTGTGATTACTTCATCAAAAATAAGAAGTGAGCCGTGCTTTTCAGTGATTTCACGCAAGAATTTTAAAAATCCTTTTTTGGGCGGAACAACACCCATATTTGCGGCACAAGGCTCAACGATTACACAGGCAATTTCATCGCCGCAGTTATCAAAAAGCTGTTGCACGGATTCTTCATCGTTATATTTTGCAAGGAGAGTTGTGTCTGTGTAGCCTTTCGGCACACCTGCGCTGTTCGGAATTGAGTTTGTCAGAAGTCCCGAACCGCCCTTTACAAGCAAGCCATCGGAATGGCCGTGGTAACAGCCCTCGAATTTTACGATTTTATCCCTTTTTGTAAAGCCTCTTGCGGCACGGATTGCGCTCATAACCGCCTCTGTGCCTGAATTTACAAGTCGGAGCATTTCAATTGACGGCATATTTTTGCGGATAAGCTCGGCAAGTTCAATTTCTCCGCTGTGGCACGCACCGAATGTAAGTCCGTTCTGACAGGCAGAAGTCACAGCTTTGATAACATCGGGCTGTTTGTGGCCGAGGATATTCGGTCCCCATGAGCAGATATAGTCGATAAACTCGTTTCCGTCAACATCATAAATTTTCGAACCATCTGCACGGTCGATAAAAAGCGGAGTTCTTCCGACCGAACGGCACGCACGGACAGGACTGTTCACACCGCCGGGCATAAAGTCAAGCGCCTGTGCGTATAGCTTTTCGCTTTGAGTTGTATTCATAAAAGCACTTCCCTATTTGTAAAATTCGTCAATCCATTTTGCAACATCAAGTGCGTGGTATGTGATTATGATATCCGCACCCGCCCTCTTGATTGCAATCATATTTTCGCATACAATTTTCTTTTCGTCAATACAGCCTTTTTCGGCAGCCGCCTTGACCATTGCATATTCACCGCTTACATTATAGGCAACAAGCGGAAGGTCAAAGCGTTCGCTTGCGGCTTTTACGATATCAAGATATGCAAGTGCAGGCTTGACCATAACCATATCCGCACCCTCGTCAATATCGTCTGCAATTTCACGCAGAGCCTCTTTGCCGTTTGCGTAATCCATCTGATAGCTTTTTCTGTCGCCAAATTCGGGGGCAGATTCTGCGGCGTCACGGAACGGTGAATAGTAGCCTGAGGCAAATTTTGCACTGTATGACATAATCGGAGTGTTGATAAGTCCGTTTTCGTCAAGTGCGTTTCTGATTGCAGACACTCTGCCGTCCATCATATCCGAAGGAGCGATGATATCCGCACCTGCTTTTGCAAGGCTGACAGCCATTTTAGAGAGGAGCGGAAGTGTTTCGTCATTGAGAATTTCGTGACCGCAAACAACACCGCAATGACCGTGACTTGTGTATTCACAAAGACAGACATCGGCAATAATAAGGAGTGACGGATAATTTTTCTTTATGTATCTGATTGCGTTCTGAGTTACACCGTTATCGTCATAGGCTGATGTTGCAAGCTCGTCTTTATGCTTTGGAATTCCGAAAATAAGAAGTCCTGCAATGCTGCTGTTTTCAATTTCTTTAAGAATCTCGTCTGCTCTGTCAAGCGAATATTGGTGGACATTCGGCATTGAATCAACAGGCTTTTTAATATTTTCACCCTCTGCAATGAAAATCGGATAAATCAAATCGCCCTTGTCAATTCTTGTTTCACGAACAAGACTGCGAATCTGTTCGCCTGCTCTTAATCTTCTAAATCTTCTCATATATTTATCCTTCTTTCAAAGTTACTTCCTTGATTATAGTTTCCAAAATTCCGTCTGTGTCCTTCGTTTTTGCAATCCTGAACGAATTTACACCGTGACTTTCAAGTGCCTCGGCGGTAATTTCACCTATGCAGACAACGGAAGTTCTGTCGGAAATAATTGCTCCGCCGTCAAAAAATGTGTTCACACCCGACGCACTCGCAAAAGTAATGAAGTCGGTATCAACAACGGAATTATCCTGCTTTTTCTCAAGCTGAATGTCATAGGTTTTGACATCGTCAAAATCAATGTTGTTATCAGCCAAAATCCGAGTGAGTTCGGGCGAACCGTTTTCGGCACGCAGAATCAATACTTTTTCGCCGCTTTTCACCGTTTTTGCAAGCAAAATTCCAAGTTCACGGGTTGTGTAGACATTTGGAATACAGTCGGCAAAAATTCCGTACTTTTCAAGTACAGCTGCAGTTCCCGAACCAATCACCGCAAACTTAATATTTGCAAAACTGCGGATATCCTTTTTCAGCTTACGCAGTCGGCTCATAAAAATTTCTGCACCGTTCATACTTGTAAGCACCACATAATCGTAACCGTCAATGCCGTTTATTGCATTGTCAAAAACTTCGTTGTCATGATATTCAATCACCTTTAAAAGATCGTGTCTTTTGACCTCCGCACCCGAAAGCGTGAGCATTTTGCCGAGCTTGTCGGAGAGCTTTCTCGTACCTGTAACGGTAACCGAAACATTTTTCAAAGGTCTTGTAATTGTGGGGGCAAAGTCAAATTTTGCGGTTTCGCCAACCACTATAACGGCAGGCGGAACAACCTCTGCGGATTTAACATTTTCGCAGATTGTCGAGAGGGTTCCCCTCACGGTCTGATTTTTTGCACAAGCGCCGTTTGACACAACTGCAACGGGAGTATCCTCCGATTTACCGTTACGAATGAGATTTTCCACAATGTCGGGGAGGTTTCTCAATCCCATAAGAAAGACAAGCGTTCCGTCGGTTTCGGCACACTTCTTTATATTTTCGGGCAGGGTGTCCTGTGCCGTATGTCCCGTGATTATATGAACACTTCGGCTCAGATTTCTGTGTGTAACAGGGATTCCCGCAAGTTCGGGAACGGCAATCGAGGATGAAATTCCGGGTACAATATCAAACGGAATATCGGCATTTTTGAGGGCTTCAATCTCCTCTCCGCCTCTGCCGAACACGAACGGATCGCCGCCTTTAAGACGGACAACCGTTTTGCCCTCTCTCGCCTTTTCAACAAGGATTTCGTTAATATTTTCCTGCTTTTCGCTGTGTCTGCCCGAACGCTTTCCAACGCAGATTTTTTCAGCCGTTTCGGGTGCAAAACCGAGCAATGACACATCTATAAGGCTGTCGTAAACAAGCACATCGCAATGTCTGATATACTCCGCACCACGCATTGTTATCAGGTCAAAATCGCCGCATCCCGCACCGACAATATACACTCTTCCGTTACTCAATTTCGCTCACCAGCCTTTTTGCAAGTTTGATTCTGTTTGAAATTTCATCTGTTCCGCTGACTGTTTTTTTACAGTCGGCAGACAGAGAAAGCGTTATCCTGTCGTTTTCAACCTTTGAAATTGCACCGACGGGAGTTGAACAATCGGCATTGAGGCTGTGCAGAACCTGTCTTTCGGTTTCAAACGAAAGCATTGTATTTTTGTCGCTGATTTCAGCGAGCATTTTGGAAACCTCGCTGTTTTTTCTGCTTTCAATCGCAACTATTCCCTGACACGGTGCAGGGAGAAATTCATCGGTATCAAACGGAGTTACCGTGTAATCCTCACCGTTGCAAAGGTCAAGTCTTTCAAGTCCTGCCTTTGCAAGCACAAGAGCATCGTACTCACCGTTCAACAGCTTTTTAAGTCGGGTGTCAACATTGCCCCTTATATCCTTGAATTTTGCATTAGGATAGATTTTCTCCGCAAAAAGCTTTCGCCTTAAACTGCCTGTTCCGATGACAAAGCCGTCCTTAATTTCAAAATCATTGCGTGTAACAAAAACATCGCCATAACTGCCCCTTGGCAACACGGCGGAAATTTCAAGTCCGTCTGCAATTTTTGTCGGCAAGTCCTTTGCGCTGTGAACGGCAACATCTGTTTCTCCGCTCAAAAGCGACATTTCAAGCTCCTTGATGAACACACCTTTTCCGCCCAAAGCTGTAAGCGGTTTGTCAAGGGTTTTGTCACCTGTTGTCGAAATGTAAACCGTTTCAATTTTAATATTCGGAAAACGGTTTTTCAGCGTTTTTATTAACATTTCGGTTTGTGCAAGGGCAAGCCTGCTTTTTCGTGTTCCGATTTTTATCGTCATTGTTCGTATTCCTCAATCAAATTTTCAACAGTTTTTTCATCGGGTTCAAGTCCCGAAAGGCAAAGCGAAAGAAGCTGTTCAAAAATCTTCCTTCTGTCATCTTCCTTTTCAACCTTCTCCTTAATTATCGGGCGATATTTCCATAAAACCTCGGTTGTATTTTCGTTCATACCTTCAAGGATTCCCACAAAAAGCTCTTTAAGATATTTTGCGTAAATCGGACTTTTGCCCGATGTTGTAATTCCTGCCGTTATGCCGTTTTTGCTTGCAATTGCAGGAAAAATAAATCCGCATTTTTCCTTATCGTCAACTGTGTTGACAAGAATATTTTTCTCGTTGCAAAGCTGAAAAATTCTGCCGTTGAGCGTTTCATCATCGGTTGCGCTGACAACGCAAAACGCACCGTCAAGGTCGCTGTCACAAAATCTGCGGTCAATGATTTTCACATTCAAAGCCTTGATTTCATCGCAAATTTTCGGGGCAACAACGGTTATGTCCGGCGAGAACGGCGTCAGCTTTTCAACCTTTCTGAGTGCAACCGTACCGCCGCCGACTACAAGTATTTTTTTGTTTTCAATGTCAATATAAAACGGGAAGTATGCCATTAGTTATTCTCTCCGCACTTTCTGTAGATTTCAAGAATTCTTGCAAATTCTTCTGCCGAAACATCGGATTTCAGCTTATAAATGAATTTTTCCGAAAAATCTGACGGCATTGCGTTTTTCACAGACTGCATACACGGCAGAAATTCGTGAAAGGCAAGGTCTTTTTTGAGAACTTCAATTTCCTCAAAAATTATTTCTTTTGCACTTTCAACGCTGTCGAGTTTGAGAGCATTGTTCTCGTTTGCAAGCTGTTTTATGCAGTCAATGTTAATGAGCCTTACACCGCTTATTTTGGGGATATTTTCGTCAATGTCGGGCGGTACGGCAAGGTCAATAAACAGCCTTGATTTTTCGGTTTTTATATTGTTTTTTAAATCATAATATGTAACCGTGTAATGCGGTCCGCTTGTGGCACTGATTACGCAGTCTGCAAAATCAAACGCTTTGTATCTTTCGTCATAATCAATCACATTCGCACCCGTATTTTCAAAAACAGTTTCTGCTTTATGTTTTCGTGAAGTCACAGTAACGCCTATACCTTTGTGCGACAAGAGATTTTTCACAACGGTTGAGCCGACCTTGCCTGTTGCACCGATTACAAGGACATTCAGCTCACCGTCTTTGAATTTTGCCGCCTCGTTTGACGCAAGAGTTGCAACTGAAACCGATGTTTTTGAAATGGCGGTTTCGGTCTTGATTTTTTTTGCACAGGCAACAGCCGCCTGAACGCACATATTAAGCTCATATGCAACCGTGCCGTTATCCTTTGCAAAGGCGTAGGCTCGCTTTAGCTGACCGAGTATTTCATCTTCACCGATAACCATTGATTCAATTCCGCCTGCCACCCTGAAAAGATGGAGCAAAGCCCTGTCACCGTAGAAAAGACAGATGTACTTTTTTAGTTCGTCAAAATCAATTCCCGAAAAATCCGAAAGAACGGTTTCAACCGTTTTCACAGATGATTCGTCACCGCAAAAATAAACCTCGGTTCTGTTGCAGGTGCAGAGAATCAAACACTCGCTGATATTTTCAGAATAATAAAGTTCGTCAAGAAATGTCTTTTTTTGCTCATCGGGAAAGGCAAGCTTCTTTCTCACAACCACATTTGAAGTTTTGTGACTTACGCTCAGGCAGTACATAGAAATTTCGCTCCGTTACAAATAAAATCCGACAGTAAAATACACTTTTAAAGTTATTTTATTACTGCCGACAGCTATTGTCAATTAAAGTTAGTCAGTTGTTTTACCACTAAACCTATCTGTTTGGTATGCTTTGATTATACTACATTCACCATTCCATGTCAATAAATTTCGGGTTTTGCTTGACAAAAACAGTGATTACAATATAAACTATACAAAGATACCTCCCGTCAGCAAACAGCGGGAGTTTTATTCCGATGTAAATACTTATTGTACCGATAGGAATACTAAATGATTTGAATATGTATTAAGGAGCGTTTTTATGCTTAATCAGTTTTCAAGAACACAGCTTTTGATTGGCAAAGAAGCTATGGACAGGCTTTCAAAAACAAGAGTTGCAATTTTTGGAATCGGCGGTGTAGGCGGATACACGGCGGAGGCTCTTGCAAGGAGCGGAGTCGGCGAGCTTGACCTTATTGACGATGACAAGGTGTGCCTTACAAACATCAATCGCCAGATTTTTGCAACAAGAAAAACAGTAGGCAAATACAAGGTTGATGTTGCAGAGGAAAGGCTCAAGGACATCAATCCCGACATAATCATCAACAAACACCAGACCTTCTACACTCCCGAAACCTCGGAAAAATTCGACTTTTCAAAATACGACTATGTAGTTGACGCAATTGACACGGTAACAGGCAAAATTGAGCTTGTTATGCAAGCCGACAAAGCCAAGACGCCTATCATCTGTTCAATGGGAGCAGGTAACAAGCTTGATCCTACAGCGTTTGAGGTTGCCGACATTTACAAAACCTCGGTCTGTCCTCTTGCAAGGGTTATGAGACATGAACTCAAAAAGAGAGGTATCAAAAAGCTGAAGGTTGTTTATTCAAAGGAAAAGCCTATCACACCCGTTGACGATATGACAATAAGCTGTAAAACAAATTGCATATGCCCTCCAGAAACTGAGAGAAAATGCACCCAACGCAGACAGGTTCCCGGCAGCACCGCATTTGTTCCGTCGGTTGCAGGTCTTATCATAGCCGGCGAAGTTATCAAGGACTTGATTAAATGATTAAAAAATCATTTACAGTTATCGCAGGACTTGACTGTGTTGGAAAAACAAGCCTATACGGAATTTTAAGTGGTGAAAGAATTGTAACAAACAATGTTGATTATTCTGACACATACTGCCTTGATAACAATATTTCTTTCACACAGGAAACCACTCTTTCAGGACACAGAACCGAGAAAACAATTCAGCAGGCACGAAAACAGGGCTACTATGTTATTATGTACTATGTAGGTCTTAACTCAAAAGAAGAAAGTCTTGCAAGAATTGAAAACAGGGTACGGAAAGGCGGTCATGATATTCCGAAAAATGATGTGTGCAGGAGATTTGATAACCGCTTCGATTCTTTAAAAAGAATTGTTCCGCTGTGTGATGAAGTAATTTTTTATGATAATGAAAACGGATTTATTAAAGTTGCCGAAATAAAAAACAACAAATTCAATTATTCAAACGGTTACAGACCTAAATGGATTACAGAATTTGAAAATAAACTGAAATTAGGCTAAGGAAATGCAAAGCACCGAGAGAAATTACCCTCGGTGCTTTGCTTGTTTTTATAGGATTTTTTACAGTTGATATCGTGATTAAACAGATTAGATGATAACCGATTCTTCCTGAAGTGATTTGTTACGGAGAATCTGAACCTCATCGCCTTTGGTAATGAAAAGCCGATAAAGAAATACATTGACCTTTTCTCCGACGGTAATCGGAGTTTCGTCAAGTCCTCTGTACGCATAAACCGTGCCTCCGTCACATTTTACGGCAATTTCGATATTGTCGCCTCTGAACGAAGTCTTTATAACCTCGCCGACGGATACAGACGCTTTTTGTGCAGTTGTTTCGCTGAGTTTTGTCACCTTTACAAATTCGGGACGGATAACTGCACGGTCAACATTATCGACAACATCAAAGGTCTTGAACTTTGTATAATCGTCAAGCGTAGTAGTCTGACCGAAAAATGATGCGGAAAATGCGGTTTTGGGATGCTGATAAATGTCAATCGGCGAGCCTATTTGCTCAATTCTGCCCTTGTTTGTAATTATAATTTCATCGGCAACCTCAATAGCCTCGCTCTGATCGTGGGTTACAAATATACTTGTAACGCCGAGTCTTTCAATCATATCCTTAAGCCATGAGCGAAGCTCCTGCCTAACCTTTGCGTCAATTGCGGCAAATGGTTCGTCAAGCAGAAGAAGATTCGGGTTTGGCGCAAGCGCTCTTGCAAATGCAACACGCTGTTTCTGACCGCCCGAAAGCTGGCTTGGATAACGCTTTTCAAGTCCTTCAAGACCGATAAGCTTTACAAGCTCGTTTACTCTTTCCTTGATAAATTTCTTGCTCTTTTTCTGAATTTTCAGACCGAAAGCAATGTTATCAAAAACTGTCATATATCTGAAAAGAGCGTAGTTTTGGAATACAAAGCCTATGCCTCTTTTGCTTGCGGGAATATCGTTGACAACCTTTCCGTCAATTACAATTTCGCCGCTGTCGGGATTTTCAAGTCCTGCAATCATACGAAGAATTGTTGTTTTGCCGCTGCCCGAAGGACCAAGAAGTCCGATAAGCTTGCCCTTTTCAATACCAAAGTTTACATTGTCGGATGCCTTGTAGTCACCGAAAGTTTTATTTATATTTTTAAGCTCAACATACATTACGCATCCTTCTTTCCTTTGTATTCAACCACACTTCTGATAATCAAAATCGCAATCGCCATAAGCACAAGTATTGATGAAACCGCAAATGCAGGAACATACTTGAACTCGTTGAACAAAATTTCAACATGGAGAGGAAGTGTGTTTGTTTTTCCTCTTAAATGTCCCGAAATTACCGAAACTGCACCGAATTCACCCATTGCTCTTGCGGCACAGAGTACAACTCCGTAAAGGAATGCCCATTTTATGTGCGGAAATGTTATTTTTCTGAAAATAGTTGTGCCTTTTGCACCCATAAGTGCGGCGGCTTCTTCCTCATCCGTACCCTCGGATTCAAGCACGGGAATAAGCTCCCTTGAGATGAACGGGAATGTTACAAACACGGTTGCAAGGATAATTCCCGGAACGGCAAAGATAACCTTGATTCCAAGTTCGCTTAAAAGCGGATATATCGGGCTTTGTCTGCCGAATGTGAGTACAAATATAAGACCTGCAATTATGGGCGAAACCGTTACGGGGAGGTCGATGAGTGTTGTAAGAAGTTTTTTGCCCTTAAATCTGAACTTTGTAATTGACCAGGCGGCAAAAATTCCAAATACCGTATTGAACAGTACCGCAAACACGGTTGCCTCAACAGTAAGCACAATTGCCTTTACCGTGTAATCATCGCTGACAGCCTGCCAGAACACCTCTGCACCGCTTTTGAAAGCCTCGCAGATTACCGTAACAAGAGGAAGAACGAGCATTACGAATACAAATAAAAGCGCAATACCTATGAGTATGTACTTTACAACCTTTGACCGCTTTGTTTCTTCGTACATTTTATCTTCCCCCTTTCAGAATTTTTGCATTTCTGTGCTGAACCATATTTACAAGGAACAGAATCAAAAAAGATGCGGCAAGCATTACAAGTGCGATTGCCGTTGCACTTTTGTAGTCATATTCCTGCAGCTCCGACATAATGATAAGCGGAGTGATTTCTGTTTCAAACGGCTTGTTGCCTGCAATAAAAACAACCGAACCGTACTCACCAAGACATCTTCCAAATGCAAGACCAAAGCCTGTGAGAACCGAGGGAAGAATTTCGGGAAGAATAATTTTTCTGAAAATTCTGAATCTGCCTGCACCCATAACTCCTGCCGCCTCTTCATAAACAGGGTCAAGCTTTTCAAGGACAGGCTGAACTGCTCTTGTTACAAAAGGTATTCCAACAAATACAAGTGCAACCGTAATACCAACTCTTGTGTAGGCAATGCTTATGCCGAACTTTGCAAAAAATCCACCGATAAGACCTGTGTCGGCAGTCAGAGAAGTAAGTGCAATGCCGGCAACCGCTGTCGGAAGTGCAAACGGAAGCTCAATCATACCGTCAAGAATTCTTTTGCCCGGGAATTTGTAACGAACAAGCACCCACGCAAGAATTACACCCATAACGGCATTGATGAGAGATGCAATAAATGCGGTTATAAAACTAACCTTGTAGCTTGCAAGCACTCTTTCACGGGTGATTGCCTCCCAAAATTCAGAGGGGCTCATCTGTGCCGTATAAATAACGAGAGCGGCAAGAGGAATCAGCACAACAAGGCTTAATAATGTAATTGTTACACCCAAAGAAAGACCGAAGCCCGGGATTACTCTTTTTGCTTTTTTTGACTTTTTTGCCTGAACCATCATCACACCTGTTTCCCCTGTAAAATATCATCCGACATCAGACAGAATTGCCTATATACTGCCTGATATCATTTTTTAATCGGTTTTATTTTTTCTCGTAAATCTTATCGAAGATACCGCCGTCTGCAAAGTGCTTTTTCTGAGTCTCGTCCCAACCACCGAAATCGTTGATTGTTACAAGATTAATGTTGAGGTCGAACACATCGGAGTATTCCTTCAAAATTTCCTTATTATAAGGGCGGTAATAGTTATCGCCTGCAATACGCTGAGCCTCATCGCTGTAAAGATAACTTAAATACTCTGTTGCAACCTTTCGAGTGCCTCTTTGGTCAACCACTTCATCAACAACAGCAACAGACGGCTGTGCAAGAATGCTGACGCTCGGAGTTACGATTTCGTACTCGTCGGGATTGTCCTTGATTGAAAGGTACGCCTCATTCTCCCAAGCAAGAAGAACATCGCCCTGTCCGTTTTCTACAAATGAAGTTGTAGCACCTCTTGCGCCTGAGTCAAGCACAAGCACATTTTGATAAAGCTTTTTAATGAAATCTTCGATTTTTGCCTCATCACCGTTATATTTCTTGTCTGCATATGCCCAAGCGGCAAGGTAGTTCCATCTTGCACCGCCCGAAGTTTTCGGGTTTGGAGTGATAACGCCCACACCGTCTTTTGCAACATCGTCCCAATCCTTGATGTTTTTCGGATTACCTTTGCGAACAAGGAATACAATTGTTGAAGTGTATGGTGAAGAGTCATTGTCAAACTCATTTACCCAACCGTCCTCAATCAGACCTGCGTCACGAATTGCGTTTACATCGTATTCAAGTGCGAGTGTTACAACATCCGCCTCAAGACCGTTTGCAACCTCAAGAGCCTGTTTGCCCGAACCGCCGTGGGACTGGGTAACTTCAACATCCTGTCCTGTTTCTTCTTTCCAATGCTTTGCAAAGATTTTGTTATATGATTCATAAAGCTCTCGTGTAGGATCATACGAAACATTTGTTAATGTTACTTTTGAATCGTTTGTAGTATCTTTTTTTCCGCATCCTGTAAAGGCAACCGCTGACGCACCTAATACTGAAACTGCCAATACTGCCGATAATACTTTTGTTCTTAAATTTTTCATTTTGATTGCCTCACTTTAAATTAATTTGATTTTAGATTCTGACAGGCAATTACATACAACAGTACGGCTTGCCTCCAAATGAGGTACACATTCGTATTTTCTTCAGATTGTAAATGTTTTTCATAAGCGTCACCTTTTGGATTTTTGAGGTTATTTCGTTTAACCTACAATTCCTATCAATTTACTATGTGTTTCTTTGAGAACTATTTTATACTGTACAGGGTGAAAAGTCAAGGTAAAATTTTCACACATCCAACACTTTAGCAAATTGCAACAATACACAAGCAATATTTTTCGCAAAAATAGTAATAAAATCGAAAAAACAGGCATAAAATAACGGATAGGTATTTTCAAATGAAATATGCCTATCCTAAAAAAGAAATATTTTTTTGCGTAAATCTATTGACAAATCTATATAAAAAAGGTATAGTAGTATTAAATCAATAATGATTATTATTTTATTCAAAAATTAAATACACAAAGGCGTATTGAGTATTTTAAATTTCAAAAATTAATTTAACGGAGGAAATATTATGGCTAAAACAACAAAGTATTCGGGAACACAGACAGAAAAGAACCTTGAGGCTGCTTTTGCAGGCGAATCACAGGCTCGTAACAAATACACATATTTTGCATCTGTTGCCAAAAAGCAGGGCTTTGAGCAGATTGCAAACCTTTTCTTAAAAACGGCAGACAACGAGAAAGAACACGCAAAAATGTGGTTCAAGGAGCTTAACGGAATCGGCGACACAGCCGAAAATCTTCTTGCCGCTGCCGAGGGCGAAAACTACGAGTGGACAGATATGTACGAAGATTTCGCTAAAACTGCCGAGGAAGAAGGCTTTACAGAGCTTGCACACAAGTTCCGCCTTGTTGCCGCAATTGAAAAGCACCACGAAGAAAGATACCGTGCATTACTCCGCAATGTTGAAACTGCAGAAGTTTTCAAAAGGAGCGAAATCAAGGTTTGGGAATGCCGTAACTGCGGTCACATTGTTGTAGGCAAAGAGGCTCCCGAGGTTTGCCCCGTCTGCAACCACCCACAGAGCTATTTTGAAATTCACGCAGAAAACTACTAATTCTGATTTAATCAAATATATAAAGGAAACTCCACCGCATTTCACGGTGGAGTTTTGTGTTTAGTATCAAATTAAATTCAAAAAACTTACTCTTCTTCGGGATATTTCATGCCCCAGCTTTTGCGGATGTCGGTCATGATTTTCATAACATCCTTTGTGTAGTCAAGGTGCATAAGAGCCGTGTCGCCCTCTATCGCCTTTTCCATATCTTCAACCTCATAAAGCAAAGCGTCCTTTGTCTGACCTGCCGAGATTGTTTCACAATGGCCGTCAGCCGTGTATGTAATCTTTGCCTCCATGCCTCTGGGATATTCAAAAATTTCAACATAACCCTTGTCAAACGAGATTGTGCCACGCTTTGGCTGTTTTGCGTGAAGGGAAAGAATGACAGTTGCCATTTCCTCCTCTTTATTCTTTAAAAGAATACTCGCTTGTTCGTCAACGCCTGTTTCTGCATATTTAACCTGCGACAACACATCGTTTGGGCATGAGCTCATAAACATACGAACAAACGAAAGCGCATACACGCCGATGTCAAGCATTGCACCGCCTGCAAGATTGCGGTTGAAAAATCGGTTGTTCATATTATACTCTTTGTAACTGCCGAAATTCATCTGAATAAGCCTAAGCTCGCCAAGGTCACCTGAATTTACCTTTTCAAGAAGTGCCTTGTAAATCGGCATATGGAAAATTGTCATTGCCTCTGCAAGCACAACATGGTTTTTCTCTGCAAGAGAGATTGCCTCGTCAAGTTCATCTGAATTAAGCGTTATCGACTTTTCGCACAAAACATGCTTTCCTGCCGCAAGAGCCTTGCGAAGATATTTTATATGCGTGTTGTGCGGTGTGGAAATGTAAATTATGTCAACATTTTCGTCTTTAAACAGCTCGTCAATATCGTTGTAAACCTTTTCAATGCCGTACTTTTCGGCAAACGCAACCGCTTTTTCATGGGTACGGTTTGCAACGGAATAAAGTTTCTGTCCTCTGCTTTTGAGTGCGGCTGCAAGCTCATTTGCGATAACTCCGCAACCGAGTGTTGCCCAGTTGTAGTTTTTCATAAAAACACCTCCGTATATTTTTCGAGAAAAGTTTAACACACGGAAATGCGTCTGTCAACGGTTTTAGATAGCTTTTCTCGTATCTGCTCCGTACTTTTTCATAATCTTGCGAAGTTCGTTATTTTCGCTTTTTGAAAGACTAAAATACATAAATCCGTGCTTAACAATTTCATCACCGTCACACGCAGGCATATATGTATTACAGCCTATTCTTATTGATGCCTTTTCGGAAAAACCACAAGACGGTGAATCAAAATATGCGGATTTGCCCTCAAACATTTTCTTCACGGTTTCGGCATCTTCGGCAGACATCTTAGCGTCAACCTTGTCGCAGTACTCAACATCAAAATACACGGTAGGCTCACACGCATAGAAACTGATTTTCGGCACGGCAAATACTGCGGCGGCAACGCATAAAACAACTGCAACCACAATTACAGCAATCTTTTTCTTCATAACATTCACTCCTTTTCGCTTATCCCTTTAAACATATATTATATTAAGTTTGTATCATAATTGTATCATTATAATTTAATCGGCATATACAACAATTTTAAAATCATTTATTTGTAGGTTAAAAAATTTTTCGTCAATGCTTACAAGAGAGCAATTTTACTTTTGTTGAAGAGGCACAAATTGCATACAAATTCAAAGCCTTGCTTATTGAGAAAAAACAGTATAAAAATATGCAGAAAAGCAGTTTTTACCATATTATAAAGGCATAAAAAGAAGATTTTTGACGAGGTAGTTATTGTAACTAAAATTGTGAGCAAAGTAAACTTTATGTTTATAAGGTATTTTGCTTGTTTATTTTAGTCAACAGGATTACAATAATTGTGGAAAACGGAAAAGAATGGTATTGTTTACAAAGATTATGTGATTGAAGAGGTTAGAAATTAATGGAGAAAGTCAAAAAAATGCCCTCACTTGCGTTTGCAAGTCTGTTTAAAAGAAACAAAGGTCAGAATACCGTAAAAGAAAAGCGACAGCGCTCACACCAGATAAATATGCTGGAAGGTCCGCTCGTAAAAAAAATTCTTCTTTTTACACTTCCGCTTGCAGGATCCAGTATTCTTCAACAGCTTTTCAACTCAACCGATGTTGCGGTGGTCGGCAGATTTTCAAGCAGTCAGGCACTTGCCGCAGTCGGAAGCAACGGTCCGCTCATCAATATGCTTGTACTGTTATTCACGGGACTTTCGGTCGGCGCAAATGTTTTGATTGCACGATATATCGGTCAAAATGACCGTAAAAAGGTTTCGGAAGCTGTTCACACGGTAATAACACTTTCACTTATATGCGGATTTCTTCTTCTGATACTCGGTCAGGTTATTGCAACACCGCTGTTAAGGCTGATGAACACACCGGATGATGTAATTGACCTTGCGGCAACATACCTGAGAATTTACTTTATGGGCATGCCGTTTGTAATGCTCTACAACTTTGGTTCGGCAATTTTGAGAAGTGTAGGCGACACAAGCCGTCCGCTCTACTGTCTTGTAATTTCAGGTATTGTAAATGTTCTTTTGAACCTCTTCTTTGTAATCGTCTGCGATATGAGCGTTGCAGGAGTCGGCATTGCAACAGTAATTGCCGACGGCATAAGCGCCGGACTTGTTATGATGTTCCTCATCAGAAACGAAGACAAGTCAATCAGAGTCAATCCAAAAAAACTTTCATTCAAGAAAGAACATCTCATTATGATTTTGAAAATCGGTGCTCCTGCAGGTATTCAGGGTATGGTTTTCTCAATTTCAAATGTATTCATTCAGACAGCCGTAAACGGCTTCGGTTCACAGGCGGTTGCAGGCTCATCGGCTGAACTCAACTTTGAATACATTACATACTATATAGTATGTGCGTTCAGCCAGACAGCCGTTACATTCACAAGTCAGAACTACGGCGCACTTCAATTTGACAGATGCAAAAAGGTGTTTAGGCTTTGTATGCTTTTCAGCTGTATTTTCACAGGCTGTGTGAGCGTTATATTCATGCTCGGAAGCGGATTTTTCATCACCTTCTTCACAACCGACCCCACCGTTATCAAGTACGCAATCATCAGAATGGCGATTGTTATGCTCCTTGAGCTTATGACAGGTTCATACGAAATCAGCGGCGGTGCGCTCAGAGGAATCGGACATTCACTCCTCCCTGCAATCCTCACAATCTTCGGTTCTGTTGTGTTCAGAATCATCTGGCTCTTCACGGTATTCAAGGCATTCCACACCTACGATATGCTCCTTATGGTTTACCCCGTTTCATGGCTTATCACAGGCACATCCGTTTTGATTGCCTACTTCATCATCAGAAAAAGAGAATTCAAAAAGGTAAGCGCCGCTTTTGAAATTTAAAATCAAATAGGTTTTTATGGCTGACATCGGCATTGGTGTCAGCTGTTTTTGTTTAGAAGAGGCTCTAAAATTAAAAAAATAATAAAAAGCAATTATTTCGTACTTTTTGTGCGGAATAATTGTTTTTTTGCTGTGTTTTATGTTATAATCCAATTATAAACACACGGAGGTGCGACAATGACTAGACGGACTGTTGCCAACAATTTTTTATACTACATTTTTTGCGGATTCAGCGGTGCGGTTACTTCGCTGATAGTATGGCTGTTTCTAAAACTTATGGGCTTGGGAATCGGTCTTGTGTGGGATACAATTCCGTCAAATTTTGATTTCAAATTTTATCCGATTATCGTCTGTACGGCAGGCGGAATTATTCTCGGAATATGGCAAAAGCTGACAAATGCCGTCCCCGATGAACTTGACGAGGTTATGAAAAAGGTAAAAAAAGATAAATTTTACCCGTACAACAAGGTGCTTTTACTCTGCATTTCGGCACTTTTGCCCCTTGTTTTCGGCGGAAGTCTCGGTCCCGAGGCAGGTTTGACAGGCGTTATCGTGGGACTTTGCTACTGGGCAGGAAGTCATATGAAAGACGCTAAAAGTAAAATTCCCGAACTAATGCAAATCGGCATAAGCGCAACCTTGAGTGCGGTATTCTACGCACCGCTTTTCGGTCTTGCATCGGTCAATGAAGAAAGGCTTGACAGCGAAGAAAAGCCTACCGATATCCGTTCAACAAAGCTAATTTCAAACATCATTGCCGTACTTTTTGCGGCGGGAACTCTGTTTTTGCTTAACTCCGTTTTCGGCGGAAGTATGGGACTTCCACGACTTGGTGGTTATAACATTACAAATTTTGAGCGTTTGTGGGGAATTCCTCTCGCACTTTTGGGCGCTGTATGCGGTTTTCTGTTTATCATATCTTCAAAGATTTTCGGAAAATTTTTCGCACTCATTCAGGGCAAGCTCGGCATTATTATCAGCACAACTCTCGGCGGAATTATCCTCGGTGTTATGGGTACATACCTCCCCCTCACAATGTTTTCGGGCGAAGAAAGCATTACCGTTGTCAAGGAAAGCTTTGCCGAATTTGCACCGTGGATTCTTATTATCAGCGGTGTGCTTAAACTTGTTCTCACAAACATCTGCATAAAGTCGGGTTGGAAAGGCGGTCACTTCTTCCCTGTCATCTTCTGCGGAGTGAGCATCGGCTACGGTGTTGCAATGCTCGGCGGACTTGACACGGCATTTTGTGCGGCAGTCATAACGGCAGGACTTCTCGGTGTCACAATGAAAAAACCGCTTGCCGTAACAATGCTCCTTTTGCTCTGCTTTGACGCAAGAGTTATTCCGTGGATTTTGCTCGCCGCATTCCTCGGAAGCATTATTCCGACTAAAATTTTCGGCAGTAATAAAAAGAAAGCTAAGTAAGCATATAAAAAACTGCTTTGCGAACCACCGTTTCCTTTGGAACGCATTGAAGAAATGACCGCTCTTATGGGTGGCGACGGCTCAATTAAATAAAACCAAGAAATCCGTGTTGTAACCATGCAACACGGATTTTTATATAAAGAACAACCTCCCCGTAAGCTGAAATGCTTTGCAGAGAGGTTGTATTATTCTTTTATTGAATTTTATTTTACTTGCGGATAATTATTGCTTTGCCGTTGCAATGAACCTTTCCGTTTGAAACTGTAACTGTTTCACCGCTGATTTCATTTTTATAGTCGCCGTCGGGGAGGTCAACTTTTACATCTGCCGACTTTGATTTAAGGCTGAAAATGCCGACTTTTTTGCTCTTGTTGTTGTCACGCTCAAGAATTGCAATATCGTTTTCATCGTCTGCATCAGCCTTGAAATAATCGTCATCATCAAGAACGGTTTTCTTGATTGTATCAAGCTTTGCAAAAAGGTTGCTCAAATCAATGCCTGTGTTGCGTGGGAAAACATCCTTGTCAAAAAGGCTTGGAGTTTCGTCACAACCGAACTCCTGACCTGCATAGATGAGGGTTGAACCCTTCAAGAAATACAGAAAAGCTGTGTAATTTTCAAGGTCGCTCCTGTTCTTTACATAATGGCAAATTCGTGGCTGATCGTGGTTTTCAAGACAACGCATTTTATCGTAATTCTGCGGATAAATTGCCTCCTGATAATTGAACATATCCATATAATTTGAAAGTGTGGTTTCGCCCTTCAAATATTTGTCGAAAACCTCACGGATATCGTAGTCATATTCCATATCAAAAGCGTCAAAAAGCTCATAGTCGCTTGCGGTATAAATTCCGCTCTTGCGAGAGAACACATTGAAAGAGCTGTGTACGCTTTCGGCAAGCCAAATGCAGTCGGGATTTACCTTTGCAACAGCCTCTCTCGCCTGTTTCCAAAATTCAACGGGAACGAATGATGCAACATCGCAACGGAAGCCGTCAACAATTTTCGCCCACATAACAAGTGAATCAATCTGATACTGCCATAATTCTTTGTTAGAATAATCAAGGTCGATTATGTCGCTCCAATCACCGACTTTGTTGCCAAAATTGCCGTCCGGCTTTCTGTAGAAAAATTCGGGATGTTCAACTGAAAGATTTGAATCGGGCGAAGTGTGGTTATAGACAACATCAATGATGCACTTCATACCCTTTGCGTGAATTTTTTCAACAAGGCTCTTGAAATCGTCCATTGTGCCGTATTCGGGATTTGTTGTGCGATAGTCCTTGTTTGCATAAGGACAGCCGAGAGAGCCTTTTTTATTCTTGACGCCAATCGGATGAATCGGCATAAACCAAATGATGTCCGTACCGAGTGACTTTATTCGGTCAAGGTCGTCTGCAACGGCATTAAATGTGCCGTCATTTGTGTGGTTACGGACATAAACCGAATAAATAACCTTGTTTCTCAAGCTGATTTCAGTATTTTTTGCCATTTAAAACATCTCCTTATGTATTTTTCCACGGTCTGTTTTTACCGTTCCAACCTCGTTCTGCCCAGTAATTTTTATCGGCTTCATTCCAGCCGCTTTTCTGAATCATTCTCATAATAAAGAAAAAGCCTTTTGTTTTTAAACCTGCCTTAACTTTGCCGTTATTTTTCTTTACCTTATTGGCAATTGAGGTAGTCTTTTTGTCAATTTTCTTTTTGAGTTCATCGGTGACGCCTGAATAATTTGTTGCACGAACATTGACACCGTAACGATAAGTTTTTGGAACGCCCCAAAAGAACATACTGTCGGCGATATCCTTGTTGGCAGATTTTGTACCCGAACCTGCGGCTGTCGAAATTACAACCGCCTGCTTTGTGAACATTTTCTGTTCGGGACGGTGAACCATCCAACGATAACCGTAATGATCAAGAAATGCTTTCATTGAGCCTGTGCAATGATAAACATACACGGGCGTTGTAAAGATGAGTACATCAGCCTCGTCCATAGCCTCGGTAATCTTTTTCAGTCGCCCATAATGCGGACAAAGTGTTTCGGATTTTAGAAAACACTGCGTACAACCTACGCAAAAATCGCCGAAATCTCTAGGAAGAAAAAACTCCGTAACCTCGCCGCCTAATTTATCGGCAACCTGCTTGCCAATATGATAGGTTGAGCCTTTATGGTTCTGACCGTTTATTACTGCAATTTTCATTTTATGTCACCAAATTCATCAATTTCAAGTCAATTTTAGCACAACAAAGCAATATTGTCCATATGATTTTTATGCCTTTTAGGAGCATTTTTATGCGGATTTTTTATTAAAAAAACAGCTCCCCGAAAACGGAGAGCTGTGATAAGTACAAATAGATTGTCAAACGAATCAGAAGTCGATTTCTGTATCGTAGTAGCAAGCCTTGAGAAGTTTTTCCATTTCTTCCTGATTTGGCTGGCGTGGGTTAGAACCTGTGCAAGCATCGGCAATTGCGTTCTTGGCAACTTCGGGGAGCTTTTCGAGGAATTCTTTTTCGTCGATAATGCTCTCGTCAGCCTTAACGCCGCCCGGACCGTAGTTCTTAATGCCCTGCGGAATGTTGAGCTGATCGTTCATTGAACGGAGTTCAGCGATGAGTGCGTCAACAAGTTCTTCTGTTGTTTCGCCCTTGAGGTTGATGAACTTAGCAATCTTAGCATAACGCTCAGCTGCAACAGGATCTTTTGAGTTATACTTGATAACCTTAGGAAGATACATAGCGTTTGCACAGCCGTGAATAATGTGACCGCCTGTGAAAGCCGCACCTGTCTTGTGAGCCATTGAGTGAACGATACCGAGCAGAGCATTTGAGAATGCCATACCTGCAAGGCACTGTGCATCGTGCATTTTATCACGGCAAGCCATGTCGCCCTCATAAGACTTCTTGAGGTTGTCGTGAATCATCTCAATTGCATGGAGTGCAAGCGGATCTGTATACTCGCAGTTGAGAGTTGAAACATAAGCTTCAATTGCGTGAGTCATAGCATCCATACCTGTGTGAGCAGTAAGTTTAGCCGGCATTGTTTCGGCAAGTGCAGGATCAACGATAGCAACATCAGGTGTGATATTAAAGTCAGCAAGCGGATATTTGATACCCTTTGCATAGTCTGTGATAACTGAGAAAGCCGTAACTTCTGTTGCAGTACCCGATGTTGACGGGATAGCGCAGAATTTAGCCTTTGTACGAAGTGTCGGGAAACTGAACGGAGTAATAATTTCCTCAAAGGTTGTGTTTGGATACTCATAGAATACCCACATAGCCTTTGCGGCATCAATCGGAGAACCGCCGCCCATTGCAACAATCCAGTCGGGTTCAAATTCACGCATAACAGCGGCGCCCTTCATAACTGTTTCAACAGATGGGTCAGGCTCTACGCCTTCGATAAGCTTAACCTCCATACCTGCTTCTTTAAGATAGTCAACAGCCTTGTCAAGAAAACCGAAACGCTTCATTGAACCGCCGCCGACAACTACAACAGCCTTTTTGCCGGATAAATTTTTAAGACTTGAGAGAGCATCCTTACCATGATAGAGATCTCTCGGTAAAGTAAATCTGTACATTTTAATTACCTCCTGAAAGGATATTTTGTCAACTTCTCCTTGACTACCGTAATTATAACACCGAAGATTTATAAAGTAAATACCTTTTTTGAAAATAATGTGTGTTTATTTTGTGAAATTTTCACTATAATTCTTTATTGGAATTTATATTGAGAAATATACTCAGTTACAGCCCATAAATGTTGTCATCGCCCTTGGCATATTTCTTAACAGCCTCCATAAAAAGCTTTGCAGCAGGATTTGAAATATTCTTTTCCCATGCCATAACATAGGCTATGCTTGTGTCCGCATCATCAATAAGGTATGAATCGGTGTATTCGTCAGAAGTATATGCGGCGACCGAGGTTGGTATGACAGACACGCCGATTCCCGATGACGATGACACATATATGGAAACAAGATCGTCAAATGAATTTTCAATTTTCGGGGTTATGTGAAATGTACGGAACAAATCCATAATTTCCATATATACAATCGGTGCAACCGATTCCGAAAGTACCAAAATACTTTCGTCAGCCAATTCGGAAAGCTTAACGCTTTTTCTTCCGCTGAATTTTGAATTTTTCGCTGTTACAACGGACAAAGTTTCATTATGTGTAATGATTGATTCAATACCTGAGCTTTCGGGAACCATATCTCTCGGCATAAAGCAGAAGTCGTATTCACCGCCTGTGATTGCAAGCGTGCGGTCAGCCTCGTCAAGCTGTCGCACATCAATTGTAATTCCCGGATATTTTTCCGCAAAGTCGGCAATACATTTTGTCGGGAACGAAAGCGAGGTAACATCACAGCCGAGCGTAATTTTACCCTGACCTCCGTCATGCATCTGCTTGATAACGGTTTTTGCTTTCTTTAAAGTTTCAACAATTTCAATCGCATAGGGCAAAAGTGCCTTGCCCTCGCTTGTTATGATAACATCACGGTGAGAGCGTGTAAAAAGCTGAACCCCAAACTCCTTTTCAAGGTCGCTTACATATCTGCTGACGGTTGACTGAGAAACATAGTTCCGCCTTGCCGCCTCTGAAAAGTTGAGCGTCTGAGCCACAGTTATAAAGCAATTGAGCTGATTTATATCCATAATAACCTCCGTTTTGACTATTTCCCGCAGTATTTTGTCGGTTTTTTTCAATATTATGCAAAACTGTAAATTTAAGACTGTCAAATCGTCATTTTTGCATAATCAACGGTATTGAATAATTTTTCCACATTTGGTACAATTCAAGTATAGCATAATAATATGCAAAATGTAAATAACTTATTTTAAAACAAGGAGCTTAACGAATGAAGAAAATAGTTGTAACCGGTATGGGTGCGGTAACACCTGTCGGCATCGGTGTTGAAAACTACTGGAATAATATCACGGCAGGTGCATCGGGCATTGACACAATTAAGACTTTTGATCCGTCTGAACTCGCTGTTCAGATTGCCGGCGAAGTAAAGGACTTTAATCCGTCCGACTATCTTCCAAAGGATTTAATCAGAAAAACAGATCCATTTATGCAATACGCTTATATTGCGGCTGAGGAAGCCATGAAACAGAGCGGAATCGAGATTGAACCCGAAAGAACGGGTATTGTTATGGGTACTGCAATGGCAGGTATTGCAACAATCGCATATACTCAGGAGGCACTCACAGGCGCATCACACAAAAAGGTAGGTCCTCGTTTTATTCCCAAAATTCTCGGAAACATTGCCGCCGCAAATATCGCAATCGACTACAATATTCAGGGACCGAGCTTTACGGTAAGCACAGCTTGTTCGTCAGGCGGTGACGCAATCAACACAGCTTGTATGTGTATGCAGAGCGGCAAGGCTGATATTATGCTCGCAGTAGGAGCAGAGTCCGTTCTCTGTCCTCTTGTAATTTATTCGCTTGCCAACGCAAAAGCTCTTTCAAGAAGAAACGATTCACCAAGCACTGCAAGCCGTCCGTTTGATGTTACCCGTGACGGTTTTGTAATAGGTGAAGGCGGCGGTGCGCTCGTTCTTGAAACAGAGGAACACGCTCTTGCAAGAGGTGCAAAGATTTATGCAGAAATCAGAGGTTGCGGCAACACAGATGACGCTTACCATGTAACTGCTCCGCATCCCGAAGGACGAGGTGCAATCGCTTGTATGAAACAGGCAATTGCAGAGGCAGGAATCAATCCTTCCGACATCGGCTACATCAATGCCCACGGTACTGCAACAAACAAGGGTGACACAGTTGAAACATCTTCAATCAAGAAGGTTTTCGGCAACACTCTCCCCTATGTAAGCTCAACAAAGGGCGCAACAGGTCATATGATGGGCGCAGGCGGTATTACAGAAACAATTACCTGTGTCAAGGCTATTGAAACAGGCACAGTTCCGCCTACAATCAATCTCAACGAGGTTGATCCCGAATGTGCCGGCATTGACTTTGTTGCAAATACCGCAAAGAAAGCCGAAATCAACTTTGCCATGTCAAACGCATTCGGATTCGGCGGTCAGAACTCAAGTATTATCGTAGGCAAATACGGCAAATAATCTGCCGACAAAACAACATACAAGCAACACACATATGTGTGTATAAAATAATGTACACCCATACATAATAGGACAGGGGGATATTATGAATTTAACATATGATTCACAGATGTTCAGAGAAACATTTGAAAGTGAATTTACATGGCTTAACGGCTTTATGAGAAATGTAAGACGCTTTTCGGATAAACCTGCTGCAATTGATCCTCAGAGCGGCAGAACATGGAGCTACAAAGAACTTAATGCCGATGCAAACAGATTTGCAAACGCTATGAAAAAAGACGGCGTCAAGAAAAACGACATCGTGTTTATGCAGCTTTACAACTCACCGCAGTTTTTGTTCGGTTACATTGCGCCGCAGAAACTCGGTGCAATCTCAAATCCCGCTAACTTTAACCTATCACCGGGCGAAACCGCAGAAATTATGGGACACAACAAGCCTGTTGTTTATGTTTATGATGCAGACATTATGCAAACAGCCGTACAGGCTCTTGAAATCTGCGAGCATAAGCCAAAATTGGTTCTCTGCGTTAATAATTCCAAAAAGGAAGTAACTCTTCCCGAAGGACACATTTTCTTTGACGATTACATCAAGGACAGCAGTGACGAAAATCCGCCTGTTGACTATGCGCCGCATATTTATGACGAGGTTTTGAGACTTCAGACCTCGGGTACAACAGGCACTCCAAAGGGTGTTCCGCTTAACGCAATCAACGAAGTTCTTTCGGCTCACGATGTAATTATGCACTTTCCGCTCTCACCCGTTGACATTACGATGAATATGACGCCGTGGTTTCACCGTGGCGGTATTCATTCGGGTGGTCCTACACCTACCCTTTATGCAGGTGCGTGTCTTGTGATTATGAGAACATTCAACCCGAGAAGCTGCATGGACTTTATCGAAAAATACGGCATTACATTCATCACAGGTGTTCCGTCAACTCTTGAGATGCTTGCAAACCGTCAGGAAAAACATCAGAAAAACCTTTCTTCGCTAAAGGGCATTATTACCATGGGCAGTCCGCTTGAAAAAGCCGCTTGCATCCGCTATCAGGAGCTTCTCTCTCCCAACATTTTTAACGGCTACGGCACAACGGAATCTTTCTGGAATACATTTCTTCGTCCGTATGACCTTCCTGAAATGGCAGGTTCGGCAGGCAGATCATGCACAGATGATGAGGTACGACTTGTAAATGTTTATGACGACAGAAAAGCAGAGCCCGATGACACAGTCCCCTGCGATAACAAAACAGAGGGAGAAATCATCATCAAATGTCCGAACAAAACTACCTACTGCTATGTAAATAACGAAAAGGCTACAAAAGACAAGTTCTACAAGGGTTGGATGTACACAGGCGACATCGGCACTTGGAACAGCGAGCAGTTTTTTACAATTGCAGGCAGAAAAGATGATATGATTATCAGCAAAGGCGAAAATATTTATCCTGCAAGAATTGAGGAAATTCTCAACTCACACCCGAAGGTTCAGGAATGTATCGTAACAGGTGTTCCCGATTCAACAAGAGGCGAGTGCGTTGCGGCATATGTAATAAAAGCTGACGAAAGCCTTACGGTTGCCGAGCTTATCAATTTCTGCGACAGCTCACCGAATATTTCAAAATATCAGGCTCCGAGATACTACCGTTTTGTCAATGAACTTCCGCAAACTGCTACAGGCAAGAAACAGCATTTTGTAATAAAAAAACAGGCAGCAGAGGACCTTAAAAACGGTTTGTTGCTTAAAAAATAATTACGGATTTTCCGTATATATGTAATGGAGAAAATATGACCGAGAAATTATACAAATCAAAGGTTTCATACTATGAAACAGACTGTATGAACATTGTTCATCACTCAAATTATATCAGATATTTTGAAGATGCAAGAATCCAGTATATGCACGACATCGGTTGTGATGTTGCCGAAATGCAGTCAAAAGGATTGTATATTCCAAATGTTGACGCATATGCCCGTTACAAAAAGCCGCTTAAATTCGGCGATGAGTTTTCCGTTGAAGTAAGCCTTGTATTTTTTACGGGTTCAAGAATGATTTTTGACTATAAAATCTTCAACAATATAAACGGAGAACTTTCTGCAACAGGCAGAACAACACACTGTTTTGCAACTCCCGAGCTAAAGCCGATAAGTATAAAGCATTCAAATCCCGATTATTACAATCGGCTTCGTGACAACACTGTCAGCCCGGAAGATATTACAATAAGAAGATAAACAATTTTACAAGCAAAAAGTGCGTACCGAAATTCGGTACGCACTTTTTTGATATAGGAAAATAGGAAAATATCAGTCGTCAAAGTTGGGGGTCTGAATTGCATCGTAGCCTGTTTCTCCCGTACGGATTTTAACCGCCTGTTTAAGATAGTAGGTAAATATTTTACCGTCACCCGGGTTGCCCGTAAAGGCTGTTTTTCTGATTGCCTCAATTGTTTTTCTCTCCCATTCTTCGGAAGAAACAACAATTTCAAACTTGATTTTCGGCAAAACCTGAACATCAACCTTCTGTCCTCTTACATACTCCGACATACCTCGCTGAATTCCGCAACCGACAACCTGATACGCTGTAATTCCGTTTACGCCGATATCCGTGAGAGCCTTTTTGACATCTACAAACATTTCTTCACGAACAACGGCCTCTATTTTTATAAGCTGAATATCGTTATTGTTTTCCATACTTTAAAACCTCCGTTAGTTGTCAAGACCGTTAAATGACGGATAAGCAGCTTCACCGTGCTGTGAAACATCAAGTCCCATAAGCTCATCTCTGAGGTCAACCCTGATTTTGCCTGTAAGAAGTCTTGTGATGCCGTAGCAGATGAGTGTTCCGACAACCGCAATTACAATTGTGATGCCGATACCTGCCGCCTGAGCACCGAACTGTGCAAACTCACCGTACACAAGACCGTTACCTGCACTGCTGTTGATTGCCGTGCATGAGAACACACCTGTGAGAAGTCCGCCCCAGATACCGCCTGTACCGTGACAGCTGAATGCGTCAAGCGCATCGTCAAAGCCGAATTTTTTCTTGCCGTATGAAATCATAATATAGCAAACGGGGCTTGTTGTCAAACCGATAATAACTGCCGCCCACATTGGAACAAAGCCGGCACCGGGCGTGATACCTACAAGACCTGCAACCATACCCGTGCTTGCGCCGATAAGCGTAGGCTTTTTGTTCTTGATAATATCGCAGAGCATCCACGAGAGCATTGCGGCTGCGGCTGAAACACCTGTTGTCATAAATGCGTGAGCCGCAAGACCGTCGGCGGCAAGTGCAGAACCCGCATTAAAGCCGAACCAACCGAACATAAGAAGCGATGCACCGAGTACAACTGTCGGGATATTGTGAATTCTGTAAATTGAATGTTCATAATCGTGACGCTTGCCGAGGAGTATGCAAAGTACAAGTGCCGAAACACCCGAACTGATATGTACAACATCGCCGCCTGCAAAGTCGAGAGCACCAATACCGTCTGCACCTAAAAGTCCTCCCTGTCCCCACACCATGTGAGCGAGCGGATAATAAACGATAAGCGACCAGAAAATTGTGAAAACAAAAATTGACTTAAACTTCATTCTGCCTGCAACCGCACCCGTGATAAGAGCAGGAGTGATTACGGCAAACATCATCTGGAACGCTGAGAATACCATATTCGGAATTGACGCATCATCCGTGTAGCCCTCCGTGAGTGAAACACCCTCAAGACCGAGCCAACGGAAATCACCGATAAAAGCATTTCCCGACGGAGCAAACGAAAGCGAATAACCGAAAAGCACCCACATAACAATTCCGACACCGATAATAAAAATTGATGTCATCATTGTGTTTACAACATTTTTCTTTCGTACAAGACCGCCGTAGAACATTGCAAGACCCGGAGTCATTACAAATACGAAAGCCGCACAAAGCAGCACAAAGCCTATATTTCCTGAATCCATTTTTAACCTCCACATAAACCGTTTTTGCCGAAGCAAAAAAATAAAGCTCACAATGTTTTTATCCGATTTTGCAAGTTTTTAAAAATTTGTTGCAAAATCAGAAGAAACCAAAGTGAACTTCCTTGTCCTTTTTATATTCAGTTTTCCGAAAACTTCGTAAGACCTTTGCCTTACTGTCTTGAATTATAAAGCCTTAACGGCTGATTGTCAATACTTTTTTGAATATTTTTTAAAGTTTTTTGCTGTTTTTTAAATTACAGTTTACAATAACAGGTCAAAAATCTAAGCTACGGCACAAATTTAATTTTTGCAAGTTTATTTAATTTTCTTGCAAATTATTTTTTTGATTACAGTATATTCTTTGTAGCGTTTGTAGCGGCGAACCTCGTTCGCCGCTACATTAAATTGTGCAAACAGCTACTATACTACGCTCGGGCATAATATGTTTTTTATATTGCAAACCATCTTCCCGACCGCAATTTTCCATTTTCAATTTTCAATTTTTCATTTAATGAACCTATCTACACGAATCAGGTACGGCGGCTTGCCGTACTGGCGGATAATATCGTACCTACAAAATAAAAACTACGGTCAACATAGTCCTGTCAACCGTAGTTAAAATCAAGATATTTTATTTTGCAAAATCGGACGCTCTGCTTTCACGGATAATATTAACCTTAATCTGTCCGGGATATTCAAGCTCTTCTTCGATTTTTTTACAGATATCTCTTGCAAGCGGAATCATACGCTCATCATTTACAATTTCAGGCTTAACCATAACTCTAACCTCACGACCTGCCTGAATTGCAAAGGTACGCTCAACACCGTCAAAAGAAGACGCAACCTCTTCAAGCTTCTGGAGTCGCTTAATGTAGTTTTCAACATTTTCTCTTCTTGCGCCCGGTCTTGCGGCTGAAATAGCGTCTGCCGCCTGTACAAGACAGGCAACAATTGTTCTCGCCTCAACATCACCGTGGTGAGCGTGAATAGCGTGAATAACAGCGTCGCTTTCCTTATACTTTTTGGCAAGATCGACACCAATCTGAATATGTGTTCCCTCAACCTCATGGTCAATGGATTTACCGATATCGTGCAAAAGACCCGCACGCTTAGCAATTGTAGGATCAAGACCAAGCTCGCTTGCCATCATACCTGCAATGTATGAAACTTCAAGAGAGTGATCAAGTACATTCTGACCGTAGCTTGTACGGTAACGAAGTCTGCCGAGAAGCTTGACAAGCTCCGGATGAATGTTATGAACACCTGCGTCAAGCACGGCTCTCTCACCTGTACGCTTGATTTCGGATTCAACCTCTCTTCTTGCCTTTTCAACCATCTCCTCAATTCTTGCGGGATGGATTCTGCCGTCTGCAATAAGCTTTTCAAGTGCAATTCTTGCAATTTCTCTTCTTACAGGCTCAAAGCATGAGAGCGTGATAGCCTCCGGTGTATCATCAATAATAAGATCAACACCCGTAAGAGTTTCGATGGCTCTGATGTTACGGCCTTCCCTACCGATGATTCTGCCCTTCATCTCGTCATTGGGCAGAGGAACAACCGAAATTGTTGCCTCTGAAACCTGCTCAGCTGCAAGTCGCTGAATTGCAAGCGAAATAATGTTTCTTGCCTTGTCGTCTGCTTCCTCTTTGAGCTGTTCGGTATATTCCATAATCTTAACCGACTTCTCGTGAGCAAGCTCATTTTCAAGCTGTGAAAGCAAATAGCTTTTAGCCTGTTCTGCCGTGTAGCCCGAAATTTTTTCAAGCATTTCAAACTGGCTCTTTTTCAGAGTTTCAACTTCTTCGAGTTTTGCATCTGCATCACGAAGCTTTTTGTTGACCTTTTCTTCCTTGCGTTCCATATTGTCAAGCTTTTTGTCAAGAGTTTCTTCCTTTTGCTGGATTCTTCTCTCCTGACGCTGAACTTCCTTGCGTCGATCGGAAATTTCTTTCTCGCTCTCGTTTCTGAAACGATGAACCTCGTCTTTACCCTCAAGGACTACTTCTTTTTTCCTTGCTTCGGCTGTTTTGATTGCATCAGCCACAATCTTCTTTGCCTCCTCCTCAGCACTTCCGATTTCTTTCTCGGCAGTGTTTTTGCGGATGGCAATTCCAAGGAAAATACCTGCACCTGCGCCGATAACAACTGCGGCGACAATGCAGATAATACTTATCCACAATGGCAATCTGGACACCTCCTTAGTTTGATTTTTTAATATTTCACAGTTCCCAATCAATTAGACTTTAAAGGTGCCGTTAAAAAGATATTCAATTTTCATTTTTACTTTGTAAATATTTTTAATACATTATATATACATACGCAACCGCAAAACACCGTACAGGTTGCACAGAACGTTTCAAAAGGCGAAACGCCATAAAAATTATAAAAAATATCTATATATGACGGCTCTTTTAAAGAGTCTGATTAAAAAAGTCGCAAAAGTCAAAAACTGTACTTTTGCCAAAATCCGCATCAACGGACTATACAATTTTATAATAAAATAACCAAATTGTCAAGAATAAGCACGGGAATTTTGCAGATAATTATTACGGAAATAAAAAAGATTACAGCTTTTTGACGGTTACAGCTTAAATTTGCCTTAAAAAAGCAAAATGTGACCGTGTTTTTTACCGTATTTGTAAAAAACTCAAAAATTTTTCGTTAAATTTTTGTCAAGCTATTGAAGAAATGAAAAAAATGTAATATAATAGAAGCACCTTAGAATTTTAGGAGGAATTTTTTTATGTCAGTAAAAGTTGCAATTAACGGTTTCGGCCGTATCGGTCGTCTTGCTTTCAGACAGATGTTCGGTGCTGAGGGTTACGAAGTAGTAGCTATCAACGATCTTACAGATCCTGCTATGCTCGCAAACCTTCTCAAGTACGATACAGCACAGGGCGGCTACTGCGGTAAGATCGGTGAAAACCTTCACACAGTTGAGGCCGGCGAAGGCTCAATCATCGTTGACGGCAAAGAGATCACAATCTACGCTAAGCCAAACGCTGCTGAGCTTCCTTGGGGCGAACTCGGTGTTGATGTAGTTCTCGAGTGCACAGGTTTCTATACATCAAAGGCAAAGAGCCAGGCTCACATTGATGCCGGCGCTAAGAAGGTTGTTATTTCTGCTCCTGCAGGCAACGACCTCAAGACAATCGTTTACAGCGTAAACGAAAAGACTCTTACAGCTGACGATACAATCATTTCAGCTGCTTCATGTACAACAAACTGCCTCGCTCCTATGGCTGACACACTTAACAAGTATGCAGAAATCCAGAGCGGTATCATGTCAACAATCCACGCTTACACAGGCGATCAGATGATTCTTGACGGTCCTCACAGAAAGGGCGACAAGAGAAGAGCAAGAGCAGGTGCTGCTAACATCGTTCCTAACTCAACAGGTGCTGCAAAGGCTATCGGTCTTGTAATTCCTGAGCTCAACGGTAAGCTCATCGGTTCTGCACAGCGTGTTCCTGTTCCGACAGGTTCAACAACAATTCTTACAGCTGTTGTTAAGGGTTCTGATGTAACAGTTGAAGGTATCAACGCTGCTATGAAGGCTGCCGCTTCTGAGTCATTCGGTTACAACGAAGATCCGATCGTTTCTTCAGATGTAATCGGTATGAGATTCGGTTCACTCTTCGATTCTACACAGACAATGGTATCAAAGATTGCTGATGATCTTTATGAGGTTCAGGTTGTTTCTTGGTACGACAACGAGAACTCATACACAAGCCAGATGGTAAGAACAATTAAGTATTTCGCTGAGCTTGGCTAATCTGAATTTACAGATTATTCTTTGGGCTGTCCTTTTTGGACAGCCCTTTTTGTTTTCCTTTTCAGAAGATATTTATCCTTATTTTTCTTTATTCGTAAAATTATGCTTTAAAATGTAACATTTAGTCGCAGTTTATAAAATATACACGAAAAATTAGTTTTAAATTTTTTGAATTTGCTTGAAATTGACATATAATTTTGGTATTATATAAGTGTGAGCAAACAATCAACAATCAACAGATATTAAACAAGGAGCAATTCTTATGAATTACAGCTTTAACGAGGCAAGACCGGCTCTTGAAGTTTTTCACACCGGCGATTCAGTGCGTGCATATGATTTTTTGGGCGCACACCTCGTGAACCGTAACGACAAAAACGGAGTGGTGTTCCGTGTGTGGGCGCCAACCGCAAGGAGCGTTTCGGTTGCAGGCGATTTTAATAATTGGAACAACGAGGCAAACTATATGTATAACATCGGTTACGGTGTGTGGGAAGTGTTTGTCGAGGGTGTAAAAGAGTTTTGTACATACAAATACTGCATTGAAAGCGAATACAGCGACAGGCTTATGAAAGCAGATCCGTATGCTTTTCATGCTCAAACCCGCCCCGGTCAGGCCTCTGTTGTATATGATATAGAAAGCTATTCGTGGAATGACAGCGAATGGTTTAATAAACGCAAAGAAAACAACATTTCATCGTCACCGATGAATATTTATGAAATACATGCAGGCTCATGGAGAAAATATCCTGACGGCAACTTTTTTAACTATCAAAAGCTTGCCGATGAGCTTATCCCCTACCTAAAGGAGATGCACTACACCCATGTTCAGCTCATGCCGATTATGGAGCATCCCTATGACGGCAGCTGGGGCTTTCAGACAACCGGCTACTATGCCCCGACTTCACGCTATGGCACACCGTCTGATTTTATGGCTTTTGTTGACAAGCTTCACGGTGAAGGCATTGGTGTGATTCTTGACTGGGTTCCGTCAAATTTTCCGACGGACGATTTCGGACTTGCAAGGTTTGACGGTTCACCTCTTTATGAAAGCAACGATCCAAAAACAAGCAAGCGTGACTCATGGGGAACCTGCCTTTTCAACTACGCAAGATTCGAGGTTACAAGTTTTCTTGTTTCATGCGCAATGTTCTGGCTCGACAAATATCATATTGACGGCTTGAGAATCGGCGCACTCTCCTCTATGCTCTACCTCGATTACGGTAAAACCGAGGGCGAATGGGAACCGAACAAATTCGGCGGAAAAGAAAATCTTGACGCCGTTGATTTTGTAAAAAGACTCAACACGGCTGTTCATATGTACCACCCCGATGTTATGATGTTTGCTGAAGAAAACACATCGTGGCCAAAGCTTACTCATAAAATAGAGGACGGCGGTCTTGGTTTCGACTTCAAGTGGAACATGGGCTGGATGAACGATATGCTGCACTATATGTCACTCAATTCGATGTGGCGGCCGTTCAATCATGACAGTCTTACTTTCAGCTTTTATTATGCTTTTTCAGAAAAATTCCTTCTGCCGATTTCACACGACGAGGTTTCTCACGGCAAAGGCTCACTCATAAAGCAGATGCCCGGAAAGTATGACGAGCAGTTTGCAGGCGTGAGAGCATTCATAACATATATGTACGCTCATCCGGGCAAGAAACTCGTGTTCATGGGAACTGAAATCGGACAGTTTGACGAGTGGAATCACGAAGAGGCAATTCAATGGGATTTGCTTGAATTTGAAAAGCATAAAAAGCTCAGAACATTTTTTAAGGAGCTCAACAAATTTTATCTTGACTGCAAGCCGCTCTACGAGCTTGACACGGTCTGGAAAGGCTTTGACTGGATTCACCATGACGATTACACAAACAGTGTTATTGCATTCAAGCGCACCGACAAAAACGGTGATGAAATTGTTTCGGTATGTAATTTTCAGCCCATCAGGCGTGACGAATACTGCATCGGTGTTCCTAAATACGGTCTTTATGACGAGGTTTTCAACTCTGATGAAGAGCGTTTCGGCGGAAGCGGTGTTGTAAACGGTAATAATATCAAAACCGAGGTAATGAAAATTCACGGTTTTGATCAGGGACTTTCACTCACTCTCCCCCCTCTCAGTGTAATCTATCTGAGGTGTGCAAAAGAACTTGAACCCGATGAAGCTCAGAAAGAAAATTGATATTTTCAGTCACAAGACTGTAATTAATAAGTTTAATAAAGATAATAAAATAAATATCGGAGGTATTTTAAGATGTTTCCAAAAAAGGAAGTAGTGGCTATGCTGCTTGCCGGCGGTCAAGGCTCTCGTCTTGGCGTGCTTACCAAAAAGCTTGCAAAGCCTGCCGTACCGTTTGGCGGCAAATATCGTATTATTGATTTCCCGTTATCTAACTGTGTAAATTCAGGCATTGACGCTGTAGGTATTCTCACACAGTATCAGCCTCTTGTTCTTAACGAATACATAGGAAACGGACAGCCGTGGGATCTTGACAGTATGCACTCGGGTGTAAACTGTCTCAGCCCTTATCAGGCTGTTGACGGCGCAGACTGGTATTCGGGAACAGCCAATGCAATTTATCAGAATATCAACTACATTGAGCGTTATAATCCTGAATATGTGGTCATCCTTTCGGGCGACCATATCTACAAAATGGACTACAACAAGATGCTTGAATATCATAAGGAAAAGAATGCCGCTTGTACAATTGCGGTAATTGATGTTTCGCTTGAAGAAGCCTCAAGATTCGGTATTCTCAACACAAATGAGGACGGCTCAATCTACGAATTTGAAGAAAAGCCTGCTCATCCGAAAAGCACTAACGCTTCAATGGGCATCTATATTTTCAGCTGGAAGGAACTTAAAAAGTATCTTACGGAGGATGAATTCAAAGAGGGTTCAAGCCACGATTTCGGTAAGGATGTCCTCCCTGCCATGCTTGACGCAGGTGAGCGCATGTTTGCATATCCTTTTGAAGGCTATTGGAAAGATGTGGGAACAATCGACAGCCTTTGGGAGGCTAATATGGATCTTCTCGATCCAAAGGTTACTTTAGACCTCAAGGATATCTACTCAAGAAACCCGATGATGCCTCCGCACTATGTTTCAAACGAGGCGTCAATCCAAAATTCACTCGTTGCCGACGGATGCAATGTTTACGGCAACCTTGAGTTCTCAATTCTCTTTGCAGGTGTTACAATCGGTAAAAATGCTACGATTAATTCTTCAATCATCATGCCCGGTGCGGTAATTGAGGACGGTGCCGAGGTTCAGTTTGCTATCATTGCCGAAAACACCGTTGTAGGCAAAAATGCAAAAGTCGGACAAAACCCCGAAGAAACGGAAAATATTGACGACTGGGGAATTACTGTTGTCGGTGCAAATACCGTTATCAAAGAAAACACAGTTATCAAAGCAAAAACCATGATAGACAGCGACACGGAGGTGGACGGCAATGAGAAGTAATAATGTACTCGGTTTCATCTTTGCGGCAACACTTGACGACAAAATCCCCGAGCTTGCATCTTCAAGAACAACTGCAAGCGTTCCGATCGGCGGAAAATACAGAATTATCGACTTTGACCTTTCAAATATGTCAAACTCAGGTATCAGCAATGTAGGCATAGTTGCAAAAAGCAACTTTCAGTCACTTATGGATCATGTGGGTTCGGGCAGTGCATATGACCTTTCAAAGAGAAGGAGCAATCTTTCAATTCTCCCACCATATGACGGCAAGGCTTTTTCAAGCTTTGTTGAAACAATCTACAATATGCACGGCTACATTGAGCATTGCCGTGAGGAGTATGTGCTTATTTCACAGGGCAATGTAATTACTAACATTGATTACACAGATGTTTTTGACTTCCACTCAAAGAAGAAGGCAGACATTACACTTATATATAAGAATCATGCAATTCCGCAGGGCTACGACAGACCGATTACCCTTGATGTAGACAATGACGGCAAGGTAAATCAGATTTTTGTAAAGCCCGGTGTTGTTGACAAAGGGGTATTCAACCACGCATACGGCTCTATTCTCATCAAGAAAGACCTTCTTATGAGTGAAATCCGAAATGCCATCAGCGTTAATCAGCTTGATGTAAAGCGACTTCTTCAGAGCAGTCTGGGCAAATACAGTATTTATGCTTATGAAAATAAGGGTTACTGTGCGGCAATCAGCTCAATCAACGATTACTTTGAGTTCAATATGGATCTTATGAAAAAAGAAGTAAGGGATGAGCTTTTCAATCCGCAAAGACCTATCTATACAAAGGTAAGAGATGACGCTCCGTCACGCTACGGACTTACAAGCAATGTGAAAAATTCAATCATTGCACAGGGTTGTGTTATCAACGGTGAGGTTGAGAACTGCGTTATTTCAAAGGGTGTTTATGTCGGCGAAGGCGCAAAGCTTTCTAACTGTATTGTAATGCAGGACACAAAAATAGGTTGCAATACCAACCTCAACTATGTTATCATAGATAAGGATGTTACCATCAAGGATGGTCGATCACTTATGGGATATGATTCGTACCCCATTTATATTGCTAAAAAATCTGTTGTATAAAGTTGTTTAAACAGGAGGTAATCTTACAATGAGAATTTTATACTGTGCTTCAGAGGCTAATCCTTTCTGCGGCAGTGGCGGACTTGCTGATGTAGCAGGAAGTCTTCCGCACACACTTTGCAGAAAAGGTCAGGATTGCAGAATTGTTGTTCCGCTTTACGGCACAATTACGCAGGAACTTAAAAACTCCATGAACTTCATCACAAACTTTACCGTGCCGGTTGCATGGCGTCATCAGTATTGCGGTTTGTTCTGGGCAAGATGGAATGACTGTACATACTATTTTATTGATAACGAATATTATTTCAAGAGAGGCACTCTCTACGGTCATTATGATGACGCTGAAAGATTTGCTTTCTTCTCCCGTGCAATTCTTGAAATGCTTCCTTACATTGATTTCCATCCCGACATCATTCATTGTAATGACTGGCAGACGGCTCTTGTTCCTGTTTACTACTATCTGTTCTATTCACACAGACCATGGTACTATAACATTAAGAGTCTGTTCACTATTCACAACATCCAGTATCAGGGTGAATACGGCTGGGAAGTTAACACAGAGTGCGTCGGCATTCCTGCATCCGAAACAAAGATTCTTGAAATGAACGGCAAACTCAATATGATGAAGGGTGCTATCGAAACAGCTACCCGTGTTTCAACTGTTTCTCCAAGCTATGCGGCTGAAATTAAAGACCCGTGGTTCAGTTGGGGACTTCATGACGAACTCAATCTTCGTCATTACAAGCTTTGCGGTATCAAGAACGGTATTGACACAGAAAGCTACAATCCCGAAACAGACTATCAGCTTTATCGCAATTATTCAAAGGACGATATGAGCGGCAAGGGCGAATGTAAGCGTGCTTTGCAGGAGCGTTTGTGTCTTGAACAGCGCTGGGATGTTCCGCTGGTCGGTATGGTAACAAGACTTGTTGCACACAAGGGACTTGACCTTGTAAGAATGGGCCTTGAGGAGCTTATGGACACAGAAAATATGCAGTTTGTAATTCTCGGTTCAGGTGACAAGGAGTACGAGGACTACTTCAACTATATGCAGGCGAAGTATCCGGGCAGACTTTGCTTCTGTCACGGCTATGTTCCCGAACTTGCAAGAAAGATTTACTCAGGCGCAGATATTTTCCTTATGCCTTCTGCTCAGGAGCCTTGCGGTCTTGCACAGATGATTGCACTCCGTTACGGTACAATTCCTGTTGTTCGTGAGGTTGGCGGTCTTAAAGACTCTGTTTTCGACAGTGCCGACAACTACGGTAATGGATTCACATTCAAAAACTATGAATGTGCAGATATGCAGCTTGCCGTAAGACGAGCATTGTGGGGCATTCAGGACGACCAGGGTTGGCATCAGCTTATGTGGCGTGCTATGATGAGCGACAACAGTTGGGATCGTTCGGCTCAGGACTACATCAATCTCTACAACGATACCCTCAAGTGGGCTTAATCGTGCAGTCAAATTTTATAACAAAAAATTCAGTCGGAAAGCAGATTTCAAATTTGCTTTCCGACTTTTGATTTATTTGAAATAGCAATCTCGTAGGGGCGGATATTATCCGCCAGCACGGCGAGCCGCCGTTCCCAATTCGAGCAGATAGTTTGATAGAAAAACAATTCCAATGCCCGAATTAGGTGAATTTATGTTTACAAAAAATTATTTTTCACAAAAACAAAAAAGGTTGGAAACTACTGCGGGGAGCAGTCGATTTCCAACCTTAAAGTTTTGCATTAGTTTTTCATCAGGTTCTCTTTATTGCGTGCGGAACACACGAATTTTACCTGCAAGCTTACCAAGAGCAAACACAAGAATAATCTCGGGAATGCACTTAACGGCAACGCTGATGAATCTTGCTGTAAGATAAACTGTGTACGGTGTTGAACCGCCGCCGTAGAGTGTGTAAAGCCAGAAAGCCGCAAGGAATGTTTCAACGCAGAGCATATTTGTAAACCATGCAAGAACAACTCTGAGCGGAGTTACATTGTTCTTATAAAGAAACATACCGTAGATAAAACCTGTAATAAAACCGTTGATTGTAAAGCCGGGGAAATATGCGCCTGTCGGAGCAATGATAAATGAAAGAATATCTCCCAAAGCACCGACAATTGCGGCAGGAATCGGTCCGAACATTACGCCTGTTACGGCAATGGGAAGGAACGCTGCGCTGAGCTTTACATTGTTTCCGAAAAACGGAAGTGTGCTGTTTGCAAAAAATCCAAGAACAATACGGAGTGCAAGCAGCATTGCAATTGCCGCAAGAGCGTAGATACTCTTCATTTCAAGCAAAGAGCTTTGAATTTTTTTGAGTTGTGACATATTTTTTACCTCCTGAATCTCTGTTGTTGCTTCAGGAAGAAAAAAAGCGGACAGATTGCTCTGCCCGCTGAATTATATGTCCCAAAGTAACAGCGGGATGCGAAATCTGTACCGCAGGATAAACCTTTCGTTCTTGCGGCAACTCCCCGTCCGCAAAACACTTCACGCACAAATTTCTACTCTGTGATAGATGCCTTTCGACACCATATGCTATTATACGCCTGAATTTGCTGTTTGTCAACCAAAAATTAATTTCGGGTTTACTGAACTGTTGCTTTTTTCTTCTTTGTAAGAAGGGCATCGAGGCTGTTGATAAGTCTTGAAAGCGGCTTGTAGATTATAAAAACAACTACCGAAATGATGAGTCCCTTAATGATGTTGAATGGACCTACGCAGTACAGGCAGAATGTAAATGTGCCGTCAATTGCAGGGAAAATCGCCTGTCCCATTTTGATAATTTCTGTAAGCGGCATAAATGACGAGTAGAGCGGAACAAGCACAAATGTGTTAAGAACCACACCGATAGCCGCCATTGCAACCGTACCCGTAAGCATTCCGACAATCGCACCGACTCTTGTTTTTTTGTACTTGTAGATGAAGCCTGCCGGCAGAATAAACGAACAGCCGATGAGGAAGTTTGCAAGCTCCCCTACTCCGCCTGTGCTTGTGCCTTTGATAAGAAACTTAACGAGAATTTTTACAAATTCAATTACTACACCGGCAATCGGTCCCATGCTGAATGTTCCGACAAGAACGGGAACTTCGGAAAAATCGAACTCATAGAATGAAGGTGCGATGAATCCGAGGGGAAATTCAAAGAACATAAGAACTGCCGAAAGTGCCGCAAGCATAGCGGTTACGGCAAGCTTTGTTGTCTTTGCCGTGTTGTCTGAATTGATTGTTTTTGCTTTTGATTTTGTCATTACGACCACTCCTGAAAAATTATTTCGAGTTGTCGGGAAAAGAAAAATCCCGCTACAAATGTAACGGGATTGCGTACCAAAATAAAACAGACGAACCGCCTGTTCTGTCGCATCTTCTCGTATCCGGACTATGACCGTCGGTGTCTGAATTTCACAGACTCGGCAGGCTTTCACCTGTTCGTGGACTTTAACCACCGGTGGAGAATTTCACTCCGCCCCGAAGACAACTGTTGATTATATTATATGCCGATTTTCGGATTTGTCAATATCTCTTCATGGTTTTGAGATATTTTTTCGTTTCATCGTCAATTCTGAAACTTTCAACGCATTTCCGAATCATTTTATTAAAGGTTGCATTATCAAGCGAATTTGACTTTATGTACCGCATAGTCTGTTCTCTGCACTTTGCAAGTGCCGTTGCAACAAGCCAAGCCCTTGCCATACTCACATAATAATGCGGATTTTTCGCACTGTCACAACATTCAAGCACCGTGTCTATGTACTCATCTTCAAGATAATAGTCGAGCATCAGCACAAGACCTGCACGAATTATCCACGGATTGTCGCTTTTGGTGTATTCGCAAACATGAGGGAAAAATTCTGATTTGTACTTTTTGGTTTCTTTGAGATTTGCACAAAAGCCGTCGCAAACCGCCCAGCTGTCTATACGCTGTACAAAATCATCGCTGTACATCAAAAATTCTTCATAGCTTTCGGTTTTGAGCAAACCGATTACAATACCTCGCATTGTTTTTTCTTCATAAGAATTATCAGTTGTCTGATCTAAAAAACTGCGTCCGTTGCCCTTAGAAATTTCCTTGCCGAGCTTTCGCATAATAGGCATTCTTACTCCGATAAAAAAGCCCTTGTCATTGTCGGGAATCAATGAGGAATGAAAGCTTCTGTACTTTTCATCGGCATATGAACGAAGTTCCTCTACAAAATCATCATAGTCATTTTTATTCCAATTATCTCTTATAAGCTCCATAATGCACCGTTATTTTTACTTATTATTTCTTTTGCTGTCATAAATTTCGCACGGTGAGTTCAGGTCAAGATATGCAATATCGTGGTGTGGCACTCTGTCCTCAACCGGCGGAAGCTGCATATAATCACCGAAAACCATTCTGAGATACTCGTCATAGCCCGACATACACGGCATTTTTATGCCCTCAAATGTGACATAATCAACGCCCGAATAAATGTGTTTCGGATACTCAATTTTCATCCAATGAGGGCCTGAACAAAGCTCCGTTACACACTTGTTTTTATCAAGCCTGTACTTAATCATATGCTTTTCGGCAGTTCTCCAAATCTTTTCACGGAGCTTTTTTCCTCTGAAAATTGAAAGCAAAGCCTTACTGCCTGCCCCCACAATTCCGCCGTGCTTTTCGGGAACAACCTGAGCCAAAAACAGCGAATAAAGCATTGTCCACACATACTGCATTTTGCGTGCAAAACGGCTGTCGGGACAAACATCAAGCGGAAAGACATCAAGCACAAGTCCGTGCGGAATATCAACCTCGGTCTGATTTGTCTTGACCATAGTGTAATTCGTGTCGGTTACGGTCATAAAAATATTGCCCGTGAACATATCGCTGTCAGTTTTGAGAAGTCGAAATCTTCCGTCTGCGCCCTGTTCATGCCAAAGCTTGTACAGCTTTTCGTAGTCCTCTCGTGGCAGCATAACATCAACATCATCATCCCACGGAACGAATCCGCCGTTTCTGAGCGCACCGATTAACGCACCGCCGATGAGATAGAATGTGAGATTGTTCTTTTCGCAAAAGTCCCTGAAATACACGAGCATATCAAGCTGTTTAAGCTGTAACTCACGCAAAAGTTCGGGGGTAAGTTCTACTTTTTCAGTCATAAGTATCTCCGTAAATATCAAATACGGGCGGAGATTATCCGCCCAAAAAATTATTTGTATGAATGACCGGGAAGTGTGTTTTCCCTGATTTTTCTTTTTACCTTTTCAATGTGTTCTTTCGCACCGCTGTTTTTGATTTTCTTCCGCCATGACGGAATCTGAATCAAACCAACAATTGTGCCTATTCCGTAGGCAACATGGAGCAACGGGAAAATGAACGGCAAAAACACAAACTGAGGCTGAACATTTTTCATTGTGCAACATCCGACAGCGTTTACAATATCAAACATTCCGTAGATTATCAAAAGAATGTACAAAAAAAGCGGAAGTCCGAGAAATGCAAGCACGGAACAGCCGAGAAGTGCCATTACAAATAGAAACGGTGCAAAGTGAAAGTATGAAAGACAACCAGGACATTCCGAGAGTGTAAGTCCTATCCACCGTCCGTTTGAATACTTCTGCCTTATCATTCCGTGAAGGTCGTTTCGTGAATGCTGATACGAAATAATATCTGGGCAACAGCACATCTTGTAGCCCGCCATTCTAATGCGGTAGTGAAATTCATTATCCTCGGTTCTGCCGAGATTTTCGTTAAATCCGCCGACCTTAGCAATAACCTCTCTGCGGTAAGCCGCATGAAAAAGGCTGTCAAGATATTCCTTTTGCGCAAGCGGCCGTCTGTACGAAGCAACCGAACTGCCGAACAGAGAATCCTCAGCCGCAAGCAAGGTAAGCTTCCAGCTTGAAACATTTGAAGTGATATTCGGTCTGCCGCCGCCTACAACATTTTCGCCCTGCTTTATGTTATAAACATTTCGTGAAACAAAGTTTCTCGGAATTCTTGCGTGAGCGTCAACTCTTATGATAACATCGCCCTTTGCGGTCATCAGAGCGGCATTCCATGAGGTTGCCTGATTACGCTTTACGCATTGAACAACGGACACATTCCAAAATCCGTAGTCGGTATCACGGAATTTTTCCATTTTCTCTTTAGTATCATCGGTTGACATACTGTCAACAAATACCACCTCAATTTTATCATGCGGATAGTCCTGAAGTGCAATATCCCTGAAAAGTCCGCTCAAAGCATTCGATTCGTTATAGGCTATCATACAAAGTGAAACTAACATATAATATCTCTGCTCCCTTCAAGCTCGAACAACCATTTTGCAGACATTGCAGAGGTTGTCAGAAAATAAGGTACGACATAAAATGCCGGAACAACAAAAAAGCACAAAGCCGCCCAGCCGATAAAACCGATAAACAGCTTTATTGTGGAGATGAAGTTCTTTATTGAAAAAGCCATCATTCTCGGAAGATAAATTCCGAGCGGCAGATGTTCGTTAAAACCGTAAGCCAAAAATGTATAATGAACAAAAATAATGTAACACACCACAACAACCGCAGTGCTGACGATAAACGCCAAAACAAGCAATACAGCCACAACCGCCGTGAGTGAGGGTGAATTTTCAATTATTTTATCCGAAACCGCACTAAGATAATTGAACACATTGAGCAGACCGCTTATGATAAAAAACAAGCCGACTGAAATTACATCAAGAATAACAGACTTAAAAAATAATTTCGGCTTTTTATAATAGTAAAAAACATCAAGAGGACTGCACTCTCTGCCCCTGACTACATTACACACACTTCTGTAAACTCCGTTTATGAGCGGCAGACACACAACAACAAAAGCAAAAAATACAAGCCCGAAAATCATTGTAAGCATCTGCTGAGTCTGATTCGGATTTTTTACATCATAAAGTCCTGCCACAGACATTGCAAGGCTGAACGCAAACAGCCCTGTCAAAAATGCAAGCACAGTGACCATTATCTCTGAGATAATCACCGACCGATTCCCCTCAAGAACCTTTTTTGCCTGTTTTCTAACAGTTTTTTCCGTATTCATTAGCATTCCCTTTTCATCTGAATTTGTTCATAACGAAACGCATTATTCTCCGTCAGTAAACATTCTGTACATTGCCTCAAGGCAAATCTGAGCGTGTTTAAAGAAGTTCTCCTTATCCATACTTTCGTCTGCATTGTGCATACGAACATCGTCATTTTTGAATGCAGGACCGAATGCAACACCGTTACCTCCGAGCATTCTTGCGTATGTTCCGCCGCCTGTTGAATAAAGCTCAGCCTTTTCACCTGTTACGCTTTCATAAGCGTCAGAGAGAAGCTTTACAAGCTTGCTGTCCTTATCGGCATAAAGCGGTTCTTCGTGATTGAGAACAGTAACCTTGAGGTCGCTGATTTTTGCAACCTTTTTGAACTGTTTGAGAACTCTGTTTCCGCTCACGGTAACGGGATAACGGATATCAAACACAGCCTTTGCGGTCTGTCCCTCAATATTCACGCTGCTGAGGTTTACGGTGAGCGAGCCCGAAACAGCGTCGCTCATTTTAAGACCGAGTGATCTGCCGTTTGTTTCCTTGTTAATTGCGTAGTCAATAAATGAACAGATTGAACCTGTTTCCTTTGTTGTGTAAACATTTGAGATAAGGTCAACAAGTGCCGCTGCGGCATTGTAGCCCTTGTCCGGTTCACACGCATGAGCCGCTTTGCCACGGCTGATTATCATAAGACCGTCAATAGTGTAATTAAATTCAAAATCACCGTCACTTGCGTCTGCAAGGCGCATGAGAGTCTGCTCGTCATAGTCTGATGAATCAAGCATTACATACGCTCTGTCGGGAACTGCATTAACTGCTCTGCCTGCATGGAACTGGCTGAGTGTTGTTGCATTATTTAAAAGTGTGCTGACTTCAAGCTGAAGAATACCCTTTTCGGCAAAGCAGATGCCGTAGTCGCTGTCGGGAGTGAATGCCATGTCGGGAAGTGGATTTTTCTTGAAATAATTTTCCATATCCTCCATACCCGTTTCTTCACCCGTGCCGTAAATAGCACGCAGAGTGTTCACGCCCTTTACACCGCTGTCCTTGATTGCTTTCAAACAATAGAGAGTAACAAGAGCCGCACCCTTGTCGTCTGCAATTCCTCTACCGTAAAGTCTGCCGTCCTTTTCGGTAAGCGCATACGGCGGAACGCTCCAGCTGTTTCCCGCAGGAACAACATCAAGGTGAGTAAGCACACCGCAAAGCTTTCCGCTGTTGCCAAGGGTTATATGACCGCTCTTGTCGGTTGTTCTCTCCCCTGTCAGTCCGAAATCTTCTGCTCTTTTAAGAATAAAATTCAAGGCATTATCGCACTCGTCATTCTTTTCACCGTCAACCGATTCAAAAGAAAGAAGTGTGTTAAGATCCTTTAAAAGTTCGTCTTTGAAGTCAAGTATTTTGTTTCCAAACATAATAAATACCTCCGTACTTAAATGCTGATTATATCTTTATCAGTTTTTATTTTTTCTTTTTTTAACTGTTTTAACGGTCACAATAACCGCACAGTAGATTAAAAATGCTCCGAATGCGCAAAGGCTGATTTTGACACCTGTTGAAAATCCGGGTGTTTCGTAGGTGAACACAATGTCACACTTTTCCCCCTTTGGAATCTTAACAGCCATAAAGCCGTAGTCAACCTTTTCAACATCTGCCGCCTTACCGTTTACAGTTGCGGTAAAACCATCGCTGTAAGGAACGCTGAAAAACAACAGGTTATCGTCACCCTTTTTATTATTGTAAACAGCCTTAAAGCCGTTATCTGTATATTCAAATGAAGTACAACTGTTCAAGGCTCTGAGGTTACAAACCTTTTTGTAATCTGAATTACTGTAATCAAACTTTTCCGTAATGCTGTCGTAATCCTCCGGATGTTTGCCGTACAAAAGCTTGTACTTTTCATCGCTGTAGCCCGTAATATCGGAATACTTCTTCATAAGGTCACGGGGAAGAACCATTGCGTAGAGCAAAGCCTCGGACTTGTGTGCGTTCGTCACAAGGTCAAATTCTTCTTCGGCAATGAACTTATCAAAGGTGTATCCCATAGGAATGTAGTATTCGTTGCGGTAAATATCAAAACGGTTCTGCGTTCTGAGATATTTCCAACCCGGCATTCTTGTGTTGCCGTTTTCGTCAACGAATGAATTCAGACTTCCCGATTTTCCGTCGCCACGGTAATCAAAAAGATACTTACAACTCAGAAACGGGCGAAGTCCGTATACATCAAGGTCAGGTCTTGACGCAACATCCCTTGTAATTCCGAGTGCATCGTAAAACTGCATTATAGATGTTGAAACAGAACTCTGAAAGCAGTTAATGCTCTGAATCTGCCAGAACATTGCCGTGTTGTCAACACATTCGTAAAAATCACTGCGAACATTGTCAATATCGGCAATTGTGATACCGTCACGCCTGTTTATGATATCTTCTTTGATGGTATTTGTACTGCTGCTTGAGAAATAGCCTGTGGCGATTATAAAATATGAGGTAAAAAGCGAAACGCTCAGGATACCAACAGTGAGCATAACCGTAAATCTCTTTTTGTTTCGTCTGAATTTTTTGATGATTAGAACGAACGCAAGCAGACTTAACAAAGCCATAAGAACATAGAGCCAATAGCGTTCAAATGTTGCCTGAGTGCCGATAACCGTATTTTGAATATCGCCGCTCTCCTCATCCGTATAGCTCACAGGCATAAGACCTATCAGCAGAGTTGCGCCTACCGTAATTCCTGCCGACCAACGAATCGCCCTGTTCCAATCGGTTTTTCTGTTTTCAAACGCCTTGATTGTTGCAAGAACAAGCATAAGCACGCCCATATAGAACCATCTTGCGTAGTAAATTGAGCTGTTCATAAGCTGGAACATACTGTTCAAAACAGGCACACACGCAAACACCGCAAGCACGGCAAGAAGCTTTTTGAGCCAGCTTTTTCGGCAAACCTGAAAATATGCGATAACTCCCGTCATTCCGACAAGCGGCAACCATGCCGCAACAGACGCCCATCTGCAATTTGAGCCGGGTGTGAACACAGGGAATGCAGGCATATCTGCGGGGAAAAACAGGCTTAAAATTATCAGCCAGTATTTTTGCGGTTGACTGTAGACAAGCGAATCCCAGCCGTTCGGAAGTTCGGCAAGCCTTGGGTTTCCCATTAAGCCGAGCACTGACGGCAGCAGTATGAATGCCGTTGCAAGGAATCCTATGATAACCTCAAACGCAAGCAAGAGAAAATTTTTAACTTTAAATTTGTAGGTTTTGGTAAGCGTAATCATAAGAAAATAGATGATTACGAACAGAACCTGTCCCACAAAGAAGTAGTAGTTCACAACACAGGCGGAGAATACCGCAAGTGCGAACACTATTCTTTTTCCGTCATAGATGAATGCGTCAAGTGCCGCAAGCAACAGCGGAAACATTATCATCGGTTCATGGAAGTGGAAAAAGAACACATTGTAGATTGAAAATCCCGAAAATGCATACAGCAATCCGCCTATAAGAGCGAAATTCCTGTCAGCCACATATCTTTTCAGATAGAGATATGCGGAAAGTGACGCACAGCCGAATTTTAAAATCAGCAACGGTCCGATAAGATACGGTACAGCCTCACTCGGGAACGGAATTGTCAGCCAAAAGAACGGACTGCCAAGAAGATAAAAGCTGAAGCTTGAGAGCATATCCGTTCCGAGGTCAACATTGTGCATCCAACCCATATCACCGTTTCTTACGGCGTCATGCACAAGCTGATAAAACGGAATTTCCTGAACATTGAAATCACCGTAATAATAGAAAACACCGCCACCCATTATGATAAACGGTAGAAAAAGTGCTGTTGCAGTTATAATTGATATAAGAAACACACGCAACCCAAATAGTTTTTGTGTTGGATATTTTTGCAAAATTCTGCTCGGCATAAAACCCTCCACGGAGCAAAAAGTCTGAAAAAATCTTTTTTCGATAATTTCTTTACTTTTAAATTATGAATAGTATAATCAGTAATATAAATGTCCTTCACCGTCATTTATTCAAAAGACACCTACATATTCAATTCGGAGCAACACTCTGCTTTGCTTGCAGAGAACAGAGTACACTCGCATTTAGATTACATTATAACATAATGCGATACAAATTGCACTAATTTTTAGCAAAAAACAGGAGAAACTACCTATGAATATTTCACATTTTTACGCAATGCTTTCAAGAATGAGGTACATCAACCGTTGGGGACTTATGAACAACACACGCTGTGAAAACCTCAGCGAACACAGTCTTGATGTTGCAATGATTGCACATTGCCTTGTTTTGATTCACAACAAGCGTTTCGGCGGTAATCTCAATGCCGAAAGAGCCGCATTGCTCGCACTTTTCCACGATGCAACCGAAATCATAACAGGCGATATGCCGACTCCCGTAAAATACTTCAACCCCGAAATCAAAAATGCCTATAAGGAGATTGAAACAACGGCAGGCAACAGGCTTGTGTCGATGCTTCCGGATGATTTTAAGGACGATATGGATAAAATCATCAAAATGAACGGTGCAGGTGACGATGAACTTAAAAAATATGTAAAAGCGGCGGACAAGTTTTCCGCACTCATAAAATGTATTGAAGAAATAAAAATGGGCAACAGCGAGTTTTCAAAGGCAAAAGAGGCAACCGAAAAATCAATTCACAATATGAATATGCCCGAAAACGAGGTGTTTGAAAAAGAGTTCCTTCCGTCCTTCTATTTGTCACTTGACGAACAGGATTGACAGTTATCGACAAAAAAATCAATATTTTCAGTCAGATTTTTCGCTAAAACTTTACGAAAAGACAGATTTTTATTCTAATTTAGAATTAAAATAAATTCTCATATGGTATAATAGACTATACTTATGTATTGTGTGCTTTTTACCCGATTGGAGGAGTAATATGCCAAATTACGAAAAAAACAGTCAGAAAAGCAATTTTGTTGACATAAGCTCAAATAAGCAGGTCAAAAAATTATATAATAAAAAAGGCAGACTCAAAAGGATTCTCTGCCTTGTGTTTTCAATGATCTTCCTGTTGGGCGGCGGCGGAATGCTCTACTACTATTCATTTCTTGACACCCTCAACTTCAAAGAGCTTGATGACACAAACAACAACACAGCAGCAACCAACTCATCGGTTGCTCCGCTTGAGAGTGATGCAACAAACCTTTCGCTTTCAGAGGGAGAGCTTCTGCAGAACTCCAAGGAGCTTAATGTTATGCTCTTTGGCGAAGACAATTCAAAAGGCGATAAACACGGCAGAAGTGATACAATGATCATGATGACCATTGATAACAATCACAAAAAGCTTAAACTGACATCATTCCAGCGTGACACATATGTTTATATCCCCGGTTACGGATATGACAAGCTCAACGCATCTTATAACTACGGCGGAGCAAAGCTTTCAATTCAGACAATTGAGGCAAACTTCGGCATCAAGGTTGACCGTTATGCGGTTGTTGACTTTGACAGCTTTAAGAAGATTATCGACACCCTCGGCGGTATTGATATGGAAGTTACTCAGGACGAAATTGACTACATCAACTATCAGATGTACAAGAACAATCAGGCTGACACAAGAACAACTATCACAGACGCACCCGGTACTGTTCATCTCAACGGTCAGGAGGCTCTTTGGTATGCTCGAAACAGAGGTCTTACAAAGGGCGAGGACGGCAACGAAATCGGTCTTGACGGTGACGACTGGGACAGAACCTCAAGACAGAGAAAGCTTCTTGAAACTTTGTTCACAAGTATGAAAAGTGCAGACCTCGGTCAGATTGTTTCAATTGTAAGCTCTGTCGGTCCTCTTGTAACAACAAACCTCAAAAAGGACGAAATCACGGCGCTTGTTTCTCACGCTCTCACATATCTTTCCTATGATGTAGAGCAGTATTATGTTCCTGAAGAAGGTCTTTGGTACTACGATGATAAAACCGAAACATGGAACGGTACAATCACATCAACAATCAAGATTTCAGACCTTGAAGAACAGAGAAAGAAGTTTGCAAGCTTCGTTTTTGAAGAATTGTTCACAGGCGGAACTTCTTCAAAGGAAACAACCTCCGCATCAAATTAAATATGGAACAAAATGCAGACAGCCAATTATCGGCTGTCTGTTTTTTACGGCGAGCCGCCGTACCCTATTCGTGAAGATAGTTTGTTTAATTACAAAACATATTACACCCGAGCGTAACATTGCGGTTATTCGCTCTAAATTACGGCGAGCCGCCGTACCCTATTCGTGAAGATAGTTTGTTTAATTACAAAACATATTATGCCCGAGCGTAGCATTTGCAGTTTTTTCTACAAACCGAGCCGTAAGGGCGGATATTATCCGCCTGCTCTAATGAATTTTTTTGTTCAATAAATATGTTTTGATATGATGAAAATTCCGCTGCAATATAACAACCGCATTGCACATAAAACAAAAATGCATCAGAACCTTACTTGGAATCTGATGCATTTTATTTGTTTGATTATCATTCTATTTTCGTATAATAAATACTCAAAAACAGCTGATAAAATTCTGCCTCGCTGACATTGAATTCTGCGTACTTTGAACCCATTGTAACCTGACCGGGGACTGAAACCATATCAATTCCGCTCATACCGCCAAGCACAGCCTGCTGAGCAAGATATGACACCTTTGACGGGTTAAGATTCGTACATGAATACGGAGCAGACGCATTGAACAAGTCGATTGGCGTGGTTAAATCTTCCTTTGTCTGCTGAAGAACCGTATTCATAAAAGATTGAATGTAAACCTTCTGTCTTTGCATACGCATATTGTTTGAATCGGTCTTGCTTGTATCACGGGTTCTGACAAAGCTTTCAGCCTGCTGTCCGACAAGGTGATAGCTTTCTCCCTCAACAAACTCCCCGATTGTTTCGGGTGACACAACATCAACACCGCCAACGCTGTCGTTGAGAGCGGAAATGCCGTCAAGGTCAAGCGAAAAGTATGTATTAATCGGAATGTTATAGAACAGCCTCTGAACTGAATTTACCGTATTTTCACAGCTCGATTCCTTACCGTCACCGTATGAATACGAAAGACAAATCTGCTGTTTTTCCGTGCCGGCATACGCACCGCCTGCTGAATACATTGTGACATCAACCATCGAATCTCTCGAAATGTTGAAGAGCGTTATTTTACCGTTTGAAGTGTCGATTGACACAAGCATAAGCACATCCGCCTGACCGCCGCTCGCCTTGACTTTGCTGTTATTATTTTCGTCAAGGTTGCGCTTGTCAACACCGATACACAGAACATTCGTCACCTTTTCATTGAACTGATATGTTTCACCGTTGTATACGACATACTTACCGTTTTCCTCGGTTTCAATGCCCTGAGGGGCGGTAACATGAATATCAGTATTAAACAGCTCGTTTCCGCCCTGATAAATCAAATACGCAACCGTTCCTACGGTGAGTATAATTAAACCAAGTAATGTACAGCCGATTGACAAAAGCACCTTTTTCCAGGTTTTCATCTTTCGATGCTTTGAATGGTGATGATGCGACTTTGATCTATGCTTTTTATAGTGATTTGTGGTGTTACTCTTCACGACAATGCTGTCGGAATCAACTCCGTACACATCTGTATATACTTTTTTCTTTTTCTTTATTAACTTGCTGTCCTTGAAAATATAACCTTCTATATCCAACCTTGAAGGATTGCTTACATGCTCCTTACTGTTCTTTTCTCTTTTCGATTCAAGAATTTCCGGTGTATTCGGATCAAGCTTGTTCTCTATATTTTCAGTTGTTGCCTCAGCCGAACTTTCATTTTGTCGGTTCATCTTTCTTCAGCACTCCCTGCACAAGATATCTTCCATCACCGCTGTTTAAGCATGTACTTAAAACAAGAATTTTATCATCGGTAGTAAGCTCCGTATTTCTCTTGTTCACAGAAACAGAATGTGGATTTTTAATCATATTGAGATAATCCGAAAATACATTATCATCGGAAAAATCAAACGAATTCATAATGTGTCGGTTATCATATTCAAAAGCTGACACAATTTCGTATGTAAGCTTTCTGTCGGGAGTGTAAACATAGATGTACCTGTTCTTGTTAAAGAAATCGGCATCATAAAAGCGATGGAGCGTTGCAAACATTGAGCCGTTTGCCATATTATGACCGTAAAGCACAATCACTCTGTCGGAATAATCACGCTTGTTACACATCTGCGAATAGATACTGCCCGAAAAGCTGTAATTCTTATAAATATCGTGGTCAAGATATAAGTTATCGTCAAGATGACTTTGCAAAACAGGATAATTTACATTTGTATTCGGAATGTAAATCCACGAATAAATGTCGCTGTTCTGCTGTTGAAGCGACTTGAAGTCAATCGGATTTTCGACCTTTTTCACATTGATTGACGGTGAAGTCATTTCTGTTGCAGAGGTTGTACCGTTTTCAATGCCTGACGCATACGAGCCTGCGATGTTATCAAGACTTTTTCGTTCGTTATTTTCATTTAAGTTTTTAACGACTATGTACGCAAGTGTGCCGATAATTGCAGCCACAAGCAAAATAATCAAAGCTATAAGAAATTTGTTTCTTTTTCTGCTCATATCAAAAACTCCCAATTAGTTATATTGTATCATTTTTGTGTCAGTATGTCAATTAATCATTACCTGTTAGTAAAATTTTATTACAATTTACAAACTACTGCATCTGCAATACAAAACCTAATATTCAAACATCTAATGAATAAAAAAGAGACTTCCTTATGAGAAGTCTCTTGATTTTTAGTTAAGGTTGGATTATTTGCTCTTTACAAGCTTAAATACAGCCGCACCGCAAGCCGCAAGAGAAAGAACTAAGATTGCATACGGTACAACATCGCTTGCGCCTGTCTTTGGTGAAGTTGTTGAATCATCTTTCTTTGCCGTAGCTGTAGCAACAGGACCTGTTGTGCCGCCGCTGCTTGCCTTACGGTAATAAGGAGTACAAACAATGTCACCTGAAATAATAATATTCATATTAGCATCTGTATACTTGCTGTCGGTTCTGAAAGGACCGCCCGAAATTTCCCAGTGGTCAAAAACATAACCGTCATTAGGAATCGGCTCAATAAATACATGCTGTTCGCCCTTTTCGTCAATACCTGTTGTGAACTTATAATCACCGTCACCGCCCTCTGTCGGAATAATCTCTACCTTGTATTTAAATGTACTCGGTTCCGGACTCGCGGCAGCAAATGCGGGAACTGCCGACAATAACATCATCATAACTGCAAATAACACAGCAATTGTCTTTTTCATCACATAATCCTCCTAATTTAACCCATTCTAACTTTGGGATATGATACTATTCAAAATTTATACTTAATTATAGCACATATTCATTTATGTGTAAAGTCTAAAGGAACAAAAATATTTTTTAAATACAACCAAAAATATGGGCTGTTTCTTGTTAAAAACGCAAAAAATACAGCTTTTTTACACCGAAAGCTATTGCATATAAACTGCTGAAAATGTATAATAAGGGGGAGTAATTTTGATTACCTTGAAAGGAAAGCTATTATGAATATTTCATCAATACAAGAACAGATTCTCAAGCTGAAAAAGGAAAAGGATGTCTGTATTCTTGCCCACAGCTATCAGGCGCATGAAATTCTTGAAATTGCAGATTACACAGGCGACAGCTACAAGCTGAGTGTTGACGCAAGCAAAGCCGAAAACAAGAACATTCTTATGTGCGGCGTAAGATTTATGGCTGAAACCTGCAAAATTCTTTCACCTGAAAAAACTGTTTACCTTGCACAGCCTGTTGCCGGCTGCAGTATGGCAGACCAGATGGACAAACAGCTTATTTCTCAGGTTAAGAAAATGTATCCCGATTACACAGTTGTTGCATACATCAATACTACGGCAGAACTCAAAACAATTTGCGATGTATGCGTAACAAGCTCATCGGCTGTTAAAATCGTAAACAATCTTGACAATAAGAACATTCTCTTTATCCCTGACTGCAACCTCGGCGACTATGTTGCAAAGCAGTGTCCCGACAAGAACATCAAGCTTCTCAACGGAGGTTGTCCGATTCATGCCTGCGTAAATGTTGATGATGTTAAAAAGGCTAAGGAGCTTCATCCGAACGCACTCGTTCTTGTTCATCCCGAATGCACTCCCGAAGTTGTTGCTATGGCTGATTATGTCGGCTCAACATCGGGCATAATGAATTATGCAAAGAAATCCGATGCAAAGGAATTCATTATCGGTACAGAAATCAGCATTGCCGAACATTTGCAGTATGAATGTCCGGACAAGAATTTCTACGGTCTTACATTAAAGCTCATCTGCCCGAATATGAAATCAACAACACTTGTTGATGTTTACAACTGCCTTAACGGCAACGGCGGAGAAGAAATCAAGCTTGACGATCAGACTATCACAGACGCAAGAAAGTGCATTGACGAAATGATCAGACTCGGCTGATAAATTACTTATGAACGCAAATCTGTTCGGGAGGAATAAATGACTAACAAAGCATTGATTGCAATGAGCGGAGGAGTTGACAGCTCGGTTGCCGCATTTCTTACCAAGGATATGGGATATGACGCAACGGGCATTACCCTCAAGCTCTTTGATAACGAAGATATCGGTGAAAAGCGAGAAAAAACCTGTTGTTCTCTTGATGACATTGATGATGCAAGGAGAGTTTGCCTCAAGCTCGGCATTCCCTACTATGTCTATAACTTCAAGGACAGCTTTAAGGAAAATGTAATCGACCGCTTTATCAGAGCCTATGAAAACGGTACAACACCGAATCCCTGTATTGACTGCAACCGCTTTATCAAATTTGAAAAGCTCATTCGCCGTGCAGAAGAGCTTGACTTTGACTGCGTTGTCACGGGGCATTACTCAACAATTGAGTATGACAAGGGTGCAGACCGCTATTTGCTGAAAAAATCGGTTGACAGCACAAAAGACCAAAGCTATGTGCTGTACTGTCTTACACAAAGACAGCTTGCAAAAACACTTCTTCCGCTTGGCACATATACAAAGGAAAAGGTGCGTGAAATTGCAAATGAGCTTGGTTTGATAAACGCACGAAAGCACGACAGTCAGGACATTTGCTTTGTTCCCGACGGGGACTATGCAAAATTCATTGAACAGTACACGGGCAAAACTTATCCTAACGGTAATTTTGTTGATACCAAAGGTCATATTCTCGGTGAACACAAGGGAATTATCCGTTACACTGTAGGTCAGCGAAAAGGTCTTGGACTTGCACTCCCCCACCCTATGTATGTTAAGGAAAAGAATCTTGACACCAACGAGGTTATTCTCTGCGATAACAACGAGCTTTTCTCAAAGGAGCTTTATGCAACGGACATAAACCTCATCACCTGTGACAAAATTGACAAGCCGATTAAAGTCAAGGCGAGAGTTCGTTACAGCCAGCCCGAAAAGGACGCAATCGTTGAACAGATTGACGATAACACCCTACACATTGTCTTTGACGAACCGCAAAGAGCAATCTCAAAAGGTCAGGCAGCAGTCCTCTATGACGGTGAATATGTAGTTGGCGGCGGAACGATTATATAAAGTTTTATAATTATGATGATTTTAGAGAGCGTGATTTTACGCTCTCTTTTTAGATTGATAGCATTGCATTGATAGCATTGCGATTATATTTCAGGCAGGAAAACACAGTTCGCCCCTACAGTTTAACAATGACATTGTTGTATTTAAAAGCAAGTTGAATTACAAATATTGTACCGTTACTTGCGGGCGGATGATATCCGCCACTACTTCAAACCAACATAAAAAGTCGGCAAGATAGTTTAATTTGCGTACTGTCTTGCCGACTTATATTTTTACTTATTTACATTTTTTCAAAAAATGATTACCATGTGCCGACATAAGCATGACCCTTTGAATCATACTGCGACTCTGTATAATAATTGAGCGAAGTGCCGTCAAAACCGATATCAATGGTCTGACTCGAACCGTTTGTGAAAATAATGTAATCAACAGTGTTCGGAACTTCAACCGAGTAAACCTTCTGACCATGGTCATTTGTGTTGAGATATGTCATCGCAACGCCCGGCCATGATTTTGTAGATGTACCGTCTTCAGCCCATGAGTAGCAGTAGAGTGTACCACCCCAGTTGAGTGAATCCGTAAACTTAACTGTATAGGTTGATGACGGAGTGGTTGTAGGCTCTGTAACAGGAGCTGTTGTTGCAGGAACGGTTGTCGGAGCAACTGTCGGCCCTTCTGTTGCCGGCTCGGTAACAGGGGCGGTTGTCGGAGTAACTTCCGGCTCATAGTAAGTGCCGACATTTCCGTGACCGTCAAGCTTTGCGACATACATCTGAATGTATGTTGCGTCTTTAACTCTTACGATATCATCCTCGCCGTCAGCGTCACATCTTGCGGCCGCGATAAGAGCCTTGTCTGAGAGTGTTATGAGCTTCACAATGTACTTCTGAACCGCTGTTGTGTCAACTATATCAATCGCACCATTGAGATTAACATCACCGATAAGGATTTTTTCCGTCGGCTGTGTAACGGGGGCTGTGGTAGGAGTTACCGTTGAAGGAGCAGTTGAGGGACGCTCCGATGATGTGTAAAGATAAACAACATTGATAATACCCGATGAAAGGTTACCTGACGCATTTACGGGAGCAATAACATCTGTTCTGCCCGGAAGCGGAGAAGTTTTGTATGTATCGTCGGAAGAAACCTTTGACCGAATTAAAATTTCATCATCGGCAATCTTTTCACCTGTTGCGGCGTCAATGTGGCTTGTGATAACCTTACTGCTAAAGCTGAGTTTCTTATTCTGAACCCATGCCTCGCCCGAAACAAGGTAGCCTGTCTCGTTTGCACCCGGCTCCTGCTGTGAGTTTGTGTGGAACATTACATATGAGCTTGGTGCAGGAATTGTGCATTTGAGCCATCCGTTGCCCTCACTTGTCATAACAGTTGCGTTGTTCCACTTGCCGTTAGGCTCTTCACCGCCGTCTGTGTAAGCATAGCAACGAACATTTGACCAGTTGTTTGAGTTATAGTAGTGAACAACCGAACTTGTGCTGTCAAGTGCCTTATAAACAAAGTTAATGGTTGTGTTAGTACCGTTAAATGTACCTGTCGTGTTGGCAGGATACTTGTCTGTGTCAAGCTGATAGCCCTGAATTGATGTGAACGGAACGCTGTAGCTGTCGCCTTCACGATACTTTGTTGAAACGGTATCCTTAATTGACTCACCGTTTTCGTCAACATAATTTACCGTAATATAGCCTGAACGAATACCGCTGGAGCTGTAAACATAAGTTACATTGTAGTTCTTTCCGCCTGTAACAGTACCCGAAGTTACACCCTGAGTATCCTTGAGAGTGTAGTCATAAAGGATGGTTGTGTCGGGGTAAGTACGGTATGTTGTACCGTCTGCATATTTTGCTGTTGATGTCTTTAGAACATTTCCGCTGTCATCAATATGTTTGATTGTTACCGTACCGAATGTTTTTTCACTAACCTTAAGGTTGTTGAATGTTGAACTCTGAACGAGCACACAGGCGCTGTTTGCGGGAACTGTATATGTGTTGCCCGAAACTGTGCCAAGACTTTTAAGACCTGCCGTCGTACCGTCTGCAACTACTGTCCAGCCGCTGCCGTCAAGTGTAATCGGCCAATCATTTGTTGAACTTGCGTTTACAAGAACACAAACCTTGCCCCACTCATTTGACTTGTTGTTTGAATATGTGTAAGCAACAACATCGCCGTGTGTTGACTGGAATGAAGGAGTGTTGAATGTTGAACTCTTCATCGGAGAATAGTTTTCTCTGATTTCAAGAAGTCCCTTGTAATAAGCGGCAACATCCGAGTAGGTCTTTACTCTTGACCAATCAATCTCATTTATTGCGTCGCTTGATTTGTAACTATTTGTATCACCCTGTTTTGTACGGCAAAATTCCGAGCCTGCCGTCATAAACGGGATACCCTGTGAAGTAAGGAGAAGTCCCATTACTTTCTTAACCTGTCCCCTGAGTGATGAAGATGTTGAATTCCAGCTTGATGAGCCGTTACTCTTTACAATTTTATCCCAGAGGATAAGGTTATCGTGAGCGTCGGCATAAGCAATTGTCTGTGAAGGAGCCTGAGCCGAAAAGCCCTTGCCCGTTACACCGTTTGCAACCGTTCCGGCCTTATCGGTGTTGCCCTGAACAAATCCCTTATCGGAACCGTCTGTGCTTCCCTTAATTGCATCACGGTAGCTGTCGCAGAACATACCTACTCTTGGGTTGAGTGAACCTGCCTTTGACTGCGAGCAACCGTCGGAAATTGCAACTGAACCGCCTGTCCACGGTTCACCGTACATGAGAATCTTTTTACCCGAACCGTCTGAATAAAGTCCGTCAAGAGCAGAACGGATATCGTTCATTGTTGTGATATCGTGAATACCCATAAGGTCAAAACGGAAACCGTCAATGTGATATTCCTCCGCCCAATACTTTACGGATTCAATCATATACTTTCTGTACATCAGCTTATCTGACGCAGTTTCGTTACCGCAGCCTGAACCGTTTGAATATGCTGATGATGAATGCATTCTGTAGTAGTAACCCGGAACAGTTCTGTTAAAGCAGGAATCGTTTGAGAATGTGTGGTTGTAAACAACATCCATTACAACTGAAATTCCTCTGTCATGAAGAGCCTGAATCATCTGCTTGAACTCAGTGATTCTTGTGTTGCCGTCATATGGGTTTGTTGAATATGAACCCTCGGGAGCGTTATAGTTCACCGGATCATAACCCCAGTTACGGTTTGAAGAAGAACTTGCAACATCTTCCTTTACCGAACCGTAATCATAAACAGGCATAAGCTGAACGCAGTTAATGCCCTGCTCAACAAGGTAGTCAATGCCTGTTGAAACGGCTGATGAACTTGTGTCTGAATTAAGAGTTGTGCCGCCCTCGGCAAATGCAAGGTACTTACCCTTGTTGTCCTCACTCACACCCGAGTTTTTGGAAACTGAAAAATCTCGCACATGAACTTCCCATACAGCCGCCTCGGATGCGCTGTTAAAGAGAACATGCTTATCGTCCGACCAACCGCTCGGATCGGTTGAGTCAAGGTCAACAACCATTGTACGGTTGCCGTTTACACCGACAGCCTGTGAGTAAACATCCTGTGTTTCCTTGGTTGTGCCGTTTACTGTTACAAGATATGTGTAATATTTGTTTTTGTAATCACCGCTCAGATTAAGTGACCAAACACCTGTTGAGCTGTCTTTTTTCATATCATAGGTGCCGATTGCCGAAGCGCCCGCCTCGTTGTCAGAACCTGTTGTGTAGAGCTTGAGCTTTACGGATGACGCATCAGGTGACCAGATTTTCCATGTTGTGGAAGTTTTGCTGTAGACTGAACCGAGTCCCGATTCGTTATACGCTTTGCTTGCATAGCTTTCAAGATAATTTGCATTGTAATAATTGCCTGCTGAAACCGATTCATCGCTTGTTACTGCCGCATTTGAGGCAAAGGCCGACATACCTGCAATCATGGACAGAGAAAGAAGAATCGATAATGGTTTGCGTAATCTCATATTTTCACTCCTAAATATTATTTCGCACAAAGTACCGCACGATAACTATATTTTAACATTTATAAATGCCGTATTTTTCCTATTGAGAACTAAAAAAGCATCCTAAAGCCAAACTTTAAGAACGCTTTTTATACATTATGCACAAATAAAGACTGATGCAAAGCAATGATTAACTATTGTTATTGCAATATTTCAGCAGTTAACTGTCGTCGATATGTTATTTGCCGTTTGCCGAAAAATCTGACTGCACTGAAATTATATACCATATGTAATACTTTGTTACATATTATTAAGATTTTATCGAACTAAAGTTTTTATTGTTATATAATTCTTTAACTGTGGTTTACATTCATTTGTCATTATGTACAATTTATTACTGATACATCACTATTTGTTTACAACTCAACAATATTTTTGTAACAATATTGACAATATCGCAACATAATAGTATTATTATCTTGTGACCGGTTGTCATCCGGAGGGAAAAATGATAACATACAAATTGAATCATACACCCGAAGACGGATTTAACACCTTTGGGATAAGTGCATTTTGCGGCAAAATGCTTATAAAATCCGTGTCGGGAATCAGCGAAAGCTTTCGTGAAATGACGGAGCTTGTCGAAATGTGCAACGAACTTGAGCTTGAACTCTGCCAGCTTGACGACATCATCGAAGATTATCTTACTGATTTCACACTTTAATTTGCAAAGACTTTAACTTTTGTCATAATCGTGGTACAATAGTGTTTAATGTTCTATCAGACATTATATATCAGACAATAAGGTGATATCATGATTTGCAATTTATGTCCGAGAAAATGCGGTGCGGTTCGTACTGCCCACAGCGGAAACGGATTTTGTAAAATGGGAGAACTGCCCGTTGTTGCAAGGGTTGCTCCGCACTATGGCGAAGAACCGTGCATAAGCGGCACAAAGGGCAGCGGAACTGTTTTCTTTTCGGGCTGTACAATGAGATGCGTGTACTGCCAGAACTACGAAATTTCAAACGAGGACGGCGGAAGAACAATCACTCCCGAAAGACTTGCCGAATGTTACAAAGAACTTGAGGATAAGGGAGTACATAACATCAACCTTGTAACGGCTGACCATTTTGCACACGCTGTTGTTAAAAGTCTTGAAATTTACAAACCGAGAATTCCGATTGTATATAACTGCAGCGGATACACAAGTCCGAAAACTCTCAGTATGCTTGACGGACTTGTTGATATTTATCTTCCCGACTTTAAATATGCAGATGATTTTCTTGCGGTAAAATACTCTTCTGCACCGAATTATGTCAACACGGCTGTTGCAGCAATTCACGAAATGACTTTTCAGGTTGGTCTGCCTCAGTTTGACGATGACGGCATTATGAAAAAGGGCGTTATCGTAAGGCATCTGATTTTGCCTGCCCACACAAAGAACAGCCTTGAAGTGCTTGATATTGTAAAACGCAGATTCGGCGATCAGGTTTTGTTAAGTCTTATGTGTCAGTACATTCCTATGGGCAAGGTCAGCGACAGGGAGTTTTCACGAATTAACCGTAAAATCACACGCAGAGAATATGACAAGGTAAAGCTTGAAATGATGCGACTGGGAATTGACGGCTTTACACAGGAGCTTTCTTCCGCAGATGAAAGCTATGTCCCCGAATGGGATTTTGAAGGATGATTTTGTCAGTTCGGTCATCTGAATTCCTCTTCATTTTTCAATTGGTATTGTTTACTTGGTATTATTCCCTTAGTCTTTTTCTATGGGTATTATTAGGCTTCAAATTCTGAAGTAGTCCCCTTCAAAATCTGAAGGGGGCGGGTTCAAATTCTGAAGGGGGCAGGTGCAAATTTTGAAGGGTATGAGTTCAAATTCTGCACCCCTAAAATACGAATTTTTACATTCGATTTTACCGCCCGTTAAAAACAATTAAATTAACATAAAAACGGAGAGCGTCTTGCCCTCCGTTTAATTTTTATTAAAATATTTTACTGCTTTTCAACCGTTTGTGACGGTTTTACATACAGGGTTTTGTTGTTGACATAAATCACCATACCGGGTTTTGAGCCGTTTGGCTTTGACACATAGCGAACAAGTGTGCAGTCAACGGGAACCTGACTGCTGTTTCTCGCCTTACTGTGATATGCCGCAAGCCGTGCCGCCTCATAGATTGCCGTGTCGGAAATCTCTTTGCCGTCCGAAACAACAATTACATGAGAACCGTGAATGTCCTTTGTGTGCAGCCACATATCGTTCTTTGATGCTGTTTTCAAAGTCAGCTTATCATTCTGGCGGTTGTTTCTTCCTACAAGGATTTTAAAGCCGTCGCTTGATTCAAATTCGAGCGGCGGCAAAGTTGTCTGACGGGGCTTTTTGCCCTTTTGAACCTTGAGATAGCCCTGCTCGGTAAGTTCCTCACGAATTTGCGCAAGGTCTTTTTCATTTTCCGCACGGTCAACCGTATCGAGAACCGAATTAATATAATCAAGCTCTTCCCTGCCCTTTTCAAGCTGCTCTTTGAGCATAATTTCGGCATTTTTAGCCTTGCGGTAATCCTTGTAATACTTCTGAGCATTTGCCGAAGGTGAGATTGCCGGATTAAGCTTTACGCGTAAAATTGCGTTGTTCTCATCGTAAAAGTTTTCAACATCAACATACTCCGCACCACGCTCAATGCGATAGATATTTGCCTGTAAAAGATCACCGCATATGCGAAGATGCTCACGGTCTGCACAGCGTTCAAGCTCACTCTTCTGCTTTGCAATTTTTCGTGCAAGCCTTTCAAGTGTGTTGTTCAAAAGCTTTGTAAGGCTTTGCGATTTCACCCTCATTCTGTCACGACTGTCACGAGCCTCATAGAATCCGTCAAGCAAATCGGAGAAGCTTTCCTTACTCTCAACCTTTGCAAAATCGCCGTACTGCTCAACATTCATAAAGCAGAAGTCCATAGGCTTGCCGTCCTCACGATAAACCACAACAGGCTTGCCCGAACAATCGCTGCAAACGCTTTTCAGCTTTTCGATTTCAACTGCGAGTCGGTCAAAAAGCACACCCTCAATTCTGTTTGTTGCGCCCTCCATAACCTTGTATTCAATCTCACGGCATACAATCGGAGAAACACCCTCAATTGTCCTTAACAGCGCCTTGTTAAGCGGCATTTCCGTGTCAAGATTTTTTACGGCTGTACACACATCAAGCACCGAACATTTAAGCAGATTAAGCTTGTTCTGCGATTCGGGAAGTTCGTATTTTATATTCGGCAGTACAAGTCTTTTACTGCTCATTGTAAGATCGACACGCTTGAGTGAATCGATGATGACGCCGTTTGAATCGACAATAATTATGTTGCTGTACATACCCATAATTTCGCATACAACAGTTATCATCACAGTATCGCCGAGTTCGTTCACGCACTCGAAATCGAGCATAAGAACACGGTCGCAACCGTTCTGGCGAAGTCCCACAAGCTTTCCGCCGCCGATTCTTTTTCGCAAAAGCATACAAAACATCGGAGGTTGTGCAGGATTTTCGGGTGTTGACGAACAGAAGTTCACTCTCGGTGAATTTGCTCGTGCAGAAAGCAACAGCTTTTTGTTGCCGGAAAATGTTCTCAGCCCGAACACAAGCTCCTCTCTGTTCGGCTGATAAATCTGCGACACCCTTGCACCGAGAGCCTCTTTTTCTATTTCACTTTTAATATGTCTTAAAAAAATTCCGTCAAGTGCCATAGTAACTCCGTAAATTATTTGTGATATTTACCGTTTGATGAAATCTCAAACGCACGGTAAATCTGTTCGCTTAAAATCATTCTTGCCATTTGGTGAGGGAAGGTCATCCTGCTCATTGAAAGACGGACATCCGCCCGTTTTTTAACCGATTCGTCAAGCCCGTAGCTGCCGCCGATAATAAAATCAACGGTGCTTTTTCCGCTTATAGACGCATTGTCAATCAGCTTTGAAAGCTCCTCACTCGACATAGACTTTCCCTCAATACACATTGCAACAACATAATCCGAAGGCGAAATTTTCTGCATGATTCGTTTTCCCTCAGAGAAAATAACCTCATCAATCTGCGACCTATTCGGTATGTTGCTCTTAATGCGTTCTTCCGAAAGCTCAATAATATTGAATTTACAAAATGCGGTCAAGCGTTTTGCATACTCTGCAATTGCGTCGGTAAAATATTTTTCCTTTATTTTGCCGATACAAATTATGTTAATCTTAATCATATTCCTCTTGTTTGTTTAAGGTTAAAAGATGATGGCTTTTGTTGTGCTTACACTCGGAGCAACATCAAGCGAATAATCGCTTTTGTACTTCATTCCGTTTGATGTGAGCAGGTCTACGGATGTTGACATTGCAAGCGGAACGGTATTATTTTCTTCGCTGAGATGGCCGAGCATAAGTCTTAAAGTTCCCTTTTCAACAAGGTTAACAAGTTCTTTTGCACAAGCCTCATTTGAAAGATGTCCTCTGTTTGAAAGGATTCTCTGCTTTAGCTGATAAGGATAAAATCCGTTTTTGAGCATATTAATATCGTGATTTGACTCAAGCACAACAAAGTCGCTCTGCTCTGCGGCAGTTCTGACATCGGGCAACATAACGCCCATATCGGTTGCTATAAGTGCGGATTTTCCGTCGGGAGCAGTAACACGGTAGCAACAGCTTTCCGCCGCATCGTGGGGGGTGTCAATTCGCTGAACACGCATATTGCCGATTACAACCTCGTCAGTTATAACATCTGCATCTGTGTTTGGATCAAGCTTATTACCTGCCCTCAAAGCATTGAGCGTACCAAGACTTGAATACACCTTAAAACCGTAACGCTTTGCAAGCACACGCAACGCACTGCAATGGTCAGTGTGTTCGTGAGTTATAAAAACCGCCCCGATACTGCCCATATCAAGTCCGTTTGCAAGCATGGCATTTTCAATCTGCTTGCATGAACGGCCTGCGTCAATCAGTACGCCTTCGCTTGCCGAACCTATGTAGTAGCTGTTACCCTTACTTCCGCTGAACAGCGGTACTGCTCTTGCCAAAACAATCAATCCTTATCTTTAGTATAACGAATATGATAACACAAATTTTAAAATTTGTAAATTATCTCACAAAAAAGCCGTTCTCACAAAGAAAACGGCTTTGATTTCTAATTAAATTTTAGTCAGGCACCAAGCTCTTGCTCGTTATCTCCTGTAAAATACACCTTTTTGATATCTGCACCAAGTCCTCTGAACTTTTCAACAACATCTTCATATCCACGCTCAATGAACTGAATATTAGAAATCTCTGTTGTACCGTTAATTTCAAGAGCGGCAATAATCATAGCCGCACCTGCACGAAGGTCGGTTGCCTTAACGGGAGCCGCTGTGAGCGGAACACCGCCCTCAATGATTGCAAGTCTGCCCTCAACAGAAATCTGCGCACCCATTCTGATAAGCTCGCTGACATACTGGTAGCGATTATCCCAAACATTCTCGTTGATGATGCTTGTTCCGGGAACGCTCATAAGCAATGCGGCAAACTGCGGCTGACAGTCTGTCGGAAAGCCGGGATGCGGCATTGTCTTGATGTTACAGCGCTTTAGCGGAGCAGATGACGCATCAACCTTGAGAGCCTCATCATATTCCGTAATCTTAACGCCCATCTCACGCAGCTTTGCGCTGATTGATTCAAGATGCTTCGGTGTAATATTCTTTACCGTAATACAACCTCTTGTTGCGGCGGCGGCACACATATATGTTCCTGCCTCAATCTGGTCGGGAATAATCGAATAAGTAATGCCGTGAAGATACTCAACGCCACGGATTTTGATAACATCCGTACCTGCACCCCTGACATCCGCACCCATTGAATTAAGGAAGTTCGCAAGGTCAACAATATGCGGTTCTCTTGCGGCATTTTCAATAATGGTCTGTCCCTTTGCCTTTGATGCGGCAAGCATAATGTTCATTGTTGCACCAACGGACACAACATCAAGGTACACATGTGTACCGACAAGGCTGTCGCATTCTGCCTCTATAATCGCACCGTCAACAAGCTGAGTTGTCGCACCGAGAGCCTCAAAGCCTTTAAGATGCTGGTCAATCGGACGCACGCCAAAGTTACAGCCGCCCGGAAGAGCCACCTTAGCCTTGCCGTACTTGCCCAAAAGTGCGCCGAGGAGATAATATGACGCTCTCATACCTCTTACAAGGTCGGTCACAGCATTGCATGTGCGGATTTTTGTAGGATCAATATATAAGGACGAACGGTTGATTCGTCTTACATTAGCACCCATCTGCTGAAGAATTCTGCTGATAAGTGATACATCGCTGATGTTAGGAATATTTTCAATCTGGCAGGGTTCATCACAAAGAATAACTGCCGGAATAATTGCAACGGCTGCATTTTTCGCACCGCTGATTGTCACTTCACCTGATAATGGCTTTCCGCCGGTAACTACAAACTTCTCCAATTGTTACACCCCAATTATGTGCAAAAGATATTAAAAAAATATCTGAAATATATATCAAATAAGTAAAAGTCAAAAATAACACGAATTTAAAATTCGCAGCAAGAACTAATTTGTTACATTTTATTAAAAACGAACCCACTCGGTTACGCAGATGTAATTTAACAATTCTCTTACAGAAAATGATACTACAAAATTGTAGTAAAGTCAACGGAATAATAAAACTGTAATCTATTTTTGGGCAAGTTGTACTCAAATTATTAATTTGTTGCTTTTTTTGTTTTTAATATAACCAACCATGCTTTTTAAAACCGTTTTTTCCTAAAAAGAAGTAATTAATCAAAGCGATTTTTTGTAAAATTATTACAAATTGAAACAAGTGTTATTTTCGTGTTATCATCAGGCATCTGAGCAATTTACAATTCAAATTGAACACAGAAAAATATCGTTCCGTTATTCCTATGATAATTTTACACCTTCAATCTTCTTTTTTCAAATTTAAAATTAACTTTCTATACTATATATACTTTCCAAACGGACACAATAAACAAGTGAAACTTTGGGGCAAAAAAACTTGAAAAACATTACATTTTTTCGTGTGTGTCTATTGACTTTTTAAAAAGGGAATGCTATATTATAATTAACATATGAGCATATCTTCATATGTTCAAGTATAACTATTAACCTGAGAGAAAATTAAAGGGGACGCCTATGGAAAACAAAGAAAAAACGACCACTCCCGAAATGCCCGACATTGATGTGCTGTTTGAGCTTGCAGACCTTTTTAAGGTTTTCGGTGATTCAACCCGACTTCGCATTATGTACACCATTTCGGAAAATGAAATGTCGGTGCTCAACATTGCTGAAGCTCTCAGCATGGAGCAAAGCACAATTTCCCACCAACTGCGTGTGTTAAGGCAGAACAAGCTGGTGCGTGTTCGCCGTGAAGGAAAGCAGATTTATTACAGCCTTGACGATGACCATGTGAAACGAATCATCGAAATGGGACTTGACCATGTCCTTGAATAAGGAGGGAGACATATGAGGTACAAATATCAGCTTGATAATCTCAACTGCGCTCATTGTGCAGGCAAGATTGAGGCTAAAATTGCAGAAACAAACGGCTTTGAAGATGTGAGCTTTAATTTTGCGACAAAACTTCTCAACTTCAAAAGCGAAAAGCAGAATCCTGTTTCCGAAATTCAGGCAATTTGCGACAGCATTGAGGACGGTGTAACCGTTGTTGACAAAACTCCGAAAACCAATCTCAAAAAATACACCTACACTTTAGACAATCTCAATTGTGCTCATTGTGCGGGCAAAATTGAGGCTAAAATTGCAGAAACAGACGACTTTGAGGATGTAAGCTTTAATTTTGCGACAAAACTTCTCAACTTCAAAAGCGAAAAGCAGAATCCTGTTTCCGAAATTCAGTCGATCTGCGACAGCATTGAGGACGGTGTAACTGTTGTTGACAAAACTCCGAAAAATGATATCACAACAAAGGCAGAACCCGAAATCACGAAAAAGAAAATCAACCATGACACAATCTTCCTTGCAATTTCAATTGTACTTGCTGTAGTGTCCGAAATTCTCCACCTTACACTTGACGGTGTTACGGCTGTTCATTATGTTGTACTCGCAGCGTGTTTTGTTGCAACACTTCTTTCGGGTTACAAGGTATTTATCAAGGGTGCAAAAAACATTCTAAAGCTGAGAATTGACGAAACAACGCTTATGGCTGTTGCGGTAATTGCGGCATTCTGTCTTGGAGATTTTGTTGAGGCGGCAATGGTAACAATCCTCTTTTCTATCGGTGAAATTTTTGAGGATCGAGCAGTTGACGCATCCCGCCGTGACATTGAAAAGCTTGCAAACATTCGTCCCGATACAGCAACAATTATTGTTGACGGTGCAGAACAGGTTGTTCCTGCCGAAAGCGTTGAAATCGGAAGTATCATTGAAGTCAAGCCATACGAAAGAGTTCCGCTTGACGGCATTATTATCAAAGGTAAAACGACTCTCGACACATCGGCTCTCACAGGCGAAAGCCTTCCTGTTGATGCAGGCGAGGGCAGTGAGGTACTCAGCGGCGCAATCAACGGCAGTAACCTTATTACTGTCAAAACCACAAAGCATTTCGGCGACAGTACCGCAACAAGAATTCTTCAGCTTGTTGAAGATGCCGCCGCTCAAAAGGGCAACAGCGAAAAGCTTATTTCAAGATTTGCCTCTGTTTACACACCGGTTGTTGTACTCATTGCAGTTGCAATCGCAGTAATTCCTCCGCTTTGCGGACTCGGAGCATTCAGCGAATGGCTATACCGTGCGCTTGTTTGTCTTGTAGCGTCATGTCCGTGTGCTATTGTTATTTCCGTACCTCTCTCCTACTATTCGGGTATCGGTGCGGCATCCGAAGTCGGTGTACTCATCAAGGGCGGAAAATATATTGAGGCTCTTGCAAAAGCAGACACATTCGTATTCGATAAAACAGGCACACTCACAAGCGGCAAGCTCAGCGTAAACAAGGTTAATACTGTCGGTTCATACAGTGCCGACGAAGTTCTTGCTCTTGCCGCTGCAAGCGAAAAATATTCCGCTCATCCGATTGCCTCCGCAATCAGAGAGAAGGCAAACGGTCTTGAACTTCCCGAGCTTTCCGACTACAGCGAAAGTGCCGGTCACGGAACAAGCGCAGTTTATAACGGCAAAACTATTCAGTGCGGCGGTTCAAAGATTCTTTCGGACGAGCAGAAGAAGATTGCAAATAAAGACGATTCTGTTTTCGTAATTTATGACGGTCAGCTTATCGGTTCGCTCAATGTCAGCGATACGGTAAGACCTGAGGCAAAAGAGGTTATCTCACAGCTTAACGCGCTCGGTGTCAAGAACACGGTAATGCTCACAGGTGACAGACAACAGCCTGCCGAAAATGTTAAAAATGAACTCGGACTTTCCGAATGTCACGCAGAGCTTCTCCCTGCTCAAAAGCTTGAGCTTTTCAAGGGCTTGAAATCAAAATCCAAGGGTGCTTGCTTTGTGGGTGACGGCATCAATGATGCCCCTGTTCTTTCGGCAAGCGACTGCGGTATCGCAATGGGATTCGGCAGTGAAGCCGCTATTGAAGCGTCAGACGCAGTTCTCGCATCAGGCACACTCAAACAGCTTCCAAAGGCAATTAAAATTGCAAGAAGTGTGATCAACACCGTCAAGGGCAACATCATCTTCGCCCTCTCAATCAAGGCTCTTGTAATTATCCTCGCCGCATTCGGTCTTGCACAAATCTGGATGTCTGTTATCGCCGACACAGGCGTAAGCGTAGTCTGCGTACTCATTGCCGCAAGACTCCTCAAAAAGAAATATTAATTTTTTTGCAAATCATATCATTTATTATGATAAAGCACCGTGAGCTTTCACAAGTTTCACGGTGCTTTCATTTGCCAAAATTTTTCTAAACATAATCTTATATTATAGTATTTTAAAATCATTGACTTTTATAATTATGTAAATTATAATATTTTTGTCAGTGCTTGCAACTGATAAATAAACTTTGGAGAGATTAATTTGAAAAAGATATTTTTATTATTAGTAACCGCTTTATTTTTACTTTCATTATATGGATGTAACACTTCTTCATCAAGCAATAACCCCACTGAACAAACAACCGTAACGAATACAGATGATTTATCTCTTGATTCAGATATTGAAACAACAGAATTAAATCATGATTATGAAATTTACAATAACGGCAAAAAGGTGGATACTTTAAATCTTTACGGCTTATTTAAACAAATTGATAACGGCTTCATATATTCAAAAATCAATAAAGACTCTCCAAATGAAATGGAATACTACAGATATTATTTAGATAAAAAAAACAGTGTAAAACTTGGTTCAATAAAAAACTGGTCTATGCAAATTCACGATAAAGCTTATGTAAATAATCACCTTTGCTTTACGTCAAGCACGGGCGACATTACAGACGAAGAAAACAGAACTCTTGAATTTATTGATATCGACCTTAATAAAAACAAAATGACGACTGTATTTTCTGACAAAGGCGGATTTCCATATGACACTGTTACAGGAGCAGACAATCTTGTCATAATCACAAAAGTGCTAGACAACGGTACTTCTTTGGAACTGTATGATACCGAAACTCAAAAATTCAAGCAATTAAAATATTTAGAGTTTGATGATAAAAACAGTATCGGGGAAACTATAAGAAAAGTTTCAATTGACAAAAGTACAAAAACAATCTCTCTTTTGGTTTTGGATTGCATTTCACAGAACGAAGCTTCTTTAAAAATAGAAACTTATGACTATGATATGAATTTTCTCAAAAGCTATGATATATCCAACATTTCAGATGATTCAAACGAATTAATTCAGGGCGTACAGGTTTTTGATTTTAAAAACAATTATCTATTCTATCAAAATTTCAGCATAACAAGATGTATAGGATATATAGACAGCGATAAGCTGAAAAAATCCGACATATCAGAAGATGTAGATGATACTTTTTCAATAGTATCCGCATCTGAAGATGACAGTGATACAAATTTATTGTATAAGAGGGCGGAATCAAGTTCAGAAAATAACTACATATATCTTTTTGATACAACCAACAAAACAATGAAAGAAACAAAATTTAATATTGAAGAAAAAGGGTACACTATAGGCGGTATATCACGGATAGGAAAAGATAATTTGATGATAATGATGTCCCCTGATAATGCAGACAAAAAAAGTGACCTTAATTCAAGAATATACTTTACAAAATTAAGCGACTTAAATTTTCAGTAAACAGGCGGTAAAAATCAATTAAAATTCATTTTGCAAATTATCTGTCAAAATCCTGCAAAAAATTTAATTTATGGGCAATACTGCTCTTTACTTTTTAAGGTATTTATTGTATAATTAGCGGTAAAGTAAAAAGGTATATTTAATGTTACAAAACACCTTTTGCTCACAATAAAAAGGATAGGAGGGACAAAACATAATGATCAGCGGTGCTGAAATTATGGTAAAATGTTTGGAAGCCGAGGGCGTTGACATAGTCTTTGGTTATCCCGGTGCGGCTATCTGCCCATTTTACGATAAAATTTACGATTCGAGCATTACCCACATTCTTGTTCGTCAGGAACAGAACGCTGCTCATGCGGCAAGCGGCTATGCAAGATGCAGTAATCGTCCCGGTGTTTGCGTGGCAACTTCCGGTCCCGGTGCAACCAACCTCATCACAGGCATTGCAACCGCCTATACGGACTCTATTCCGATTGTTGCCATTACAGGTCAGGTTCGTTCCGACCTTCTCGGCAGAGATGTCTTTCAGGAAGCTGACATCACAGGAGCTTGTGAACCGTTTGTAAAGCACAGTTATCTCGTCAGCAAAACAGAAGACCTTCCGAGAGTTTTCAAAGAGGCTTTCCATATTGCCTCAACCGGCAGACCCGGTCCTGTACTTATCGACATTCCCGTTGATATTCAGGAAAATGAAATTGAAAGTTTTGAATATCCCGAAAGCGTAAACATTATCGGTTACAAGCCGAACACTAAGGGACACGCAATTCAGGTTAAAAAGGCTGTTGAGGCCATCAACGCAAGCAAGCGTCCTGTTATCGTATCAGGCGGCGGCGTGCTGAGTTCTGGTATCAAGCTTAAACTTCAAAAATTTGCAGAAACTACGGGTATCCCCGTTATTTCAACTATGATGGGCATCGGTGTTATGCCCAGCGAGCATGAGCTTTATCTCGGAATGCTCGGCACTCACGGCAAGGCTGTTGCCAACCGTGCTCTTCACGAAGCCGACCTTGTAATCGTATGCGGTGCAAGACTCGGTGACAGAGCTGTTGCGGCTCCCGACCAGATGAGTGAAAACACAAAGGTAATTCACATTGACATTGACCCTGCTGAAATCGGTAAGAATGTTAAAACAGAAATTCCGATTGTAGGCGATATGAAAAATGTCATCAATATGCTGCTTGACAGCATCGGCGATTACAAGGTTACAACAATGTGGAGCGAAACCGTAAAGAACTGGAAAAAAGACCTTTACCGTGAGCCTCCCGTTTTTGACGGCTTTGTTGAGCCGAGAACACTTGTCGGTCATCTTAGCGCAATGTTCCGCTCAAAGGCAATTCTCGTTGCCGATGTGGGACAAAATCAAATCTGGTGTGCAAACAACTTCCGTATTCGTGAGGGAAGATTCCTCACAACAGGCGGTATGGGTACAATGGGTTACTCAATTCCCGCTGCAATCGGTGCAAAGTTTGCAAGACCCGACCGTGATGTTATTGTAATCTGCGGTGACGGCAGTTTTCAGATGGGGCTTAATGAGCTTGCGACTATTGCAGGCAATCAGCTCGGAATTAAAATCATCATTATGAAAAACGCACGACTCGGAATGGTTCGTGAACTTCAGGACAAACACTACGGCGGCAGACACTCCGCAACAATTCTCAACGGTGATCCCGACTTCTTGAAGATTGCCGATGCTTACGGCATTGACCATGCAGAGGCTCATTCAAACAAGGAAGCCGAAAACATCATCAAGGGTATTGTTGATTCGGAAAAACCGTTCATTCTTGTTTGCGATGTTCACCCCGACACTCCGTCAATTTAATGAGGTGATAAAATGCAGTATACATTATCAATACTTGTTGAAAATCAGGCGGGCGTTCTTTCAAAAATTTCGGGACTTTTCTCTCGCCGAGGTTTTAACATCGACTCACTTGCAGTAGGTGTTACTCAGGACCCGTCGGTTTCCCGAATCACAATCGTTGCAAACGGTGACGAGTACATTGTTGAACAGCTTGAAAAACAGCTCAACAAGCTCATTCCCGTCATTAAGGTAAAAAGGCTTAACGAGGGCGAATTTATCAGCCGTGAGCTTGTTTTAATCAAAGTTCACTGCGCCGCCTCAAAAAGAGCCGAAATTGTCAAAACGGTTGAAATTATGCAGGCGAAAATCGTTGATGTATCCCCTTCGTCAGTTACCGTTGAGTACTGCGAATGTGCAAGCCGCATCAACACGCTTGTTGACTTACTCAAGCCTTATGGTATCCGTGAGATTGTAAGAACAGGTACTGTTGCCATTGACAGAGGCACAGCTTCGGTTTCCGTTTAATCTTACAGTTAGCATATATTTTAATTTATATGCCGCGTTTGCGGTAAGGAGGACTTTAATATGAAAGACTACACAAAAAACATGACAGCACCAATCTACTATCAGTCAGATTGTAACCTTGACCTTCTCAAGGGTAAGAAAATTGCTATTATCGGTTACGGCAGCCAGGGTCATGCACACGCTCTCAACCTCAAGGATTCAGGTTGCGATGTAATCATCGGTCTTTACAAAGGCAGCAAGAGCTGGGCAAAGGCTGAGGCACAGGGCTTTAAGGTATATACATCGGCAGAGGCTGCAAAGCAGGCTGACATCATCATGATTCTTATCAACGATGAAAAGCAGGCAGCTCTTTACAAGAACGACATCGAGCCAAACCTCGAAGCAGGCAATATGCTTATGTTCGCTCACGGCTTTAACATTCACTTCGGTTGCATCAAGCCTCCAAAGGATGTTGATGTTACAATGGTAGCTCCTAAGGGACCGGGTCACACAGTTCGTTCAGAGTATCAGGTTGGTAAGGGTGTACCTTGCCTCGTTGCAGTTGAGCAGGATGCTACAGGTCAGGCTAAGGATCTCGCACTTGCATATGCACTCGGTATCGGCGGTGCAAGAGCCGGCGTTCTTGAAACAACATTCAGAACAGAAACAGAAACAGACCTCTTCGGTGAACAGGCTGTTCTTTGCGGCGGTGTTTGTGCACTTATGCAGGCAGGTTTTGAAACACTTTGCGATGCCGGTTACGACCCAAGAAACGCTTACTTTGAGTGTATCCATGAGATGAAGCTCATCGTTGACCTTATCTATCAGTCAGGTTTTGCAGGCATGAGATATTCAATCTCTAACACAGCTGAGTACGGTGACTACATCACAGGTCCAAAGATCATCACAGAGGATACTAAGAAGGCTATGAGAAAGGTTCTTTCTGACATTCAGGACGGTACATTTGCTAAGGACTTCCTCCTTGACATGAGCGATGCCGGTTCACAGGTTCACTTCAAGGCTATGAGAAAGCTCGCTGCCGAAGCTCCTGCCGAAGTATTCGGTAAGGAAGTTAGAAAGCTCTACAGCTGGTCTGACGAAGATAAGCTCATCAACAACTAATGTTTTTTAGTTCGTGAAGTTAGTTTGATATATTCAAACTTCTGTCACCCGAGCATTACATAGTACGAATTTAGGGTAGCTTGATTTTCAAGCTACCCTTTTTGCGAGTACCTCGCTCGTAGTTCGTGTAGGTAGTTTGTGATAATTTACAACTACTTGTTCCCAAGCTTAATATAGTACAGATTAACGGTTCAGTCAATTTGGCTGAACCGATTTTTGTTGTGCAATAAAGGGGTTCAGCTTTTTACGGCTGAACCCTTTTGCAGTTAAAACTTATTAATTTTTAAATAATCAATACTTCTCATAGGAGAAAGAATTATAAGCATCAAGCAAAGACTGCTTATTCTCAGCGGTAGTGTTCTCACCCCATACGCTGTTATCACCATAACCTGTCGCAATAAATTTGGTAAACATATGTGCATTTACGCAATTATTAAACTGTTTAAGGTTAATTTCGTTATATTTTGCCCGTGAAATATTTTTGTCATTACCGTCAAAATATCTATAATAAATATTATTATTTGATTCTTCGCCTACGCCTCTTGCCGAATACATATTTGCAAAAAGATTCTCTCCGTCGTATGTGATTATTGAATTACCCGACCAATAGTAACCGTCATCTACATTTAAAGATATCTTTAGGTCGTGAACCTCATACTTTTTGGCAGTTTTATTATAGTATATCGCAAAACCGTCGTTAACATTTCCCACTCTTTTTAACTTACCGTCTTCAAATTTGTAAACAACGGAATGGAAACTATACTCATTGGAATCAGCCTTTTGTGCAACAAGCTCCGGAACTCCGTCAAAGTCGAAATCCAAAAACATAACACCTGACAAATTGTGATTACTTCCCAAGCTTGGCATCCATTCACTCTGATGATTCATCATATAATTGATATAAGCGTCCCTTGTTTTATCAGATGTCTTATACCTGTATGTTACACCGGTTGGGTTAAACATCGTAGTAAACTTTTTACCGTCTTTTGAAACACCTCTTACCGTATAAGTGTTACTGCCGGACTTTGCACCCTTGTGAACATAATAGTTGTCATAAGTTTCTGCTATCCTCTTCCAAAAACCGTTTTCTTTAATATAAACACGGAACTTTGGCGCATCTCCCGTCCAATGCATTTCAATACCGTTGTTTACTGCACCAATGCTGTAAATTTCGGGACAATCCTGATGATTGCCAATAGGCGTACCCTTTGAATCGTAGCCGCTTGTAAAACTTTTGGCATCCTTGCTGATACAACGAACCGTGTAATAAATATCATCAATGCTTAAATCAAATTCCTTTGAAACAACATTCATATCAAGCATAGTCGTGCCTGTTGTATCGGCAAGCTTTGTCCAACCGTTTCTGTCCTTGTAGTACACACGATACTTCTCTGCACCTGCAACTTTGTTCCATGTCAGCTTTACGCCGTCATATGTGACCTCAAGTTTTGAAATTTTCGGTGTGGCAACATACTTTACCGACTTGCCTGTCGGGTTATAACCGCTTGTAAATTTCTTTGCGTCTGATGTGATACATCTTACAATATAAGTGTAATTTCTGCCCGATGAAACATCCTTGTCGATATATGAGGTTGAAGTTGTATCGACCATTCGTGTCCAGCCTTTACTGCCCTTGTAGTAAACTCTGTATTTAGTCGCACCGCTTACTTTGCCCCAAGAAATTTTTACACCGCCGTTTACGCTTTCAAGCTTTGAAATTTCGGGGGCGGCAATATATTTTACGGTTGTCCCCTTTGAATCATAACCGCTTGTAAAGCTCTTTCCGTCAGCAGAAATACATCTTACAGTATAGGTGTAATTCCTGCCCGATGAAACATCCTTGTCGATATATGAGGTTGAAGTTGTATCAACCATTCGTGTCCAGCCTTTACGGCCCTTGTAGTAAACTCTGTATTTAGCCGCACCGTTCACTTTGTTCCATGTAAGCTTTACACCGCCGTAAACGCTTTCGGCTTTTGAAATTTTCGGAGTTGCCAAGCTTGCCCTTGCAACCTGTGCATACTGCACGGGTGTGTTAAGCGGTTCAACCGCATTTGCAGAAACTGCCGAAACCGCAACCGCAGACATCGACATTACCGCCGCCATAGCTATAGGTAAAAACTTTTTCATATCTATCCCTCACTTTGTAAATATTCTACGCATTATTAAAAACTTTAGCTAAATTTTTATGCAAGTTAATTGTAACATTAAATGATATAAAAAGCAATACATCTTGATAAACTATCACAAATTTTTAAGCTAAAATAAATAAACCGTTCACAAAAGCGAGAACGGTTTATTTTATATATTCTGTTGATGTTTTGAATTATTTAAAATAATTTCTGCGTTTTGCAAAAATTACTGCACAACCTGCAAGCATTGCAACAAGAAGAATTACAGCAACGCTGTTCTGTCCTGTTTGAACTGCACCGCTGTTATTCTGTGAATTGCTCAGTGTGTCATTTGTAGCTGTGTCGCTTGTTGAAACTGGCTTTGTTGCAGAAGTTGTATCGGGTACTGTTACAGGTTCGTCAACTGTTGCAACCGAAGTTGTAGGCTCAGTAGGAACAGTTGTATTCGGTTTATTAGATTCCAAACCAAAATTCATCTTTGACAATTCTTCAAGAATACTATCGTCAATAACTCCGCTTTCATAAGCCTCTTTAATTGAGTAAACATTGCCATTCTTATAAAGCATAACATCATCGCCATGGTTGTAATAATAAGTATAGTCACCAATTGTTTGTTCAATCATAACGCCTAAACTCATAAAGGGTATATTTCTAAAACATACTGTTTCATCACTTGTAGAACCAACAATTTCGACATTCAAATATTCAGGTGCTTTGCCATTGTAATATTTATTTATAATTACACGCTTTATTTCTGAAAGGAGAGCTCTATCTTCACCCTTTGGGGTAACATCTATCTTACCCCAAAGATTTCCCCAAACATATAATTCATAGAGCATATCATCATCAATTACACCTGTTTCATAGGCATCTGACAAGGTATATACTTTATTATTCTTGTATAACAAAACGGGACAATCTCTCGGATAAGAAACAGTATAATCACCTATATCGAATTCCACTTCATCTGTCCAGTGTGTAAAACTATCCATAAAATCGAAATACACGCCACCGTCACTGGCTGTACCATATATTCTTACTTCAATAAAATCAGGCTTTTCATCGCCATAATATGTATCTAACATAGCCTGTTTAATATCTGAAATCAAGTCTGGATCAGAAGTTTCATCAGGTGTAGCAGCAAAAGCTGTTGTTACAACCGAAAAGCACATTACAAATGCTATCAATGCTGTTAAAAGTTTTTTCATTTTTATTTCCTCATCTTTTATTTATTCTATCTGTAATAATGGTATACGCAACAGATATTCAATTTACTTCATTATACCGCTTAATTATATGTAATGCAATATAGTTGCTAAAAATTCACATAAAATAATCAGCAAAATAAAAACCGTTCTCAATAACGAGAACGGCTTTTACAGGGATTATTTAATTTGTAAATTACTCAAAATGATTTCTGCGTTTTGCAAAAATTACTGCACAACCTGCAAGCATTGCAACAAGAAGAATTACAGCAACGCTGTTCTGTCCTGTTTGAACTGCACCGCCGTTGCTCTGTGAATTGCTCAGTGTGTCATTTGTTGCTGTGTCGCTTGTTGAAACAGGCTTAGTTGCCGAAGTTACAGAAGTTGTATCGGGTACTGTTACAGGTTCGTCAACTGTTGCAACCGTAGTTGTAGGCTCAGTAGGAACAGTTGTATTCGGTTTATTAGATTCCAAACCAAAATTCATTTTTGACAATTCTTCAAGAATACTATCGTCAATAACCCCGCTTTCGTAAGCCTCTTTAATTGAGTAAACATTGCCATTCTTATAAAGCATAACATCATCGTTATGGTTGTAATGATAAGTATAGTCACCAATTGTTTCTTCAATTGAATAATCAAGGCTAAAGCCTTCATTGTGCATAAAACATACTCCGCCGTCACTTGTTGAACCAACAATTTCAATGTTGAGATACTCAGGCTCTTTACCGCCGTAATATGTATCTATCATCACCTGTCTGATTTCTGATGCAACATCCGATTCTGATATTTCATCAGGTGTAGCCGCAAAAGCTGTTGTTACAACCGAAAAGCACATTACAAATGCTATCAATGCTGTTAAAATTTTTTTCATTTTGATTTCTCCCGTTAATTAAGTTTAGCAATTATTTTTTGTATTTCTGTTGAATCATAAACATTTATAACTCCGTCAGAATTAACATCAGCAGCATATTTTTGTATGTCGCTAAACGTACACATATGACTTATATACTTCTGAACAAGAACTGCATCATCAATGGTTATTGCACCGTCAATATTAACATCACCTTTCAAAACATCACCCTTCTTTATCCAGTAAGCATACATAACAATCGTGTCGTTCTTTACGCTTGATGTATGAGCAACCGTCACCCCATCTCTATATATTGATTTTGTATAACCGCTCGGCTGACTTCCTTCTTTATACCAACCAAGTTTACCTGACTCATTTTGATATAACCACTTATTGTCAGACTTCCTATTTGCATACCAACCTGCAAATAACTTTTCATCAGAGGGTGACTGGTATGTATTTAAACTAATTTTAGTTGACACACCGTAAGTAACAGTTGTATTTGGCATATTATTTCCACTACCGCCATTTTTATCGTATTGAATTGTAAACTTACAATCACCTGCTGATTTAAGTGCGTTATGAGCATTTAACCTACCACCGGTTTTTACATATTTAGACCAATATGATGACTTATCAACACCATCAAGAATTGCTTTTTTTGTCGCTTTAGTGGAAATATTCTGATATTTACTTTGAATCAATGCAGCAACACCTGTAACATACGGTGTTGCCATAGATGTACCGGTCATACTGACATATGCTTTATCTTCTGCAGAGTATGTGGAATAAATATTTGCTCCAGGCGCAGCTAAATCAACACTAACTACACCATAATTACTTCCATCATACTCACCCCTTCTCCATATTTCATCATCAACATTTGAAGCAGCAACAGAGATTATATTGTCACTAGTATATATAGATGGATGTATTCTGTTATATTTATTTGCTGTTTCGATATTTAAGCCATAATTACCTGCTGAACATACTAATAAACCATTGTAATTATTTATTGTTTCTTCAAAAGATTTTGAAATATGACCAGCAAAACTTGCACTTAAATTTAATATTCTTATGTCATTTGCTTTTGCGTAATTTATAGCATTAATTACACCACTAAGTTTGTTTTTACTATCTCCACTACTGCCATTATCATTAAAAACCTTCAGACTTACTAAATCTACATTCCAACAAGTTCCTGAAACACCAGTACCATTATTTCCAACCGCACCGATTATTCCGGCTACATGTGTACCATGACCAAAAACATCTTCTAATGCATACGAATCATCAGTTCCCTCAACAAAAGATTTACTCAATTCACAATCAACATTATCTTTTAAATCTGGATGATCCGCTTTTATTCCACTATCAATAACACCTACCTTAACGCTTTTGCTACCGGTAGTTATCTTCCATGCATCAGGTAAATTAATCTTGTCTAAAGCCCATTGTTCACTAACATATTCGTCATTAGTCACATCAGTTGAATCTAATGTAATACAATAATTAGGTTCAGCATACAGTACGTCATTTCTCTTTTGAAGAGTTTCTATAGCATCTAAAACATTTTGTTTATCGTGTTTATTTAATGTTATACACAAGGTTTGATGAAAATCTGAATATTCATCCTTAATATTTTCATCAATACTGTCAAGTGCCTGCTGTCCTAGTTCATCAGACAAAAATACTGTATCATCTTGTGACACTACATTAATAAAATCATTATAAACAGAAACATATTCATTTTGAATCGTATCTACAGTATCAGATGTTAAATCTTTTACTGATTTAGCGTTGACTTCGCTAAAATCAGACACAGAATATGTGTCTAATTCCATACTTGTTTCGTTACGAAGTGCTACAATCAAAGAGTTGTCACAAAAATCCTCTGACAAACTAATATCATTACAATCAGTTTTTAGAGTATTATAATTAGCATCCGCAGTTACTGCTCCATAAGCTACAGTAGCATTTACTGTAAGTATAGCAGAGAAAAATAGTCCTGTCAATAATTTTAATTTTTTCATACATAGACTCCTATTCCTAAATTACTTTTTATTATTTACATTTTTATAATATTACATTATCGTCACCAACCTTACTGTTGTGATTTTATATCACTATTATAACACATATTACTTTCACTTTCAATAAAAACTTCATATTCATTTGAAAATTCATTATTAATTTTGTCAGTAGTGTTTACTTATAAAAAGCAGTACCTACTTCACATATTTCGTATTCTAACTATCAATAAAAAATGCCACTTTCATAGCGAAAGTGGCATAAATGTTAATTTTAGTTGTCAAATCAAACTGGGTGAACCATATTTTTCTTGTCAAGCTTGTCGCCGTTGATGCCAACCTTGGCATTTCTTCTCTTTTCAAAGAAGTCGAGAGCAACCTTCGGGAACTGTGCATAAGAAAGAACATCCTCAGGCTGTTCAATCCACTGCTCAATCTCGCCACGGAGCTTATCAAGCTCAGGCTTAAGCTGATCTGCAGGACGACCTTTGATAATCTTCTTGTCACCGATAATCTTCTTCTGAAACGCAGGATCAATCGGCATTGGAGTTGTACCGTACTCACCGGCAACAAGTCCCTTGAACTCGTTTGTGCACATTGAGTAGCGCTTGCCTGTGATTACATTGAATACAGCCTGTGTGCCGACAATCTGTGATGTCGGAGTAACAAGCGGAGGATAACCTGAATCCTTACGAACACGGGGTACTTCTGCAAGAACTTCGTCAAGCTTGTCTTCTTTACCGGCCTGCTTGAGCTGTGAAAGAAGGTTGGAAAGCATACCGCCGGGAACCTGATAGATAAGAGCGTTAGCGTCTGTTGCGAGCATCTTAGGATCAAGAAGTCCTGACTTGATGTACTTCTCACGAAGAGTCATGAAGTAAGCACGGATGTCAGAGAACTGTTTAAGGTCAAGACCTGTGTCGAACTCTGTGCCTGAAAGAGCGGCAACCATTGACTCTGTAGGTGCGTGTGATGTACCGAGAGCGAGTGGGCTGATTGCTGTGTCAATGCCGTCGGCACCTGCCTCAACACCCTTTAAAAGACACATTGATGCAAGACCTGATGTGTAGTGGGTGTGGAGCTGAAGCGGAAGCTCCGGAACAGCGGCTTTGATAGCCTTTACAAGGCTTTCGGTTCTTGTCGGAGTAAGAAGAGCAGCCATATCCTTGATACAGATTGAATCTGCACCTGCGTCTGCAATTCTCTTAGCATACTCAACATAGTATTCATCTGTGAATACTGGACCTGTTGTGTAGCTGATAGCAACCTGTGCATGACCGCCTTCTTTGTTAGCGGCCTTGATAGCTGTTTTAAGATTCTTGATGTCGTTAAGAGCATCAAAAATACGGATAATGTCAATACCGTTTGCGATTGAACGCTGAACAAGGTACTCAACGCAGTCATCGGCATAGTGACGATAACCGAGCATATTCTGTCCTCTGAAAAGCATCTGGAGCTTTGTGTTAGGGCAATGCTCTCTGATTGTGCGGAGTCTGTCCCACGGATCTTCGTTTAAGAATCTGAGGCATGAGTCATATGTTGCGCCGCCCCAGCATTCGAGTGAGTAATAACCGATTTTATCGAGTTTGTCAAGAACAGGGAGCATTTCCTCTGTTGTCATTCTTGTTGCAATGAGTGACTGATGAGCGTCACGCAGAGCAGTTTCGGTAACTCTGATTTTTTTTGCCATTTTACAGCATCCCTTTCTCCGAATTATTGATTAGTTAAGTGTTACGAGAACCTTACCTGAGTCAACTGACTCACCCTTTGCAACATCAACTGTTGCAACTGTGCCGTCCTGCGGAGCCTTAACGGGAGTTTCCATCTTCATAGCCTCGATGAATACGAGGTCATCTCCAGCCTTAACAGCCTGTCCTGCCGAAACAACAACATTAACAACTGTACCGGGCATAGGAGCCTTTACAACAACAGAACCCTGAGCGCCTGCGGGAGCTGCCGGCTTTGCTGCAGGAGCGGGAGCGGCTGCCGGAGCAGGAGCGGCTGCTGCGGGAGCTGAAGAGCCGCCGAGTTCTTCAACCTGAACATCATATGCTGTGCCGTTAACTGTAATTCTTAAATTCTTCATTTTTAGTATCCCCTTTTATTTTAACAAGTAATCATTTATCAGATAGTTGAATGCTTCTTTGAAAGTGTTGAAACACGCTTGCCCGAGAGCATATCAAGAGCAGAAATAAGAGTCTGACGGAGCTGAGCTTCTTCAACAATACCGTCAACATAGCCGTTCTGAGCGGCATTGTAAGCAGAAAGATTCTCGTCAGCAAACTTCTGAGCAACCTCAGCCTGCTTATCTGTGGCAACATTCATAACTTCGGGAGCCATAATGAATGCGGCAGCCTCAACATTAACAGGTGAAATAACTGCATCGGGAAGTGCGTAAACAACATCTGCATTAGCGCCTGTGCCTGCAAGAGCAACATAGCCTGAACCGATTGCCTTGCCTGTAACAACAGAAATCTTAACTGTTGTTGCCTCAGCATAAGCGGCTGATGCCTTTGTTGCCGACTTGATTGACTCAAAGCCCGGGCAGTTTACGAATGTTACAACAGGGAGTGAGAAAGCGTCGCAGAAACGAACAAACTTTGCTACCTTGTTTGCAGACTTGCAACCAAGCTCCTTGCCCTTTGTAACAACAATACCTACAACCTGACCGCCGAGTCTTGCAAAACGAACATTTGCTTCCTTGCCGTAATCATTGAAGAGCTTTACAATGCTGTTGCCGTCAACTGTTCTGCTGACTACACAACCGCAACCGTCCTCTGCCGGAGCTTCTTCAAATGACTGAGGAGCCATTGTGAGGTTATTTGACGGAAGATAAAGGATAAGTTCCTTTGCAGCCTTGATTGCCTTGTCTGCGTCGTCACAAACGATTGAGGCAATACCGTTTTCAGCATTGTAAGCGGCATCGGAATGCTTGCCTGTTACCGAAAGTGAAAGCTGTGCGTCTTTGCTCATGATAACGATGTCTGCGCTTGCGGCGTTAAGAGCGTTTGTTCCGAGGCAAGTGCCGAGAACAACCGAGATCTGCGGTACAACACCGGAAAGTGACGCAGCCGCATTGAGAACATCACCGCAACCTGCGAGAAGCTCTGTACCCTGATTAAGTCTGCCGCCAACGCTGTCATAGAATCCTACAACAGGAGCGCCTGTCTTGAGCGCAAGACCATACAGCTTTTTAAGCTTGGCAGCCTGTGCCTTACTCATAGCACCGCCGCAAATGTCGCTGTTCTGTGCAAACGCATAAACAGGCATACCTTCTACTGTTCCAAAGCCTGCAACAACCTCGGCAAAACCTTCACCGGATTTTGCAAAGGCATCAATTTCACAAAAGCTGTCTGCATCAAAAAACGCCGTAATTGTCTTATAAGCGGAAGTTGCGGCAATTTCAGCCTTTGCCTGATTGATCTTTTCAATACTCATCTTAAAATCCTCCAATACCATGTATTGAATATGCACGAAAACTGAGCGTGCATACTAATTTTCTACACAATACATTATACTCTATAATCTTCAAAAGTACAAGAAAAACACGCTGTACTATTTCAATTTTGAACACATTTAATAGTTATTACACCAAAACCGTAAATTTATTGTCGAATTAACGAATAGTTTGATTGACCGTTTCGGAAGTATTTTTCAAAAACGGAAAATTAAAGCTGTTTGCCGTTTAAAAACGGGTTTGCAAGCAGTTTTTTAACCTCTTGTTCGGTCAAATCTCTCCAGTCGCCCTGTTTGAGCATACCCATTTTAACTCCACCAATCTGGGTGCGTTTTAGTCTTGCAACCTCAAGCCCGACAGCCTCGCACATTCTTCTGATTTCACGGTTCTTACCCTCGTGAAGAATCATTTCAAGAACTACTCTGCCCTGCTCCTTGTGAATTACATGGACATATGCAGGAGCGGTTTTCCTGCCGTCAAGCTCAACGCCTGTTTCAAGCTTTACAAGCTGATCCTCGTCAATTGACGGTCGAACGGTTACTCTGTAAATCTTGTAAACATTGTTTTTCGGGTGCATAACCTTGTTTGCAAAGTCACCGTCATTTGTAAAAACAAGCATACCCTCGCTGTCTTTGTCAAGTCTGCCTATCGGATAAACTCGCTCGCCGACATTCTCAACAAGCTGTGCAACACACTTTCTGCCACGCTCATCATTCATTGTGGTAATGAATCCACGGGGCTTGTTGAGCATAATATATCGGTAATTACCGCCCTTCGGCACAACAATTCTCTTGCCTCTTACAAACACCTTGTCTGTAGGAAGAACCTTATCACCGAGAATTGCGGTTTTGCCGTTCACCTTGACATGACCGCCGAGAATAAGCTCCTCGGCTTTTCGCCTTGACGCAATACCGCATTGCGCTATGAATTTCTGAAGTCTTATAGGTTCAATTTTAGCCATATGTAAATTCCTTTTTATTAAAATTTTCTGTATATTTAAGCTGTCACGAAAACAGATTTCCTATTGCCGAAAATATTGACACACTCTTTTTATCCGATTTAATCTTTTCGCCTGCAACAATGTTGCATTTATAAAGCAGCTTTCCGCCGAGTGTGTATTCAATTCTGCCGACCGATTCGTTCTTTTCAATCGGAGCATACAAAAAGCTGTCTATGAAGATTTTTTTCTTGATTTTATCGCAGTCCTCACGCTTTAAAACGATTGTGTTGTTCTTCTCACCTGTAACCGTTACGCTGTCCTTATCACCGCCCACGCACGGAATATCGGCACAAAAGTCAGCGTCCTTGCAGTCAACTCCCCTGTACTTTTCAAAAGCGTAATCATAAAGGGAAATATGGTCATTCCAATCGTTACGGTCATTCAGAGTGACGCACACAAGCGTTACGCCGTCTTTTTTTGCAGAGGAAACAAGGCACCGCCCTGCCACCGTTGTATAGCCTGTTTTTCCGCCTGTACAGTAGGGATAAAGCGACAAAAGCCTGTTATGATTTGCATATGCGGTTTTCCTTGATTTCGGTTCAAGAAATTCAACGGTCACGCTCTTCTTAGCCGTAAGATTTGCAAAATCGTCATTTTCAAGTGCATATGACATAAGCAGAGCCATATCCTTTGCACTTGAGTAATGGTTATCATCGTCAAGTCCGCTCGGCGTTACAAAATTGGTATTCGTCATACCGATTTGCTTTGCCTTTTCATTCATTCGTTGTGAAAACTTTTCGGGACTGCCCGAAATCGTATATGCCGCCGCATTCGCCGCATCATTACCCGACGCCATCATCATTCCTGACGCAAGGTCCGAAAGTCGGACTTTTTCACCGACTTTAAGATACATCGAACTGCCCTCGGCAACCATTTCCTGTTTGAAGGTTACTTCGCTGTTACAGGATGCCGCCTCCTCAAGCGTTATGAGAGATGTCATAATCTTTGTGGTACTCGCAGGCTTCATTTTTTCATCTGCATTTTTTGAACAGATAACCGTGTTGTTATCAGGACAATAAAGAACAAATGCCTGTGCAGAAGTTGTTGGAGGAGTATCCTCCGCAGTCTTTGCGCCCATAAGCACAAACGGCATAACAAAGCACACCGCAAGCGAGATTATTTTTTTCATAAGGACACCCCCTGCATAAATCTATGCCGAGGGGTGTTGCAATATTACGAATCAGCCGTCAATATCGTCCTGTGTGATTTCGGAAAAATCGTCTGCGGATTCGCTCTTATCCTTTTTGAAAACTCCCTTTACTTTTTTGAGAACATCGGGAATCATATTAACGAGCTTATCGGCTGTGCCTTCTTCCCTGTCAACGGAAACAAGCCTTACATCGCCCTGATAAACGGTAAGAAATGCAACAGGCTGAATTGTCACACCTGCACCGCTACCGCCGCCAAAGCAGTCTTTGTTTTCCTTTTTGGTAGGCAGATCCGAACCGCCTGCCGCAAAGCCGTAGCTTACCTTTGAAACAGGAATGATGAGTGTGCCGTCAGGCGAAGTTATAGGCTCGCCGATAATAGTATTGACATCAATCATTTCCTTGATTTTTTCCATTGTGGTATCCATTAAACTGCCGATAGGATGTTCCATAGCCATTCTCCTTTTTCAACAATATTTATATCAATCATTTTTAACTTCTGCAAGAAGTTTAATCCCCTTGATTCCGTGCTTAACGGCAAGACCGATAAGTCGGAATGCGAAAATTCTTGCGGCAAAGTCAAAGTTAATTTCAGTTTCTGCTTTTTCCGAAAAATTCGGATTTATGTCAACTCCGTAGCCTTTGCATTTTACAACACGGACAATTGTACCTACTGCCGGATAAACAACGGCACAGTATTTGCCGTATTTTATAGCCGTGTCAGCCGCATCGTCACCTGCAACGCTGATACTCAGCGACAATTTTTTAACCAGTATGTGGCTGAAAAAGTCCTGCAATGCAGATACTGCAAGCTCTGCAACTTTTTTTATCAGGTTCAAAAGCCACTCAATACCGTATTTTTTTATAAGGCTCGGCTTTTTTTCTGTCGTTTTTTTAGGCTGTTCGGTTTTCTGAGTTTGTTTTTTTGCTTTTTTCTTCTTCTTTTCCTTTTTGGGTTTTGCCGGCACAAGCTGAAGCTTTACAAATCCGATATACACGGCGCACCAAAACTCCTCTTTATATGATGCACACAAAGTAATCGGAATAAACATCACAAGCGCAATAAACAGCACAATTCCGAGTAGGATATATAGCCAAAGCAAAGGGAATTCCCCCTAAATTTTACTGCCTGTCAACAGGCTGATCGGCAAGCAAATCAATCTGCTCATTGCCGTTTTCAGTCTTTTCCTGTTCTTCACCGTTTTCTTCGGACTCCTTGTCCTCATCACCCTCGGGGAGCGGAGGAAGTTCGTCAAGACTTGAAATGTTAAAGCAACGCAAAAAGTTTTCGGTTGTGCCGTAAAGCAACGGTCTGCCCGGTAACTCAAGTCTGCCCTTTTCTTCAACAAGTCCCTTTGTTGTCAAGCTGCCGATTACACCACTGCAGTCAACACCACGCACCTGCTCGACAAAAGCCTTTGTAACAGGCTGATTGTACGCAACAACTGCAAGAACCTCAAGAGCCGCCTGTGAAAGCGGAGTGTTTCTTCTCAAATCCATAACGGTACGAATCTGCGGAGCAAATTCCTTTTTTGAAACCATCTGACAGGAATTGTCAAGCAATATTATAGTTATGCCCCGTCCTGACGCTTCATAATCATCAATCAGTGCAGAAATATGCTCTTTAACCTTTTTTTCGGAAATTTCAAGTGCCTGCGCTATTCGGGAAAATTCAACCGACGCACCGTTTGCGAACAAAATCGCCTCAATCGCACCACGAATATTTTCAACAGCCATTACTGCACCTCCTCATTTTCATTGTTTTCGTCCTCGTCAACCTGTGGCAAAGGCATTGCGTTTTTATCCTCAATCATATGAACAACGGCATTTTCACCGCTGCCCTCAATTCTGATACGCTTGCCCTTTACCAGCTCCAGCGTTGCAAGAAATGTTGCCACAAGGTCGCTTTTGCCCTCGCACACCTCAAAAATTTCGTGATATTCAAGCCTTTTGCCGTGCCAGAGCCTTCTCATAAGATGGATAATCTTACTGTTTACCGACACGATTTTATGCGACACAATGCCCGAAAATGCGTCTTTTGACGGCGGAAGCTTACGCTTGCCCCGTCCGACTGCGCTGACATATGCCTTTGCAATATCCTCACTCGGATGAATACGGTTGTAAGTCAAGTCAAATTCAACGGGAGAAGCCTCTCTGTAAAAGCTGTCAAAGTCATAAATATCGCCCAGTTTTGCCGCCATTTCACGGCAAACGGCATATTCAAGAAGCTGTCCCGAAAGTTCTTTCTTGAGTTCTTCAGCCTCTTCCTCATATTTTGGCAGGAGCATTACAGACTTGATATAAACAAGCCTTGACGCCATTGTCAGAAATTCCGATGCGATATCCATCTGATTTTCCTGCATCATATTAATCTGCTCCATGTACTGGTCGAGCAATTCGGAAATGCTGATGTCGTAAATATCTATTTTGTTTTTAGAAATCAGCGTCAGCAAAAGGTCAAGAGGACCTTCAAATGCCGACAGCTTATATTGAAGTTGTTGTGTTTCCATAAATAAGTTTCAGTTATGATTTGATGTTACGAATGATTTTGAAATCAACCGACAAACGGCATATACGGCAGGCTTGCAAGCCAGCTGATGAAGTCAAGAATCTGATTGCTGAGCCAGTTAATCGGAGTGTTGAGAATTCCTACATAAAGGAGAACAAAAAGGCCGATGAAGAAATACATCTGATATCTGTAAAAGAATTCAACAGCCTTGTCGGGTAAAAATACGAACAGAACCTTTGAGCCGTCAAGAGGCGGAATCGGGATAAGGTTGAACACAGCAAGTCCGACATTGCACGAAATATAAAAACTTAAAAACTGAATAATGTAATCACCGATTGTTGAAAGCGGAAAAGCACCCGTAAAAAGGATAATCGGATAGTAAATGAGGAGTCCGACAAAAGCCGCAACGATATTTGCAATCGGTCCCATAATTGCGGTGATTGCCATACCGACCTTTGGATTTTTAAAATTTCTCGGATCAATCGGAACAGGCTTTGCCCAACCGAATCCGAACAAAAGCATACACAAAGCACCCATAGGGTCAATGTGGCTGAGCGGATTAATCGAAAGTCTGCCTCTGCCCTTTACCGCCTTATCACCGAGAAGTGACGCAGTAAAAGCGTGCGCCCATTCATGGAACGGGAGAATTAAAAATATAATAACGAGTACAGCCAATATTTCGGCAATTACCGAGCCGAAATCAAGGTTGCCGTTTCTGATGCCGTTAAGTAATAATGAGAGCATAAGAGCCTCCTGAAATCTGAATTTTTAGGTAACAATCGTGTAACTATATTTATTCCTAATTATATAATATATCGTCAAAAATTACAAGAGCAAAAAACAAGTTAAGAAATTTTCAAAAAACACTTGCATTTTCTCTCATTTTCTGTTATTATAACAAAGTTAGAAATAGAATTAGTTTTCTTTAAGGAGGTGCAGACGCATGGCAAAATGTGAATTCTGCGGTAAGGATGTAAAGTTCGGTATTAAGGTATCTCACTCACACAGAAGATCAAACAGAACATGGAAGCCCAACGTACAGCGTGTTAAGGCTATTGTTGACGGTTCACCAAAGCGTGTATATGCTTGCACCCGTTGTTTGCGTTCAGGTAAGGTTACCAGAGCTAACTGATTTTACAGATTACGAAACAGCTCCACTATTTACGGTGGAGCTGTTTTTTTGTATTTTTATCAGAATTTTAAACCTCAATCACAGCACAGAAAGAGGGCTGACCTTTGTTTGGTCAGCCCTCTTAATTATTAGTCTTTATCAGCCGTTAAAGGATTTCTTCTTTCTTACGAAGAACGAACATTACACAAGTTGAGCCGATGAGAAGAGAGAGGATTACAACTGCAAGAGGAGCTTCACCTGTCTGAACAACGCCGTCATTGCCGCCGTTGCTGTCGGGTGTATCGGGAGTGTCGGATGTTGAGCTGATTTTCTTTGTTACAGGCTGTGTTACAGATGTTGCTTCCTCGGTAGAAGGCTCTGCGGTTGAAGGCTCGGCAGTCGTGTCTAATGTTGTAGATTCCTTGGTTGTAGGCTCGGCTGTTGTCGGTTCTGCATAGGTTGAAGGAGTAAGCTCAGTTGAAAGATCATTTTTTACTGCCGCAGCAACAGGAGCTTTCTTAACTACTTCTTTATCAACGAGAATAACTTCTTTTGAACCGTCAGTCATTTCTGTGTCCGGTTTTACTTCCGAAACACGAAGCACCTCAACAACAAGGTCAACCGTCGTCGAAACCGGTGCAACCTTTGAAATGTCTTTAACATCAAAAACAACTGTTGCAAAAAGCGTCTTTTCGCTAAAGTCATAAAGACCGAGATTACTTGCACCGAATCTTACATAACCAACGCCTTCCGACTTATTCTTGAAGTTTACATATACACCTCTGCCGTCCATTGTCGGGCAAACCGACTTAGCAGTATTCACATCAGCAACCGAAAGGATTGAAGTGTCATAAGAAATGTGCCACTGCGTGTCGAGCACATTCTTTGGAGACTGCATAAAATATGTAACCGTTACCTGATTTGTAACTGCATTATACTTTGCACTTGCCATTGGGAAGTAATTTGATGTTGCATTTACTGTAAGAGCAAGCGAAGATTCAGCAGACGATGTTGTCCCCTCTGTTGCAACGGGGGCATCAGTTGCAGACTCGGTTGTTTCCGATTCTGTTACAACCTCTGTTGTTGATTCGGCTGTTGTTTCCTCAGCAGATGGATTGTACTCTGTCGGAAACACACCGTCTTTGCCGTAATAATCACCGGCCTTGAGGTCTGCCTTTTTAGGAGCATTGCCGTATTCACCGTTACCGTAGTAGTAGAACCACTCACCGGCAAAAAACAATTCATCCTTATCGTTCTCGGAAGTAAATTCAGGATTGATAACATAAATCATATTGTCAAAGCTTTCAACACCGTTGGGATAATAATCAGACTCGCCTTTATCATAACCCTTAAAATTAATATCGGTTGTTCGATAAGCAAGTTTATATTCAGGATTTGTCGGATCGTCTGTACCTTTAAGAGCGTTGTTCCAGATTACTTTATCAACATCGGTCGGTACATCAGAACAGTAAACATTTTTGACATCAGCATTGCGAGCTGAATAACCGGGCCACGCTGAAGGAGTATCCGAACCGTTTTCCCAATAAACACCTGCATCAGATGTATATTTGTTTTCCCAGTCATCAGGCTTGCAGAAATATATATGGTAGGTTTCAGTGCCCTCAGAAGGCACATAACTGCCTTCATCGTCCGTATCAGCAGAAACGCTTATTGCAGCAACCACAATCATTGCCGCTGTGAGCATAACAGCCAACAAAAGACTGATAACTTTTTTGGACATTTGTATTTCCTCCTTATGAATTTCCGACACCATACTTGCATCTGTATGCTTATTATAGTATAAAACGCAGTAAAAATCAAGTGTTACAGGGAATTTTGAGCCTTAATCTCAATGTAATAACAACCAAATTTTTGTGTTAAATTCCACCAAATTTGCATTTTATGGAATTTTGGCATATTTTCAACCGTAATTTCCGCTTATTCAGTCATACATAAGAGAACAAATAATAAACAGTAATGCAAAAATGCCCTCCAAAGCGGAGGGCATCAAATAATTATGTATAATTATTTAAGATTATTCAAATCTCTTGCGTGTGTAAAGAACTGCACCGCCTGCAACAAGGAGAACTGCGAGAACTGCAGCTGCTGTTGTAGCACCTGTCTGAACTGCGCTGTTGTCTGTGCTATTTGCTGTGTCAGCAGTTGAAACTGCGTTTGCAGAAGATGTTGGGTTCTGACCTGCAGTAGGAACTGTGTTCTTTGTAGGATCTGTGTTGTTGTTATTTGACGGAGTTGTTGTTGTAGGCTGATCAGGTGTAGCAGGTTTTGCATTCTTATCTACTGTCTGAACAAGACCTGCTTCCTTAGCCATATCATAGTTAGGAAGTGAACCGTACTCGTACTTGCCTGTTTCTTCGTTAAGACCATAGTAGAAGTAGAACTCACCGGCATATGTTTCCTTACCTGTTACGCTTACAGAAGTGTTGGTAGGGTCTATAACATAAATCATGTTGGTGAGGTACATTGAGATACCCCAGTCAGGATCCTCAAAGAAGTTGTCAGCAAATTTACCGAGGAATGTCTTGTCATCACCGTCAAATGCTTCCTGAGCCTTTGCCCAGAATTCGCCGTCAAGCAAACTGTCATAATATTCATTGTCGCCTTCCGAATAGTACTGACAAGAAACATCGGCAGTCTGCTTAGCAGCCTTAAACTGTTCCTCAGTAAACTCGTAAGTTACTTTACCTGTTGCGGCATCTTCTGTCCTTTGACCGCCGTTAAGGTAGTTGTTGAAATCAAGATTAGGAACATCTGTAGGAAGGTCAAGATAGAAGATGTTATTTTCAGCATTTTCAACCTGCATCTTATAACCCGGCCAAGCAGGACCTACTGACGTACCGTCAAGAGAGCCGCATGCATCTGAACCGTTCCACCAGTATGCACCTGCATCATGAGCATTGTACTTTTCACTCTTCCATGACTCAGGCATAAGGAAGTAAACTTTGTGTGTTTCTTTTACGCCCTCACTTGGGACATAACGACCGTCTGTATCAATAGCTGCGGAAACGCCGATTACACCTACAAGAGCAAGTGAAAGGACGAGAGCGCATGACACTATGATACTGATAAGTTTTTTTGACATTTGAATCTCCTCCAAAAAAATTTCCGATTTCTATCGGTATGAAATCATTATATAACAAAATTTTCAAAATTGCAATCTTTTTCAAAAAGCTTAAAACAAAAAAATACACAAAATTGCAATCGCAATTTTGTGTATTTAGCTTGTATTATAAAAAATTTTCCTATAAAAGATATTTATCTGTTTTATTTATCTGCATCTGCGTCGTCCGACATTGCATTATTGTCCGCAGCTTTGTTCTTTTTTTCGTCCTTTTTCTTTACGAAAATAATTGCACCTGCGGCAATCAAAACAACAACAATTGCAATTATAATAATTAATGTCGTGTTTGAACCCGAACCGTTTGCAGAGCTCTCAACAACCTTTGTAACATCTACAACCTGACTATTCTGCTGAGTTGAGATGTACTTTTTCTCAACAACTACCGACTTATGATCGTCTTTGTTAGGTGAGTTTTCCTCGCCCATTCCGTCAATGTAGTTTACAAAATCGCCCTGAATTTTTTCGGAATTTGCCGTATCATTATTTACTATCGGAACGGCACTATCCTCTACCTCTTTACCGTTCACCCAAAGCTTGCAGGTGATTTTATATGATTTGAGATATGTCATATCATCGCCGTACATATCCGAGATGAAATATGAAAGATCGGTTTTGCCTCCCTTGAGTACCTTGAATTCAGCAGAAACAAGAGCCTTGTCACCGTTAAGCTTTACGGGATTCTGAACATCTGTCCATGTAAAGGTGTAAAAATTCTTAAGTTTAGGGTTGCCAATCGCATTTTTAAAGCTTTCGCAGTTTATTGAATCGGCATTTAACTTCAAATATTCATCGTTGTAAAAGAAACTCATTGCAGCTCCGATTACTTCTTCTTTTGTATCGGTCATATAAATAGCATACTTTACCGTATCGCCGACTTTAGCTGTTACGGAATCCTTTTCATCTGTTGAAATGCTGATTGTAAGGTCATCCTCGGCAGCACTTGCAGGAATACAGAATGCTGACACGGTAAGTACAGCCACGAAGAGAATTGAAAGCATATTTTTGATTTTTTTAGACATTTTTTTCATTCCTTTAGTTTGATATCCCTATTATATATCATTAAGACTAAAATTTCAATCAATAATTTAACAATTCTCGGTGAAATTTATGTGAAAAGTAAATTAATTGCAGATTCACCTTTAAAGAAATGATATTTTAGAAATTATAATTCAAACTGATTTTCACAACATTACGATATAAAAAAACGCCCCTCGGAAAACCGAGAGGCGAAAAATTATTTTTTTAATCTGTCAACGCCGTTAACAGTCTTACAATAGGAAATTCAATTACTTATTGAATCTCTTTCTTGTGAAGTAAACAACACCTGTTGCAGAAACAAGAGCTAAGAGGATAACTACTGCCATAGAAGCATTACCTGTCTGTACTGCGTTGCTGCTTGTGCCGTTAGCCGGTGTGTCAGCTGTTGACTGACCCTTTGTTGCAGCCTGTGTAGCAGATGTAGCATCAGGTGTAGTAGGAGCTACTGTAGCAGGCTCTGTTGTAGTAGGCTCTGTTGAAGGAGCGTCTGTAGGCTCTGTAGCAGGCTCTGTTGTAGCAGGCTCTACTGTTGTAGGCTCTGTAGCAGGCTCTGTTGTAGCAGGCTCTACTGTTGTAGGCTCTGTAGCAGGCTCTGTTGTTGTAGGCTCTACTGTTGTAGGCTCTGTAGCAGGCTCTGTTGTTGTAGGCTCAACATATGCCTCAACCTTAGCGTCTGAGTTAATGTGATCAAAGAGATCATTAGCCATGTCGCCGTTAACTACTGCTTCATATTCTGAATCAGCATCAACTGTGCCTGTTGCAGGATTGAGCTTACCAAGTGTAAGATCAACTACATTGAGGTCAACATTTGTTGTACCTGTACCGTTAACTGTGAATACAGCCTCAACAAGCTTCTTGCCGCCAGCAAAATCATAAAGTGCAAGGTTTGAAGCATTGCCTGAAACATCATCCATATTTACCATGCCGTCAGCGATTTCAGGCATTGTAAGTGAATCAAGTGTAAGGAGGTTCTTATCATATGTAAGAGCCCACTGTACTTCTTCAAGCTGTGCGTCCTTAGTGTCAAGGAGATAGTAAACTGATACCTTGTCACCTACATTAAATGTGCCTGAACCGTTAGCCTGGCAAATATTAGATGTAGCGTTGATTGTTAAATTATCAACTGCAGGAGTTGAAGGCTCAACCTTAACAGTAGCCTTAGCGCCTGAACGTGTTGAATAATCAAAGTTTGTAATGTCGAGTGTGATTGTTACATCAACGAGTGAATCTTCTTCAAAACCGGCAGAAACTGTGTTAAGAAGCATATTCTGACCATTGAATGTAAGGTCAAATTCTTCGCCTATAGGAGTTGCGCTCTGCTCGGGAAGACCCCAGCTAGCTGCCCAATCATCGTTTGCAG